>NZ_JAGPXY010000130.1 GCF_018070325.1 Micromonospora sp. H61
CGGCGACGTGCGCTTCGGGGCCGAGGTCGAATCGCTGGCCTGGTCACCGGACGGGTCCCGCTTGGCAGCAGGCTGCAAGGACAACTCGGTACGAGTCTGGGACGTCCGCACACGCAGTTCCGCCGGCGTCCTGCGCGGACACGCCGACTGGGTAGGAGCGCTCGCCTGGTCCCCGAGCGGCCGCTACCTCGCCTCCGGCTCGGACGACCGAACCGTCCGCGTCTGGGACATCGAGCACCCCGGCGACAGCACGGTCCACTCCGGTCACCAGAACTACGTGGACGCGATCAGCTGGGCGCCTGACGAGAGCAGGGTTGCCACCTGCTCCGCCGACTGGACCATCCGCGTCTGGGACCTCACCGGCACAGACCAGCCGCGGGTACTGACCGGCCACGACAAGCGCGTCCGCACGGTGGCATGGGCACCGGACGGCCAGCGCCTCGCATCCTGCTCCGACGACCGCACCGTACGGGTCTGGGGCAGCGCGGACGACGACCACAGTGAGGTGATCGGCGTCCACCGTGACGGCGTGACCAGCCTGACGTGGTTGCCGGACGGGCGGCAGGTCGTGACGGGTTCAGCGGACGGCACTGCCCGCGTCTGGGAAGAAGCCGTCGACTTGGCCGAGCTGACCGCGGTAGCGCGCTCGCGGGTGTTCCGCGCGCTCACGGACGACGAGAGGCAGGCGCACCTACTGCCCGGCGACGCGGACTCATAGCGTCTGCTCGACCTCGCGGGTCTCCTCACCCACCAGGTAATCGTCCGGATCCAAGCCGAGCGTCTTACGTTGCTCAGAGGCCCAGTAGGCCGCGTTGGCCTCATCGAACGACTCAGGGCCCTCGTGCGAGATCACCCAGACGTGCTGATTCCGCGCTCGGTCCTTCCACGACCCATGGATCTCGAAACCGAGATCACGGCGCAGCGGGACGACCAAACGCTGCCACCTGTCCACCCACTCGTCCAACAGCCCCGCACGGACCGTGTAGATACGGATCTGCACCGACCGTGCCATACCTGTCACCTCATCCGTGGCGCAACCCAGGGCGCCATCGACCCTATCCGAAGCAATGGACCCAAGCCGGCCACACAGTCCAGCACCGGACGAGACCTCTGGCTCACCCTCTGGCCCTCAGCCGCCAGGGGAGGATCACCCGCGTACGGTCCGGCAGCGATGTCAGTACCCGACGTTGGCCGGTGGCCGGGTCAACGGCAGCCAGCTCACCGGCACCCACTGTCAAGTCCTCAGGAGGCCTCGGCGCCGGCGAGACCGAGGAAGTACTCGCCCTTGCCACCCCGGGGCACCACGAGGTCGATCCGGCCGGCCGATCGACCGGAGCGCAAATCGACCCCAACCAACGTCATTGGGGGGCACCGTCAGCGCCCCTCCGACTTGCCGGTCGGGACCTCCTCCTGCGGGGTCACCAAAGCTCACACCGCCGGCGGATCGCCGCCGCCGCGTACGAGCGGGGCGAGCGCGTTGCGGATATCTCTGGGGCCAACCTCATGGGTAGTGGCCAGCGACACCGAGCGAGCACTGCCGCCGTTGACATCCTGGATCGCGATGGTGAGCTGGCGGCGCGGTCGGGCGTTCGGACCGACGTTGAACTCCGCGGTGGCGAGCTCACGCCCATCAAGGAATGTCGGTGGTTCGGCGTCCCGCGTAACGCCAGTGGGCGCAACTCCCTGCCCGGAAGGGTGAACGCTGCGTACGCCTCGTCGGCGCCGGAGGGTTGCCCGAGGAGCAACGCCCGTCCGTCGGTCGACGACTGCCGCAATTCGTACCCGGGCGGGCCGGCCCGTTCAGTGTTCCCGGTGAGGTCACGGATCCACCGCTGCCCGTCTCGGCGCCGGGCTAACCACCGCCCGTCCGGCGAGAGTACCTGACTAACGCGCATGATATCCGCTAGCCCGACGCCGAATTGTTCACCGGAGGTGGTCGATGCAGCAACCCCACATGGAGGTCCTGCCAATTCGGAGATCATCTTCGGTCTGCAGCGACGGCAGATGCAATCTGTGCACGCGGAGTAACGCAAGAATGCCAGCCAAGGCCATCGGCTGCTAGACCTCCTTCCCTGCGATGAGCGCGTCCGAGGCGGGTGCCGAGAAGACGTCATACCCCCCTTCTATGCTGAGTGGATGGCAGAGTCACCCGAACATCAATTCCTTTCCGACGTCTTCCTGTCAACTATATCGCGCTTTGCGAACTCAGATCTCTACTCCTACCGCGAAAGTCGACGCAAGAAGTTCGACTTTTCCTGCGTTCTCGCGGAAAGCTGGGAGTATGCCTTGGATGGTCAGACGCTATGGAGACACCCCGAAGGTGTTGACAAAGATCTGCGAACACTTCTATTTGCCTCCGACGCGCACATCGCTGCCTATATCGCCCGAGATACGACCCGGCACCGTTCGACGTTCCATGAGGCAACACAGGATTTTCGATCTAGCAACAGAAGGGAGCCGCTTAAAAAGCTGCATGTCTTCTGGATCCCGGCAGACTTTGATGCCGACTCCGATAATGCTCGTCGCTTGATCGCGCGACAGTTGGAGCGGGAAGTTGCGGAAAGCGTCCTCTTCAACGTCGTTTTCGGCAGATTGAGTCCTAACGGGCTGCGGGCTTTCACGTACTCCATCAGCATGCCGGACGTCGGTCTGCAGGTGCTCTATTCGATCGCCACCGAAGGGTTCACCAACTATTCACAAATGGGTGCACGTCTTCGGATCGGTCCGCGCTCCATCAAGGAACAAGTTCTCCGGCTTCAGATGAGTGGGCTGCTCTTGCAACCGCGCAGTGGCACCCAGGACTACTGTGTGAGCTCGGCTGGCAGAACCCTTCTTCGGATTTGCGCTCAGATCCGCGCGCTTACTCAGGCCGGCGAGTGGCTGTCAAGCGAGGTGATTGACATTTTGCGTATGCTCGAAGCGCCTCCCAGTCGCAGAGAGCTTGAATTAGTGCAACATGGCATTAGATTAAACACCCCACCCACACCGCGTTCGACGTTTATGCAGCTGCTGCTAAAGGTAGTCGATGGAGGCGACGAGATCGATTGGGGGAACTCGAATTTCCGCAAACATGAATACGAATTAGATAGCTCGTATTGGATGTAGCGGCCAGGCAGCCAGGGCTTCTGGGCAGAGTCGACGCCGCGGACTGCCGCTTTCACCATCGGCTGCTACATTGCATCGCCTGATCGCTAAGCCAACACGGGCGAACCAGCCTGCGCCGGAGTGTCCATAAGGGTCACTATGGTGTCTAAGGGCTGTCTCGTAACGGTGTGGAGGCGTTGCCTGGGGCCGGATCTGTGATCACCAGGTCAGGGCGATGTTGTGCAGGTTGGCGATACCAGAAGCAGCAGCGGTCAGTGTGCGGGCGGCGCGGCGGTAGTCACGCAGGATCTTCGGGTTCTTCATTCTGGCCAGGGTGGTTCGACCTATGCGCAGACGGTGCGGTGCTGGGCATTCAGGTCCTGCTTCCAGGCCGGTAGCGGGCTGCCGTCGCGGCTCTTGCGGCTTCGCCAGGGGTTAAGAGGCCTCCGAGCCTCCCAACCGGTCGCCCCGTTGCATTGGCAACGGCGGCCCAGTTATCTCGTTCTTTAACCCGGCGCGTCCGGCGACCTGCTTCAGCAGGTACCCGAACGCACGCGTCATCCACTCCTGATACTCATCGTCAGGCAGTGGCAGCGGTTCGGTCCTAGCGCGACATCCGAGATGCCACCGTCCGCGGCTGACTTCAACGTACGCGGCACTGGAGCGAAGTGCTGAGCGGACCTTCGCTGCTGCGTACTCCGGTGACTCCGTCATGCCCAAGGCGGCAGCGATCTCGCGGGCAAGCATGCCCTCGTTCGAGCCAAGTGCGAGGGTTCGAGCGATGCGCTCGCTCAAAACGGTCACACGGGCCGGTTCGACTGCACGCCCGGCTTGTGTCTGGACAGCGGTGGCGTACGTCGTCAGCAGCTCGAACCCGAACGGGCCAGCGACGCCCAAGGCTCGCTGCGCCGCAGCCTTCATTTGGTGAAGATGGCGCTCGGCTCGGCCACCCTTCTGCCACCAATAGGCAGCCGCTGCTGCCAGCAGCAGTGTTGTTGCCTGCAGGCCATGTGGAGCTCGCACGAACGTCCGGCCCACCCCCCAGATCGCCAAGGAAGTCACCACCGCCGGAAGGCCGACGGCGGTGACGGCCATCTCGAACTCGGCGTGATTGGCGCCGGCGTGAGTGAGGGGCAGCCAGTTGTGGGAGCCGAACCCGTAGTCGGTCAGGTCCCCATCTTCGGTAAGGACGCAGCACTGGGCCAAGGCAGCGGCCAGCCGCGCCGTCGGCGCGTCGGTGGGATGCCGCTGCTCGACCTCGGCAACCTGCGGGTGGGTGGTGCCCCACTCGTCCGGCACGTCTACGACCCGGGCGTACTGCAGGTAGTACCGTCGCCACCGGCGCACGGCCTCTACAGCGTCAACTCTTCGGTCCGCCGCATAGCCTGGCAGGTCACGTTCGACCTCGGTGAGCACATGCCTAGAGATGACTAGCCGGTAGGTGTCGTGATCAAGTGCCACAATGAGACTTGTCAGCCGGCCGTTACGAGTGCCCTGAACGACATCGTTCATGAGCGCACAGGTGTCTCCCACCAGTAAGGCAGGCGGCGCGACCCGCCACAGCGATTGAGGCATTCAACTAACGTATCCGGTCGGTCCGACAGCTTCGAGCCGGTAAGGGCTGGGCGGATGCGGCGGCATACATTGGCTAACGAGGCGACAGTCGTGGACGCTGGACGACCGCAGCTGCTGCTGTTGAGGAGCACCGTCAGCGCGCACCATACGCTCAACCGCCTAGTCGACATCCTCCTGACGATCAAGGATCTCCGCTGCCAGGTCGGCTAGCGTCCCCTCTCCGGGAACCAGCCAGCGCGCGGGTCCTTGCGCCGCTTGCGGCCGACCTTCGGCCCATTGGGCAAGGTCCCAGAGATGATATGTCAGCCCAGTTGGCGAGTACTGCCGACCATCAATCGCCCACAACAATGGCTTTGCGCGGTCGTTGAGCCAAGATGCTTGGCTCCGCCTCGGGTCATCATCGAGCCAAGTTTGTAGAGCATTTTGCTCACCACTGGTGCCTGGCTGATAAATGATCGTAGTGCCATCTTTAATGCGGCTTGCGTCGACCAGGGTGGGCGTTGCGTTGGGACGCCGTGTGCGCGTACGGCGGTAGTTTTCCGGGAGCTGAGGGGGCCCATCGACATCTTTGACGGACGCCGTCACCATCTCCACTAGGCGAGTAAGCCTCTGCGGGATTGCGAACGTGTTTGTGATTGACGAGTTTGGGCCGTACTCAGCGTCGATGTGACCGACCAGCCAGTCAAGCGCAAGACTCGTAATTGCCGGCACCGCCGCAAGCTGGGGCTCGATATCGAAGTCAGGGGATGCTACGCCACTTAGCGGCAGCGTCTTCATAACGATATAAGCGATGAGCAGATCGCCGCGATCGGCAACACTTGCGGCACGGTCCCTTCGGCGCTCACCGCTGTCGCTTAACGCGACCCCGATGGCACGCTGAATTTGGACCAGATTCCAGATCTCGAATGCAGATCGCGGATGCCGTTGAAATAGAATCGAATAAGCGCCAAGGCTTCCCTGCTCCCACAGAAGGTCGGAGTCCGCCGTAGCGCGGATTACGATATCTGGCTCACTGTGCACGCAGGCGAGTGCCTTCGCTGCCTCGTCTACAGTGCAACCTTCCGCACCCTGCGGGGGGACTTCCCCTCGCTTCACCACATAGCGTTGAGGCAGAGAAAGGCGGAAGTCGTCCTCGATATCGGCCTGCCGAGAGTCGAGCGCCACAAAGTCACGCAACTCAACTTGGTTTTGCTTATTCGAAGCTTGCGTAATCTGCACACCAAAACTTGCTGGCGCATTGCCCACGGCGATCACCTTAACCGACACGTGAGCAACCCGCGTTTTGAGCGCGTCACGCCTCACGGCTTCACTAACGGCAGACACCGTTTGCGCGCCGTTCACAATGCTTGCGCCCTGCACCACCAAGCCGACCGAGCTCTCAGGATCGCTGGGATCAAACAGATTAGGAACTAGCGATTCACAAAGCATAGTAATACCATTGTTCAGAGCGCCAAAGTTTTCGGGCTCCTGAAGGAGAGTGTTCACCATGCCTAGGTTAACTTCAGTGCTCCCAAGAGGCTTCCTTAGGTTCTTCTCGAAAAGCCTGTTACCGTGCTGCTCTTGCCAAGCGGCGACGGATCCAACAGCAACCTCACCCTGATATGCCTCAAGATGGCCGGACATCCGGTGCCACGACTTCATCTTGACAGTTAGGCTGATCGGCTGCTCCTGTAAGGCATCGCGAAGGATATCGCGCAGATCATTGAGAAGGAAAACGCGGTACCCAATAATTGGCCGATCTCTGTTGATGCGATTGTAGTCGGCAAGTTGCTCATCGAGCCGCCGCATGGCAGCCACCGAGAGTTTTTGGACACCCATTACCACTAGGACTAAGGTAATTGTGCGGTGCGGATTGTCGAGAACCCGGACGATTTCTTTTTCCTTGGCCTGCAATCGCTCGTTGAGCTGATCGAACTCCCGTCTCTGCACCTTTCGAAGACCAACCAGGAGTGTATTGATGTCAGTTACCGATAGAGACTGATCTCCAAAGTCACTCCACTTGCTCTGAATCAGCCACAGCCGCGAGTTACCGTCGGTGGCAACCGCGTCTATCCCTTCATCTTGAAATCCGTCGGTGACACTTTGGCCGGCGGTCGCATTGTCGCATCCAAGCAGACCGCGGACCACGAGGGCGGCGGCAGCTCGGGTCCGAAACATTTGGCCATTCGAATCCCTGAGCGCCGCAGGGTCGGTCATGCTAATCAGCCCGCCGAACTCACGTTCTATCGCGCGGCGAACCTGCCAAGCAGCGAGCGGGACCCGCTTGGGATTACCGGGGCCTTTTTGAGCAGCCAAGGTTCGCTGTCCTTCATCTGGTAAGGCGGGTGTTAGTCCTGGAACGGTAGCGGTCAGTCAGAATGTGCCAGAAGAGCATCGACTAAACAACCCCGCCCTTTGATGTCCGTGACAGCCGATTTGCCCCAGATCGACACAGCGAGCCATCACCACCAGCCTTGATCCTTTCATCGGCTGATCGGATCTTGGCGCCGGCCGCCAGCTCGAAGGTGACGGGCCAGAAGTGCTCGTCCAGCCGGAGGCGCCGGGCGAGCGCGTCGGCCTGCGGGCTGGGCAGCAGCGCCAGTTGCTCGCCGTACCAGCGCCGCCAGTGCTCGAAGCCGGGGTCGACCGCGATGTCGTAGGTCAGCTGCCGCTGCTCCGGTGTGCGCGCGCCGGGCATCGCCCGGTGTGCTGTCACGAAGTCTGGGCCGAACCGGCCG
>NZ_JAGPXY010000131.1 GCF_018070325.1 Micromonospora sp. H61
CCTGCACGGCAAGCTGAGAGCCGCCGACCAGCTCGACATGTCCCGGGCGGTGATCGACGGAACCCATGTCCGGGCCCTCAAGGGCGGCCCAAAACCGGTCCGAGCCCGGTCGACCGCCGCAAGCCAGGCTCGAAACACCACGTCATCACCGACGCGGGCGGCATCCCCTCGCCGTCAGCCTGACGACGCCGCAGCGAACGGCAGGCCGACGTGTCCTGACGGATGTGCACCGCGAGCGGCTGCTCACCTACAACCTCCGACCCAGTTGGGTCGCCAACGTCTACCGCGATCAGGAGTTGTTCCGGGTCGCCCTTCAGATCGATCGCGATTACCACGTCTTCGTCGACACCCCGTGGCGCGGCCGTAGCCCCGATGAGTTGGCGGGCGAAGTGTGTGCCACCTTGGCGCTTCCTCCCGGCGCCTGGCACGCCACCTGGCACGCCGGCATCCCCACGCTGGTCATACCGCCGAAGATCGCGGAGTCGTCCTGGCGACCCGCGCGGTTCTAGCAGCAGGCCGGCGCGGTCGGGATCGTGCCGGAGTGCCTTTGACATCCGTTTGCTCAACTTCACCAGGCGCTCGCGTTCCACGGTGGCAATTGTGGTCGATGCCCGCGCTCGAATCGAGAGGTTTCCTGCGACACCGAACCCTGGTCTTCCGCGGGTGGGCCTGTCGGGTACGGCCGACCGGCTCCGACCTGTCTACTGGAAGGCGGGCCACCCGAAGATCGTCGCGTCCCGGACCCTCAAGGAGGCCGACTTCGGTGCCCGGGTGATCGGCGGGGGACCAGCATGGCGCAAGCGGATCGGCACGAATCCAGCAGGAGCAGGCTCATCTGCCGCGGACAGGTCATCCCAGTGCCGAGACCGAGCGCGCGGGAGTTGTTGACGACCGGCCACGGGCCCGAGAGTGGGGGAGCAGGGTGGGAGCAGCGGGGTGGTCTGAACAGCCTTGAACTGCGTCCAACGGCACCGAACGGCGCTCAACCGCACCCACCCCTGCCTGCGTCTTCACGTTGCCGCAGGTCAGAGTCGGTGCGGCGTCCTGGTTCCCGCAGAGTGCTCTGCGGCTCTGCGTCGCAGTCGGCAGCGCTCTATGTCGCCTGGTAGGGGAGTGTGCGCGGGTCAAGGCGGTAAGGAGTCGTTGGTTGGCCTGGCCTTGCAGCTGGGAGCAGATTGGGTGCAGGTTGGCGAAGTGGTCTCCGCGCCCGAAGTGCTCACCGACGCCGGACAGCGACGAGGGCTTTGACCTGTGGTGATGCAGTGGAGCGGTGCGGCGTGACCTCCCAGTAGAGGTCGAAGTGGTCAGGCGTTGCTGCTCCCGGGACGGCTGGCGCCCGCCGGCGTCCCGGTACGCCGGAAGCCATGTCTGTAGGCGTGCTGCGGATCGATGTGGAGGGTTGCGGGTGAGCTTGCTGGAGTCCGCCGTAGTTCCGTCATTCGAGACACCGATCCCATGGACAACGTCCTGAGCAGGCCCTTCAGGTTGGAGACCTCTTCGGCGGCACCGAAGAGGTCGCGGCGCATCGACGGTTGATCTGGAGGTGACCCTCCGTCACCCCAGAAATTGAGCCTCGGGCGCGATTCCGGATGTAAGGGCGTGACTGGCGATCAGGTCGCACTCGATCTCGAGCAGTTGTGTCGGAGAGCCAGGCAGGCCTGCCCAGGAACTTTCGAGGGGTTGGCTGAACGCGGCGCGTTGCCGGTGGCCTTCACGTTGGCTCTTGGCGGCATGAGCGGCCAGTCGGGCCCGGATCAGCCCTTGGCCGATGTACGTGAGGCGCGCCTGACCAGGGCGGCGGATTCGGTAGACGCCCACCATCGACTCCGCCACCGGACCTGAAATCCAGGAGCTCCAGGGAAGCTGGGCCCAGTCGAGGGCCGTCGGAGCCCGACCAAGGTCAAGGACTGAGCCCTGCTCGGCAGGCAGCCGTCCGTTCTCACAAGGCGGCAGCGATCCGATCGAGGACGGGCACACTGCGATCTCCGCTGACCAGTCGTGACTCGGCGATCGGGAACGGCGCATCTGACCGCACGAGTTCCAGAACTGACACGTACCCTGCATCGGCGGACAGGAAGAGGTCGCAGTCGACCAGGTAGGAGCTGTGCTGTTCGTCGAACGGGTTCCCTCTTGTGATCTTGAAGCTGGTTTGGGCGAGTCGGGCCGCCCATCGAATCCAGTTACGCCGCATCGCCTTGATGGCGACCTCGCTGAACCAGAAACCAGTGAAGGCGGAGCGACTGGAGCGCAGCACCCGCAAGTCGACGTAGGCCCCGACCCAGTCGGCGAACGTCGCGTCCTCGCCGCTCAAGACTGCTCGATTGCCTACAACGGCGAGCTGATGCCAGTACAGGTCCCGGCATTCAACCCGCCACATCTCTACCGATTCACCGGACCAGCCAGCGAGATACGACTCCGGGGCGTCGGCAACAGGCGTGACAGTCACGGCTGTGAGGGGTCTGATGGTGAACTTGACCTGCAGCATTTCGGTGCGCTGCTCGCGCTGGCGTCGCAAGAGGTAATCGGCTTTCGGACGCTGGTGGCGCACCTCGTGATCATGCAGCGACTGCGAGTCGTGAAATGCCTTGCGCCACATCTGCTTCGTCCACAAGGTATGAAGAGACGCCGCTCGGTCGGTGTCTGGCATCGAGCGCAGCCAGTGCGGCCGATGCCGACGAACCTCCGAAATTACCTCCGCCGACTCTGACTCCGCTTCGGTCGCGAGTCGACGACGTGGACCGGTTCCCATCGCGCTGATGATCCGCTGCCGCGCATGCGGCACTGGAAGCCGGATGACCTCCATCAGGGTGCTCGGTGCCACGACAACCTCAAGGTCGTGCGCCGCCATCAGACCATCGAACGTGTGAGCCACCCCGTCGTCGCCGATGGAGGACCAGAGATTGGTGTCTAGCATGACGCGCACGATGAGAATGGTGGCACAGGCTCCGCTCGTCGCGCCCGTCAGATTTGGCGCGACCGGCTGCGCCCATCACGTATGCCGGACCGCAGCAGGCTGCGCTCAACCTCGCGATCATGATGGCAACGGACAGCGTAGCCCAGTGCCGATACGGCAGCGACGATAAGGCGCGGCGTCGGATGGCGGTCTCGTCCGAGGTCCTGCAGCATTTAACCTGTGCGCATCGAGCGTCTGAGTTTCTTCGTCGAGTCTGTCCGGGTTCTCGCTGAGGGTTGGCGCCTGGAGGGTGAGCCGGGGTTTCACCCGCGCCACTGGGCTCGTCCTGGGGACCGCTTCGACCGCGCCTGCGACGAACACGGCAGGCAGGAGCGGGACGTGGACCTCGTGGTGGTGGAGCTCAACGGGTCTCACGCGATCGTTACAGGCTCTGGAGGTGACCAACTTCGACCCGATGACGTCCTCTCCGGGGAACGGGTCGCGGAGCACGACCACCCAGGACGGTCGATAGACCCGAGCGCGAGGACCTGACGTGAGGGAGGCCCTCGCAGGTCTTTCGCTTAGGTGCGCGACACCCTCCGTGTGCGCGCTCGGGATCTGCTGAGCGTGGCCTCCGTTCGGCCGCGAGAGGTCATGCTGTGCAAGCCGGCTCGGTTGCTTCAGCGCAAACTCGTGTGCCGATCAGAGGATGTCCGGTGACCAAGGGTGATCACACCTGTGGGCAGGATCCTCATACTGGACGGCATGGCGCGGGATGCCTCATCGACTGCCGCTGTTCGGCGGTTCGCCGCTGATTTGCGCGATATACGTGGTCGCCTACTTGCCGACTTGCTCCCCATCGCGGACATCGCGGATCTTCTGGCGGCGGTTCGCTCGCGCCGGGAACTGCCCCGGCAAGGCCTCACCCACAGCGGGATCGAGTACACCGTCCACGGCGCGGGGTGCCGCATGGTCAGCTCCGACCGCAGGGTGGTCGACGTCGACCTGGTCACCGATCCCGTCCTCGGGCGCGAGGTCGAAGCATTCGACGCATGGCGTATTCGCTGGTTCCTCGACGAAGCCGCCGATGACGGCTACAACCATGAGGAGATCGTCGAGGCGTGTATCGACCTTGCCCGCGATGGTTACCTACGTGAGGTGGTTGAGGGCCGCTGGTTCGCGTTGCCCGATGCTCCGGGTGGCCCGGCCTGAGTCAGCCAGGCGGAGCAACCAACCGCCGTCCGTCTTGAAACATCGCACCTAGCGAGGTATCCGGATCTGCCGCTGACAAGGTCGACGATCGTGGGCATGCGGCTGGAGTACTAGTACGGCAGCCGCCGTTCGCGATCTTCGGTTGACATGGTGTCTCTGGCGGTCTTTACGAGTTCGCTGCTTCGAGGATGGCGGTAAGACCGTCGATGGTCTGCTGCACCTCGGCCTGGTCGGTCTCGGTCGTCCATCCTTGATGCCAGGGTCCGCCGGGACCGGCCACGAAGCAGCGCATCGAGCGCGGACGTGGCAAGGTCGGGCACTGGCTCGGGCAGAATCACTGCGCTTGGATCGTCGGACACTTGCGAAAGGCGGTGCTGTAGCTGCTCGCCGCCGGGAAGGGTAGTGGCCACGAGGGCTGCCGCCGCGACTACTTGGTCGGGGAAGTACTCCCGCCAGAGGAGGCCGCGGTTGGCTAGGACGTAGCCGAGCATGTGCCGCAGTGCCTCGACGCGCTGTTGTGGCGCTCGCTCGGCTAGTTCGTCAAGGAAGTCCAGTGCGCCGTCACTGCTGAACGGTCCGGTTCCAAAGGTGCCCACATCGCCCTCGCCTCGATAGGCGGCCACCGCTGATCATCAACGGTTGTGGACCTGACTGAAGATCGTGTGGTGGCCGGGCGCCACAGCGTAAACCCTGCCCGGTGGCAGCGGATTCTGGCCGGGGTACTCGACTCGTTCGCGGGTCGGTTCGGGCGGGTGGAGCCTCGTCGTACGGCGGCGTTCGTGACGGGGCTGCTGTCCGATCTTGAGGTGAAGACGTGCTGGCAGTTGGCGGAGCAGGCTGGACACGCCCGGCCGGACGCGATGCAGCGGCTGCTCTTCCGGGCGGTGTGGGACGCTGACGCTGTCCGTGACGACCTGCGGCGGTTGATCGTCGACCGGGACGGCCACCCCCACGAGCGTGGAGAGCACGGCGGGGTGCCGCAGGCTCAAGTCCGCCGATGGCCCACCCCCACGGGCGTCGGGAGCACAGCGGAACAGCAGATGCGCGACGAGACTACGACGTCCCACCCCAGGGGCATGGGCAGCACGCCATCTCGGCGCTGCTCGGCGTCGTGGTCACCGGCATACCCCTACGGGCGTGGGGAGCAACGCCGGCAAGCGGCTGCGGTCCACCAGCCTTGGTTGGCCGTCAAGTCCCCGATCATTGCGCCCATCGTGGATTCCGTCGAGGGGCTATCCCTGTTTGAGTCGGTCGCTGCTCGCCATCAGTCCCGGGGATTAACGGCCACAGGGTCTAGCAGCCACTCAGCATGTGACCCGGTGAAGCTCGCTGAAGTAGACTCATCTCGTGGTGGCCGATCGCCTCAGCGACACGCAGGAGGGACGACTTTGGCTGAACAACTTCCTCCCCGCTGACCAGCCCGTAGCGGCCCGGCTCCTTGACTCGCTGCGATTCGTCTCTTCCGATGAATTCCGTGCCGGCATGAAGCAGCTGATGCACGACGTCGCCGCCCAGGCCGCAGCCGCCGGGCCGGTAGCGTTTTATCCGGTACGGCCAGTTGACAAGGAACTGGCGTACTCCGAGCCGTTCCCGGACCGGCCCTACGGCCCGTTGGACGGCAGCGAGCACATCACCGCGAACATCATCAGCGAGGTGTCGAAGACCCTGCGACGTTCGGGATCGGTGATGGCGTTGCCGCAGATCGAGGAGTTGCGGGAGCATCGAGTGCGGACGGTCGTGCTCATCGACGACAACATCGCGTCGGGCAGTACCATCACGGGATACCTCGACAAATGGTGGGCAAACCCATCAATTCGTAGTTGGCGATCCTACAAGCTGGTCACGTTCGTGATCGTCACCTACGCGTGTTCTCCATTGGGCATGCGCACCGTGAGTCGCCATCGACTTGCCGATGACATCAGATCCGTCGAGTTCGGCGGAGACTTCAGCTCCGCGCGCTGGACCCCGGCCGAACGCAACGAGGTCCGTGACCTCTGCCGCCGGTACGCCAGCCGGTACGCCATTAGGAAGTCCCTCGAACTCGGCTATAAGCGGAGCGAGTCACTGCTGGTCATCGGCCATACGCTGCCGAATAATCTGCCGAACATCCTGTGGGCGGGCACACCCGTGGTGCAGCCGTGGGTCGGCTTTTTCGCGGAAGGGCATCGGCGCCTGACGCCGGGGCAGCAGGAGAGCCTGGCGGGGCACCGTGCGCCCCCGGATCTTGACGGGATCGCGGAGCTATTGAGGCACTCTGACATACGTTCGGGGCGCTACCGCGACTCCTACAATGCGCAGCGCTTGCTTCTCGTGCTGGCCGCGCTCGACCGTCCACCGCGTACGGACGACTGGCTGATGACCGTTCTGCGACTGAAGATCTTCGACCTTCAGTTCATGCTGGCGACCGCGCAGCGCCTCCATTTGATCGATGCTCGTCGGCGGCTCACGGATGAGGGGCACGCGGCGCTTCGCGACGGCAAGTCGAAGATCCGGGAGGTTCGGTCGAAGTTGAGCGGCACCGACGATGCCTACTACCCTTCGTCAGTGAGGGGAGTCCGTGCCATCTAGATGCCGTCGGGACCGTAGGCCTCGACAC
>NZ_JAGPXY010000132.1 GCF_018070325.1 Micromonospora sp. H61
GGTCCCTGTGTAACGACCGGCGGGCCGGGGTCATTCCGGGGTCGGCCCATCCATGAGCACCCTCGTCGTGGCGGTGCCCGGTGGTCGTTCGTGGGGACTGTAACGACCCGGTGGAGGCTGGCATTCCACCTGCGCGACCAGCCGTCAGGGGTCCGGCGGCCGGTCGGTGGTACTGCGATCGTCAGGGTGTGTAACGACCCCGGCCCGGCCATGATTCCGGCCCACGAGTGCGCCCGGCCACACCCCACAAGCACCCACCAACGGACAAAGCGCCCACACGACACCGGGCCCACGTCGTCGAACCGGCCCTCACCGGGTGATCCACTCGGGTCCACGGAAGTCGGGGCATCCCGGACACCCGGACACCCCCGACATCAAGGAACCCGCGTCGATCATGCCCGGCCCGGGACGCCCGTGCCCGGCGTCCGATTCCGCATGCCTGGCCGCCGCCGTGCCCGGCATGCGAGTCCGGGCGGGTCAGGTGCCCAGGTAGCGCAGGATTGCGAGGATTCGTCGGCTGTAGCCCGTTGTGTGTGCGAGGTCGAGTTTGTCGAAGATCGCGTTGACATGCTTCTCGACGGCGCTCTGCGATACGTGCAGCCGCTGGGCGATGGCGAGATTCGTATGGCCCTGGGCCATCTCGTGCAACACGTCCCGTTCCCGCGGCGTGAGCCGACCGAACGGGTCGGGCCGATCCGAGCCGGCCACCACCTGACGGACCACCTCCGGGTCGAGGGCGGTGCCTCCGGCGGCGATCCGGTCGAGTGCGTCAAGGAAGTCGTCCACCTGGGCGACCCGGTCCTTGAGCAGGTAGCCAACTCCCTCGGGACGGTCCGCGAGCAGCCGCCCGGCGTAACGCCGCTCCACGTACTGGGAGAGCACGAGGACGCCGGTGTCGGGCCACCGACGACGGATCTCCAGGGCGGCCCGTAGCCCGTCATCGGTGTGGTTGGGTGGCATCCGGACGTCGGTGACGACCACGTCGGGACGTGATCGTCCGACCGCCTCGACAAGCTGGTCGGCGGTCCCGACCGCCGCGAGCACCTCGTGCTCCTCGTCGGCGAGCAGCCGCGTCAGGCCCTCCCGGAGCAGCGTCGAGTCTTCGGCGAGGACTAGTCGCACGGCAGCTGCGCCAGCACTGTCGTCGGACCTCCGGCCGGGCTGGTCACCAGCAGCCGACCGTCCAGCGCGGCGACCCGCCGCGCGAGCCCGGACAACCCGCGTCCGGCCGGGTCCGCCCCGCCGACGCCGTCGTCGTGTACGCGCATCCGGATCCACCCATCCCGTACTCCGATTTCGACAGTGACCAGGGTAGCGGCGGCGTGTTTCGCGGCGTTGGTGAGCGCCTCGCAGGCCACGAAGTACAGCACCGTCTCGACCTGCCGGTCGGGGCGGACGGGCAGCTCGCAGCGGATCCGCACCGGCACCTCGGATCCGCGGGCGACGATGGCCAGGACCTCGCCCAGATCGCTGTCGTCCAGTGCTGACGGGTAGACCCGCCATGCCACCTCGCGCAACTCTTCGATGGCCCGCTGCACGTCCTCGTGCGCCTGGGCGAGCAGTGCGTGTGTGCGGTCGGCGTCGCGGGCGCGCCGGGCCCGGCCGAGCAGCATGCCGAGGGCGACCAGCCGCTGTTGGAGGCCGTCATGCAGGTCGCGTTCGATGCGCTGCCGTTCGGCGTCGACAGCGGCGATGACCCCGGCCCGGCTGGTGGTCAGCTCATGGACCCGCCGCGTCAGCTCGGCCCGACTTCCCGGCCCGAGCAGTCGTCGCGCCAGCCGGATGTCGAGCGCGGCGATGCTGGCAACGGCCTGAACGTTGAGCAGTAACAGCACCGCCCCGACGGCGATCTGGGACAGGGCGTCGAGGAGGGTCAGCTCTCCGCGCAGCGCCGCGCGCAGCACGATCCCGGCCAGCACCATGCCGACGCCGAGCACGGTGTACGCCAACAGGCCGAGCGTGCCGGGTAACAGTCGGGCGGCCAGGTAGCCGAGCTGCCGGCGGGTCGCCACGGTGTTCGGCGCGGGCAGATCCTCTGCGGCGAGCAGCCCGGTGAGGCGGCGATGTTCCATCCGTACCAGCCGCTCCCCGTACCGGTCGGTCAGGTCAGCGACCCGACGGCCGGCCGCAGGCGCTACCGCGCGCACGCTGGATGCGGCGGCTGCGACGGCGAGGAAGGCGAGCTCGACGGCGGCCGTCGCGATGCCGACGGCGACGCCGAGCGGCAGCCGGAGCCGAAGCCACCACCCGCCGGTTCGCCGCTCCCCCATCACCTCGCCCGCCTTCCGCACCACGCCTGGTCCCCCTTGCTCCGCCTCATCTGATCCGCCCGCAGGCGACCCGGGGGTGGTGCGTGGGGTGAAGCAGAGCAAAGGGAACCAGCAGAGGGCTGGCTACCGCTCGTCCGAGGCCCACGATCCGCTTCGGTAGAGGGTGCCGCGACCGCCCGGGTCGGGCATCCCGTTCATTGCGCTCTGCTCGGGTTCGGTCGGCTCGGGGTTGCGGGCGGCGCGGCGGGCTTTGAGCACGCGGGACCCGACGAACCAGGCAGCCGCCGCCACGCAGACCACGATCACCACTTTCTGGAGCGTGCCGACGTAGCCCTCGACGAGGTGCCAGTTGTCGCCCAGCAGGTAGCCAGCGAGCACGAATGTGGTGTTCCAGATCAGGCTGCCCAGCGTGGTGTAGAGCAGGAACGTGGTCACCGGCATCCGCTCCACGCCCGCCGGGATGGAGATCAGACTCCGGAAGATCGGGATCATCCGGCCGAAGAAGACCGCCTTCACACCGTGCCGCAGGAACCACGCCTCGGTCCGGTCCACGTCGCTGAGCTTGACCAGCGGAAGCCGGGAAACGATGGCGCGCATCCGGTCGCGCCCCAGGGCCGCGCCGATCAGGTAGAGCGCGAGCGCGCCCACCACCGAACCCAGCGTGGTCCAGAAGATCGCACCGACCAGACTCATCCGCCCCTGCGCGGCGACGAACCCTGCCAGCGGCAGGATCACCTCACTGGGGATCGGCGGGAAGAGGTTCTCCAACGCCACCGCCAGGCCGGCACCCGGCCCGCCGAGTCGTTCCACCAGGTCAGTGACGTAGCCGACGATCCCGTCCTGTGGTGGCTCCGCTGCGGCGGCGGGGGTTCCGGTGGCGAACACGGCGTGGGACGTTCGAATCATGCGCCCACGTTACGAAGTCATCCTGAGAGCCGACCATGGGGCCGACCGCCCGACCGCGCGGGTCGACCACACCGGTGGGGGTGTGGAAAGCCGCACCCCGCTGCGGCTCGCCGTGGTCCAGCCGGCGTGCGTACCCCTGGATGTCGCGGCGAACGCGCGGGCGCACGCCGCCGCGGTCCGCGCGGCGCGCGCCCGGGTGGTGGTCTTTCCGGAGCTGTCGCTGACCGGGTACGAGTTGGACGCGCCGGTCGTGTCGGTCGACGACCCGCGGTTGACGCCACTGGTTGACGCGTGCGCCGAGGCCGGTGCGCTGGCCCTGGTCGGTGCGCCGGTCACCGGCGAGAACATCGCGATGCTGGCGGTGACCGGCGGCGGTGCGAGTGTGGCGTACCGGAAAATGTGGCTGGGGGACGCGGAGGCCCGCCGGTTCCGGCCCGGCGACGCCCCGGTCGTGCTCGATGTGGACGGTTGGCGGGTGGGGTTGGCGATCTGCAGGGACACCGGCGTGGCCGCGCACGCGGACCGGACGGCAGCGCTCGGGATCGACGTGTACGCGGCGGGTGTCCTCGAGTCGGCCCGCGACGCCGCCGTGATAGACCAGCGGGCGCACCGGATCACCGCCACGCACCGGGTCTGGGTGGCGGTGGCGAGCTTCGCCGGGTCGACCGGCGGTGGCTACACCGAGGCGGCGGGGCGGTCGGGCGTCTGGACGCCCGACGGCGAGGTGTACGCCCGCGCGGGCACCGAACCGGGCGAGTCGCTCAACGTCAGCCTCACGTCGCCGGACCGGGGCGGCGGGCGCGGTTAGGGTGACGGGATGATCTCCGGACGGGTGGTGCAGCTGCGGCGGTACCCGGTGAAGTCGCTGCTCGGAGAGCGGACCTCGGCCGCCGACATCAGCGCGAGCGGCGTCGCGGGTGACCGCGTGCTGGCCCTGCTGGATCAAACCAGTGGACGGGTGGCCAGCGCCAAGCAACCCCATCGCTGGCGCGGCCTGCTCACGCTACGAGCGACCGGCGGGCCGACCGATCCGGTACGGATAACCCTGCCCGACGGCCGGCGCCTGTCGAGCGAGGACCCCGACATCGACACGGCGCTCAGCGCGGCGGTAGGCCGCCCGGTGACCCTCGTCGACGCCGTACCGCCCGGCGCCACCCTGCTGCGCTCGCACCCGGAGGCGGTGCTCGCGGCCGGCCTCACCGACGAGGTCCCGGCCGACGAGAGCCGGCTCGGGTCGCTGCTGCCCGGGACCTTCTTCGACTTCGCTCCGATCCACCTGGTCACCACCGCGACCCTGGACCGGATCGCCGGGCATCTGCCGCCCGGGGCGGGGACGGTGGAACGCTACCGGCCCAACCTGGTGCTCGACACGGACACGGACGCCTTCGCCGAGAACGGCTGGGTCGGCCGGGAACTGCGCGTCGGCCCGGACCTGGTGCTCGCCGTGCTCGCACCGACGCCGCGCTGCGCGGTGCCCACGCTCGCGCACGGCCCGCTGCCCCGCGAGACCGAGGCGCTGCGGGTGCCCGCCCGGCTCAACCGGATCGAACCGCTGCCCGGAATGGGTCCCCAGCCGTGTGTCGGCGGGTACGCCACCGTGGTCCGCTCCGGGCGAGTGGCGGACGGCGACCACGTTTCGGTCGGCCCGTGAGTGTTTGCGCGCCGGCAATGACCTTGGAATGCTTCGGGAATGACCTCCTTTCCCCCGACCTTCGCCGATGATGTCGTCGGCCAGTCGGCCCAGAAGCAGTTCGAGGCGTTCATCGACGAGCACCGCAGAGCGCTCAACGGCTACCTGGACGGGCTGACCGAGGAGCAGGCCCGCCGGTCGTTGGTGCCGTCCCGGACGACGCTGCTGGGTCTGGTGAAGCACGCCGCGTTCGTGGAGAAGGTCTGGTTCGACGAGGCCGTCACGTGTCGGCCCCGGGCCGAGATCGGCATCCCGGCCACGCCGGACGAGTCGTTCATCCTCGACGACGGCGACACGATCGCCTCGATCCAGCGAGCGCACCGCGAGGCGTGCGAGGCCTCCCGCCGCGCGACGGCGCCGCTGGGCCTGGACGACCTGCTTCGCGGCAACCGGCGCGGCCCGCTGCCGCTGCGCTGGGTCTACCTGCACGTGCTGCGCGAGCTGGCGCAGCACTGCGGGCACGCGGAGATCCTGCGCGAGCAGATCCTGGCCGCCGACTAGCCGCGCCGCCGGCCGAAGCTGGTCGCGCGCGGCGTGGCCCGGATCACCCTCTGGCCCAACCGCCGGTGTCGGCGAAGCGACGCAGCGTCCAGCGGGCCGGCGGCCAACCGCCGGGGTCGTGGTCGGTGGTCCATTCGGTGATCGAGGCCGGGGGCACGTCCAGGTCGAACGCCCGGAAGACCGGCTGCGCGCCGAGCGCGTGGAAGGCGCCCTCGACGGTCTCGCTGTGGCCGACCAGGACCACTGTGGAGCCCCGGTGCCGGTGGGCGATCTCCATGATCGCGCGGCTGACGCGGACCACCAGCTCCGCCCAGCTCTCGTTGCCCTCCTCGAACGGTCGGAACACACCGCCACCCGCCACCGCGTGGTCGGTGCGGAAGAGGGCTGTCGGCAGGCCGTCGGCGTACGGGGGTGTGTGCCAGGTGCAGAGACCGCAGTCGGCCACGGGCCGGACGCCGAACGCCGCGCCGATCGGTTGCGCGGTCTCGACGGCCCTGCGCAGCACGGACGAGTAGACCGCCACCGGCCCGTCGACGGCGACCTCGCCGGTGAGCCGGTTGGCCAGGTCGTGTGCCTGCTCGTGGCCGAGGGCGGTGAGGCCCCGACAGCCACGTGGCCCACCGATGATTCCTTCGAGCTGGTGGACCGACTCGCCGTGTCGCACGAAGATCAGACGTGTCCGCATCGGGACATCATGCCAGCGGTATCGACGGCAGTATCAGTCGTCCGTACGGCTGGTGGAGAAGGTGTCGGCCCGGCTGAGCAGAGCGTCCAGTTTCGCGCCCGTCTGCGCTGGTAGACGGTCCCGCCGCACCAGCTCGGCGATGTGGTCCCGTAGGTCGGCGACGCGCTCGGCGCGGTCCCTGGTGCGGCGGTTGAGGTCGGCCAGGTCGTCACGCAGATCTTCGGCGGTCTTCGGGTCGACGTCACCGCGGGCGACCGCGGTGGCGAGGACGGCGGCGAATTCGCTGCTCACCTCCCGGAAGCTGACCGGTAGCTGCTGCCCCACGGTCGGGGGCGCGGTGCTGGCGGTGGGGCGTGTTGGGGACGGTACGGCCGGCGTCGGCGAGTGTGTCGTGGGCGCGAGGGCCGGGGCGGAGGTCGACGGCGCGGCGGCGATCTCGGCCGGGTCGGGTGTGCCCGGGTTGCCGAGCGGATTCTCCACGAACAGGACGCCGATGCCGATCAGCACGGCGAGCACGGCCGCGACGAGCACGGCGAGGGGCCGACGTGTTCGGCGTCGGGCCGGTGCGGCGGCTACCGGGACGGGGCGGGCCACCACCGACCGGTCGATCAGGG
>NZ_JAGPXY010000133.1 GCF_018070325.1 Micromonospora sp. H61
CGGCAGCCTGCCAGTGCCGGGCGGCGGTGCGGGCGGTGCGCTGGGCGCGAGGGCTGTGCCGCTCGGCGCGCAGCCGTTTCATCGCCGCCCCGGTGTCGATGCCGACCGGGCAGGCGGTGACGCAGAGGCTGTCCGCGGCGCAGCTGTCCACCGCGGCGTACTCGTAGTCGGCGGTCAGCTCCCGGCGGCGCTCCTCGTCGCCGGCGGCGGTGGCGAGGGCGATCTGCCGTTGCAGGACGATGCGCTGCCGGGGCGTGGTGGTGACGTCGGCGGTGGGGCAGACCGGCTCGCAGTAGCCACACTCGACGCAGGCGTCCAGCTCGGGGTCGACCGTCGGGACGGCCTTGAGCTGCCGCAGGTGCACTGTCGGGTCGTCGTTGAGCAGCACACCGGGGTTGAGCAGACCGCTCGGGTCGCACAACCGCTTGAGTTCGCGCATCACGTCGTACAGCTCGTCGCCGTACTGCCGGCGGACGAAGGGCGCCATGGCCCGACCGGTGCCGTGCTCCGCCTTGAGTGTTCCCCCCTCGGCGAGCACCAGGTCGACCATGTCGTCGGTGAACCGGGCGTAGCGATCGATCTCGGCCGCGGTGTCGAAGGACTGGGTCAGCATGAAGTGCAGGTTGCCGTCCCGGGCGTGTCCGAAGATCACCGCGTCCGGGTAGCCGTGCCGGTCGAACAGGCGGATCAGCCCGTCGCAGGTGCCGGTCAGGCGTGGCATCGGCACCGCGACGTCCTCCAGCAGGGCCGTGGTGCCGGGCGGGCGGGCCCCCGCGACGGCGGTGTAGAGGCCCTTGCGCAGGTGCCAGAGGTTGGCCCGTTCGCGCGGGTCGCGGGTCAGCTCGGTGCCGGTGACGGCCGGCAGCCGGTCGAGCACGGGCCGGGCGTCGGCCAGCGTCGCGGCCAACTGCTCCGCGCTGTCCTCGGCGAATTCCACCAGCAGCGCGGCGTGCCCCACGACAGTCAACCCACGAAGGGCCGGGCTCACGCCCGGGTCGCGCTGGCTGACCCGCAGCGCGGCCGCGTCGAGCAGCTCGGCGGTACGGGCGCCGGCGGCGAGCAGGGCCGGCAGCGCGTCGGTGGCGTCGGTGAGACCGGGCAGGATCAGCAGGCCGGTGGCGGCGTGGTCGTGGATCTCGACGGTACGGAAGACGGCCTCGGCCACGAAGCCGAGCGTGCCCTCGCTGCCGATCATCAGGTGGGCGAGCATCTCGACCGGGGTGCTGTGGTCGAGCAGCGAGTTCAGCCCGTACCCCATGGTGTTCTTCATCGCGAACAGCCGCTCGATGGTGGCGCGCGACCCCGGCGTCGATCGCACCCGGTCGCGCAGGCGCAGCAGCCCGGCGTGCAGCTCGGGCTCGTCGGCCCGCAGCCGGTCGTCGGCGTCGCGGGCGCCGGAGTCGACGACGGTGCCGGACGGCAGCACGAAGCGCAGCGACTCCATGGTGCGGTACGCGTTGTCGGTGGTGCCGCAGGTCATCCCGCTGGAATTGTTTGCCACCATGCCGCCCACCGTGCAGGCGGCCTCGCTGGCCGGGTCCGGGCCGAGTCGGCGTCGGTAGCGGGCCAGCCGGGCGTTGGCCTGCCGGATCGTCAGGCCCGGCTGGAGCCGGATGCGGCGGCCGTCGTCGAGGACCTCGGCGTGGCGCCAGTCGGTGCGGACGTCGACCAGCACGCCTGCGCCGCCGGCCTGCCCGGCGAGGCTGGTGCCGCCGCCGCGCAGGGTCAGCGGCACGCCGGCCTCCCGGGCGCCGGCCATCAACGCCCCCACCTCGGCGGCCGAGGCGGCGCGCACCACGGCCTGCGGCTCGAACAGGTACGGCGAGGCGTCGTGCGCCGCCGCCAGCCGCCGGGGCAGCTCGGCGCTGGCCCGGCTCGGATCATCGAGGCGCGCGCGTAGCAGCTCGGCGACCGCGCGGGCGCGAGCACCGGCCGCGGTCGGCGGTGGCACTGGTACGACGGGTCTCATCGGCGGATCCTCCCGGGAGCGTGGTCAGCCGGCCACCGGCGGCACGGCGGGGCGGCCGGCGATAAGCAGTCGGCGGGGAGCGGTGCTGGCCGGAGCCGGCAGCCGCAGCGGCTGCCGGCCGGGGGTGATGTTGCCGAGCACTGAGGCGTGCCGCGCACCGGTGCCCGAGCGCAGGGTGCCCGGCAGCCCGTGCACTGTCAGGTAGCCCAGCAGCGCGAAGGCCAGCGCCTCCTTGGCGTCCGACGCGACGCCCAGGTCGTCGCTGGAGGACAGCTCGACGCCTGGCAGCTCGTCGGTGATCATGCGCATCAGCGTCGGGTTGTGTGCGCCGCCGCCGGAGACGACGAGCCGGGTGACGCCGTGCTCACGGCAGGCGCCGGCCACAGTGACCGCCGTCAGCCGGGTGAGCGTGGCCAACACGTCCTGCGGGTCCGGTGTGGGCGCGTCGGCGAGGGCGGCGAGCAGGTAGGGCAGATGGAACAGCTCTTTCCCGGTGCTCTTCGGGCCGGGCAGCCGGTAGTACGGCTCATCGAGCAGCCGCCGAAGCAGGTCCGGGTTCACCTGCCCGGCGGCCGCCCCGCGCCCGTCCCGGTCGTACTCCTCGGTGCCCCCGCTGAAGTGGCGGGCGGCGGCGTCGAGGAGCGCGTTCGCCGGACCGGTGTCGAGGGCGAGCGGGTCGGCGTCCGGCGCGACGACGGTGATGTTGGCGATGCCGCCCAGGTTCAGCGCGGCCGGGACGCCGGGCAGGCCACCCAGCAGCAGTGCGTCGAAGAGGGCGACCAGGGGAGCGCCCTGGCCGCCGGCGGCCACGTCGCGGCTGCGCAGGTCGGCCACGACCGGAAGGCCGGTGGCCTCCGCCATCCAGGCCGGCTGACCCAGCTGGAGAGTGCCCCGGACCGTGCCCTCCTCGACCCAGTGGTGCATGGTCTGCCCGTGCGAGACGAGCAGGTCGGCATTGCCGTCGCACAGCTGGGCGAGGGCCTGCACGCCGGCCTCGGCGAAGGCCTGGCCGATGCCGGTGTCCAGCACGCAGATCGCCTCGGTGGTGGTCGCCACGGGCGGCAGGGCCGCGGCGATCTGCGTGCGCAACTCGTCGGAGTACGGGTGGCTGAGCCGGCCCAGCGGTCGCATCCGCACTGTTTCGCCGCTCATGTCGAACTCGGCCGCGGCGGCTTCGATGCCGTCGTAGGAGGTTCCGGACATCAGGCCGATCACGCGCATCACGTCCTCCTTCATGCCCGGCCGGCTGGCGCCGCCGCCGCGTCGTCGTCGACCTCGTCGGTACGTCCATGGTCGTACGGCGTCTCCGGGGCCGGGTGGAACCGGCTGGACACCGCGCCGACGACCAGGGTGATCAGGACGCCGATCGGGACCAGCCACTGCGCGGCGATGGCGGTGGCGGTGGTGGTCCCGGCCGTCGTCACATCGATCTTGACGTAGCGCACGATGTAGGTCATCACCGCCACGGTGACCAGGAAGGCGATCACCGCGTCGACCTGGTTGGCCCGCTTGACGAGACGGCCGAGCAGGAATGCGCCGAGCAGCGCCCCGTAGGTGTAGCCGGCGATGGTCAAACCGGTCAGGTAGACGTTTCCGGTGCTGGAGCTGAACGCGCAGGCGAAGACCGCCATCAGCACCGCCCAGACCAGGGTCATCACCCGGGCGAGGCGGAGCATCGTGTCGTCGGAAGGGACCTTGCGGAAGAAGCTGTGGATGAAGTCGGCGACTGTGGAGTTCGACATCGAGTTCAGCGCCGAGGACAAAGAGCCCATCGCGGCGCCGAGGATGCCCGCCACCAGCAGACCCGAGATGCCCACCGGCAGGGCGTGCAGGATGAAGCTCGGGTAGAGGTTGTCGCTGCTGGCCAGGCCGAGTTCCTTGAAGGTCTGACCCTTGTTGTACGACCACAGCAGCGCGCCGACCAGGGAGAACGCCGCGAACTGGATCACCACGAAGATGCCCGAGGAGATCATCGCCTGCTGCCCCTCGCGCAGCGTGCGGGTCGACAGGATGCGCTGCACGATCAGCTGGTCCGACCCGTGGCTGGCCATCGCGAAGATCGCGCCACCGATGATCGCGGTCGGCAGGGCGAACGGGCTGGTGAGCACGTGCGAGAGGGCGAAGTTGGTGTCGAAGAGCTGGAACTTGCCGGCGTCCAGCGCCTGCGAGTAGCCGTCGAAGCCGACGGCGTGGCTGAGCACCGCGATGGCCAGGATCGCCCCACCCAGGTACAGCCCCATCTGGATGGCATCGGTCCAGATGACCGCCTTGATGCCACCGAGGTAGGTGTAGACCACAGTGATGAGCGTCAGGACGACGATGATGGCCTGATAGCCGACATTCAGCCCGAACTCGTCGAGAAGAAGCTTGATGGGGATGGCCGAGGCGAACAGCCGTACGCCCTCGGCGAGCAGGCGGGTGAAGACGAACGTCACCGACGCCAGGCCCTGAAGTTTCAGGCCAAACCGCTCACCGAGGTACTGGTAGGCGCTGACGAACCCACCCCGCTTGTAGAGCGGGATGAGCACCGCGGCCACGACGACCCGACCGATGACGTAGCCCAGGGCCAGCTCGACGTTGCCGAAGCCCTGACCGCTGTAGGCCCCGCCGGGAACACTGATCACGGTCAGGACGCTGGTCTCGGTGGCGACGACGGAGAACGAGACGGTCCACCAGGGCAGTCGACCCTCGCCAACGAAGTAGTCCTTGGCGGACTTCTGTTTACCGGACAGGCGTAGTCCGACGTAGGCGATCACCACGAGGTACAGCACGATCACGACGAGGTCGAGTTGACGCACGGCTCGCTCCCAACCAGCGATTGTCAATAAGTGACGTTGACTCACCCTAACGCGAAACTTTTTGCCACCGCCCGTCCGGGCTGGTTACGCTGTGGTTTCAGCCTGCTGATACGGGGACTGTTCGCAGCTGCGCCCTCGGCCTGGCCGCGGCGGCGGGTCGCGAGGACACGCTCGACGGCGAGCCGCCGGGCGACCGGAGGACCTCTCCCCGCCGGCCGGCGACTGCACACCAGCGAGAGGAACGAGCACCCCGTGGACCTCAGCACCCTCGGCACCGAGACCCGCAACGACAAGACCGGCGACCTCGACCGGATGTCTCCCACCGAGTTGCTTCTCGCGATGAACGACGAGGACCAGACTGTCGCCGACGCCGTCCGCCGGGCCGTGCCGGACATCGCCGCCGCCGTCGACGTCATCGTGGCGTCGCTCCGCCAGGGCGGACGGCTGATCTACCTCGGCGCGGGCACCAGCGGCCGGATCGGCATGCTCGACGCCGTCGAGATCCCACCCACCTTCGGTACGACGCCCGAGCGGGTCGTCGGTCTGCTCGCCGGCGGGGCGCGAGCCTTCGGTGTCGCCGTCGAGGGCGCGGAGGACGATCCGACCCGCGCCGTCGCCGACCTGGACGCCGTCGGCCTGACCGCCCGCGACACGGTGGTCGGGCTCGCCGCCAGCGGCCGTACCCCGTACGTGGTCGGTGGGTTGGATCACGCCCGCGCGCTTGGCGCGGCGACCGTATCGGTGGCCTGCAACACCGACGCGGTGACCAGCCGGCACGCCGACGTCGCCATCGAGGTGCCCACCGGCCCCGAGGTGCTCACCGGCTCGACCCGGCTCAAGGCCGGCACCGCCGAGAAGCTGGTCTGCAACATGCTCTCCACCGCCACGATGGCCCGGCTCGGCAAGGTCTACGGCAATCTGATGGTGGACATGAACGCCACAAACGAGAAGCTCGTCGACCGGGCGCGTCGGATCGTCGCCGAGGCCGCCGACACCGACCTCGACACGGCCGCGCGGGCGCTCGCGGCGGCGCACGGGCACGCCAAGACGGCCATCGTGCTGCTGTTGGCGAACTGCACCGCCGAGGAGGCCGCGGCCCGGCTGCGCGCCGCCGACGACGACGTCCGGGCGGCCGTCGCGGCCTGATCCAGGGCTTCGCGGCGGCGTCTTGTCGGGGTCCGGGTGAGGGCGAGCGGTAGCTCGTCGTGGTGGTGGCGGCACGATGCCACCGCCCGGCATTCTGATCGCACGGTGTCCGGAGCAGAAAGCCCGATTGACGACGCCCCCCGCCCATGGGGGCCGGGGCGCTTCGTGGTGTCAGTCGAGCTGGGTGCCCGGAACCGTTCGGTCCTCGTCCGCGTCGCCGTCGGGGGAACTGGCCAGCTCGATCCGGGGGGACCGATCCGGCGGGAGGTGGGCGAAGTCGGCGATGACGACGACATCCACCTCCCCGTCGATCATCGTCTGCTCGACGGTCTCCCACGGGGCCCGCATGATTCCTGCGAATCGGTAGGAGTGTTCGCGAAGGTGGCTGAGACACTTCGCGACGGCGGGCTCCGACGGCTCGATGTGGGCGGGAATCCAGATAACGGCGATTTCCATGAACCTCTCCTGATCAACGTCGTGGACGCGAGTGGGTGATCAGGAGGTGTCGGGGCGGGGGAGGACCCCGCTCGACGGGACGGCTGGAGGCGCGCATGTCGACGGCGGTGACGGTGAGCCCTGGCCGCGGCGGCGGGTCGGGCGGCGAAGCTTCTGCTGTTGACGTGGGTGGATCAGCGCCGCCGGCGCCGACGCCGGTCGGTGCGGACG
>NZ_JAGPXY010000134.1 GCF_018070325.1 Micromonospora sp. H61
CGGTAGCTGGCCAGGGTGGCGGGGAGGCCGCGGCGGATGATTCCGGCCCAGTCGGTGTCGCCGCGTAGCACCGCCGCGGCGGTCTTGCGGGCCTGCTCGACGGTGAAGTGCGGCGGCAGCATCAGCTCCGCCGGGTCGACCAGGGCGTTGATCACCACCGGACGGTCGGCGGCGAGCGCCCGGTCCCAGACGTCGCGCACCTGATCCGGTGAGTCGATCAACTCGCCGTGCAGCCCGAGCACCTCCGCCCACTGGTGGTAGGCGATGTCCGGCAACTGCTGGCTGTCCGGGAACATCGGCGTCCCCTCGGTGGAGCGCTGTTCCCAGCTGACGAACGCCAGATCCCGGTTGTTGAGCACCAGCACCACGAAGCGCGGGTCGGCCCAGCTACGCCAGTACTTCGCCACGGTGATCAGCTCGTTGACGCCGTTCATCTGCATGGCGCCGTCGCCGATCAGCGCGACCAGCGGCCGGTCCGGGTGGGCGAACTTGGCGCTCAGCGCGTACGGCATGGCGCCGCCCATGGACAGCAGCGTGCCGGAGAGGCTGGCCAGCATGCTGGGGCGTACCTGGATGTGTCGGGCGTACCAGGCGGTGGTGGTGCCGCAGTCGACAGTGAGCAGCACGTCGTCGGGCAGCCGTTCGTTCAGGGTGTGGAAGAGCAACTGCGGGTTGACCGGGTCGGCCGCCTGCTCGGCCAGGTCGTGTTGCACCCGGCGCCACGCCGAGGTGGCCTCGGTGACCTCCGTCCGCCAGGCGGTCGGCCCGGGGCCGGGGCCCAGCTCGTTCAGCAACGCCCGCAGCGTGGGGCGGGCGTCGCCGGTCAGGTTCACCTCGGTCGGGTACCGCAGCCCGAGCTGGGTGCCGTCCAGGTCGATCTGCACTGCGCGGGCCTGCCCGGGCGGCGGGTAGAACTCCGAGTACGGCATGTTGCTGCCCACGATCAGCAGCCGGTCGCAGCCGTTCATCAGCTGCCAGCTCGGTCGGGTGCCGAGCAGCCCGATAGCGCCGGTCACCCACGGTTCGCGGTGGTCGACGGCGGTGAAGCCGAGCAGCGCGGTGGCCACGCCGGCCCCGAGCCGATCCGCGATCTCACGGACCTCGTCGCGCGCGCCGAGGGCACCCTGGCCGACCAGCATGGCCACCCGTTGCCCGCCGCGCAGCACCTCGGCCGCCCGGCGTACGTCCGCCTCCGGCGGCACTGTCGGCGTGCTGCTCGGCGCGTTGCTGGTCTGGTAGTAGCCGTGCGCGTGCGGCGGGTTCGGTACGGCCGGCTCGTCCTGGAGGTCCAGGGGCAGGATCAGGGCGGTGACGGTGCGTCGGGCCAGCGCCGTCCGGCACGCCCGGTCGACCAGGTGGCGTACCTGTGCCGGGTGGTCGAGCTGGGCCAGGAACGCCGCTGCCACGTCCTTGTAGAGGGCGAGCAGGTCGACCTCCTGGTAGTAGCCGCCGCCCTCGGCGGTGGTCGCTGTGTGACCGACCAGGGCGACCACAGGTTGGTGGTCGAGCTTGGCGTCGTACAGGCCGTTGAGCAGGTGGATGGCGCCCGGCCCGCTGGTGACCAGAGCGCAGCCCAGGGGCCCGCCGCCGTACTTGACGTGCGCGGAGGCGGCGAAGCCGGCGGTCTCCTCGTGGCGGACCTGGATGAACTGGGCGCGGCCGTTGGTGCGTTGCAGCGCGGAGGTGAGGCCGTTGATGCCGTCGCCGGGATAGCCGAAGTAGCGGTGTACGCCCCAGCTGAACAGTCGCGACACGATGTGGTCGGCGACGGTCGGACGCCGGGGCAGAGTGCCCGCTTCGTCCGGCGTGGTGTCGTCTGCGCTCACCTGGCTGGTCCTTCCCGTCGCGTCCGATGCCCGCCGGTCATTCCCCTTCTTCTTCGGACAAAACACCCGCTCGGACGGGCGTCGAAGCGCGCTGCTCCGCGTCCGGCAGAATCGTCGGGTGCCCGTCCACGAGATCACCGACCCCGACGACGACCGGATCGCCGACTACCGGGCGCTCACCGACGTCGAGCTGCGCACCCGCTGGGAACCACCGCACGGCCTTTTCATCGCCGAGGGGGAGCTGGTGCTGCGCCGGGCGTTGCGCGCGGGCTACCCGGCGCGGTCGTACCTGGTCGACGCCAAGCGGGTCGACCAGCTCGCCGACCTGGACACCGGCGACGCGCCGGTGTACGCCGCGACCCAGGACGTGCTGCAACGGGCCACCGGCTTCCACGTACACCGGGGGGTGCTGGCGTCGTTCCACCGCCGGCCGCTGCCGACGGCGGCCGAGGTGCTCGCCGCCGCGCGCCGGGTCGTGCTTCTGGAGGACGTGAACAACCACACCAACCTCGGGGCGGTCTTCCGGGGTGCCGCAGCGCTCGGCATCGACGCGGTGCTGCTGTCGCCGTCCTGCGCCGACCCGCTGTACCGGCGCAGTGTCCGGGTCAGCATGGGTGAGGTCTTCGCTATGCCGTACGCGAAGCTCGACCGCTGGCCCGAGGGCCTGGACCAGGTACGGGAGGCCGGCTTCACTGTGCTCGCCATGACGCCCGCGCCGGACGCCGTACCGATCCAGCGGTTGACCCCGGCGCAGCGTGAGCGGGCGGCGCTGCTGCTCGGCGCCGAGGGGCCCGGCCTCACCGCGGCGGCCCAGGCCGCCAGCGACGTGCGGGTGGTCCTTCCGATGCGGCGCGGCGTGGATTCGTTGAACGTGGCCGCCGCGGCGGCGGTGGCGTTCTGGGAGCTGGGACGTGAGGATCCGCCGTTCGGCGGCGAGTAGACCGCTTCGGCTTGCATGGCCATGCGTTCTATTGCATAATTTTCCCCGTGTCCAAGGTTCTCACCTCCCTGCCCACCGGCGAACGTGTCGGCATCGCCTTCTCCGGCGGCCTCGACACCTCGGTCGCGGTCGCGTGGATGCGCGACAAGGGCGCCATTCCCTGCGCCTACACCGCCGACATCGGCCAGTACGACGAGCCCGACATCGCCTCGGTGCCCGGCCGCGCGCTCAGCTACGGCGCCGAGGTCGCCCGTCTGGTCGACTGCCGCGCCGCCCTGGTCGAGGAGGGCCTGGCCGCGTTGACCTGCGGCGCCTTCCACATCCGCACCGGCGGGCGGGCGTACTTCAACACCACTCCGCTGGGCCGCGCCGTGACCGGCACCCTGCTGGTGCGGGCGATGGTCGCCGACGACGTCCAGATCTGGGGCGACGGCTCGACCTTCAAGGGCAACGACATCGAGCGGTTCTACCGGTACGGCCTGCTGGCCAACCCGATGCTGCGCATCTACAAGCCGTGGCTCGACACCGCCTTCGTCACCGAACTGGGCGGGCGCAAGGAGATGTCCGAGTGGCTGCTCGAACGCGGCCTGCCCTACCGGGACAGCACCGAGAAGGCGTACTCGACCGACGCCAACATCTGGGGCGCCACGCACGAGGCGAAGACCCTGGAGCACCTCGACACCGGCATCGAGACGGTCAACCCGATCATGGGCGTCCGGTTCTGGGACCCGTCGGTGGAGATCCCGACCGAGGACGTCACCGTCGGCTTCGACCAGGGTCGCCCGGTCACCATCAACGGCAAGGAGTTCGGCAGCGCCGTCGACCTGGTGCTGGAGGCCAACGCCATCGGCGGCCGGCACGGCCTGGGCATGTCGGACCAGATCGAGAACCGGATCATCGAGGCCAAGAGCCGGGGCATCTACGAGGCGCCCGGGATGGCGCTGCTGCACTACGCGTACGAGCGGCTGGTCAACGCCATCCACAACGAGGACACCCTGGCGAACTACCACAACGAGGGTCGCCGCCTCGGTCGGCTGATGTACGAGGGCCGCTGGCTGGACCCGCAGGCGCTGATGCTGCGCGAGTCGTTGCAGCGGTGGGTCGGCACGGCGGTCACCGGCGAGGTGACGTTGCGGCTGCGCCGGGGCGAGGACTACTCGATCCTGGACACCACCGGCCCGTCGTTCAGCTACCACCCGGACAAGCTGTCGATGGAGCGCACCGAGGACTCGGCGTTCGGCCCGTCGGACCGGATCGGCCAGCTCACCATGCGCAACCTGGACATCGCCGACTCACGGTCGAAGCTGGAGCAGTACGCCTCCCTCGGCCTGGTCGGCGGCGGGAACCCGCAGCGGATGATCGGAGCCGCGCAGGCCGCCTCCACCGGGTTGATCGGCGCGATGCCCGAGGGCGGCGCGGAAGCCATCGCGTCCCGTGGCGTCGCCTCGGCGGAGGACGAGGCGCTCGACCGCGCAGCGATGGAGTTCGGCGTCGACTGACCCCTCGTGCCGGTGGCAAGTCGAGTTCCGGCGTCACGGACGGTAGCGTGTCGGCCGTGTTCCCTACCGTCCGTGAGGTCCTCGGCCTGGACCCGGTCCGCCACGGCGCGCCACGCGTGGTCGCCGGCGACGAAGGGCTGGACCGACCCGTCCGCTGGGTGCACGTCGCCGAGGTGCCGGACATCGCCACCCTGCTCGGCGGTGGCGAACTGGTGCTCACCACCGGCATCGGTCTGCCCGGGGACGACGCCGGGTTACGCGCGTTCATCGGTGATCTCGCCGACGTCGGAGTCTCCGGACTCGTCGTCGAGTTGGGCCGCCGGTACGTCAGCGGTGTGCCCCGGGTGATGGCCGCCGCCGCCGAACGGCGTGGGCTTCCCCTGGTGGAGCTGCGCCGGGCCACCCCGTTCGTCCGGATCACCGAGGCGGTGCACGCGCTGATCGTCGACGCGCAGCTCACCGAGCTGCGCGCCACCGAGGAGATCCACCAGCGGTTCAACGACCTGTCCGTGGAGGGCGCCGACGCCGCCGAGGTGATCCGCCAGGCCGCCGAGCTGTCCGGTTGCCCGGTGGTGCTGGAGAACCTGTCCCGGCAGGTGCTCGGGTACGACCCGGCGGGGGAGAGCGCCGAGCTGCTGCTGGACGGCTGGGAGCAGCACTCCCGGCGGATCCGCCCGGCCGGGCGGACCGCGTACGACCCGGACAGCGGCTGGCTGGTGACCACCGTCGGCGCCCGGGGGCAGGACTGGGGTCGGCTGCTGCTGCGCTGGCCGGCCAGCGGCGACGTGCCCAGCGCCCAGGCCGTCGAACCGACCGCTGGCCCGCCCACCCGGCTCACCATCCTGATCGAGCGGGCCGCGTCCACCCTCGCGTTGGGCCGGCTGATCCGCCGTGACGCCGAGGGCCTGGAACGGCAGATCCACCGCACCCTGCTCACCGCGCTGCTCGACCACTCCCGCCCGGTGGACGAGGTGGGGCTGCGGGCCAAGGCGCTCGGCGTGGTGCTCGACCGGCGACACCTGGTCGGCGTGATGGTCCGGCACCGCGCCGACGACCCCGCCGGTGAGGTCGGCCCCGAGGCCGGCCAGGCCCGGCTACGCGATCTCTCCGAGGCGGTCGGCCAGGCCCTGCGGGAGGCGAAGCTGACCGCGCTGACCAGCGCCGTCGACGACCACTCGGTGGGCGCGCTGCTGGCCCTGCCGGACCCGGCCGCCGAGGACCGCGCGCTGTCCGCGTTCGCCAGCGCCCTTCGTCGGGTACGCCTCGACGCCGGCACCGGCCGGCCGGCACCCGGTGTCGAACCGGCGCGCGCCGCCGCCGGCGTCGACGGGTCCCGCCCCGCATCCGAGGCTTCCCGTGCGGCGGTCGGCGCCGATCCGGCCCGTACTGGCCTCGGCGTAGATCCGTCCCGCGCGGCGTTCGGTGTCGAGGCCGCTCGGTCGGGGGTCGGTGTCGACCCGTTCCGGGGCGCTGGCCCCGGTGGCGTGATCGTGGCCGCCGGCTCCGGGGTGGGCACCCTGCGGGAGGCCCGACGGTCGCTGGTCGAGGCGCGGCAGATCGCCGAGGCGGCCCGGCGTGACCGGCGTGACCTGCCGATCTTCCGGCTGCCGCACGTCGGCCTGGCCGGGCTGCTGCACCTGCTGCGCGACGAGCCCCGCCTCCAGACGTTCGTCGAGCGCGAACTCGGCGCGCTCCTGGAGTACGACGCCCGGCACCCCCGGGAACGGCTGCTCGACACCCTGCGCGCCTACCTGGAGCAGGGGCGCAACAAGTCCGCCGGTGCCGCCGCCGCCCACCTGTCCCGGCCGGCCTTCTACGAACGCCTGGCCCGCATCGCCCGCATCCTCGACGTGGATCTGGACTCGGTAGAGGCCAGCCTCTCCCTACACGT
>NZ_JAGPXY010000135.1 GCF_018070325.1 Micromonospora sp. H61
AGCCCCGGTTGGGGTTCCACTGTGGTGGGGCTTCTGGTCGGTGTGTGGTTGTTCTTTGAGAACTCAACAGGGTGCTTGTAAAGCCAGTGCCAATTATGATTTATACCCCGGACTGGTCAGTTTTTGCTGGCTGGTTGGGATTCCTTTGGCAACATTTGTTTGTTGTCAGGATGCTGTTCAACTAATTTTTTGTTGGAGAGTTTGATCCTGGCTCAGGACGAACGCTGGCGGCGTGCTTAACACATGCAAGTCGAGCGGAAAGGCCCTTCGGGGTACTCGAGCGGCGAACGGGTGAGTAACACGTGAGCAACCTGCCCCAAGCTTTGGGATAACCCTCGGAAACGGGGGCTAATACCGAATAGGACTGCTGGCCGCATGGCTGGTGGTGGAAAGTTTTTCGGCTTGGGATGGGCTCGCGGCCTATCAGCTTGTTGGTGGGGTGATGGCCTACCAAGGCGACGACGGGTAGCCGGCCTGAGAGGGCGACCGGCCACACTGGGACTGAGACACGGCCCAGACTCCTACGGGAGGCAGCAGTGGGGAATATTGCACAATGGGCGGAAGCCTGATGCAGCGACGCCGCGTGAGGGATGACGGCCTTCGGGTTGTAAACCTCTTTCAGCAGGGACGAAGCGAGAGTGACGGTACCTGCAGAAGAAGCACCGGCCAACTACGTGCCAGCAGCCGCGGTAAGACGTAGGGTGCGAGCGTTGTCCGGATTTATTGGGCGTAAAGAGCTCGTAGGCGGCTTGTCGCGTCGACCGTGAAAACTTGGGGCTCAACTCCAAGCCTGCGGTCGATACGGGCAGGCTAGAGTTCGGTAGGGGAGACTGGAATTCCTGGTGTAGCGGTGAAATGCGCAGATATCAGGAGGAACACCGGTGGCGAAGGCGGGTCTCTGGGCCGATACTGACGCTGAGGAGCGAAAGCGTGGGGAGCGAACAGGATTAGATACCCTGGTAGTCCACGCTGTAAACGTTGGGCGCTAGGTGTGGGGGGCCTCTCCGGTTTCCTGTGCCGCAGCTAACGCATTAAGCGCCCCGCCTGGGGAGTACGGCCGCAAGGCTAAAACTCAAAGGAATTGACGGGGGCCCGCACAAGCGGCGGAGCATGCGGATTAATTCGATGCAACGCGAAGAACCTTACCTGGGTTTGACATGGCCGCAAAACTCGCAGAGATGTGAGGTCCTTCGGGGGCGGTCACAGGTGGTGCATGGCTGTCGTCAGCTCGTGTCGTGAGATGTTGGGTTAAGTCCCGCAACGAGCGCAACCCTCGTTCGATGTTGCCAGCGCGTTATGGCGGGGACTCATCGAAGACTGCCGGGGTCAACTCGGAGGAAGGTGGGGATGACGTCAAGTCATCATGCCCCTTATGTCCAGGGCTTCACGCATGCTACAATGGCCGGTACAATGGGCTGCGATACCGTGAGGTGGAGCGAATCCCAAAAAGCCGGTCTCAGTTCGGATCGGGGTCTGCAACTCGACCCCGTGAAGTCGGAGTCGCTAGTAATCGCAGATCAGCAACGCTGCGGTGAATACGTTCCCGGGCCTTGTACACACCGCCCGTCACGTCACGAAAGTCGGCAACACCCGAAGCCGGTGGCCCAACCCTTGTGGAGGGAGCCGTCGAAGGTGGGGCTGGCGATTGGGACGAAGTCGTAACAAGGTAGCCGTACCGGAAGGTGCGGCTGGATCACCTCCTTTCTAAGGAGCACCTTCACCCGAAAGGGTGCAAGGAGCCCGCGGCCCACGAATGTTGGGTCGGGGTGCTCGAATGGCGGAGACACTGGCAAGTTTTGCCCTGGCAACGGCCGGCGGCGCTTAGTACAGCCATCTTCGGGTGGTGGGAACGGATGCTGTTGGTGCGGCTGGGGGAGAATGTGAGCACCCTGTTGGGTCCTGAAGGAACAACCATTGGTTGTTGTTTCAGAGACGCGCCGGCCTCCTGTGTGGGGGCTGGAAGTCTGCCAGGCATGGCCTGGCCCCACATACCGTTGGTCCTTTCGGGGGCTGGGTTTGGTGTGGGGCGGATCGGGTTGTGGGTTGGTCGTTTGTTGAGAATTGCACAGTGGACGCGAGCATCTTTGTGGTCAAGTTGTCAAGGGCGAACGGTGAATGCCTTGGCACCAGGAGCCGATGAAGGACGTGGGAGGCCGCGATAGGCCTGGGGGAGCTGTCAACCAAGCTGTGATCCCAGGGTGTCCGAATGGGGAAACCTGGCACCAGTCATGTGGTGTCACCCACACCTGAACACATAGGGTGTGTGGAGGGAACGCGGGGAAGTGAAACATCTCAGTACCCGTAGGAAGAGAAAACAATTTAGTGATTCCGTGAGTAGTGGCGAGCGAAAGCGGATCGAGGCTAAACCGGCTGCGTGTGATACCTGTCAGGGGTTGCGTGGTCGGGGTTGTGGGACCCCGCTGAGTGTACTGACATGCACTCGAGGAGTTACAAAGTCAGTGGCTAGTCGAACAGTCTGGAATGGCTGACCGTAGACGGTGAGAGTCCGGTAGGTGAAAGTTGCTGACCTTCTGTGGGTGTTCCCGAGTAGCGGCGGACCCCTGAAATCTGCCGTGAATCTGCCAGGACCACCTGGTAAGCCTAAATACTTCCTGGTGACCGATAGCGGACAAGTACCGTGAGGGAATGGTGAAAAGTACCCCGGGAGGGGAGTGAAATAGTACCTGAAACCGTTCGCCTACAATCCGTCGGAGCCTTGCGGGGTGACGGCGTGCCTTTTGAAGAATGAGCCTGCGAGTTAGTGGCATGTGGCGAGGTTAACCCGTGTGGGGGAGCCGTAGCGAAAGCGAGTCTGAATAGGGCGATTCAGTCGCGTGTCCTAGACCCGAAGCGGAGTGATCTAGCCATGGGCAGGCTGAAGCGCGGGTAAGACCGCGTGGAGGGCCGAACCCACCAATGTTGAAAAATTGGGGGATGACCTGTGGTTAGGGGTGAAAGGCCAATCAAACTCCGTGATAGCTGGTTCTCCCCGAAATGCATTTAGGTGCAGCGTCGCGTGTTTCTTGCCGGAGGTAGAGCACTGGATGGTCTAGGGGGCCCACAAGCTTACCGAAATCAGCCAAACTCCGAATGCCGGTAAGTGAGAGCGCGGCAGTGAGACTGCGGGGGATAAGCTTCGTAGTCGAGAGGGAAACAGCCCAGATCACCAGCTAAGGCCCCTAAGCGTGTGCTAAGTGGAAAAGGATGTGGGGTCGCATAGACAACCAGGAGGTTGGCTTAGAAGCAGCCACCCTTTAAAGAGTGCGTAATAGCTCACTGGTCAAGTGGTTCCGCGCCGACAATGTAGCGGGGCTCAAGCACACCGCCGAAGCTGTGGCATTCACATTTTATCCTCGCTTGGACTTGATTCCTTGTGCAGGTGTGTGGATGGGTAGGGGAGCGTCGTGCCGCGAGTGAAGCAGCGGGGTGACCCAGTTGTGGACGCGGCACGAGTGAGAATGCAGGCATGAGTAGCGAAAGAAGGGTGAGAAACCCTTCCGCCGGATGACCAAGGGTTCCAGGGCCAGGCTAATCCGCCCTGGGTGAGTCGGGACCTAAGGCGAGGCCGAGAGGCGTAGTCGATGGACAACGGGTTGATATTCCCGTACCCGCGAAAGAGCGTCCCTGATGAACCTCGTTGTGCTAACCACCCGAACTTGGTGAGGTCTTCGGACTGAGCTGAGGGAGCGTGGGAACCTGATGGGTAGTAGTCAAGCGATGGGGTGACGCAGGAAGGTAGCTGAGCCCGGCCGGTGGTTGTGCCGGGGTAAGCGTGTAGGCCGTGTTGTAGGCAAATCCGCAACACATGAAGGCTGAGACGTGATGCCGAGCCGATTCAGGTGAAGTCAGTGATCCTATGCTGCCGAGAAAAGCCTCTAGCGAGTTCTTAGCGGCCCGTACCCCAAACCGACACAGGTGGTCAGGTAGAGAATACCGAGGCGATCGGGCGAACTGTGGTTAAGGAACTCGGCAAATTGCCCCCGTAACTTAGGGAGAAGGGGGGCCGGAGACGTGAAGCCCCGCGCGGGTGGAGCGTTGTATGGCCGCAGAGAGCAGGGGGAAGCGACTGTTTACTAAAAACACAGGTCCATGCGAAGAAGTAATTCGATGTATATGGACTGACGCCTGCCCGGTGCTGGAACGTTAAGGGGACCTGTTAGCTCTTCGGGGCGAAGCGGAGAACTTAAGCGCCAGTAAACGGCGGTGGTAACTATAACCATCCTAAGGTAGCGAAATTCCTTGTCGGGTAAGTTCCGACCTGCACGAATGGCGTAACGACTTCCCCACTGTCTCAACCACAGGCCCGGCGAAATTGCAGTACGAGTAAAGATGCTCGTTACGCGCGGCAGGACGGAAAGACCCCGGGACCTTTACTATAGCTTGACATTGGTACTCGAATTAGCTTGTGTAGGATAGGTGGGAGCCGGTGAAGTCCATACGCCAGTATGGGTGGAGGCAATCTTGAAATACCACTCTGGTTGATTTGGGTATCTAACTTCGGACCGTTATCCGGTTCAGGGACAGTGTCTGGTGGGTAGTTTAACTGGGGCGGTTGCCTCCTAAAAGGTAACGGAGGCGCCCAAAGGTTCCCTCAGCCTGGTTGGCAATCAGGTGTTGAGTGCAAGTACACAAGGGAGCTTGACTGTGAGACTGACAGGTCGAGCAGGGACGAAAGTCGGGACTAGTGATCCGGCACTTGCGAGTGGAAGCGGTGTCGCTCAACGGATAAAAGGTACCCCGGGGATAACAGGCTGATCTTCCCCAAGAGTCCATATCGACGGGATGGTTTGGCACCTCGATGTCGGCTCGTCGCATCCTGGGGCTGTAGCAGGTCCCAAGGGTTGGGCTGTTCGCCCATTAAAGCGGTACGCGAGCTGGGTTTAGAACGTCGTGAGACAGTTCGGTCCCTATCCGCCGTGCGCGTAGGATACTTGAGAAGGGCTGTCCCTAGTACGAGAGGACCGGGACGGACGAACCTCTGGTGTGCCAGTTGTCCTGCCAAGGGCACGGCTGGTTAGCTACGTTCGGAAGGGATAACCGCTGAAAGCATCTAAGCGGGAAGCCTGCTTCAAGATGAGGTATCCCACCCACTTTGTGGGGTAAGGCCCCCAGCTAGACGACTGGGTTGATAGGCCGGAAATGTAAGCCCGGTAACGGGTTCAGTTGACCGGTACTAATAGGCCGAGGACTTGACTACTAAGCTGCTACGCGTCCACTGTGCAACTCTGAACAAGCGAACACCCGTGACTGTGTGCCGGGGTTGTTTGATATGTTCATAGAGTTACGGCGGTCATGGCGGAGGGGAAACGCCCGGTTACATTCCGAACCCGGAAGCTAAGCCCTCCAGCGCCGATGGTACTGCACTCGTGAGGGTGTGGGAGAGTAGGACGCCGCCGGACAATCTTCCAG
>NZ_JAGPXY010000136.1 GCF_018070325.1 Micromonospora sp. H61
AGCGGGTACAGCCTCGAACCTCAGGCACAGCCACTGATCGCCCAGATGTAGCGCGACCAAGCGGCGCCGCCCGGGATCCGGACGCCCCCAGGCGCCGGATCCCGGGTACGGCCGAACCGCTGGTCCACAAAGGTGGCAGCACCAGCGAGGGCAGCTGTCGGCGTACAGATCGGAGTACATAGGTAGGTACGCCGTTACGTAGAAAGATCCACATGACGACGGGGCCCAGGATGGTTCGACCCGAGTTCCCTCGCCACTCATGCGGAGTCACTCCGTCGGGCTACGCTCGGATACCCCATCGCAGACGCATGCGTGCCCGGAACGCGGCAGATGCGGACGCTCGTCGGCCAACTGCTATCGCCAGGCCGCGGCACATACCTCTATCCAGGCCGCGAGGTTGGGCACATGATCGATCGTAAGCAGCGAGTACGGCGGGGAGCCGGCCAACGGCGTGACATTCACGAACGCATGGTCTGGTGCGAAGAGAAGGAGCCGGCCGTCGTCGCGATGCGCCAGCGTCAGATTCCCGTTGGCCTCCACGGCGACGGCATAGTACTCGTCGGGATTGATGGAGAGTTCGAGGCCGTCGTCTTCCCATAGCCATGCGTAGTCGGTGACCACATCGGCGACTCGGACGTGCGTCGCGTCAACCGTGAGCACCTCGTTCTGGTTGTTCCACCAGGTGTCGGGCTCGCGGAACCGTTCGACGATCCCGCCGCAGAGCTTCCAGAAGTTCTTATGGGTCCAGGCGACGGAGTCGCTGTCCACGTCGTGGGGCGGGCGGCAGAGCCATCCCCGTCGATCGTCCGATGATCCCCATGCCAGCAACTCGTAGGCGTCGCCTCCGACGGAGACGGGGGTGAGGGTCGTTGAGGCGAGCAGCGTAGAGAGTTCAGGCAAGCCGTCGATTGATCCGCGGGTCCACAGCTGCGCCTCACCCACGACGGCACTCTCGCCGGGACGGAAACACGGAACCTCGTGGACGAAGTGCTCCCAGTCGCTCATCGCTCCGATGATGCCAGGGTCACCTTCGCCCACCAGTCAGGGAGCTGAGCGTCCGCTCATCGGCAGTTCCGAATGGCGAGCGGCAGCTCCAGCCGTCACGCTGCGTGCCGCGCGGATCGCGGCAAGCGCGGACGGACCCTCCTCGCCAGGGCGTGTCTAGAGCGGATCCAGGAGCAGCACACCGTCCGGCGAGTAGAAGTAACCGCGCACGTGCCGAGCCCAGTCTTCGATCTTCGGGTCTTCCGACTGCGACAACCACTCAGACAGACGCGCGTGCTCGTCGGTGTATCCGTTCTCCAGGAGCCACTGAAGCGTGTCGCCCCGGCCCGCTCCGAAGATGGCCTGGGCGTCGAAGCCGATGCCTAGGTCCATGTCGCCCGTGCGGAACTTCGCCCCATACAGGCGGGGCGAGTCCGCGGGATCGCCGATAAGGAACAGAAGAAAGGCCGTTACGTAGACCTGCTCGTACTCGTCGCTCTCGCCCACGTCCGGGCCTTCGCGCCACGCCCTTTCGTGGTCGAAGATCTCTCGGAGCATCGCGTGGTAAGGGCCAGGATCATCTACGTCAACCATCCGGAGCGCCTCCCGACGCGAAGCCGGACTCGAGAGGTCCAAAGACTCGGCCATGTGTGCACGCTAGTCGGTGTGCCCGCTCATCGGCAGTTCCAAATGGCGAGCGGCAGCTCCAGCCGTCACGCTGCGTGCCCCGCGGATCGCGGCAGAAGCGGATGGCGCGAGGCGCCACTGATAATCTCCGGCGGAGGAGGTCATAATGGAGTCGGACAAGCCGTCCAGGCCGCGAGCCCTCTGACTTCGGACGGTGCCGTTCAATCTTCGCAGGCCCCGCCGACATGATCAGTCCGAACGCACTGCCTTGTCGAGGTTGCTTCGCATCATCTCAAGTCCGGAGCGATAGCTAGCCTGAAGGCGCCTCACCCACTCTTCGTACGACTTCTCCGTGAGGACCCTATCAACGCGCTGCACCCTCTTGTAGTGGAGGTTAAACCGCGCCTGATAGAGCCTCCTTGACTGCATCAAATCCCCAACAATATTTGCGATTCCCTCGAGTGCATCGTCTCGCAGGATTAGAGTCCACACGTTCTCCTGGGCGATAAAGCGGCACGAATCCTGATCAACATCGGACTTGTCCTGATTCAGTGGCCGTGACCACTGGCCATGCGCAAGCTTGTTCCGAATGCCTATTATTGGGCGCAGTCGCGTTTCAAGTACCCGTTGGATCGTTGCATAACGGGCGACGTCGTCATGCAGAAGCTTGTAGGTGACATCTACACCAGTGGCGATACCGAATGCGGAACGGTATCCGATATCCACTGCGGAGACCCATCGCTCGTAGACTGAAGGTTGGGCAAGCACCGTAGATCGCTGGGTATCGGAGAACCCGTTCGGTAGATACAAGAGCTTCATTAATCGAGCCTCGGCCTTAATGGCAACGAGGAGCATTTGGGTCTGAACCAAAGACCTAATCGCCGCTACTTCATTGCGCCTAATCGCCATTTTGCCGGCACGTTCTATATGTGTCAGGGCCTGCGAGACGCTCCGATAGTTGGCGTAGTGGTACTTGCGCAGATCCGCCTCAGACGCTGTCACGGGCCACTCCCCAGATTGACGGCAAGCACGTCAACAGTGGATACTAGTACAGCACCGCAACATTCATGGGGATGCCTTGCTGAGGCTGCCTAATCTCGGCACGTCCGTGCACCGCCAACTGCGGACAGCCGGGTGCACATGACGCACGGTCGTCTGCAGGGTAGGGCGTGAGGATCTGAAAGTCCCAGGCTTCGGGAGTAGGCTCTCGCGGCGTCCGATAGGCTCAGGTGCAACCGGAGGTTAGTCCGTTGATCAGGCCTGATGTCCTGGCGGGATACCTGCTTGAAGAGTTTATTGCGAGTCTCATCCAAAGCTCCGGATACCGGCTTTTGGTGCAGAAGAGTCAAGATAGGTTTGACTTGAAGGAAAGCCCACGTACCGGTGATCTCCTGGTTAGGGGAAGGGGCGGGGATCACCAGGTCGACGTCTTGGGCGAGTTCTCCATCGTTCCCGCTTTCAGTCAGCCATTGAGACTCTTCGTTGAGGCGAAGGCCCGCGGCCAAAGAGTTGGGCTACCAGCATTGCGAAATGCCGTTGGTACCCTCAACGATGTAAATGAAGCTTGGATGGTCGGCTACTCCAAGAACCGCGTTCGACGCCTGTATCGGTATGGACTTTTTTCTACGAGCGGGTTCTCTGCACCCGCTCAGGACTACGCGCTCGCGCACCAGATCAACATCGTCGATCTATCCGGTCCCGAGTGGTCAGATTTCGTGAGCATGGTTATGGCCTCTGCAGAAGAGCTCGTTCGCGTTGCATCCAGACATGTAGATCGTTTTCCCATCCGCTCACTTCGGCGGGACTTGCGGTTGGAGTTAGGGACAATGCCACGCGATGCGACTATTAATTTATACGAGGATGACCTGGGCGGATTCGACATTCAGGATTCCGTAATGACATTAAAGACACGATTTGGCGAGGTCGTCAACGGGGCGCTGCTCGCGTTCCCGGCTGGTCATCAGGTTTTGCTTGTCCGTCCGGACAACCTGGAAATGTTTCTCGCATTCGCGATCCAGAATCCGACTCACCGAGTCTCGCTATCAGTGGACAGACGACACGAAGGTGAACTTTCCCGCACCTGGGTGATTCGTCCCATCGGAGAAGGAAGGGAGCGATACTCGCTGAGGCTGACACTGCCAACCTCAGTGGAGAAGATCGCCCTAGCGGAAACTGACCGCCTTGCTCAGTCGCTGGCCGCTAAAGGGGAGCTGGGCGGGCATCTAGACATTTATTGGGACCCGCATGGGCAGGAGCGATTTCAGATGCGTGGGCCCCGACTGTTCCGCCTCCGATTCGCCGGTAGTGACCTGCGACAGCGCAGGCCGGATTTGACATGATCAGATGCACTCTCCTCGGCAGAAGCGGATGCCGCGTGGAGATGTCGACTGGACGCCCGTCACGCAGCGTCATCGACCGGGCATGCTGGTCAGTCGCACAACCGTCAAGGCAGCCGACCACCAAGGTCGCCTGCCCCGGTGAGGCCTTGTACGTCAAGCCGGATCTGTCTCTGCACGGGAGCCGGTACGCCGACAGCAGGCCTGATACCGCTGAGCAGCAGCAGAATCCGTCGCCTGTCGCTTACCTCGTGTCGGCCATCCCACAAAGAGGGCCACATCCTGTACTGGTCTCCCTGCCGCGGTGTTAGCCCACCTCCGGGCTCTCGAGTAGAAAATGCGGCTCTTTCCTCGTTTGTCGGGCGGGCGTGGCGCCTGTTGACGTCACTCGCTGTGGCTCGCGCGTCAAGCGGGACCGGGCTGGCGTCGGGTCCGTCGCCTGGCGATCCCCGGTCGGCGGGGGTAGTCCGGCGGCAGGTATCGGTAGACCGATCGCAGTGACTTGCCGATCCTCTCGGCGAGCAGTTCAGGGTCCAGGTTCGGCTCCTTGCGCAGCCAGTAGGCCACTGCCTGCGCGGTTCCCCGGGGCACCTCCGAGTCCTCGTCGTCGTTGGCGTCGTCGGCGGCAGCATTCTGATCGCCGTCGTCCGTCTCCTCGTTGGCGTTCGCGCCGAGGATGTCCTTGTCGTCCACGGTCCTGTCTGCCAGTCTCGCGTCGGCCGGGTCGTCCGGGGACTGAGCTTCAGGCGGGCCGGCGTCGCTGCTCTTGGCACTCTGCTGGTGGCCGCTCAGGGCCGGTTCAGGGTCCTTCTCTGGCTCTGGTTTCGGCTCCTGCCGGTCGTCGCGAGGCGTGTCCGCCACCGACGCGGTGGGCGCCTGCGGCGCGGAGGGGGTGGGCTCAGGCGCCGGTGGTGTGTCGGCGAGGCGCTCTTGCCTGAACCAGCGACGGCGGTGACGGAAACTATGAGCCGCCATGATCCGCTCCGGGGCGAGGTCAGCGGCCAGGAGCCCGGTCAGCCCGTTGTAGTCGGCCGTGGCTGCGAGGCGTGCGGCGATCTCGTCCAGGTCGTACACGTGCACGGCGATGTCGGCGGTGGAGGGGTCCACGGCGATTCTGATCTTGCGATGGAGCACCTTGGCGATTGCGGCGTCGCGGCGTCGGCGGGCGATCGCGGTGCGGGCCGCAGCAAGGGACTCGTACAGGTCGAGGCCGTTAGCCTTGGCGATGGACCGCGCCCGAGAAGTGACGAGAGGGTGGCAGATCCAGTGCCCGAACACCTCGTAGGCGGGTGGTGTGGGCGGCAGGCCCCCGGTGACGCGCAGGCGGTCGCGGCGCTGGTTGCCGGCGTGCATCAGCCAGACGAGGTATCCGAGGGCGGACATGCCTGCGTAGAAGCCGCCAACTAGGTGGTCGGGGTGGGCGGCCCCGTTGAAGGTGACGGC
>NZ_JAGPXY010000137.1 GCF_018070325.1 Micromonospora sp. H61
GCCAAGGGTGCCGTCCAGGACGTCCCGCAGCGTTATCGGGCGTTCCGCAGGGACGGTGTCGTCCAGTGGGCCGTGGGGATCGGCGAGCACTGTCATGTCGGCCAACTCCGGAAGGAGGTCGTCGACCGGGTCGTCGAGGCGGAGAGTGCAGTCCTCGACGAGGGTCATCGCACACGCGGCGACGATCGGCTTCGACATCGAGCCCAGGCGACAGATCGTGTCGGCCGCCATCGGCGTCTGCGACCCGGGACCGTCGAACGCGAGATGACCCGTCGCCTCGATGTGCACCTCGCCGTGGCGGGCGAGGACGACCACCATGCCCGGGACGAAGCCGGACTCGACGTGCCGCTCAAGCAACCCCTGCAGCCGAGCCAGCCGTTTCGACGAGAAGCCACCAGCCGCCACGTGTTTCCTCCTCAGCTCGTCCCGATTGGCAAATTACACGGCAGGCGGCGGTCGCATGGTCCACGACAAGGCTGGGACGACACTCGGTGCGAGCAGTAGCGGTCATCGATCGACCGGGCCTCTGTCGCGCGAACGGGCCTGGCGACAGACCCCGCTGCCGTGACGCGCTCCTCACGGGAAAGGGACGACCCCCGTCGGGGGGAAAGTGACCTGACGTAGCAGCGAGTGTGATCAAGTACCGTACCGCGTGGTCAGACGCATTGAGCGTGCCGTCGAGCATGATCGAGAGTGAATGGGCGGTACGGCGTTCGCTGACGATCCGCTGACTTGCGTGCTTCGTGCGGTACCGCGGCCCACCGGCACATAGCTGCACGGCGGCGCAGTGAGCGCGGCTGTCCGACGGCGTGCGACTTACCGTGTCGCCGGCTTTCGCGCGCCTGGACTTCTGTACCCGGTGGCAAGCCGCGAAGCGGCGCGGCAGCCGATCGCCCCAGCCAGTCACGGCGGCCGACCATCATCGCGATCGGCGTGGCGTCGATCTCCAGCGGCCGATTCGCTGCGGCTGCGTACTCTCGGGCCCGTGTCTTGGCGCGGGGTCCTCCTCACCATCTGGTTCATGGTGGCCGTGGCGTGTCTTCTGACCGCCTGGTGGTTCGACAGCTGGTTTCCGTTGCTCAGTACAGACCATCCGGTGGCTGCGAACGTCGTTGCCGGCCTACTGCTCATCCCGGTGGAATTCTTCGCCGCCTACGTCGTGATCGAGGCTGTGGTGCGCCGCAATCGAGAGCGCCGGTGGGCGACGGTCGCGCAGGAGCTGACGGAGGCCATCGGACAGAAGTGGGACAACCTCAGGGATCTGCTGGTCGGGCTGTTCTGGGTAGAGCAAGCCGAGGTGGCGTTCGGGCGGATCGCTCTAGCCGAGGAGATGTGGCGCGAGTTGGAAAGCCAGGAGCGGGCACTGGCCGAGCGGCTCGAAGCGGGGTTGCCAGCGGCGTGGGACCTACCGGACGGACTTGACGAGATCCTCGGCGGCATCGCCGAGGTGTGGTTCGTAATGTGGGCAGCCGGGTCGCCTCAGGATCGGCAGGCATGGCAGCGCCGACTCATCGCTGTACTGCTTCCTCGGCTCGGATTAGACGACCCACAGGTGACTGCGGCGGCCCGGCGACTGGTCGACACGCTTAGCGACCTTGATGACCTGCTGACCAGCCTGTCCGACCGCAACGCGTTCATTTCAGAGGATCCTTGGCCGTGGGAGATGACCGACGATGAGGTGGTGCCTCTAGTGGTGGGCCTGGCCGAGGGACAGTTGGCGGACCTGGCCGCGCTGCGGCAGGTGGTCGACCTTGCCGGAGCGTCAGTGCGCCGGGGCGATCACCTGATGCGGCTGCTGCACGAGCAACGCCGGTGATAGCGACGCGAGTCCGAGAACGATCGGGGTCCAATGACGGAGCCCTGACCTCTCGTGTGGTTTCTGCTCGCTTGCGTGGGTTGCCGGCGCGGCCCGGCCGTTGCGGGCGGGTGGCCGCCAGCTGGCGGGGACGGGCCGGCGCGGCCCGCTTTACGGGCCGCCTTGATCCTAAAAAGACTGTTTCGGCAGTGGTATCGCCCATCACCCGCCGGATCAGACGTTGCGTGTTAGGTCTAGGCGACGTCTCGCTTACAAGCTCTGTGCAGCGCATCGGCCTCCGTCCGGAACGGCTGCACGCTCGGAGCACCGTCCGTCGTTCCGCTTCCGGGTACGCCGACGTCCGGCGCGGTAGCTGTCATGGTTGCTGTCGACAGCCTGGGCGCCGCTCCTGCCTACACCGGGGGCCGCACCTTTGGAGGGACCGATGCAGATCGATGAGGCAGCTCGTCGACGAGAGGCTTGGCGACGAGCAGGAAGCCCACCGTGTGCCCATGAAGTACATGAGCGGGAGTACAGCTTGGGTGCAGACACCGGTGATGACGTGTGCATCGGCTGTGGTGCCACCTGGGTTCGCGGTAAGCCGAAGCCTGGACCGCTTGGCGCCCAGACCTACTAGCGCCATCAGTTCAACAACTACAGGTAAGGCGGCTTCGACCGCCCTGGTACGCCGACCGACTACGCCTTGCCACCTGGGCAGAGGTCGTCGCTAGTAGTCGTCGTTGGTCGCTCACGATCGGCTTCCGACGGCCTGGTCACGGCCTGATGCAGTGTGTTCATCTTGACACCGCAAGCTAGGCAGACGATATGACCAAGCGTGAAGCCGCAGGACAGCTCACTGCCCGGACCGCGATCGAGGTTGGGACGGTTGGCATCGGCCTGGCAGTGGCCGGCCCCGTGGGCGCCCTCGGGGCCGCCCTCCTCAAGCCGGCACTTGAGCTTGTAACCGTTCGAGACCGTCGCGGACTCCGTAACGTCGAGCGGCTTGTCGAGGCCGTCACCGAGTCCGTTGGCCTCTCCGCCGACGAGTTTGAGGCATGGGCCAAGAGCAAAGACGGCCGACTTATGTTGACCACGGGGGCAATTCAAGCCGCATACAGCACCATGTGCGAGCACAAGGTCAAGGCACTCGCTGCCGTACTGACGGAAAACCTCCAAGATGACGCCCATCTTGACCTGGGCGTTTTGGTCGTCGCTGCGTTGGCTGATCTTGAAGCTGCCCATGTCCGGGTGCTGGACGCTATGGTGAATGGTCCACTTCCCCCTCGGCCCGAAGGTACAACCGATAAGCCGGGAGTCGCACTTCAGTCGCAACTTGGGGAACAATTTCCGCACCTTGCTGCCGGAGTCGTGCCAATCATGGCCACGCTCGTGCGTCACGGCTTGGCGGACAACCGAGTCGCTCGCGACGACGGCAACGCCGCATGGGCGGTCACACCCTTCGGCTGTCATTGCTTGGAGTACCTCCTGAGCCGCAAGTCGGGAGGTTGAAGCGGAACTAAGAGCCGCTGTCTCGCCACCAGCGGGAGCGCTACCTCCCGCCTGCTCACACGGCGTCTCGGACTGCCATCGTTGGTGGCTGGTTGACGACGTTTGACAGTGTCTTGTGCCCCCTGTGTGCCCCGAGTGCCTGCGTGCCGCGCTGGGGAGCGATGTGGTCGCACGGTCTTGTGAGGAGTGCCCAGTACCCTCAACCTGTGCTCCGGTTGCTGGTCGACACATCAGTCTGGCTCGACATGGCGAAGCATCGAGACGGCCAGAAACTCATCGTGCCGATCCGCCTGCTCTTCCACCAGAAGCGTCTTCGACTTATCGTGCCCTCGCTGGTTGTCGATGAGTTTGAGCGCAACCGGCCTCGGGTTGAGGCGTCTGTCTCAGCCAGCGTCGCAGAGCGCGTCCGGCAGTTGAAGAGTGATCTCAAGGAGTATGGCGGAAGCCAACGGGAGCAATGGCTTGAAGAGATGAGCCATCGTTTGCCGCTACTGTCATCCCTGTCGCTGAGGAACTTTACAGAGATTAGGGAGTTGTTGAGCCGCCCGGTCGCAGTGGAGCCGAGCAGCCGCCAGCAAGCGTCGGTAATACTGAGAGCGTTGGAGAAGAGGGCCCCGTTTCATTTGGCGAAGAACAGTGTGGCTGACGCTCTCCTTATTGAGATGTTCCGGGATGCGGTGAACAAGAGCCGGCCACCGGACGTCTGCTGCTTTGCCACCTCGAACCACCAGGACTTCTCTCTCCCCAACGGCGACCGAAGGAAGCCTCACCCCGACTTCAACGACATCTTTGACGATGGCCGTGTCCGCTACCTCCTGGGCTTGGAGGGTCTTACTGCCGGACTCACAGAACACTTCGGGGAAGAGTTCGAAGAGCTTGTCGAGGAAGTTGAGCTAGTTCAAGAGGAGCCTCGTACGCTCGTTGAAATCCTTGAAGCAGAGCGTGAATTTTTCGACAAGATATGGTACGTACGAAAGCTTATCCGACAGGAGAAGGAGGAGCGTGGCGAGGTTGACCCGACGCCGGAAACTCTAGCTTCCCAAATGGAAGCCGCCATGCGCCAAATTGAGGACAGGTACGGTGCCGACAATGTCGGCCCCTGGGATGACTGGGGTTGGGGCTTCGTGCATGGCAAGCTGTCCGCCCTGCGTTGGGTTCTAGGGAGCGAATGGGACTTCCTAGACACCTAGTGAGCGCCTTGCCATCCCAGGCGTTGCGTCCGACGGGTCCCCACCCGTTGGGCTTGATCATTCCGTGTATGTCCAGATCTTGCGATCAAGGCGGCCGTCTCGTTTGCTTTTCACACTCCGTGCGATGACACGGGCAGCTCTCCCAATTCGTGGCGGATCCGATTGGTCAATTCATCACGCAACTTCAGCACCTCTGGCCACTTCGTCCGATGAATTTTCCACAGCTCGTCAGACGATAGATTCCGAGTACTCTCCGACTCAGACCTCACCTGGGACTGCCCCTGCCGACGATCGATGACGGCCCTTGAGCTCCGGATGTTCTCGATCTCTTCTAGCATTGCTGTGTACCGACTTTGAACCTCTCGGGTACCAAATGCCCCAAGTCTGGCACGCAGGAGGATGCCATCCTCCGGCTTGCGCGGCTGCGGAACAGGTCCGGCGGGTACGCCAACAAGGGGAATCGCGTCAATTACGTCGTGGGAAACCTGGACTAGAAGATCAATATACACCTCTGACCGGCGCTGCTCTTTGCGTTCCTCGCTTCGAATCCTGCGATCGCGAAGCCCTATCGACCAGGTAGAGGCGATACCGGCGACCCCTACGGCGCCGGTTGCGACAGGAGCGACCCATTCCCATGCCATAGGCTCAGTGTGGCCTGAAATCTCGCGAATCCCCAGCACCCCCACCGGGCCAAGCCATCCCGTCTGCCCTCGACCCGCCCTCCTGGGGAGCGGGCCGCCGTCCGGCCCGCCACGTCAAGACGGCCTTGACGCACGGTCGGACGCTGGCGGGTCGGGCGGCGGTCTGCTCGGCTTGCCCGGGT
>NZ_JAGPXY010000138.1 GCF_018070325.1 Micromonospora sp. H61
GCGGGGACTCCCTGGTCCACGTCTACTCCCCCGCGGGCACCCAGCTCGGCACGATCCGCTCCGGCAACTCCGGCACGACCAACGTGGCATTCGGCGGCCCCGACCGGCAGACCCTCTTCGTCACGTCCGGCCGGTGGGGCGACTCCGGGCTGTACAGCGTGCGACTCAACGTCCCCGGATATCCGTACTGACCGACTGCTGGATGGCGCGCCGCTGTCGTCATAGCCCGACGAGGCGGCGCGCTATCCGGCGGTCGCGGCGATGAACACCACCGCCCCGACCACCACAGCGCGGCGGCCAGGAAGGTCTGCCGGCGGGCCCGGCGCAACGCCTCCCTGACCTGCCAGGCGTGCGCAGTAGCGAGCAACCAGCGCAGGTACGGGTCGGTCCGGGCGATGTTGCGGCGCGCGGCGGCGAGCCCTGCCCGGAGGGGGGCCCGCTCCTGCGGCGGAGCCGTCGCCCGGCGGCGGGTGATCGTGCACCACCACGGGGCGACGAAGATGGCGCAGCTCGCCGGCCAGGGGGTGACGCCACCGTGGCGGGTGGCCTACAGCGACTCGCTGTCGGATCTGCCCATCCTCGGCGCCGCCGAGCAGCCCGTGCTGGTCAATGCGAACGCGCGTCAGGTCGCCCGGCGGCAATGTGCGCGCGTCGTCACCGTGCCGGACCGTTCGGCCTCAGGTGGGCAAGCGCGCGAATGGGGCCGGTCACTCTTCGGGCGTTCGGTGCCGAACCGTGCCGCGAGGGGCGCTACGCGCGCTGCCACCGCGCGGTGTGGGTGTAGGCGTTCGAGAGTGCGAATGAACACGGGGCAAGGCCGAACCTTCGTTCCGAACAGTTCGGGACGGGCGTATCCCTTCCCGCTCTCGCTCCTGCCGGTCAGGGTTGGTTCCAGTGCCAGTCGGCCTGGGTCAGGGTCAGGGTCAGGGTCAGGGTCAGGGCAACGAGACCAGCCCGACTCCGGCTACGCCCCTCAGGCGGGAGTGGACTTCCGCGACGGGACCCACGCGGTGGCGACGGCAATTGCCTCGGATAGGAGAGCCTGACAAATGCCTAGACCGGCATCTCTGCCAGCAGCACCGACACTTGTCACACTGGGCCGATCGCAGGTGGTGGTCTGATGAAGCTGCGTGAACGCGTCCCGAAGATTGGACCCACCCGTGAGGTGACCACGCTGCAGACCCTGGAGCGCGTCACTCCCCTGTTACGGACGGTCGGAGTGGCCCGGGTCGCCGACATCACCTGGCTGGACCGGATCGGAATTCCCGTCTACAACGCGATCGTGCCGCGATCTGATGATCTCCTCTCGGTCTACAACGGCAAGGGGCGTACCCACGACGACGCGCGAGCGTCGGCGATCATGGAAGCGGTGGAGCGGTTTGCCGCCTGGCAGCCCAGGACGCCGGATCGCATCGCCTCTTACGCTGAGCTGCGGGACGCCAACGTGGCAGTGCTCGACCCGGCCGACCACAATCTCGCGCCCGGCCACTCCTACCGTACGGACCGGCCAATCTCCTGGGCCCAGGGCTACGACCTACTGCGGGACGAGCCGGTCCACGTACCGCTGAGCCTGGCTGGTTACTACGTCCGCTTTCACGAGGTCCAGTGCTTCGCGATCAACACCAGTAATGGGCTGGCCTCGGGCAACTCGCTCGAGGAGGCAGTCTGTCACGCCCTCTGCGAGGTGATCGAGCGTGACGCGTTGACCATGGCGGATCTGGTCAGTAACCGCATCCCCCACATGATGCGTGACAAGCTCGGCGCGGCCGCGCCCGCCGGTGCGGTGACCGCGCTGGAGGACAGTACGCCGAGTGTGGATCTGGCGACCCTGCCGGAGGCGGCGCGCTGGTTCGCCGACCGTATCCAGGACTCGGGACTACCGCTGGTTGTCAGGGACATCACCTCCCCGCTCGGCATTCCGACCTTCGCCGCCGTGGTCAACGAGTCGTTGGCCGAGACCTTCTCTCCCGGCCATTCCGGCTACGGCACGCACCCCAACGCCGAGGTGGCGATCATCCGGGCACTTACCGAGCTGGCCCAGAGCCGAGCCGTGGACATTCAAGGCATGCGCGAGGACATCAGCCTGCCCAGTGTCGAGGCCGACACCTGGGGTCACCACGTGTCCCGCCGTGGGGAGGTGGACCGCTCGGTGTGGCCATGGCGGGAGTCTGTATCACCGGTGAGTTTCGGCGACGTACACAGCTACCCGAGCGACGACGTCATCGCCGACACGCGCCTGATGCTCGAACGACTGCGGGACAACGGACTGGAGAGGGTCATCGTGGTTGACCGCACACCCCCGGGCTTCCCGGTGCACGTGGTCCGGGTGATCGTCCCGGGGCTCGACTCCTGGGCGATCGACCAGAGCAAGCTCGGCCCACGGGCTAAGGCGCGCTGGGACGAAGCGCTGCGGACGGTGGCCACGCCACGGAAACGGGTCGACCCGACGGGGGCCAGACGATGACGCGCGCGGTGGTTTTCGCCGGGCCCAGCATCGACGCCGCCACGGTCACCGAACTGGCACCAGTCGAGGTACGACCACCGGTCAAGCGAGGCGACATCGACCTGCTGCTCGCCGAGCCGGAGCCGCCGACCCACATCGGCATCATCGACGGCCAGTTTCTCCAGCAGTTGATGATCTCTCCGAAAGAAGTGCTTCGGGCCATCGACCGGCACCCTGAGCCGGTACGGGTGTTCGGCTCATCAAGCATGGGAGCTCTACGCGCGGCCGAACTCGTCCACGAGGGCATGGTCGGCGTCGGACAGGTCTTCGAGCTGTACCGGTCCGGCGCGATCAACGCCGACGACGAGGTGGCGGTCACTTTCGACACGGATTCGCAACGCGCCCTGTGCGAGCCGATGGTGAACATCCGGGTGGCGATCGCTGCGGCGGTGGACCGCGGTGTGATCTCGCCGGGCAGCGCCGAGACCCTACTGGCCGGGGCCAAGGGTCTCTACTTCCCCGACCGTACCTATGCCCGGATCCTGCGGCTGCCAGGGGTACGTGAGGCGGTCGGTGAGCCGGAGTTGGTGGCGTTACGGGATTTCCTCGACACGGATGCCCCGGATGCCAAACGCGAAGACGCGATTGCCCTCCTTCGCCGGATGGACCTCCGCTAGCCGTCGAACGCTTTCACCGGCGATCGCGCAGACGTTGGGTCTGTCGCGACCGCCGGACCGAGGGTCGGTCGCACGTCACCGAGGGAGCATCTTGTCGACTTTGCAGAACCCGGGCCCGGATGTTGTCCGGGGTTGTCCGCCCTCGATGACGATCGAGATCGTTACCGAGACACCACTGCTTCGGCACGGCCTCGCCGAACTACTGAAGAAGGTTCCGAACTTCTCCGTGTACGACGGCCGTCTGTCGCCCAGCACCTCCCCGGCTCCCGCGGGGGACTCGCCGCACACCACGATCCTGATCACCGACCCCGGCGACGAGTTACCGGACCTGTTGGTTGCGCCCATTCTGGACGAGCGGCCCGACTCGAAGGTCGTCGTTCTGACCGACTCCGACGACCATCTCTTCCTGTGGAAGGTGCTCACCTCGGGCGCCCATGCGTGCCTCGCGATGGGAGTGCAGTTGGAGGAGTTGGTCTGTGTCATTCAGGCGGTGCACCGCAAGGAGGACCGCTTCATCCTCTCCGCACCTGTCGGTACGCTCCGCAAGCTGCGGCCGACCACGGTGGCACCCGGTCCGTTGACGAACCGGGAGGTTGAGATCATGCGGTTGGTTGCCGCGGGCATGAGCAACCGGCGAATCTCCGAGCAGTTGTTCATCAGCGAGACCACAGTCAAGCGGCATCTGACGAACGTCTACGCCAAACTCGACGTCAACTCCCGTGTCCAGGCCATCCAGCAGGCTTTCGGACGCGACCTGGCGGAAGGGTCAGACGCCTGACGGTGTGCGTCGGGTCCGGCGACACCAGCTCGGCGCATCGCAACCACGCCCCAACGGATCGGACCTCCCCCGGCCGGCCGTCAGCACCGCGCCTGCGCGCCGCGGATCCCGGGGCCGGGTCAGTCAAAGGTGGGTATCCGATCAGCTCGATGGCGCGGCTCACCCGGGCTGGGCCATCCATGTATTCGGCACCGTCCCACAGGTAGACCGCGCCCCACACCTGGCGTTGGGGGTTGGCGAACCACGTTTTCAGCCGCATTCCCGGCAACTGGGCGTACGCCTCGACCGCGTAGTCACGCAGGTAAGCGCGTAGGTCTTCAACGGAGACTCGCGACTTGCTCAGGTCCCAGAGGACGAACTGCAGATACATCCGGGTTGGCTCCTCGATCTCGTCGCGACTCAGGGGAAGGGGTGGGGGTGCGGGTTGACGTCCGAGGGCTTGAGCGGCTGCGCTCGGTAGCCGAGCCGGTACGGAATCTCCTGCAACCGAGGTATCCCGTCCACCCGGCGCAGGTGGTGGCCGAAGGTCATCGGCAGCGTGCCAGGAATGATCACCTTGGCGCCGGCTAGATCCTGTGAACGCTGTTCGGGCGTGGTCTGGTCCACGGCGATCACGTCCATGCCCTGGTCGAGGTAGCGGCGAACCAACTCGCGGAGATCGTCGCTGAGGTCGGCGTGATGGAACGCGTCGGGCTGTGTCATCTCGGCGAAGCTCACCGAGCGCGGCGAACCGGTCAGGAAGTCAAGGCGGGCGGCGGCGGCACGGGTGCCGTACAGCAGGGAGTGGTGGTTCATCTCCGTTACCAGCAACCCGTTCCGCACCATGTGTTCGGCCTGGTCCCGCTGGCCCGGATAGCGGCCCATCAGGTCGACCAGGATTGCCCCCAGTTCGCTCAACGCGTTCTCAGCGGCGATCTCCGGGTCGAGGTGGCTGCCGGCGGCGCAGACGGCCTTGGGCCGTTCGTCGTCGTCCGACGGGTCCACCGCCAACGCCCAGACACAGGGGATGCCCTGTTCGAGGGTGATGTCGAAGGCCATGACGGTGTAACCGGTCTCCGCCCGGATCGCCTCGGCGATGAGCGGGACCATCCGACGGCGCGCCGTGCGTAGGTCGATCCGCGGCACCGGCATCTGCGCATACCAGGTCATCAGGAACGCGTCGCGCTCAGCGACCTCGAGGATGCCGTGCAGTATCGCCTCTTCCAGACTGCCGCCGAGGGCACAGCCATTCGAGATCTCGTAGACGAACGGCGTCGCTTCGTGCTCGGAGTGATGGACCCGGTAG
>NZ_JAGPXY010000139.1 GCF_018070325.1 Micromonospora sp. H61
GATCTCGGTGTCCACCTTGTCGGTGGAGACCTCGAGCAGGGGCTCGTCGACCTCGACCGTGTCGCCCTCCTGCTTGAGCCAGCGAGTGACGGTGCCCTCGGTGACGCTCTCGCCGAGCCGGGGCATGGTGACCGATACCGGCATTTTCTGAGACTCCTTCATTCCCCTGGTGGGATCTTCGCCCGTCGCCGGACGCCGCGGTTTTGGATGATCAGGCGTGCGCGTGCAGCGGCTTGCCGGCGAGGGCCAGGTGCGCCTCGCCCAGGGCCTCGTTCTGGGTCGGGTGGGCGTGCACGAGCTGGGCGACCTCCGCCGGGTAGGCCTCCCAGTTGTAGATGAGCTGCGCCTCACCGATCAGCTCACCCACCCGGGCGCCGATCATGTGCACGCCGACCACCGGGCCGTCCTCGACCCGGACCAGCTTCACGAAGCCGGTGGTCTTGAGGATCTGGCTCTTGCCGTTGCCACCCAGGTTGTAGTTGTACGTCTTGACCTTGTCGGCGCCGTACTGCTCCTTGGCCTTGGCTTCGGTGAGACCCACCGACGCCAGCTCCGGGTCGCAGTAGGTGACGCGCGGGATGCCGACCTCGTCGATCACGGCCGGGGTCTGCCCGGCGATCTCCTCGGCCACGAAGATGCCCTGCTGGAAGCCGCGGTGCGCGAGCTGGAGGCCGGGCACGATGTCACCGACCGCGTAGACGTTCGGCACGCTGGTGCGCAGCCGCTCGTCGGTCAGCACGTAGCCGCGGTCCATCTTGACGCCCTGCTCCTCGTACCCGAGGTTGGCGGTGTTCGGGCCGCGGCCGACGGCGACCAGCAACAGCTCCGCCTCGACCGTCTCGCCGCCGGAGATGGTCAGCTTGACGCCGCTGTCGGTCTTCTCGACCTTCTCGAACGGCTTGCCGACCTTGAAGTTGATCTTCCGCTTGCGGAACGCCCGCTCCAGCGCCTTGGACGACTCCTCGTCCTCGGCGGCGACCAGCCGGGGCAGCGCCTCGACGATCGTCACGTCCACACCGAAGGACTTCCACACGCTGGCGAACTCGACGCCGATCACGCCGCCACCGAGCACGATCACCGACGACGGCACCCGGTCCATCGTGAGGGCGTGGTCGCTGGTGATGATCCGCTCGCCGTCGACCTCCAGGCCGGGCAGGCTCTTCGCGTACGAGCCGGAGGCCAGGACGATGTTGCGGCCGGTGTAACGCTTGCCGTCCACCTCGACCACGTTCTTGCCGACCAGCTTGCCGGCGCCGGCCACGAAGGTGATGTTCTTCGAACCGCTCACCAGGCCCTGCAGGCCCTTGTACAGGCGGGAGATCACACCGTCCTTGTACGCGTTGACCCCGGCCATGTCGATGCCGATCAGCTCGGCCTTCACGCCGAACTGCTCCGACTCGCGGGCCTGGTCGGCGATCTCGGCGGCGTGCAGCAGGGCCTTCGTCGGGATGCAACCGTTGTGCAGGCAGGTGCCGCCGAGTTTGCCCTTCTCCACCAGCGCGACCTTCAGGCCCAGCTGGACGGCGCGCAGCGCGGTCGCGTAGCCGCCGCTGCCACCTCCGAGAATGACAATGTCGAAGGTCGCTTCGTTCGGCTCGCTCACGTCCAACTCCCAGGTCGCGTCGCTGCATCGGGGGTCACAGAGGTGTAACACGGACACACCCCACCTCGGTCATCTTGTCACCACTGGGCACAGGGTGCGTACCGAGGTGCCCAACGACACGTCATCGACACGTACCCTTGGCACCGTCGTCGATGACGCAACGTGGGGGAGAGATCCGGTGGGCTTGTTCCGGCGCCGCAAACAGGCGGCTGTGCCGAGCCATGACCGTGCCGCCAGTCGCGGCGATCTGGAGCATTTGGAGAACTTCATCCGGAGTCGGCGCGGCGTCGAGGCGTACATCGAACCCCGTACGACGGTGACGGAGACCACTGTCATCCTGATCGCCGACGACGGGGAGTGGACCCGCCGGCGCATCGACGGCCCGGACGGAGCCCGGCGCTTCGCGTACCGGATGGGCATCCCGGTGTACGACGTCCGGCTGATGGGCTACCCGCAGCGGATGCGCGACTTCAACGAGCGCCGCAAACGTCGCCCCGAGCGGCACTGAGCCACGCGACCCGAGCGGCGCTGAGCCACGCGACCCGAGCGGCGCTGAGCCACGCGAAAGGGGCCCCCTTGAGCAGGGAGCCCCTTTCGGATGTCCCGTCAGCCGTTGGTGGCGACATCCTCGACGAGCTGCACCAGCGTGCGGACCGGAACCCCAGTGCCGCCCTTGGTCCAGTAGCCGATCGGCTCGCCCGAGTGGTAGCCCGGCCCGGCGATGTCGATGTGCGCCCAGGCCACGTCGTCGGTCACGAACTCGCGCAGGAACACACCGCCCTGCAGCATGTGGCCGGCCCGGTCCATCCCGGCGTTGACCTGGGAGATGTCCGCCACATCCGACTCCATGCCCTTACGGACGTCGTCGGGCAGCGGCATCGGCCAGGCCGGCTCGCCGACGGCGTCGCCGGCCACCTTCACCCGGTCGCACAGCTGCGGGGTGCCCATCACGCCGGCCATCCGCTTGCCCAGCGCGATGACCTGGCCGCCGGTCAGCGTGGAGGTCTCGAACAGGTAGTCGGTGCCGTCCGCGCAGGCGCGGGCGATGGCGTCGCCCAGGATCATCCGGCCCTCGGCGTCGGTGTTGAGCACCTCGACCCGCTTGCCGTTGAACATGGTGATCACGTCACCCGGCCGGTAGCTGGTGCCCGACGGCATGTTCTCCGCCATCGGCAGGTACGCGCTGACCGCCACCGTCGGCTTCAGCGCGGCGATCGCCAGCATGGCCGCGCCCACCGCGGCGGCGCCCGCCATGTCGGACTTCATCTCCCACATGCCCTGCGCCGGCTTGATCGAGATGCCGCCGGTGTCGAAGGTGATGCCCTTGCCGACCAGTGCGACCCGCTTGCCGTTGCCGCCGTCCTGCGGGGTGTAGGTCAGCTTCACCAGCCGAGGCGGGGCCTCCGAGCCCTGCCCCACCGCGACGATGCCGCCGTACCCGCCGGCGGCCAGCGCCGCCTCGTCGAGCACCTCGACGCCGAGGCCCGCCTCGCGCGCCGCGCTGGCGACCGCGTCGGCGAACGACGGCGGACGCAGCTCGTTCGGCGCGGTGTTCACCCAGTCCCGGCTGAGCCGGACCGCGCCCGCCACCGCCTGCGCCCAGGCGGAGGTCGCCCGGGCGCCCGCGTCGGCGGCGTCCGGCACCGCGATGAGCACCTCGGCCACCGGCTCGCGCCGGGTCGGCTGCGGCCGGGTCTTGTAACCGGCGAACCGGTACCCACCCAGCAGCGCCCCCTCGGCGACCGCGCGCAGCTCGGCCGACGCGTCCGCGTCGTCCGGCAGCGGCAGCGCCAGCGCGACAGTGGGTGCGCCCGCCAGGGCCCGGATCGCCGCACCGGCGGCCCGACGCAGCGTCTCCGGGGCCGGTGCGGCACCCGACGGCTCCGGGCCGAGCCCGACCGCGGTGACCAGCGGGGCGGTCACGGTGCCCAGCGTGGCCAGCTTGATGACCTCACCCGGCCCGCCGGTCGCGCCGAGCAGCGCGAGGGTCTCGGTCAGCTTGCCGTCGAACGCGGCCGCGATGCTCTCCGCGCCGCTGGCGAGCAGCAGGGTGCCGGCGAGGCCGCTGGTGGCGCCCTGCTCTCCGGTCTGGCTGTGCACGCCGATCACGATCGCGTCGACGGCGAGCTCGGCCGGGTCGGTGTCGACCAGGCTCAGGTTGGTGGTGCGGGGTGAAGTCACTGAAGCTACTCCGGGCGGGCCGGGCCGGTCGCGGCGTCGCGTACCAGCGGTGAAGGTCTCCGGCGGAACCTACCCGCCGGACGTCATGGCTGTCCCGCCGACAGCGCCAGCGGGCTCCCGCCGATGCTAACCAGCGACGTTGCCCCCGGTAAGTTGCCACCCATGACCGACGTGACCTCCGACGCCGCCGCGACCCGGCTGCGCCGTTCCCCGCTGCACGAGCGGCACACCGCCGCCGGAGCCAAGTTCGCCCCCTTCGGGGGCTGGGAGATGCCCCTGGAGTACGCCGGCGGCGGAGTGCTCAAGGAACACACCGCGGTGCGTACGGCGGTCGGGGTCTTCGACGTGTCACACCTGGGCAAGGCCCGGGTGAGCGGCCCCGGTGCGGCCGACTTCGTCAACTCCTGCCTCAGCAACGACCTCGGCCGGATCGGCCCGGGCCGGGCGCAGTACACGCTCTGCTGCGACGACGCCACCGGCGGCGTGGTGGACGACATCATCGCCTACCTCTACGCCGACGACCACGTCTTCCTCATCCCGAACGCGGCGAACACCGCCGAGGTGGTGCGCCGGTTGCGCGCCGCCGCTCCCGCGCAGGTGACCGTCACAGACGAGCACGAGGCGTACGCGGTGCTGGCCGTGCAGGGCCCCCGCTCGGCGGAGCTACTGGCCGCCCTGGACCTGCCCACCGAACACGGCTACATGAGCTTCTCCGCCGCGAGCCTGGCCGGGGTGGAGCTGACCGTCTGCCGTACCGGCTACACGGGTGAGCTGGGCTACGAGCTGGTGGTGCCGGCGGAGCACGCGGTCGCCGTCTGGGACGCGCTCTTCGCCGCCGGCGCGGCGTTCGAGCTGCGCGCCTGCGGGCTGGCCGCCCGGGACACACTGCGGACCGAGATGGGTTACCCGCTGCACGGGCAGGACCTCTCCCTGGACATCAGCCCGGTGCAGGCCCGCTCCGGCTGGGCGGTCGGCTGGGACAAGCCGGCCTTCTGGGGCCGCGACGCGCTGCTCGCCGAGAAGGCCGCCGGCCCCCGGCGTACGCTGCGCGGCCTGGTGGCCGTCGACCGGGCCATCCCGCGGCCCGGCATGACCCTGCACGTAGGCGACACCCAGGTGGGTGAGGTGACCAGCGGCACCTTCTCGCCAACCCGCAAACAGGGCATCGCACTGGCCCTGCTGAACACCGACGCCAACCTGACCGACGGCGACGAGGTCGAGATCGACATCCGAGGCCGCCGAGCCCCCCTGAAGCTGACCAAACCCCCCTTCGTAACCCCCTCAGTGAAGTAACCCCACCCCACCCACCGGCCTCCGGCCTCAGTCCCCAGACCTGGTTGATCATGAAGTTATTGCC
>NZ_JAGPXY010000014.1 GCF_018070325.1 Micromonospora sp. H61
GCAAAAACTGACCAGTCCGGGGTATAAATCATAATTGGCACTGGCTTTACAAGCACCCTGTTGAGTTCTCAAAGAACAACCACACACCGACCAGAAGCCCCACCACAGTGGAACCCCAACCGGGGCTTTTCGTACCGCGTCCCCGCCGCTCTCGCGCCGGGCACTTTTACTACGTTACCTCACCGTCTTCGCCGTGTCAAACCGTGTGTCCCGGTCTGTCATGCTTCGTACGGGTCAGCGCCGGCGCACTCACGCAGCAGCGAACCGCTGCGTCAGGTCGTCGGATTCAGCAGACCGGCCGCTGCGGTTTCCCGCAGTCTCGCCCGGTTCCCTGCCGGTCGTGAACCTTACCCGGTCGGCTTCGCCGCACCAAATCCGCCTCGCGGCCGATCCGGCGAGCCCCGCCCGGACCGCGTCTCCCAGAAGTGAACCCCTGCTTGACCCGGTTGCCATCCCGTTTCGGTGCTCTAGGACCTTCGTCCCGTTTGCCCCGTTCCGCGCTGGCAGAGAGAAAGTTACGCGTCTGCGGGTTTGATCGTCAAATCCACGGGTAGCGGCGCGCGTCACATTCGCACGTCCGACCGGTTTTCCCAGGTCAGAGCCGTTCCGTCAGCAGCAGGCGCTCGGCGACCATCACGGCAGGCCGTCCTGGTCCTCAGGAGCGGCGGTGATCAGGACGGCTGCCGCCGCCGGGCGGCGAGCCAGGCCCGGACGCCGAGAACACCGGCGGTGGTGCCGATGGCCAGGGACGCGGCGATCAGCAAGGCGTGCACCCACAGGAAGCTGGTGGCCGGGCCGTCGGCCACCGTGCCGGACGCCCAGGACCGCGGGTCCTGCCAGATGGCGACCGCGAACCTCGGCCAGATCACCCAGGTCCAGACGCCGACTCCGACCAGGAAGAGGCTCCACCCTCGCGACAGCACCATGGCAGCCGAGTATGCCAGCGCGCCTGGTCACCGTGCCCGCGCCGGCGCGGAACCGGCGGCGGCGCGAACGCCGGGCGGACCGCCCCACACCTCGGCAGGAGCGCTGCCGCGTGGAGCCCAGGCTGTTTCCGGCGTCAGCGGGATGGGCACTGCGAAGGGGGACAGCTGAGGACCGTCCCCTGGAGGTGCCCCATGCAACCCTCGATATTCAACCCCTGGGCCTGGCGTGATCCGTCCGCCTTGGCCGGCGGGTATACCGAGACCACCCCCTCGGTCACCCCTCCGGAGGATCAGGAGGGTGGGCACGACGGCCCGGACGCCCCCGGCCCGGGTACGCCCGTCGACCTGGTGGGTTATCAGGTGCAGGCGAGCGACGGGCGTATCGGCACCATCGACGAGACGAGCGACGAGGCGGACGCCGGACACCTGGTGGTCGACACCGGGCCATGGATCTTCGGCCAGAAGGTGTTGCTACCGGCCGGGACGGTCGACCGGGTGGATCACCAGGAACGCGTCGTGCACGTCGACCGGACCCGCCAGCAGATCAAGGACGCGCCACCGTTCGATCCGGTTTCGGCCGACCAGGAGTACCGGGAACGCGTCGGCGCCTACTACGCCGACAGCTACCTTCCGCCTCCCGGCGGCATCCCGCGGGTAATCTGAAGCCGTGGTCCGGACGGGCAACTGCGCATCCGAGGCGGTCGACCTGTTCGACGGCCGCTTCGTCGGTGCCGTGCCCGAGATCCCGACCAGCTCCGGCGACGGCCGTGAGCAACTTCTGAACGTCCTCCGTGCCGGTGGTCTGCGGTTTCGCGCCGGCGCGCGATGGCGGGCGACTCGCTGAGTCGATCCCGCTGACCGAGCAGGGCTGAGCCAGCCCTGCTTCGGCGCGCGCCCATGCGTGACCCACCTTCGGATACGAGAGGCACCACCATGTCCGTCGCACGAATGCTCACCGGCGACCGGCCTACCGGCCGCCTGCACCTCGGCCACTACGTCGGCAGCATCGCCAACCGGGTACGGCTGCACCGGCGCTACGAGAGCTTCTTCATCATCGCCGACCTGCACATGCTCACCACCCGCAACCGCCGGGAGGACATCGACCGGGTCTCCGGCAACGCCCGCGAGATGGTGACCGACATCCTCGCCGCCGGCGTCGACCCGGACCGGGCCACGTTCTATCTCCAGTCGGCCATCCCCGAGGTCGGCGACCTCAACACCCTCCTGCAGAACCTGGTGACCGTCCCCCGGCTGGAACGGGTGCCCTCGCTCAAGGACATGGCCCGCGACGCCGGCAAGGAGGAGATGCCGTACGGGCTGTTGGGTTATCCGGTGCTCCAGGCCGCCGACATCCTCTGCGTGAAGGGGGAGGTGGTTCCGGTCGGCCGGGACAACGCCGCACACGTCGAGGTGACCAGGGAGATCGCCCGGCGGTTCAACCACCTGTACGGCCCCGTCTTCCCGGTGCCCGAGTTGATCCCGGCGGACACGCCGAGCCTGGTGGGGACCGACGGCACCGCCAAGATGAGCAAGAGCCGGGGCAACTCGATCGCGCTCTCCGACGACGCGGCGACTGTGCGTCGCAAGGTGCTCGGCATGTACACCGACCCGAACCGGGTGCGGGCCGACGTGCCGGGGACTGTGGAAGGCAACCCGGTGTTCGCGTACCACGAGGTTTTCAATCCGGACCGCGACGAGGTGACCGACCTGGCCCGGCGGTACCGGGCCGGGCGGGTGGGTGACGTGGAGGTCAAGGAACGGCTGATCGTCGCGCTGGAGGGGTTCCTGGCGCCGATCCGGCAGCGCCGGGCCGAGATCGAAGCCGACCGGGGCCTGGTCGACCGACTGATCGTCGAGGGTACGGAACGGACCCGCCAGGAGGTACGCCAGACGGTGCTCGAGGTACGCCGGGCGATGGGGCTGACCGGCGCGTACCAGCAGATGCGACGGCGGGCTGAGCGAAGCCGGCGCCGGACGGACGCCTCGACCTGAGGCCGGGGCGTCCGGTCGGCGGCAGGGCGCCGGGTCCGCTGCGACACCATCGGGGTCTCAGCGGATCCGGACGTCAGCCAGGTCCAGGGTGATCGGCGTCCAGGAGAGGTCCGGGGTGCGGTCCTCCTGGCGGATGTGGATCCGGCGTCGCGTCGGCACGACCAGCCCGTCGACCTCGGTCGCCCCGCTGACGTGGTGCGCGACCGGGGAGGAGCCGTTGACCACCGGCTGGTAGTCCATGCGCCGCAGCAGCCCGCCGTCGTCGAAGTAGTACAGCTGGGTGTCGCTGTGGGTGTGCACGCTCTCGGGGTACGTGACGCGCAGGACGCGCCAGGACTCGCCGTCCTCCTTCCACGGCTCGACCTCGTGCGCCTCCACGCCTGGCCAGGTGAACAGGAACGGCTCGACGAGGTAGTGCCAGGTGGCGTAGCCACGGAAGTAGGCCGCCTGGGCGAGCGTCCACTGGCTCTCCCCGGTGTAGCCGGCAAAGCTGGCCCGAGGGTTCGTCAACTCGTCGATCAGGCTGCCGTCCGCCGCGGTGACGGTGACCCGGTCGGTGTCGCTGTCGTACTCGGTGACCTGGCCGGTGCCCTCCTGGACGTGGCGGATCCGTTCCCGGTGCAGGTCGGCCTCGACAAGTTCGGTGCTGTCGAAGTCGGGGCGGCCCTTGAACGCCCAGAACGGGCCGCCGTAGGTGAGCCGGGTGGTGAGGGTCGACGCGGTGTTCCAGCGATCAAGGCCGCCGTGACGCTCGATCACCTTGGCGAGCAGTGCATCCATTACGCGCTCCTAAGTTAGGACTAGACAGTCCGACGTTAGCACTGTTCGGTGGACGCCCACTACGATGGCGGTGTGACTCAGCGGACTTACCAGGACGCCTGCGGGGCGGCGCGCACGATGGACATCGTCGGCGAGCGCTGGGCTCTGTTGATCGTCCGAGAGTTGGTGTTCGGCCCGAAGCGTTTCGGCGATCTGCGGGCCGGGCTGCCGAAGGCCAGCCAGAACGTGCTCAGCCAGCGACTGCGGGAGCTGGAGCAGTCCGGCATCGTCCGGCGGGTGCAGCTCGGGCCGCCGGCAAGCGTGCACGCGTACGAGCTGACCGAACGCGGCCAGCAACTGGAACCGACACTGATCGAGCTGTCGCGGTGGGGCGCCGGCCTGCCCGCGGAGCCGGACGTCGAGATGAGCACTGACGCGTTCATGCTGTTGCTCAAGGCTCTCTATCGACCACCGACCGACGCGCCGGTGACGGCTCGACTCCGGTTGCAGGTGGGCACCGACGCCTTCGAGGTGGGGGTGTCTCCGAGTGGGATCGACGTCGCCCGTGGCCGGTCGGGCCCTGTCGACGTCACTGTCACCGGCACTGTCAGAGCACTGCGGGACCTGATGTTCGGCGGCACGCCGCTGCGATCGGCGGTATCGGCGGGCGAAATCGACGTGCACGGCGACATCCGAGCGGCCGAGCGGTTCTTCCTGCTCTTCGGAGCGACGCCCGACGAGTAGACCGGATGAAGCTCACAGCAGCTTCGCGGCTTCGGTGTGGCCAAGGCCGAAAAAGATCTGCCCGCGCCGTGTCGATATCACCGGCCCGTGTTCGTCGTCATGCTGTACGGCGACCCGCCGCACCGAGAGGAGCCGAAACGTGAAGTACATGCTGCTGTTCATGAGCCCCATGGTTGACGGGGAGGTCGTCGACAACGGGTGCAGCTTCGAGGACTGGATCCGCTACGACCGGGAGATGAAGGACGCCGGGGTCTGGGTCTCCGGGCACCCCTTGCAGGACCTGACCACCTGCACCACGGTGCAGGTCGGCCCGGACGGCGAGCGCACGATCACCGACGGGCCGTTCGCCGAGACCCGAGAGCTGCTCGGCGGGTACGACGTCATCGACGTGCCGGACCTCGACGCCGCGCTGGACTGGGCGGCCCGCAGCCCCGGGGCCATCGGCACCGGATCGGTCCAGGTCCGTCCCATCTTCGAGATCGACATGCAGGGGTGACAGTGCCGGCTGAGGGGGCAGCCGTCGGGTCGTCGGTGGAGGCGGTGTTCCGGGAGGAACGCGGCCGACTGCTCGCCTCGCTCGTGCGCCGCTTCGGCGACCTCGACCTGGCCGAGGAGGTCACCTCCGAGGCCATCGAGGCGGCGCTGACGCACTGGCCGACCGACGGCGTCCCGAGCCGGCCGGGGGCCTGGCTGCTCACCACTGCTCGTCGTCGGGCCGTGGACCGGCTGCGTCGGGACCGGGTGCTGGCGACCCGGCTCGCCGTACTGCAGGCGGAGGCCGAGCGGGCCGATCACGCGCCGCCCGCCGACGCGGACCGCGACCTGCCCGACGACCGGTTGGCGCTCTTCTTCACCTGCGCGCACCCGGCGCTGGCCGCGCAGGATCGCGGCGCGCTCACCCTGCGGTTCCTGGCCGGCCTCACCACCACCGAGGTCGCGCGGGCCTTCCTGGTGCCGCCCGCCACCATGGCCCAACGACTCGTCCGCGCCAAGCGAAAGATCCGCGACGCACGCATCCCGTTCCGGGTGCCGGGGCCCGACGAGCTGCCCGGTCGGCTGCCCACGGTTCTCCAGGCCGTCTACTCGGTCTTCACCGAGGGGTACGCGGCCAGCTCCGGCCCGGATCTGCAACGGATCGACCTGGCCGAGGAAGCCATCCGGCTGGGCCGGATCCTGCGGCGGCTGCTGCCGGCCGAGCGGGAGGTCTCCGGGCTGCTCGGCCTGATGCTGCTGGTCCACGCCCGACGGGACGCGCGTACCGGGCCGGACGGCGCCATGATCCTTCTCGACGACCAGGACCGGGGACGCTGGGACCGTCAAATGATCGAGGAGGGGCGCGGCCTGGTGGTGGTCGCGCTGACCGGCCGAGCGCCCGGCCCGTACGGCGTGCAGGCCGCCATCGCCGCGCTGCACGACGAGGCCGCCGACGTGGCCAGCACCGACTGGCCGCAGGTGGTGGCCCTCTACGACGTGCTGCTCGGCCTGGTGCCCTCACCGATCGTGGCGCTCAACCGGGCCGCCGCGGTCGCCATGCGGGACGGGCCGGCGGCGGGGCTCGCGCTGCTCGACGAGTTGGCCGACGAGCCTCGGCTGCGCGGCCACCACCCCTATCCGGCGGCACGGGCCGACCTGCTGCGTCGGCTCGGCCGGTACGACGAGGCCGCCGCCGCGTACCGCAGCGCGTTGACGCTGGTCGGCACCGAACCGGAGCGCGCGTACCTGCTCAGTCAGCTGAGAGCCGTCACGACCGAGTGAGCTGTACCCTTCCCGGGTGAGTCTGCCTCTGCCTCCCGGGCCGTTCGCCGCGTACCTGTTCGACTGCGACGGCACCATCGTCGACTCGATGCCGCTGCATTACCTGGCCTGGCAGCGGGCCCTTGAGGAGTGGGGCTGCGAGTTCCCCGAGGACCTCTTCTACGCCTGGGGTGGGCGGCCCACCGCCGACATCATCGTCACGCTGAACGAGCAGCAGGGTCTGGCCATGCCGGTGGCGGCCGTCGTCGAACGCCGGGAGAGCTACTACCAGGAGTTGCTACCGCAACTCGCCGCCGTGCCCGACGTGCTGGCGCACATCCACGACGCGCACCGGCGGGTCCCGTTCGCCGTCGTCTCCGGCAGCACCCGCGCATCGGTCACCGCCTCCCTGGACGCGCTCGGTCTGCTGGACCGGTTCGACGTGCTGGTCTGCGCCGACGACTACACCCGGGCCAAGCCCGACCCGGAGGCGTTCCTGCTCGCGGCGGAGCAGCTCGGCGTACCCCCGGAGTCCTGCCTGGTCTTCGAGGACACCGACCTGGGCATCCAGGCAGCGACGGCGGCCGGCATGGCTTCGGTACGCGTGCCGCAACAGCGCACGCCCTGACGTCTCAGGCGACCGTCAGCAGGAGCTTGCCGGCGTAGGACGTCTGTAGGCGCTGGTGTGCGTCCCGCACCTTGCCCAGCGGGAACTTCTCCGCGACGTGCACCACGAACGGCCCCGCCTCGATGAGTTCGTTGAGGCGCTGCAACTGTCGAGGACTCGATTCGCCGTCGTACGCGCGGACCATGACGCCCGACCGCTCCTGCGGCTCCGGCCGCACCCCGTGGGCGAACGCGACGACCCCGCCGTCGGCCAGCGCCTCGGTCAGCCGGTCCAGCGTCGCGCCGCCGGCCATCGCCAGGATGGCGTTCACCCCGCCCGGCGCCGCGTCCCGGATCCGGGCCAGCACGTCGGTCATGTCGCCGTGGCCGTCGAGGGACACGTCGGCGCCGAGTCGGGTCACCAGCGCGACGCCGTCCGCCCCGGACGCCACGGCGATCACGTTCAGCTCCTGCCGCTTCGCCAACTGCACGGCCAGGTGGCCCTGACCGCCGCTCGCACCGAAGATCAGCAGCCAGGCGCCGGCCGACAGGCTGATCGCGTCGAGCCCGGCCAGCGCGGTCAGCGCGTCGGTGGGCATGGCACCGGCGTGTTCGGCAGGCACGCCGTCGGGCACCTTCGCCGCGTACTCCGCCTTGACCGACGCGTACTCGGCGTAGAAGCCGCCCTTCGGGCGAGCGGTGGCGGAGACGTAGACCAGGTCGCCCACCGCCAGGCCGGTCACCTTGCTGCCGGCCGCGATCACGGTTCCGGCGCCGTCGGAGCCGGGCACGATCGGGAGCGCCGAGCCCTCCGGCACCAGCACACCCTCGCGCTCGTACGCGTCCCACACCCCGACACCTGCGCTCAGGACCTTGATCAGCACCTCGTCGTCGGCGACCTGCGGGATCGGCAGCTTCCGCAGGGTGATCACCTCCGGCCCGCCGAACTCGTCGAAGGCCGCGGCCTGCATCCGCTCTGGCACATCCCCGTCAACCATGTGGCTTCCCTCTCCGTGCCGGCGTCACCGTCGCAGCATGCCGGCTCGGGAACAGGCGTGGCCCGGGGCCGAGCGTCGTTCACCCACAAGGACGAACGCCAGCGCTGGGTGGGCCTCGCCGGGCGTAGCCGGGTCAGGAGGTCTGCGGCTCCGGGCCACGAAGCGCCTGCTCGACGGCGTCGCGTACGCGGGCGTCCTCGCGCGCCTTGCTCTGCGCCCGGTTGCGGCGTCGGTACAGGTACGCCCCGACGAGCAGGGCGATCAGCACGACGAGCACCAGCACCAGCATCCAGGGCAGGGCCCAGCCGTGCGCGGTGACCTGGACCGGCTTGAGCGAGGTGGTGGAACCCGAGGCGTCGGTGAGCAGGGGTGTCACCGTCGCGGTCGCGGCCAGCAAGACGGCGGGAGCCACCCCGTGTACGGGCACCGTCACGTCCCAGCTCTCACCCGGAAGCAGCTCCGGCGGCGCGGCGACATCCTCGGCCCGCACCCGCAGCAGGCCGAACGGGCCCGAGACGGTCACCGCCTGCCTACCGGACAGGGCCGCGTTGCCGACGTTGTGGACCTTGTAGGTGATGGTGGCGTCACCCTTGCTGAACGGGTTGGTCGGCCCGGCGTACGTGACGTGGAGGTTCTCGATCGCGAGGTTCGGCTTCAGCTCGCCGCCCACCCGCAACTTGATCCGGATACCGAGGCGCCGGTCGACGTTGATCCCCTCAGCCTGGTCGGCCTGGGTCAGCGTGGTGAGGATGCCACCGACGTAGTCGCCGGGCGTGGCGTTCTCCGGAACGTTGACCTTGAAGGGGACCTGGGCGGTCTTTCCGGGCTGGATCACGACGCTGCCGGCGTTCGGCTTCACCCAGGCGCCGATCGCGATCGACTTCTTGTCCTTGGTGAGCAGGTCGAGCTGGCCGGCGTCGGTGGTGAAGCCGTCGGCCGCGTACACGGAGAGGGTCAGCGGCGCCGGGCCGCGGTTGGCCACGACCATGGCGTCCTCGACGGCACCGCCCGGGTTGACGTTGTAGCTGTAGCTGGACCGGGCCTCGCCGTAGCCGTTGGAGGCCGTCCGGACCGTCCAGGCGACGTTGCCGTCCGCCGCCAGGGCGGGACCGGCGCCGACACCGACGGCCGCGACGACGGCGAGCAGGGACAGTGCGGTCGTACGGAGGCGTGCGGTGGTCGTGGTCTTCCAGCGAGTTACGGACGGTTGCATCTCAAGTCCTTGTGGTGATCTTGGTAGTGGGTGAACCGGTGGCGGGGTAGGCCCCGAAGGTGCCTACCCCGCCGAGTGGAACAGTCCGGTCAGCTGCTCAGGGCAGTGATCGTGAGGGTGGTGCGGTAGCTGCCCTTCGCGATGCTGTCCGGGATCTTCAGATCCAGGTCAGCGCCGAGCTTGGCGCCACCACGCGGGTGACCCTGCGCGGCCGCGGCGAGCGCGCTGGAGACCGAGAGGCCCTTGCCCTGGTCGTCGAGCGACGACAGGACCGGGGCACCGGCCTCGGCGCCCGCGCCGGCGTCGAGCACGTACGGGTTCCAACCGAGGTAGGAGCCGGAGAACTTCTTGTCGGCGTCCTGGAAGTCGCCGACGTTGGCCGAGATCGACCACGGGGCGAGCGACCGGCGGCTGTCCGACACGAGGATCGGGTTGATCTTGCCGTTGGCCTGGAAGTAGGTGCCGTTGCGCTCCTGCGCGGTGCCCAGGTCGACCAGACCGTTGTAGCCGTCGATCGTCCAGCCGAACTCGCCCGGAGCCGGGTTCGGCACGTTGACCTGAATGGCCTGACCGTCACCGCTGTACGGGTGAATCGTGGTGTTGTCGACGATCGAGCCGACCGGCTGGCCGTCCGGGGTGTTGACGCAGGAGACGCCCTTCTCGACCGCCGCGTTCGGTGCCGCGCAGGTGCCGCTGCGAATGTTCTGCAGGACCAGCTTGTCCGCCTTGACCTGCACCTTGACGTAGCTGCGAACGTGCTCCTGGTTCTGCGCCGAGTTGAACCAGTAGTTGCTCGGGTTCAGCGGGTCCGGGCCGAGGCCCTCGACACCAGTGCCGGAGTTGTCGGGCTTCTTGATGTCGTAGTACTTCGAGCCGGAGGCCGAGTTCGCCGTCACGTAGATGACACCGCCCGGGCCGGGGAACACGTCGGCAGCACCCGGCTTCTCGGCCGGGTTCTCCTTCTGGCCGTTCTTGATGGAGTAGCTACGGGTGTAGACGTGGTCGTGACCCTGCAGCACCATGTCGATGCCGAGATCGGAGAACGCCGTCGTGAAGTCCTTCCGGCGGTTCTTGTTGTCCGCGTCGGTGGAGTGGCTCGCGGCCGAGTAGATCGCGTGGTGGTAGACGAGCACCTTCCACTTGGCCTCGGAGCCGTGCTTGTTGACGACGTCGGTGACGTACGAGACGTGCGCCGCGTCGCCACCGGGCGAGCCGTCGGCGGGGTTGACGTAGCTGTTGCTGTTGATGTCGATGAACAGCACGTCCTTGTAGATGTACCAGTAGTCGCCGCCGGAGCGGGTCGACTGGTCACCGTTGTAGTACTGGGCCGAACGGTCGGTGTTCGGGGTGAAGTGGTGCTGCTCCCAGGACTTGCCGCCGACGTCGTGGTTACCGATGGTCGCGGCCGTCGGGTACTGCCGAAGCTGCTCCGGGGAGAGGTACGCGTCCCACTGTGCCTCGTTGTTCGCGGACTCGACGTGGTCGCCGCCGGAGACCAGCAGCTCGGCGTTCGGGTTCGCCGCGGTGGCGACCTTCAGGGTTTCCGCCCAACCGGCCTGGTCCTTCGCGACGTCGCCGGAGGCGCCGATCTGGGGGTCGCCGAAGAACAGGAAGTCGTAGTCGCCCTCGAAGTCCTGCGTCTTGAAGGCGTACGCCGGGGACCAGCTGCCCTCGGCGCCGACCCGGTACGAGTACGCCGTGTTCTCACGCAGGTTGCTGATCGTGGCGTGCCGGTTGAAGCCGGTGGTGGAGGTGTTCGCCGCGCCGACGGCGTCGAAGCTGACCGCGCCGGCCGGGAACTCGCCGTTGACGATCTCGGCGGTCGGGGCGAGCTGGATCTTCTGCGCGGTGTCGGCGGAGGAGTACCAGCTCACGATGCGCTGGGTCTCGTTGGCGCCGACGCCGAGGACCACACCGGTGATCGTGGTGGACTCGGCCGCGCTCGCGGTGGCCGTCAGGCCACTGCCGAGGGCCGCGCCCAGGCCGAGGAACCCGGCTGCGACCCCGGCGACCAGGCGCCGCCGCACGAGCGCGGAGGCCCGTGTCGAGGTGCTCAATGTCATCGACATTGTTCCCTTTTCAAATAGAGAAATGGATTGTGCCTTCACCCGACGCTGGGGAAGCAATTCCACGCTTTCGCCGCCCGATGAACCGGCCATGAACGTGATCTTGCGAAAGACTGCACTCACGAACTACTTAGCTCTACTCATGATCCGGAAATGCGCTGCACAAACCAGATCAACCCCATAATGGACACGCCTGCGGAAACAGCTCCGGTCGCCCAGAGGCCGGCTTTCGGCGCACGACGGCGCAGCACGAACAGCAGCGGGAAGACGACAGCGATAATCGTCAACTGAACGACCTCGATGCCGACGTTGAACACCAGCAGCGACCACAGCAGGGTCCACGACCACGCCTCGTCGATACCCAGCGCGCCCGCGAAGCCGAGGCCGTGCACGAGGCCGAAGCAGAACACCACACTGAGGCGGATCCAGCCGGCCCGATCCAGGCTGAAATGGCCGCGCCCGGCCGTCTCCAGGTCGGCCGCGTGCTCACCACGCCGCCAGATCCCCCACAGGTGCCAACCGGCGACGACGGCGATCGAGAGCGCGATGATCGGCTCCACGATCACCCCCGGCACCTCGACCAGGCCGAGCGCGGCGAGCATGAACGTCACCGAGTGCGCCAGGGTGAAGCTGGTGGCCGCGAGCACGATCTCCCGAAGCCGCCGAGACCCGGCGATGAGCGCCAGCAGGAACAGGATGTGGTCGACCCCGGTCAGCAGATGCTCGGCGCCCAGGAGGAAGAACTCGCCGAACCGCTCGTACCAGGCCTGCGCGGTCGAGAAGGACGGGTTGGCGGCGTCGAGCGCCGCACTGCCCGAACGGCCGTCGATCTCGTAGGTGACTATCGTCTTCGTGCCCTTGACGTAGCCCTCACCATCAGGGAAGAGGCCGCTGCGCACCACGTGCTCGTCGGCCCGCTCCGGGCAGGTCCAGTCGAGCAGCAGGTCCGCGTACGGCACACCCTCGCGCTCGCCGACCGTCGCGTCACCCACCTGGGTCGGCCGGCAGGCCGCACCCCGGGAACTCACCGAGAACCGGTCGGAGACGTACCCGAGAACCGCCGACGCGTGACCCTTCAGTGCGGCGGCCTGGGCGGCGGTGTCGCCCGCCTCGAACGCGGCGGTCCCCGCCTGGAAGAGCGGGTCGTCGTCGCCGGCATCCGCGGCGGAAACGACGAGGAGGTCGTATTCGAGCTCCACCCCGGTCCGAATGTGACCCTCATCTCCCGCTGCAATTTTCGCGTACACGGTCGACGAGAAGCCGTGCGCGGACGCCGGTTCGGCGCCCAGAAACGGAACCACCGCTGCGGCGAACCCGACAGCGGCGACGATAACGGTGCGGCGGATGCGGCCTGACATTCGACTCCCTCGGTTGGCCAGTGCACGTTGCATGCCGTTGGTGAACACCAACCCGCGCACCGACGAACCGCCGGGGAACAACTTCCCCGAACGGCCGCCCACCGATTACCGGTGACCGGAATTGAGATAGGAATACGAAGAAGTACGCGCACTTTCCGCCACCACCCGGAGGACGATCACCTTGCGCCCCCCGCTTCGGGCCGTTGCCATGCTGGCCGTGACCGCCGCGCTGGTCACCGCCTGCAACTCCAGCGACGACTGGTCCGAGCCACGTCCGGCGCCCAGCGCCATCGGCACTCTCGGCCCGGGGTTCGTCGACCCCTCCACGAAGCCCGCGCCGGAGGCGACCATCACCCCGCGGCCCGGTTCGTGGGCCGACGTCCACCCGCCGAAGGACTACCGGGTCGTCCTGCTGACCAGCGGTACGGACAACCCGACCAAGGCCCTCGTGACGGCGGTGAAGGAGTGGGCCGACGACGAGCACGTCGACCTGAGGACCATCGTCGTCGGCAGTGCGCACGACACCGTTCCCAGCATCGCCAAGGCGATGGAGATGGGCCCGGACCTCATCGTCAGCGCGGGCAACGACCTCATCGACGGCCTCGCGCTGGTCACCCCGAACCACCTGGACGAGAAGTTCCTCGTGGTCGGCGCGGAACTCGCCGAGCCCACCTACAACGTCACAGCTGTCGACTGGGACGGCGCGTCGTTCCGTGGCGAGGGGCTCGGCATGTCCTCGACGTACGACCCGAACTCGTTCACCGCGGACCGGTGCGCGGCGGCCATCCGGGCGGGCGTGGCCGCGGTCCTCAACGACCTGACCGGGCTCGTGGTCTGGCTCTGACGCTCGGCTCCGCCGCGCAGCCGCGCGACCCGGTGCGGAGGCTGTGTGCCTCCGCACCGGGCCTGCGGGTCACCCGGTGGAACAGGTGGGAGTCATCCCCGCACCGGTGCCGCTGCCCTGGTAACCGAACTCGGTCGACTGCCCGGCTGCGATGGCGCCGTTGTAGGCGACATTGGTGAACTGGACGGTCCCGGTGCTGCCGCTCCGATTGGCGCTCCAGATGCTGGTGATGCTGGCACCCGACGGCAGAGTCATGGTTACCGTCCAACCGTTTACCGGCGCGGTGCCGGCGCTCACCCGCACCGTGGCGACGAAACCGCCCGTCCACTGGTTGACCGACACCGTCGCCGCACAGCCACCGGTCGGGGGCGGCGTGGTCGGGGGCGGCGTGGTCGGCGGCGGCGTGGTCGGCGGCGGCGTGGTCGGCGGCGGCGTGGTCGGCGGCGGCGTGGTCGGCGGCGGCGTGGTCGGGCCGTCAGCCAGGACCGGCGTCGGCCAGTCCCGCCAGTCGGCCAACCGGCCGAGCGCCCTGCTGGAAATCCGGATCACGCCCGGCTCGTTGCCCGTCTTCAGCAAAAACTTGCGGATGTTGTTCTGCAGAGGGGTACGCCACTCGGGGCGGTTGGCGCAGTGGCTGCCGTCCTGCACGTCGGACCAGTAGGTGATGTTGTCGCCGGCGCCGAGCGCCTGGTAGACCTCGGCGCCGCCCAGGGCCGCGACGCTCGCCGACCGGGGGCCGAGGTTGGCGATGTGTGGGTTGTCCATGATGAACAAGCCGCGCGGTGCCACCATCGCGACCATCTCGTGGGTGTCCACCGGGAGCCGGTTCGGGCTGCCGGTGAAGGAGCCGAACGCGTCACCCAGCCAGGGTTGCTCCCCGTACGCGCTGCTCAGGCTCTGCGCGCCCTCACCCGGGATCCCCCGGAAGATGGGGACGCCCGCGCTGCCCGACTCGATCGGCATGGTCAGGGCGATGCGCTGGTCGAACACGCCGATCGCGAAGGCGCCCTTGCCGTAACGGGAGCAACCGGTGACGCCCATCGCGTCGGCCTTGAGGATCCTGCCGTCGGACTGCTCGATGACGTCGATGATCCGGCTGACGCCCCACCCCCAGGCGGCGAGCAGTCCGGTGCTGCTCGATGAGCCGTAGATGCTGTAGAACGCGCCCTGCTTGTTGGTCCGGGGAGTGCCCTCGCGGCCGACTGCCAGCGGGTCGTAACTGATCACGGCAGCGCCGGCGGCTTTGATGGTGGCCGTGTCGGCGCCGAACCCGCCGACGACCACGACGGCGGGAAAGGGACCGGTGCCGCTCGGCAGCTCGACCCGCGCCGAGAAGGTGGAGCTCCTGCCGTTGTGTGCCACGTTGACGGTGACGGTGCTGTTGGACACCGTCCCCGTGACCGTCGCGGGCTTGGCGGGCTTCTCGCCAAAGACGAACTTCTCGGCAAGTTCCTTGATCTCCGCCCGCCGGCAGCGCCAGTCGGACCTGGCGGTGATGGTCGTTCCGTTCAGCTTCTTGAAGGGATCGGGAAGCTTGGCGTTGGTGGGCAGCGAGCCCAGGTCCGGCAGACCGGACACGGCGCAGTCGACGCCCTCGTCCTCCACTGCCGCAGCCAGCGTGCCCATGGCGGCTTGCGCATTCGTCGTTCGTGTCACTACCGATACCGATCCGGCGACAGTGAGCGCCGCCAGCGCCAGCACGACGACCAGGAACCGGGTCCTGGAACGGCCCGAGGGGATGGTCACTAGAGGTCTCCTTCCGAGGTGGTGGTTACAGGAAGGGACGAAGCGAGATCGATGATCACGATTGCCAGCCACGTCAAGCCTGGGCCGACTCATTGCAGAGTGTCAATGTTTTTCCGAAAGTTTCGACCCCATCTTGTCGAAACCTTTCGACGCCAACGCCCGGACCGACGGCCGGCATCAGGTCCGCGCCGAGCACCGACGGCACGATCGTGGCCCGCTGTCGACGCGACGGTAAGGAGATCGGCAACTCGGACAGCCCGTGGGCCGAGTTCGCGGTCACGCAGACGATCCAGCGGGCCTACCGGATCGTCTGGCGCGTTGCCCGGTCCGGGGTGGCTGCCGCTGGAGCCGCCGCCCCGGACCGGACCTCAGTGCCTCAGGCGGTCAGGGCGCCGTCGATGGCGATGGACGCGCCGCTGATGAAGGTGGCCTCGTCGCTGAGCAGGAACGCGGTGAGCGCGGCGACCTCGTCGGAGGTTCCGGCTCGTCCGGTCGGCTGCGCCGACAGGTAGCGCTCCGCGATCTCCGGGGCCTGGCTGACCACGCCCTGCCAGAGCGGGGTGTCGATCAGGCCGGTGACCAGGGCGTTGACCCGTACACCGGAGCGCGCCACGTCCAGGGCCGCCGAGCGCGTCAGACCGATGACCCCGTGCTTCGCCGCGTTGTAGGCGGCCTGGGTCCCGTCGCCCTTCACGCCGGAGACCGAGGCGTTGTTGACGATCGCGCCACCGCCGGAGGCGATGATCGCCGGCAGCTCGTACTTGAGGCCGTAGAAGACGCTCGTCAGGTTGAGGGCGAGCGACCGGTGCCAGTTGTCGCTGTCGGTCTCGCGCACGCTGGCCATCGGGCCACCGCCGGCGTTGTTGAACGCGCCGTCCAGCCGCCCGTACTCAGTCACCGCGGCGTCCACGAGCCGCGCCATGTCCTCCTCGACCGTCACGTCGGTCGGCAAGAACAGGGCACTGCCGCCCGCGTTCCTGATCTGCGCGACGACTTCCTCGCCCCGGTCCTTGTCTCGGGCGCCGATGACGACGCGGGCTCCTTCCGTGGCCGCCCGCTGGGCGAACGCCAGGCCCATGCCCTGCGTGCCGCCGGTCACGACCAGCACCTTTGCTTCCAACCGTCCAGACATCTCGTCTCACATCCACTTCGACTGGTGAGCCGCCACGGGGCCCGCAGGGCTCTTCGTGAGACGGAACGCTAGCTTTTTCTGGAACGTTCGACAAAGTAACGACACTCACAGTCGACCCCTCCACAGGCGCGACTTCCTCTTGATTGCTCGACACAATCCGGCAAAGGAGCTGATTTGGCCGTCCGAAACACCTCGGACGCCGCTGTAACCGCAGGCACATTCTTTGGTGGTCGTTCCATAAAGTAGTTAGCGTTGGGCGAGTCGCTCGAATCCGCCTAAACCACTCTTAAGGAACAGTCATGCCCACAGGTCGCACCGCCCCCGAGTCCCAGCGGTGGAAGGCCCTGTTGTTCATCTCCATCGCTCAACTGATGGTGGTGCTCGACGGGGCGGTCATGAACATCGCGCTCCCCTCGGCGCAACAGGCGCTGCACTTCACCGACGGGAGCAGGCAGTGGGTGGTGACCGCGTACGGTCTGGCCTTCGGCGGTCTGCTGCTTGTCGGTGGCCGGATCGGTGACATGGTCGGGCGCAAGCGCACCTTCCTGATCGCGCTGGCCGGCTTCGCGATCGCCTCGGCCATCGGCGGCCTGGCCGTCAACGCCGCGATGCTGCTGCTCGCCCGGGCACTCCAGGGTGTGTTCGCGGCCCTGCTCGCGCCGGCCGCGCTCTCGTTGCTCTCCCTGTCCTTCACCCAGCCGAGGGAACGCGCGAAGGCGTTCGGTGTGTTCAGCGCGGTCTCGATCGCCGGCGGCGCTGTGGGGCTGATCGTGGGAGGGCTGCTCACCCAGTACCTGAACTGGCGCTTCGCGATGTTCGTCCTCGTGCCGATCGCGGTCATCGGGATCCTGGGCGCCAGTCGCACAGTCCACGACGACGGCGAGCGGCACCGCGCGCGACTCGACCTGCCCGGCGTACTGCTGGCCAGCTCCGGACTCGTCGGCCTCGTCTACGGGTTCGGTGTCGCCGAGAGCCGCGGATGGTCGGCGGGGGTGACCATCGGGTCGTTCACCGCAGGGGTGCTGCTGCTGGCGACCTTCGTCGTGGTGCAGGCGCGGGTCACGTCCCCGCTGTTGCCACTGCGCGTCCTGACCGAACGCAACCGGGCCGCCGCGTACCTCTCGGTGGGCCTTGCGATCGTCAGCATGTTCGGGATGTTCCTCCTGCTCAGTTACTACTTCCAGCAGGTGAAGGGATGGTCGCCGGTGCTGGCCGGATTGGCTTTCATGCCGATGGCAGTGCCGCAGGCCATCGGTGCCACGCAGATCGGCGCCCGACTCGCGCACCGGATCGCACCCCGGCCGATCATGGTCGGCGGGTACCTCGTCACAGCGGTCGGTCTGGTGCTGCTGGCTTCGCTCGACGCGGGCAGCGGCTTCCTGGAGATCGCGTTCGCCGAAGCGGTGATCGGGCTCGGCATCGGGACCGCGTTCATGCCCGCGATGAGCATCTCCACCCACGGCGTCGAACCCAAGGACGCCGGTGTCGCCTCCGCGATGATCAGCTCGTCGCAGCAGGTCGGCGGGTCGATCGGCACCGCGCTGCTCAACACCATCGCGACCAGCTCGGCCGCCACCTACCTGGTCTCGCACGGTGGCTCGGCGGCGCAGGCCCAGGAGCGGAACGAGGCGCTGATGCACGGCTACTCGGTCGCGTACTGGGTTGCCGTCGGATTTGTGGTCGCGGCGGCACTGGTCTCGGTGGCCATGGTGAACGCCGGCGCCCCGAAGCACGTCCCGGCCCCGACGGACACCCTCGGAGACGTCACTCCGGTGCCCGTGCACTGATCGCTGTCGCGCCTGTCGATCCGGCGCGGTGACCGAGGACACGGTGCACCGATTCCGCCGAGGGGGTGGAATCAGAGGTGTGAGCAGAGAAGGCACCGGCGAGTGACGTCGTGAGGTCCACTCTTTCGACCCGCGATCCGGGTTCGTCCAGCGCTGGCACGACGCCCGCGGCGATCGAACCGATTCCGGCGACGCCCGCCCAGCGGCAGCGCTGGGCGGTGCAGGCGATGGCTGTCGCGCCTGACGACCAGGTGCTGGAGATCGGCTGCGGTCGGGGAGCTGCCGTCTCCCTGGTCGCCGGCCAACTCACCACCGGTCGGATCGTCGCCATCGACCGCGCCGCGACGATGGTGCGGCTCGCGACCGAACGGAACCTGAGCCACATCGACGCCGGCAGAGCCGAGATTCGGCGAGCAGGGTTCGAGTCGGCCGACCTTCCGACCGGTCACTTCACCAAGATCTTCGCGGTGAACGTCAGCCTCTTCTGGTTGGGCGACGCGGCGCAGCAGATCGCTCGGATACGCAGCCTGCTGGCGCCGGGAGGACGGCTCTACGTCTTCGGCGAGCGACCCACCGAAGCGCACGCCACCGCGAACCTCACAGCGACCGAAACACTGCTCGAGACCCACGGTTTCGCCACGACCACATCAAGCGCCACCCGTGGTCAGGGCCGGGTGCTGACCTGTGTCACCGGCACGCCGATCCGGTGAGCATGGGCCGGTCGCAGCGTTGACATGAGCCGGGCGGGCTCGGCATGACGCCGAGCCCGCCCGTTCCGGGTCAGTCGAGCTTGATCAAACAGGGTCAGCGCTGCAGGGTCAGCAGACCCGGCCGGTACGGCAGCAGGCCGTAGTCGACGCCGTCGGAGCTGGGGGAACGCCCCTGGTAGAGCAGTTGCAGGTTGCAGGCGTCGACGGTCATCGTCTGGTCGGCGTTGGTGCGCAGCAGCTCACCGTGGCTGATGTCGTTGGTCCAGGTCGCGCCGCTGTTGACCTTGCCCGCGAACGGGTTGCTCTGGGACGCGGCCTGCGGGGTCCACGAACCGTTCAGGCTGGTCGCCGTGAACGAACGGAAGTAGCGGCCCGTCGAGCCGATCGCCTCGACGATCATGAGGTACTTGTTCAGACCCTGCAGCTTGTAGACCTGAACGGCCTCGAACAGGTTGTTCGTGGTGTCGCTCATGATGGTCGTGTAGCTGCTGCCGAAGTTGCCCGGGAAGTTCCCGATCGGCATGCTGGCCCGGTAGATCTTGCCGTTGTCTCCGGCGAAGAACAGGTACATGTTCGTACCGTCACCGATGAGAGCCTGATCGATCGGACCGGTACCGGAGCCGGTGATGCTTCCGGTGAACAGCGTCTGCGGCGACGACCATCCGTTCGGGTTGGTCGGGTCGGACGAGGTCCGGTAGGAGAACGCCGGTCCACCCCACTGGTAGGCGAGCACCCAGATGTTCTTCGGCGCGAAGTAGAACAGCGACGGCGCGACAGTGCCGGAGTTCATCGCGTTCTGGCTGGCCGAGCCCATCTGCGAGTAGTTCGAGAAGAGGCTGAAGTTCATCGAGCCCCAACTGCTACCGAAGTCGTGCGTGGTGGCGTAGACCAGTTGCTGGCCGTTGTACGGGGCGACGGTGAAGTCCTTCAGCGACACCCAACCCGACCTCGGGTTCGCCAACACTCCGCTGGAGGACCACCGGTACGTCGAGGGAAGGTCGCACGTGCCGCCCGGCGGCGGAGTCGTCGTCGGCGGCGGCGTGGTTCCGTCGACGCGGACGAACTGCCACTGCTGGTTGGCGCCGTTCCAGTCGTCGTACTGCACGATGTTTCCGCCGTCGGCGGTCGAGGCGCCCTGCACCTCCATCACCTTGTTGCTGTTCCGGTTGATCAACCGGACGTAGCCGCTGTCCGAGTCGGCGAGCCGGAACTGCTGGTTGGTGCCGTTGAGGTCACTCCACTGCACGATGCTGCCACCGTTGGCGGTCGAGCGGCCCGAGACGTCCAGCACCTTGCCGGACAGCCGCGACTTCACCCGGTAGTAGCCACCACCGGAGTCGACGAACTGCCACTGCTGCTGGTTGCCGTTGTTGCGGGCCCACTGGGTGATCCGGGCACCGTCATTAGTGGCCAGGTTGTAGACGTCCAGGGCCTTGCCGCTGTTGCGGTTGACCAACACGTACCACGCGTTCGTGTCGACCGACGCCGCAGCGGCGGGAGACGACACCACCGCTACGGCGGCGCCACCGACCATCAGCGCCGCCGCGCTGGCGGCGAGAAGGCGGGGCAACCACCAACGCCGCCGCGGCGGCGTTGCGATCGATGGAGACCTATCGAGGGCAGACATGATCCTCCTCCAGTGACCAAGAGCCGAACGGCCTGCCCGAGGGTGGGCGTACCGCGACGCGTGGCCGAGCGCGCAGGCGTCAGAGAGTTAGCGTTAACAAGACGCCGGCGAGCAGTAGCGCACGCCTGATTCGAGATCGACGAAGCAGGGCTTGCCCGGAAAGCCAAGGTGTCGTCGTCCTTAGGCATCGACTGTGAGCGATAACATGCCGTTCGTCAAGACGTAATGCGCTGGGAACATCTGCCGCTGCCGGGCTGCGGATCTTGGGGCAGGACGTCTTGCGCCGCGTTCCCGCAGGCATCGCCCCAGATCCCCCGCGCGGACCACCGCCGAGCCCTTGAGGAGGCCCCGCGAGCGCGTTAACATCGACGACTGCCCATTGCCGACGGCTTGCTGATGGCGCCGGTGAACTCCCGACTCAGACCGCGCCTCGGTCGACCAGGCTGAACGTGGTGATCAGCGGAGCGTCACCGAGAAACTCGACGAAGATCTCCTTCTTGGTCGGGCTCCACTGCACCGGGCCGTACTCCTCGTTGATGATGGAGTAGGAGGTGCGCCCCTTGTCGTCCGTGCCCTCACGGAAGATCGTGAACAGGGTTGCCTTGGTGGGCCGACAGTCTGCTCCCACCAGCGACTTGTACCCCTCGGAATCGAGCTTGACCCCGAGGCACGGTCGGTGGGCGATCTCCGGGTTCACCGACTTGATCATGTAGTCGACACCGACCGGTTCGAGCACGAAGAGCGCATCCTTGCCGGTTCCATTGCCGACCTCGACCTCGCCGTGGGACGGCAGCGACAGGTCACGGTCGATCTCCACCACGTGCAGCAGGAATCGCCGCTGACCGGCCAGCATGGCCTGGGTCGGGTCCGCGGTGGCCGACGGTGAGGCGGACGGCTTGCCCGACGCGGGCGTGGACGTCGTGGCCGCCGGCCCGCTCGTCGTCGGGCTACCGCTCGGCGTCGAGCCGGCCCGGTCCGGTTCGGACATCCCATCCAACAGTTGCGGGCCGAACAGGAAAGCGGGCACCAGCACGGCGATCACCGCAGCAGTCGCCCCCAGCGCGGTGAGCCAGCCACGCCGGCGTGAACCCCCGCGACCGGCCGTGGCCAGACCCGACGGCGTCGACAGCGCGCCCCGACCATCACCACCGGCGGCGGGCGACACACTCGGCGGCGTCGCGCCCGGAAGTTGAGCCGGCCCGCCGGCACCCACCGGAGACGCTGCGGTCAACAACCCGTCGAGCAACTCCCGGGCGGTGGGCCGGGCAGCGGGGTCCTTCTCCAACGCGCGGGAGACCAATTCCCGCAACGGCCCACCGAGCCCGGTCAGGTCCGGCGGCTGAGTGAGGATCCGCATCGCGGTGGCGGTAGGCGAGTCGCCCCCGAACGGGCTGCGGCCGGTCGCGGCGTAGGCGACCAGGGCGCCCCAGGCGAAGATGTCAGCGGCCGGGCCCGCCGGACGGCCGGAAGCCGTGTCGAACCGCTCCGGAGCCATGTACGAGACGGTCCCGACCATCTGGTTGGTCCGGGTGTGCTGGCTCGTCGCCTCGAACGCTCGGGCGATGCCGAAGTCGATGACCTTGATCCCACCCGGTGCGACCAGGACGTTCGCCGGCTTCAGGTCGCGATGGATCACCCCAGCCCCGTGGATGGCGGTGAGCGCGGTGGCCACCCCGACCGCGATGCTGTGCAGCCGCGCCGCCCCCAGTGGGCCCTGTGTTCGGACCACCTCGGCCAGACTGGGGCCCTCGACGTACTCCACCACCAGGTAGGGCGGGTCATGGTCCGGGTCGGCGTCCAGGACCTCGGCGGTGCAGAACGGTGGAACCTGGCGGGCGCGGTTCACCTCACTACGGAACCGGCCCCGGAACTCCTCGTCGTGCGAGAGGTCCGCACGGACGACCTTGACCGCCACCAGCCGTCCCTGCGGCGAACGGGCCAGGAAGACACTGCCCATGCCCCCGTCGCCGAGCCGGTCGAGCACCTCGTAGCCACCGAGGCGTGCCGGGTCACCGGGACGCAACCCGTCGCTCACGCCAGATGCCCGCAGACTCCGACCACCGCGCGAACCGTTCCGCCCATCACCCGTTCCCCTCAGGTCACTCCGACGCCGGCCGCAGCCTATCGTCCGCCCACCGAATCCCGTCGATGCCGTCCACCAGCCGGCCACGACCGGGAACTATCGCCTCGTCGCGGCTGAAGCCGCCCCTGTCCGTCTGGCCGGGCAGGGGCGGCTTCCGACGTTGCTGGGAGTGCCGGTGCCGGCATGGGTGTCCACCTGCGATCCGACCATCCGGCGCGACCGTACGAGCTATCGGCGGCTCCACTGCTGGTTGGTCTGGCCGGTGCAGGTCCAGAGGACGAGCTTCGTGCCGTTGCCCGTACCCACGTTGTACGGGTCCAGGCAGAGGCCGGACTGCACCCCGGTGATGGTGCCGTTGGCGTTGACGTTCCACTGCTGGTTCGTTCCGCCGTGGCAGTCGTAGATGGTGACCAGGGTGCCCGGCGAGGTGCCATAGCCGGCGGCGTCGAGGCACTTGTTGCCGTACACGGTCAACGTCTTGTTGCTCGTGTAGGTCCACTGCTGGTTGGTGCGGCCGTGACAGTCCCACACCTGCACCTGGGTGCCGTTGGTGGTGGAGGAGCCGGGGACGTCGACGCAGCGACCGGACAGGGCACCCACGATCGCGGTGGTCTGCCCGGTGCCGCTGCCCGGGTTGCCGATGCTGCCGGGCACCGACTGCAGCGCGCTGTACCAGCGGGCAGCCATCTTGTCGTACCCGCCGGACGTGGGGTGGACGCCGTCGATCAGGTCGGCGGTGGTGAGTGCGCTGTGCATGTCGACCAGGCGTACGCGCTTGCCGGCGTTCACCTTGCTCTGCACGATGCCGGGGATCGCCGCGTTGAACGTGCGTGCGGCCGCCTCCTGGTTGCTGTTGGAGAGCGGGATGATCTGCGCGACGAACACTTCCGCTGTGGGAGCCGTGGTGGTGATCCGGTCGATCAGGGTGGAGAGCCGGTTCGGCGCGGTGCTCACGTTGTAGTTCTGCAGGATGTCGTTGGTGCCGATGTGCAGCAGAACGGTCTGCGGCCGCTGGGTGTTCAGCCAACCGACGATGTTCGCGTCGATCTGGTCGATGCGCCACCCGGGATGTCCCTGGTGGTCGTGGTCACCCAGGCTGGCAGGCCCGTTGAACTGCGACCCGACGAAGTCCACCGTGTATCGACCGTTGACGAGCCGCTGCCAGAGCCCGATACGGTACCCGCCCGGCACCTGGGTGCCCTCGGTGATGGAGTCACCGAGAGGCATCACCCGCACCCCGCCGTTGGATTCCGCGTTTGCCGGGCCGGTCGAGATCAGCACCCCGGCGAGGACAACACCGAGTGCGGCAGTCGCCGCGAGCCATCTTGCCCTCGTTCGCATAGGTTTCTCCCCTGCAGTGGTAGTGCTGACCGAGGAGTCAGGCCGTCGCGACCGCCGCGACATCGGCATGACGATGCCGTCGCAGCACTGGGACGGATTGTTAACGCTAACAGCGATTTCTGTAAATTCTTGTCGCTGATCTGGCCCACGTCAAGCGCCAGCAACCCGGGCGTCCTGCCGGCGCGACGGCCGCCGGAAAGGCGGAAGGGCATGGTGGTGCTGCTGGGGTGCCCGTGACACGTACGCCGACATGAGCGAAGTCGCGGTAGGTCAGACCAGTCCGCCGAAGCGATCGACGCGAACGGATCCACAATCGTCCGCGCGGCCAACGCCATCCCGTTCCGGATCCTGGAGGTCGGAGCCGGCGGCGACCTGACGCTGCGAGACGCCACCATCAAGGGCGGCCAAGCCGAGGGTGGGGTCGGCGCCGGCGGCGGCGGCATCCGGATCGACGTCGGCGGCAGGGCTGTCATCGAGAACACCCACGTGGTCTACAACCACAACATCTCCATCCTGGCACCCGGCGGGATCTTCAACGACGGCGGCCAGGTCACCGTGGACCAGAAGACGGTGATCAGCGGCAACCGGCCCACGAACTGCACACCCAGCTCACCGCCGGTGCCCAACTGCTTCGGCTGATCATCCGATCGGTACGACACTCGGGTAGCTGGCACGGAGGTATCGGAGCAACATCCGGTCCCGCACAGGTTCGGTCACGAAGACCGAACCTGCGGCGGGACCGGATGCCGTCCGCGGAACGACCGCAGGGACTCGAACCGTCACTTTTCTGCCGGGCGACGATCCTCCGGGTGGGCGGCTCAGGTATCGATGATGTTGTTGTTCGCGTCGATGCCGTGGCTGCGCCAGTAGACGTCCCACTCGTCGTCGACGTGCTGCGGGACCTTGCCCTCCGGGTAGCGGACGTACGGCGGGGTCGGCTCCTGCCCATCCGGGAAGCAGGCGCTGCCGCCCTGCCCGCCCACCGCGATCGCCGGATACTCACCGCCAGCGCAGATGTCCTCCCGGAACGAACAACCGGTGGTGACCATCAGCCCACCCAGGCCGACCGCGGCCAGGGCGATCATGATTCGCGTTCGCATGGAGGGAATTCTGGTCGCCGCGACCGCGCCTGCCATCCGTACGCGTACTCATCTCGAGCCGGGCGTCACGATTCCTCGCCCAGGGTCGACCAGGCCGATGGGGCGAGCAGAACAGCACAACAGCGTCCGACACGTGACCCCATACAAAACAGGGAACATAGCCGATTGGCTATGTTCCCTGTTCAGGTGGTGCGCCCGAAGGGACTCGAACCCCTAACCTTCTGATCCGTAGTCAGATGCTCTATCCATTGAGCTACGGGCGCTTGTGCTCAGCCAGTGTACACACCCGGCTTTCGCGCGGAGACTCCGGGATTCGAACCCGGGAGGGGCTTTAAGACCCCAACCGCATTAGCAGTGCGGCGCCATAGACCAGACTAGGCGAAGTCTCCCCGGTGATCCTCAGACCACCGCGCCCGAGGATACAGGTCACCACCCACCGGGAGCAAAACGACTTCCGGGGTACGCCCACCGCGACCCGCCGCCGTCCGTGTTTCCACGCTGTGCGTCGGCGTGATCGGGACTACGCTCCATCGATATGCAGGAGCAGCCGCCCAGCGAGTCGACCCGTCGAGAGCCTGCTGAACGAGCGCGTCGGCGCTCCCCACGGGCCACCTTCAGGCCGCCGATCGTGGCCGAGGAGCCCACCGAGACGGTGGAGCCGGCTGAGACACCGGCACCGCCGGCAGCCGACTCGGCGAGCCAGCGTCCCCCTCGACGGGCCAAGGCTGCCCCGGCGGTGCTCTTCCAGCCACCGGAGCCGGACCGCCCCCTGCCTCGACAGCCTCGACGCGCACCGACCGAGCTGACCGCCGAGGCGATCGCGGAGCAGCCGGAGCACGCGGAGCAGCCGACCGGCGACCAACCGAGCCCAGCAACCGGCCTCGCATCGACACCGCCGAAGGCTCGGACCGCCCCTGTTCGCAGGGCTGCCCCTCGGCAGGCAGCCGACACGCCGGCCGAGGTGACCCCCGCCACGCCGGCACCCCGCAAGCGCGCCGCACAACCCACCAAGGCCGCGAGCAGCACCGAAGCCGCAAGCACTACCGAACCGCAGACCACCACAGCCGCGAGCAACACCGGCGAGGCGAGCACCATCACGCCAACGGCCCCGGCCAAAGCCGCAAAGACCACCAAGCGCGCGGCCACCCCACGAAAGAGCACCACGCCGACAAAGAGCACCCCGCCGACAAAGCCCGCCCCCGAACCCGTGGTCGGGCCGCAGACGGCGCGCACCGAGCAGTTGGCCTCGGCAGCCCCCGCCGCGCGGCAGGTTGAGCCGGCTCTGGGGCGTACCCCGGAATCGGAGCTGCGCGCGGTCGCCGTGCGCGTGCTCGACCACCCTGGCTTCGCACCGGAGCTGTTGGCTCTGGCTGCGGTGCGGACGTTCGGGCCCGGCGCGGCGGGGTGGGCCGCTGGGTTGCGCGACCGGTATCCGGACGCCTCGGCGGACGGCCTGGCCCGGTTGGCGGCCCGGCGGTTCGTCCGCTCGGCGGGTGCGGGTGGGGCGACCGCCGCGCTGGCCGGCTTCTTCGCGCCGCTGGCCGAGTTGGCGGCGGTGCTGTGGACGCACTCGGAGCTGGTGCTGCACCTGGCCGCGGCGTACGGCAAGGATCCGACGCATCCTGACCGGGCCGTCGACCTGTTGGTGCTGACCCAGGTGCACCCGGATCGGGCGAGCGCGGCGGCGGCCCTGGCCGCCGCCGAGTCGCCGGGTGACCCGGTCGAGGGGGCGTGGCCGCGGGCGGCGGAGGCGGCTTGGCGGTTGGCCGCGCCGCTCACGGCGCAGGCCGGTGGTTGGGTCGCGTTGCGGCTGGTGGCCCGGTTGCTGCCGGGCGCGGCGGTGCTCGCGGCGGCGTTGGGCGACGCGGCGGCGGCCGACCGGCTCGCGGCCCGAACGGTGGCCGCCTACCGACCCGACCGGCGCTGACGGGTCAGAGCCAGTCGAACCATTCCCGGGGCAGCAGCGCGTAGCCGACGAAGGCGAACACGTCGAGCAGGGTGTGCGCGATGATCAGCGGCATCACCCGCCGGGTGCGCAGGTAGAAGAGGCTGAACACGACGCCCATGATCGCGTTGCCGACGAACGCGCCGAAGCCTTGGTAGAGGTGGTACGAGCCGCGCAGCAGCGCGCTGGCCGCGATGATCGCGGCCAGCCGCCACTGGAGCTGACGCAGCCGGGTGACCAGGTAACCGACCACGATCACCTCTTCCAGCACGGCGTTCTGCACGGCGGCGAGAATCAGCACCGGAACCGTCCACCAGACGTCCGGCAGCGCGGCCGGCACCAGCGTGGCGTTGAGGCCCAGATGGGCCGCCACCCAGAACAGCGCCAGCCCGGGTAGGCCGATGAGCGCTGCCAGGCCGGCGCCGCGCGCCACGTCCTGACCGGGCCGCTGGGCGTCCAGGCCGAGGGTCCGCGCCGGGTCGCCGGAGTCACGACTGAGCAGGTGTACGGCGAGCAGCACCGGCAGCAGCGCGAACACGATGCCGAGCAGCTGGTACGTGAGATCCAGCCAGGGGCGGGCCGACGCCGAGGTGTTCAGCGAGGCGGTCTGCTTGGAGAGCGGACCGTCGGCGGTCAACTTCGCGATGATCGAGACCACCGCGTAGATCGCGGACTGGCCGAGGGAGAGGCCGAGGACCAGCAGCGTCTCGGTGCCCAGCAGTCGGCGGGACACCGGGCGGGTCAGCTCAACGGTCACCGCACCACTCTGCCCGACGTGCGGCACCCGTGACATGGCCGACCGGCCACCATGAGCCGATCGCACATTCTGTGCGACCAGTCGACACGCTCCGTGGAGATTCTATGGGCGCCCGATCCGTTGCCGTCTGGAGAAGGAGCGTCCGTGGACAACCTCGCGCGGTTGCTGAAGGAGAGCTGGACCCTGGTCGAGGACGACCGGGTCCGGTTGAGCGGTCACTTCTACGCTCGGCTGTTCCTGCTCGACCCCGCCCTGCGGCAACTGTTCCCGGTGCAGATGACCGGCCAGGGCGACCGTCTACTCGAAGCGATCATCACGGCGATCCACACTGTGGACGACCCGGAGAGCTTCGACGAGTTCCTCCGGGCGCTGGGCCGCGACCACCGCAAGTACCACGTCGACGAGCGGCACTACGCCACGATGGGCGTCGCACTTCTGGACGCGCTGCGCAGCACCGCCGGCGACGGCTGGAACCTGGAGTACGACCAGGCGTGGCGGGAGGCGTACGCGGCGATCGCCGCCCTGATGGTGGCCGGCGCCGCCTCCGACGACGACCCGCCGTTCTGGCACGCCGAGGTGCTGACCCACGAGCGGTACGGCCCGGACACCGCCGTGCTGACCTGCCGGGCGTTGCAGCATCCGCTGCGCTGGCAGGCGGGGCAGTACGTGAGCCTGGAGGTGCCCCGCTACCACCCCCGGGTGTGGCGTAACTACTCGGTGGCGAACGCCCCGAACGACGACAACGTGCTGGAGTTCCACGTGCGGTCTCCGGGGGCCGGCTGGGTGTCCGGCGCCCTGGTGCGGCGGGTGCGGCCGGGTGACCTGCTCCGCCTGGCGGCGCCGATGGGGTCGATGACCCTGGACCGCGCCTCGGAACGGGACATCCTCTGCGTGGCCGGCGGCGTCGGGCTGGCGCCGATCAAGGCGCTGGTGGAGGAGTTGGCCACCTTCAACCGGACCCGGTGGGTGCACGTCTTCTACGGCGCACGGCAGGCGGGCGACCTGTACGGCCTGGACGGGTTGCAGGAGTTGGTGGCCGTACACCCGTGGTTGTCGGTCACCGCGGCGTGCAGTGAGGACCCGGACTTCGACGGTGAGCAGGGCGAGATCCCGGAGGTCGTGGCCCGGTACGGCCCGTGGACCACGCACGACTGCTTCGTCTCCGGTGCCGCCCGGATGGTCCGGTCCACCCTGCGGGTGCTCGCCGCGGACAACGTGCCGCCGCCGCACATCCGCTACGACACCTTCGGTGACCTCTAGACGTTCCTCCCCCCACACCGGGGCGCGTGCCCCTGCCCCCTGGGGCACGCGCCCCGGTCCCTTTCTTGGTCAGTAGCGCCAGGGGTGCCCGCTCTCGCGGTACTCCTCCACCGGCACCAACGGCACACCGGGTGCCATCCGGTCGACGTAGAGCCGGCCCTCCAGGTGGTCGATCTCATGTGCGACCAGCCGGGCCATGCCGAATTCGAACGACGTGATGATCCGGCTGCCGTCCCACTGGGCGTGTTCCACGTCCAGTCGCAGCGGCCGGGGCACCAGACCTCGGTGGTCGAAGAAGGAGAGGCAGCCCTCGTACTGCTCGTCGGTCTCCGGGTCGGCGTCGACCACCCGGGGGTTGAGCAGCACGACCGGCTCCGCCGACCGGTCGGGGGGCCGCACCACGGCCGCGGCGCGGCCGATGCCGAACTGCGGTGCCGCGACGCCCACTCCCTTGCTGAACGGGTGCAGCTCGTCGAGCCGGGCCAGGGCCATGGTGAGCCGGTCGACCAGGTCCCGGGCGACGTGTTCCTCGCCGGGCAGGTCGAAGGGGCGGGCCCGCTGGCGGAGCAGGTCGTCCCCGCGTTGCACGATCCCGAGGCCGCGCATCCGGTCGCTGGGTCGGACCCGGGCGCCGCCGGGGCCGACGTCCGGTTCGGTGTCCGGACGGGCACGGAACCGCCACTGCATCCGGTAGCGGGCATTCAACGGGGGGTCGTCGGTCTGCCAGTCGTAGATCACCCGATCGCCCTCGTCGTGACGCTGCGGCGCCGTCCGCAGCGGGCCCTCCTCCGCGCTGAGCGAGGTCTCCACGCCCCAGACCTGCGGGTCGAGGGCCGCGGGCAGGTCCAGGCGTACGGCGAGCTGCCGGGTGGGCAGTCGGACGGCTCGCTGGAACCAGGGGCCCCACTTCTCGTGCCCGACGCTGTACGCGTACTCGATGGTGGCCCGGTCGCCCGGGTAGAGGGGGAAGCGTCGCTCCCCGTTCTCGAAGAGCAGCCAGATCTCCTTGAACGCGTCGCGATCGTGCTTGGCGCGCCAGTGCATCGGCTCCGGGTCTCCGCCGCCGTCGTCTCGGCGGGCCTGTATCTGCAGTTCGGCGAAGGTGAGGGGGTGCTCCCGGTGGTGCCGGTTGGAGCGGCCGGGGTCGTTCGGGTAGCGGTCGACGGCGACCCGGACCAGGTAGCGGGTGACCGGTTCGGTGCCGGCGTTGTACAGCTCACGGTGGATGACGCACCGGTAGCCCTCGTCGACGTGGGTGAGGGTGGCCAGCTCCCGTTCCACGACCAGGCCGGTGCCGGGTGGCAGCCACTGGCCTGGCAGGTACGGCTCGCGGTTCGGCTGACCGGCCCGGGCGTGCCGTAGGTCGTCGTACTCCCGGAAGCGCTGCCAGATCGCGCCGCTTGCCTCCAGGACGGCCTCCGCGCGGCGGGCGAAGTCCTCGGTCGGCCGGTGCCGCCGCCCCTCGACGTGGCTCACGTAGGACGGGTCGAACCCCATCAGGACGGCCAGTTGCTTCTTGGACAGCCCGCGCCCGGTCCGTTGCCGGGCGAGTTCGGCCGCGAAGGAGTCGGCAGCCCGTTCGAGGGGTGAGGTCGTCATGAGCTTCCTCGTGGCCGGGGCTATAAGTTTCACGTTCCGTACGCGACCACACACGCAAGTGGCATGTTTTCGACACACCGCTTGACAATTAACCGATGGCCGTCGATTGTGCGGCGGCGTTTCCCAGCACTGACTCCGGGTAGTACGCGAAGCACTACTCCCGTCGGATACGGGGTGACCTGGGCGTCCGGGATGTGACCAAGGTGAGGCTTCCCTTACGGTCAGGGGGTTGGTTAGGCTAGCCTTAGCTCAGGACGGCACTGGTTCGTCCGCCGGGGCGCACTCCTCGGTCACACAGACAGGGGACGACTCAGGTGACAGCGGTGATGCCACGGCGGGATACCGCCACCACGCCGCTCGCCCCCGTCACCGCGGCGCTCCGGGCCATGTTCGGCACCGACGACCTCCCCGGCCTCGCCCGGGGCCTGCTGGTCGACGACGAGCTCGGCTGGGCGCCCGCCACCACCCTGATCGACGGCAGCCGGCTGCCGGAGCTGTTGAACGGCGCCGCCGTCCGCTGGGGCGGCACCCCGCACGCCTGCGCGGCGTTGGCCTGGAAGTCCTACAGCTACTGGGCAGCGCTGCCGGTCGTGCTCGGCTGGGCCTCCGCCCGACGGGTGCCACTGCTCGATCCGGCCGACCTGCTGATCCACTTCGAGGACCATCGGCAACTGCTCACCATGGGCATGCGCCGGGGTACCACAGTGGCGGTGCTGCCGAACGACCCGCTGGCGCTCGCCGGCCTGCCGGAGGTGCGGGTCGTCGCCGACGAGGCGGAGCTGCTGGCCGCGCTGCGCGCGTCCCTGCTCGACGCGCACCTGGCACCGCTCATCACGGCGATCCAGTCCGAGGTCCGGGTGGGCACCCGGACGCTGCTCGGCTCGGTTGCCTCCGGCATCGCGCACGGCATCCTGCGGGCCGCGGACGCCCTGCCCGGCTCCACGGTGCAGAGCATCGACACACTGCTCGGCGCACTCGACCTGGCCGACCTGATCGAACTGGTGCCGGGGCCGACCGGTGAGCCGACAGTGCAGCGCCGCACCTGCTGTCTCGCCTTCACCCTGCCCCGCCCGAAGGTCTGCCAGGGCTGCTGCGTCCGGTAGGGCCTGTTTCGCCTAGGTCAGGCTGGGCCGCACTGCTCAGTCGGTCAACGACCGGACATCCCACACCCACACGCCGCCGGTGAAGACCGGTTGGATCCCGGTCAGCTCGGTCATGCCCCGGCGCAGCGCGGCCTCGTGCTCGTGTGGCCCGAGGATGACCACCCCGGCCCGCCAGTAGCGCAGGTCGTCGACCGCTCGGACCCGGGTCTGCGGGGTGATCGGCGGCACCGCCCCGGTGCGCCGGATGGTGCCGAAGAAGCTGCCGGTGGGGCGGGGAGTCGCACCGAACAACGCAACCTTCGGCGGATCGGCGTTCGGGCGGGTGTCCGGGCCGAGGAAGTAGCCACGGGCCAGCGGCATGTCCAGCCGGGTCGCGGCGGACCAGCGCAGCGGCTCGGCGTAGGTGGTGTCCGGCAACGGCAGGGTCACCACACTGCGCCCACCGGTCACGTACGGCCGCCAGGCCCCACTCGTCACGAAGCTGGGGACCGGGTCGAGGCGGGCCACGGGCAGCGGGGTGGGGACGATCGGCAACAGGGCCATCGTGAGCACGGTGGCGGTGACGAAGCGGACCTGCCCGCGAGCGGCCGGGTGCGCGTCGGCCAACTCGCGGGCACGTTCGGCGCCGTAGGCGAGCAGCAGCCCGATGATCGGGGTGATCGCCAACGCCCAGCGTGTCGGCACCACCGAGTGCAGGATGGGCAGGTTCTCCAGCGCCGCCCAGGGGCCCGGCACACCCGTACCCCGGTTGTCGAAGCGGACCTCCCGACCCAGCGACAGCACCGCGAAGAGCAACCCGAGCGCGGCCAGCGCGAGCACCACGATCGAGCGGCGCAGCCACCAGACCAGGGCGATCACCAACACCACCAGCGCCCAACCGAAGAAGCTGTTCTCCTCGGTCGGGTTCTTGGCCAGGCCCGCGGCGGTACGCGCGCTGCCGGCCAGTGATTCCCGGGAGTACGCGACGAACGAGGCCACGTCGCTGGAGTAGCCGCGGATCAGGCGGGACAGCCCGGAGTACGCGTCCGGTCCGAAGAACTGGACGTACAGGGGGTACGCGAGCAGGAGCAGGGCGACCCCGGCGGCGACGGCCAGCCCGGCGAGGAAGGATCGGGCCCGCGACCGTAGCTCCGCGCGGCCGAGGGCGAGCACGCCGACGATCACGCCGAGCCCGATCGCGGTCATCAGCAGGATCTCCAGGTTGAGGAACGCCTGCCAGACGATGACCAGCGCGAGGAGGACCCCGTTGCGCAGCCAGCGGCCGGGTTCACCGAGTCGTAGCGTGCGCCAGATGATCAACGGGACGACGAACTGCGACACGATGTTCGGGTGCCCATTGGCGTGCGACACCATGGCCGGCGCGAACGCGCAGAAGCCGGCGCCCAGCCACGCCGGCCCTCGGCTGCCGATCAGGACCCGGGAGAGCAGGAAATACCAGGCGGTGGCGGTGGCAATCATGCCGGCGGTGAGAAAGATCAGAAATGACGCCCGCGGCCCGAACAGCAGGGTGAACGGCGTCATTGGCAATGAAATGGATAATACGGACGTATTGGCCATCAGATTGACGCCGTCGGGGACGTTCATCTGATTGGAATGGAACGGATACGCAAAGTGCGTGACTACTCGCGCACCGTGGGCCATCATCCATTCGAACTGCGACTGATCGGACTGGTTGTCCCGCACATCGCTGCGCGGGTCCAGCCAGAGTCGACAGGTGACCCAGAAGCCGAGCACCACGAAGCTCAGCACGGCGGCCAGATCGGCCCACATCCCCCTGCGGGAAGGCCGAACGGCGGCGGAGGCCCCCTCCGCCGACGGCACGGCGGCCGGGCCGCCGCCGTCGCTGGGCACGTCCGGTTCAGGAGTAGTCATGACAATTCATAGGGTAGTCAGCGCATGGCGCCGCCGTGACATGTTTCGGGGTACTGCCGTACTATGTGCCGGGTTCGCCGACCGCCGATCACGAACCCACCCCCCGACCACAATTCGGCCACCCCGATGCCCCGATTCTTTCGCCGTCCCAGCGGATGATTCACTCTGTCGGTCCAGGCACGGGTCGAGTTCATATCGTGAGGAATCGACGCATGGCAGAAATCACTGGGGATCAGCGCGTGCAGTCCGAGGTGCTGGAAGGCCTGGCAACCGCTGTCAACCACCGTCGCTGGTTCATCGAACTGGCCGTGCCGTACCTCGGCGACGACCCGATCGAGATCGGCAGCGGTCTCGGTGACTACGCGCTGGAATGGTCCGAGCGGCTGCCGCGGTTCACCGCCACCGAGGCCGACCCGGCCCGGCTGGTGCAGCTCAAGGAGCGCCTCGCCGACCGTCCGAACGTCGACGTCCGGCAGATGCTGCTGCCGCACAACGACCGGGGCGACTACAGCGCGGCCGTCTCGTACAACGTCCTGGAGCACATCGAGGACCACGTGGGCGCGCTGGAGAGCATGCGCGACCTGGTCCGCCCCGGCGGCGCCGTGATCATCATCGTGCCCGCGTTCCAGTTCGCGATGGGCCCGGCCGACATCGCCACCGGGCACGTCCGCCGCTACACGAAGAAGACGCTCGGGGCGGCGATGACGGACGCAGGTCTGACCATCGAGAAGATGCACTACGCCAACGCGCTCGGGCTGATCGGCTACTTCATGGCCACCAAGGTCTTCCGGCTGATGCCGAAGGAAGGCCCGATGGTCAAGGTGTACGACACCCTCGTCCTGCCCGCCACCAAGGCCGCCGAGCAGCTCGTCCTGCCGCCGTTCGGCCAGTCCGTCTTCGCCGTAGCCCGCGTCCCAGCCTGACCCCGGCCCCGGCCCCGGCCCCGGCCCCGGCCCCGGCCCCGGCCCCGGCCCCGGCCCCGGCGATCTTGCACTTTCTGTCGTCCTTACGCCCTTTATGTCAGGGATGTCGGGACAGAAAATGCAAGATCGCGGGAGCTGGGGGCGGGGTTAGTCCTTGATCTGGTACGTGGGGCGGATTACCGCTCTCGCGAGGGTGTGGAACGTCAGGTTGAAGCCGACGTAGGCGGGGCTGGCGTCCGGAGTCAGGTCCAGGCGGTCGACGTCCAAGGCGTGCACCGCGAAGACGTACCGGTGCGGGCGGTCGCCGGGCGGCGGAGCCGCCCCGCCGTAGCCCTGCTCGCCGTAGTCGTTGCGGACCGAGAACGCCCCGCCGAGGTCGGTGCCCGCCGCACCACCAGCCCCGGTGGGCAACTGGGTGACGTTGACCGGCACGTTCACCAGCACCCAGTGCCAGAAGCCGCTGCCCGTCGGCGCGTCCGGGTCGTAGCAGGTCACCGTGAAGCTCTTCGTCTCGGCGGGGAAATCCGACCAGGTCAGCTGCGGCGAGACGTTGTCACCCCCGGTGCTGCCATGCGCGTGCCGGGCGTCCATCGGCTCGCCGTTCTGCACGTCGTCGCTCATCAGCGTGAACGAGGGCACCGTCGGCAGCAGCTCGTACGGGTCCGGGGCGATCGGTCGTTCCAGGGTCATGGGGACGCGTCCTTCCGATGTGCGGAGATACCAGCCCCTTCTTACCCCGCCGCGGCCCTCCCGACGACCGGAAGCACGCGCTGACCCAGTGTGGTTTCGCAGAGCTACGTTTGAGTTCGGGCAGCGTTCCGCAGGGGGACATCGTGGCCGGCATCTGGCGGGACTTCGTGGTGGCCGTCTTCACCGCGTTCCGCCGCCGGGACGAGCGAGCCATCGCCGACGAACGCCGACGCGGTGTCGAGCGACTGGCCGAGGAGACGATCCGCCGGGAGCGGCGGGCCACCGACCCGCCGGAGTGACCGCGAAGCGGGGTGCCGGACCGCCTCGGTGCAACCGGTGAAGATGACCTGATGGGGCGGACTTTTGGGGCACGACCGATGGCGACCCCGGAGACTCATCGACCCATTCTGTTCGAGGTCTTCTTTGACCTGGTCTTCGTCTTCGGCCTGATCCGGGTCACCACGTTCATGAGCCAGCGGCCCGCGCCGGTGACCTTGATGCAGGGATTCCTCGTACTCCTGCTGCTCTGGATCTCCTGGCTGGTCTACTCCTGGCTGGGCAACCACGTCCGGATCGACGTCGGGCTGATCCGTGCCGGTGTCACCGTCGCGATGGCGGCCGTCTTCCTCGTCGCTCTCGTCATCCCCGACGCCTGGGGGACCGGACCAGGTACGACGGGGTCCCGGCTGATCCTGGTGCTGGCGTACATCGTGCTTCGAGTTGTCGATCTGGTTCTCTTCCGCTGGGTGGCAGCGGGCAACCGGCAGGTGCGCAGGACCATTCGCCTCTACACCCTCTCCACCGCGCTGTCCTGGATTCCGCTCGTCCTCGGCGCCGTGTTCGGCGGCACCGCACAGATCCTGCTCTGGGCGCTGGCCCTCACCATCGACATGGGCGGCGGGGTGGTCTCCTCGATGCTGAGCGGTTGGCCCGTACGCAGCCCCGGCCACTTCGCCGAGCGGCACAGCCTCGTGGTGATCATTGCGCTCGGGGAGTCCCTGATCTCGGTCGCCGCCGGCATCGGGACTCAGCGGATCCGTGGACCCATCCTGCTGGCCGCGCTCCTCACCCTCTCCGTCACCGTGTGCCTGTACTGGCTCTACTCCGCGAGCGCGGCAACGTCCAGGCACGCGCTGACGACGGAGTCCGGGCTACGGCGCGCCCACGTCGGTGCGAATGCCTACAGCGTTGCCCACTTCCCGGTACTCGCCGGGACCATCTACGTGGCACTGGGAGTCGAGCAGGTGCTGGCCGGCCTGGCACATGAGGAGTCCCACGGCATCTCGGACTGGATGCCGACCGTCGCGTTGTTCGGCGGGACCGCCCTGTTCCTCGCGGGCCGGGCGACGTTCCTGAGTCTCAGCGTCCGGTGCGTGCGACCGGGGCAGCTCGTCGCTCCCGTCGTGGCGCTGCTGTTACTCCCCGTCGGCCGTCACCTGCCCGGCCTGGCCGCGCTCGGCCTGCTCACCGCGTTCCTCGCCGTGCTGCTCAGCTACGAGGCGTGGACCAGGCGATCGGCGACGAACGACCGGCCACAGAGTTCACCGGAGTGACCGGGCTGATCAACGCGCCCATCCAACGAACCGCTCGAACAACTCGCCAGCGGGGACGGCAGGCAGCTCCGTGAGCACGACCGCGTGCAGGCTGCCCAGATACATGGACAGCCCGATCCGGTCCCGGCCATACGCCTCGGACAGGCGTACTCGGGCCGGAGGGCAGGGCCATGGGGTGTCCTGCTCGCAGGTACGGCAGGTCCACTCGGGCCGTCGCGGGATGTGCTGGTCGGCGAGGCGGCTCGGCAAGACAGCGGCTGCCCGTTGACCCTGCGCCGCTCGGGCTTGCACGGCCGCCCTGGCGGTGGTGGGCACCTCACGCATCACCGGCCAACGCCGCCGTTGCGATAGTCGGTGGATCGGCGGCGGGCTTGAGCCAGCAACCGGGCTCGGGCGGCTTCCTGCTCTGCCTGTTGAATCGCAGGACCGGTAGCACCCTGCGGTGCAGGAATCGCCAGTCGCCTGGCTCGCTGGCGAAGCAGGTTGAACGGCCACATCATTGCGCTGCCCTCCCGTCTCAGGGGGCGGCGGCCATCGCCTCTAACCGGGCGACGCCGCACACCCACTGCAATCGTGAGAACACGCTAGGCAGCAACGACAGGCGCAAAGGGTACGCAGCGTACCCAGCGACAGGAGGTACCTCCCTACAGGTCTGGCACCGCGATCCGGCTCTCCAACTGGATCGCCTCGGCGCGGATGACCGCCGGTGCCTCCCGGGCCAACCGGCCTGCCAATTCCTGAGCCGCTGGTGAGTATCGGACCGTCTCGGGAGAGGTGGACTCCGCCAGGCCCAACAGGTGAAGCGTCGCCTCCCGCGCCCCTTCCAGGTCGGCAGAGCGGGCAAGCTCGACGTAGTGCCGGCCCCGCCGTTCGGTCGACGGGATCGACGCCGGGTCCAGCGAATGTGCTCGCCGTTGCGCCTCGTCAGGATCGCCCAGGTCGACTGCGCACATCACCGCGTACACGTCGACCAGGGGCCGCGACACTCGGGTGCGAAGGCCGACGAAGCCGCCCGGCAGGGCCTGCTCGACCACCCGGCGAGCCGCATCCCAGTCGGACCAGGCGCCCTGATCACCGGTACGAGCCCGCGTCAACGCAGTACACAGATGCAGGTCGGCCAGCATCTCGGCCCACTCATTGCCACCATCGGCGACTTGGGGCTCGATCAGACCGCGAGCCTCCTGTAACCGTTCCAACGCCTCATCGCCACGCCCGACCGCCCGCAGCAGGTGCGCCGCGTACCAGGTGGACTGGGCGATGGCTAGGGGGTCGTCGGCATCGAGGGCCGCAGCCATACCGCGGTCGACGGTCAGCCAACACAGCTCGCGGTCACCGTGCCAGGCAAGGTAAGCCTGCGCGAGGTGATGGGCCTGGGCGAGCAGGGCGAGGCAGGCACGCCGTTCGTCGCCGGTGTGCAGCCGGGTAGCTCGCTGAGTGGCTGAGAGCAGCCCGGGGAGAATGACGCTCACCTCAGTGCGTTGGTGCCGGGAGGTGTGCCAGGTCTGCCACGCGGAGTCGACAGCGCCGCGCAGGTAGTCGGGGGATTCCGGCTCACCGGAGACGGTGATGTGCCAAGCGGTCAGCGCGCGGCGGACGTCGCCAATGGCAGGGTGACTGGGTCGGCCGTCCAGGGACAGGGTCACCTGCGGCCCGAACAGATCACCGAGATCGCGTACGCCGAGGTGCGGCGCGACCTGCTGGGCGGCTCGCAATGTCAGGCTCCGGCGCCCGTTCTCCACGAACTTGATGGTGGTCGGTGACAGTCCGGCAAGGCCGGCGAGTTGTTCGCGAGACAGGCCGGCGGCTCGACGAAGCCGCTCGACGCGCTGGCCAGGGGTGGGTTGCTGATCCGCCATGAGGCACCTCGCCGTATTGGGTACATCGCGTATCCCGACCGTACGCCCCGATGAGGCGCCCGTCGATGCTGATCGACGCGCCGCTTGCCGAGCGCCTCGGCTTCCGATGCAACTCCTCTGCCGGCGAACCCGGCGCCTCACAGCGACCGAGCCTCGACTTAGATGATCATGTGGGTTCAGTAATGTCGAGGCATACCAAGCCTGAGACACCCTGACTTTCAGGAGGTCGAATGGGTCTAGCAAGCGGAGGGTATGAGATTCGAACCCACGGAGGCATCGCTGCCTTACCGGTTCTTAAGGCCGACCGTCGCAACCCCGCGACCTGCTTAAACGCGGACCCGCAGGCAGCCCATTGCCCAGCACTTACCGCAGCCGATGATCCGGATTGCTGCTCAAGGTCGACGCGTCCCGCATCGACGGCCAGGACGACCAGCGCGGAAACGCATAGAGGTGCCTGACGGTCGCAGAGAAGGCGGGTGACTGCGAACGGGTGATGCGAACGGCCGACCCAAGGTCGACCCTTCGCGTCGCCTCAATACTCTGCGTCTTTCTTAGCAAGTCAGCATTCAGGCGGCTATCGGTGCGAGATGGCGACCCACCGCCTCATTGAGTTCAGGGTCGGCCAGACGCAATGCCCCGTCGAATCGATGCTGAAGGTTGCTCACGAGCCGAGCGATTGTGTTGCCACAACCGCCCTGCTCCAAGTAGATGCGCATCCAGACATCACCAATATCGAACCGCAGCCGATGCCCTACGTGAAGATCTACCGCCTCCACCTCGGCCACGCCTTGAGAGGTGATCTCAGGCATACCCCATAGCCGAAAGGGTGCGCGTGACGAGAAAAGGGTTTCAAGAAAGCTTGGAAGATCCGGGATCGGTTTACTGAAGTGAATTACCACCGGGCCACCGGCCACGTTCCCGCCACCCTCTTCAGCGCCCGATGACTGCCAAGATAGCGCCTTTTGCTCGCACATTTCGACCAGTCGGCTGTACCGGTCAACTACTGTACTTACAAACAATGAATGCAGTTCGAAGGAGTCGCCGGATACAGCGAACTTACCCATCCGGTTAACAGCCTCTCGCACCACTCCGAAGTCTGCATCAGCCACGCTCGTCTCGACGCCATCAAACGACACGGCGGACCTAAATTCACTGCTACTTGATATGAAATCAAGAAGAGCTTCGGCATTGCGCCCGGAAAGCTGCACTCTAAGGTCTTCGGTATCGGCACCGACGCCCCCGAGTAGCGCCCTGCCTCGGAAGTCGGTCCGAACCCGCCGCGCCCGAGCTCCCGGCCAGATATGCCGAAGATGTTCGGAGGGTAGCCACATCCAGTCCAAATCGCGTCGGCTTCCGACCCAAGAATTCAATGTGGAAGAAGCCCGATCCGTCCTCATATCTGTGTGAAAGCTCCAGAAACGAGGATTCAACTGGTCTACCCAAAAGGTCCCGTGTTCGGTACTTACGCGAAAGATGTAAGCATCATCGGTAGCTTCGACGTCGCGTGAACCAGCAAGATCTTCCAGGTAAGCGCTCGGCTCATCCGTGTGAGCTTCAAGCACGAACGTCTTGGTCGGCGAGCCAGGGTTGAGAGTCAATGCGTTAGCCATGTCAGCCCGTACGCTCACGACCGACCCCCCTCCTCGTCAGACACCGTGTCGATGTCCTCAGCGTCATTATCCATAGTGACCAACTCGCTGAGCAGGTCCATTTGGTCAGGATTTGGAACGACCCTCCGCCGCCTTGATGCGCCCTGGCCCGTCCTAGCTAGCGCCTGATATGCCTGGGTTCGGCCACGGGGATCGTGATCTTCAGGAGTCCTCAAGAACCGGATCAAGCCCTCGGGGCGAACGTTCGCCGGGGGATCGAACGCGAACCTATCGGGAGCAGCTTCGACGATCTTCACGATCGCAGCTTTGACTGCCGATTTTAGCCTGTTCTGAGCAGCATGACCATAAAGTCCGTAATGAGGCGCGACTCGCTCCGTCAGCCCCGTCAGGGTGAGAAAGGGAGTCCGGTTCGCCAAGGCGGCCACCATCGCAGGCCGCACGTGCCGTTCCACGGCGTCAGAAGGGGACTCTGGGTCGAAGGCGATGATCCTCGGCGGCGGGGCTTTCAGTGTTACGCCCTCCTGAAGCGCGGCTCGAAGGCGCTCCGACGCGTAGTCAGCGTCGTGGAGCTCGATACGACGATCACCGACCCCGAGCACCGGGAACAGAAAGCCGATGGTCTTCAGGCCAAGACGGATCCGCTCGGCGTTCTCATCAAGGCACAGGTACAGGGTCTCAATCGTCGGCGTAGTCCTGTGACGAAGGTCCACGTAGGCGGCCTGCACGGCATTGGCAGCTGGCATCGCAGCGTAGGCCCGCGCCTGGTCTTCCTCAACGTTTGCACCGGACTTCGACTCGCACTGCACCAGATGGTTCGTCGCCTCGTGGAAGAGCAACACGTCAATCACGGCTTTTCCGGCAGGACCAACCGCCGGCACCTCTAGACCGACCACCCTGAAACCGGCTCCTGCCAAGAGCGAAGGGTTGACGTCGCCCGCGGTGACCAGCCCCAGGAGCGCGTTGACCGGTTGGAGCCGTGCCTCCACGCTGAAACCCCCTCTCGCCGCTCCGCCGACCATATCGCCGGACGCGAGCTAGGGCTGCTTCCGCCACGTCTAGTTCTAATGGGCCGGTTGGACGTCGCTCCCGGCAACTTTGCCGCTGATTTGCCGCGACCAGTGAAACGCGACCGCCCCGGACGAGACGAAGTGATAATGATTCACTATCGATTGGCACGTCCCATGATCGGTGTTCGCGCTGGTCATGGGACGCTTTGCTGTGTAGAGGGGCGGAGGGTGTGGGATTCGAACCCACGAAGACATCGCTGCCTTACCGGTTTTCAAGACCAGCGCCATCGGCCACTAGGCGAACCCTCCTGGGCCGCCACCCGTGGGCGTACGGCCACGCATAGTCTGCCACGGCTCGCTCCGGGCGGCCCGGCGTCCCTCCCCGGTGCGCCGGCCAGCCGGTCTGCTGCGTCCACTGTGGGCTGGACGGTGCGCCTGCGACACCCGGGAAGATCGGGAAGACTGGGCCCATGCGAGCCATCACGATTCCCCAGCCCGGTGGACCTGACGCGCTGGTCTGGGCCGAGGTGCCCGACCCGGAGCCGGGCCCGGACGAGGTCATCGTGGATGTGCGGGCCAGTGGGGTCAACCGCGCTGACCTGCTGCAACGGCAGGGGCACTACCCGCCGCCGCCGGGTGCGCCCGCGTACCCCGGGTTGGAATGCTCTGGGGTGATCACGGAGGTTGGCGCGCAGGTCGCCGGGTGGGCGGTCGGGCAGCAGGTCTGCGCGCTGCTGGCCGGCGGCGGGTACGCGGAGCGGGTCGCCGTTCCCGCCGGGCAGTTGCTGCCGGTGCCCGCCTGCGACCCGGTCGACGCCGCGGCGCTGCCCGAGGTGGCCTGCACGGTGTGGTCGAACCTGGTCCAGGTGGCGCGGCTCGGCGCGGGCGACACGCTGCTGGTGCACGGCGGCGGCAGCGGGATCGGCACCTTCGCCATTCAGCTCGGGGCGGCCCTCGGCGTGACAGTGCTCACCACCGCGCGGGAGGCCAAGCACGACCGGCTGCGTGAGCTGGGCGCGGCACACATCATCGACTACCGGGAGCAGGACTTCGTCGAGGAGGTCCGGCGGGTCACCGACGGGCGCGGCGTGGACGTCATCCTCGACATCATGGGTGGGTCCTACCTGGGGCGGAACGTGTCCGCGCTGGCCACCGGCGGTCGGCTCGTGGTGATCGGGATGCAGGGTGGGCGCAAGGCCGAGTTGGATCTCGGCGCGCTGCTGGCCAAGCGGGCCAGCGTCACCGCGACGTCGCTACGGTCCCGTCCGCTCGCCGAGAAGGCGGAGATCGTCCAGGGCGTACGGGACGAGGTGTGGCCGTTGGTCGAGGCGGGCCGGATCCGGCCGATCGTGGACCGGCGGCTGCCGATGACCGAGGCGGCGCAGGCGCACCGGCTCGTCGAGTCCAATGACCACTTCGGCAAGGTGCTGCTCACCCGCCCGCCGGGCGGAGGGTCGGCCGTCAGCTGAGCGAGCCTGCCAGGGTCGGGTCGTCGGTCGGTCGGGGCAGCACCAGCCGGGCGCCCGGGCCCTCGCCGGCCAGGGTGTCCTCGGGGTTGTTGAGCGTGCAGCGCTGCAGGGACAGGCAGCCGCAGCCGATGCAGCCGTCCAGGTCGTCGCGGAGCTTGGTGAGCAGCCGGATCCGCTCGTCCAGGCGGCTGCGCCAGCTCGCCGACAGCCGCGCCCAGTCCTGCGGGCTCGGGGTGCGGGCCTCGGGGAGCGAGTCGAGCGCCTCCCGGATCTCGTCGAGCGAGACGCCGACCTGCTGGGAGATCCGGATGAAGGCGACCCGCCGCAGCTCGGCACGGGCGTAGCGGCGCTGGTTGCCGCCGGTGCGGTCGGCGCGAATCAGCCCGAGTCGCTCGTAGTAGCGCAACGCCGACGGTGCCACCCCGGAGCGGGCGGACAGCTCACCGATCGTCAATAGATCCGGCATCACCAGGTCCTTGAGTTGAAGTGCACTTCAACTCACACAGTAGTGGCATGACCACCACACTGCCCACCACCAGCAGTGCCCGCCTGCCCGGGCTGATCCGACGACTGACCGGCGACGAGAAGCACGCGCCGAGCGCGCACTCCACCGTCGACGTGCTCCAGGTGCTCTACGACCGGGTGCTGCGGGTCACCCCCGACACCGCCGACGACCCGGAGCGGGACCGGTTCCTGCTCTCCAAGGGCCACGGGCCGGCCGCCTACTACGCGGTGCTCGCCGCCTACGGCTTCATTCCGGACGCCTGGCTCGACGACCTGGCCGGCTCGGAGAGCCGGCTCGGCCACCACCCGGACCGACTCCTGGTGCCGGGGGTCGAGATCGGCTCCGGCTCCCTCGGGCACGGGCTCGGGCTGGCCGTCGGGACCGCGCTCGGCCTGCGCGCCCAGGGGCTGCTCAACCCCCGGGTGTACGTGCTGCTCGGCGACGCCGAACTGGACGAGGGATCCAACCACGAGGCGATCGCGTACGCGGGAGCGACCGGCCTGGACAGCCTCACCGCGGTCGTGGTCGACAACTCGTCGGCCAGCCACGGATGGGCCGGTGGCATCGCCAGCCGGTTCACCGTCAACGGTTGGACCGCCGACACCGTCGACGGCCGCAACCACGAAGCCCTGTACGCGGCGCTGACCGGGCACCGACCACGACACCCGCACCTGGTGGTCGCCCGCATCGAGAGCAAGGGATGACGGACATGCGTACCGCCTTCATCGACACCACCACAGCGCTTCTCGACGAGGATCCGCGCACCGCACTGGTGCTGGCCGACATCTCGGCGAGCCAGTTCGCCGCAGCCGGCCACCGCCACCCGGACCGGGTGCTCAACGTCGGGATCCGGGAGCAACTGATGATCGGTGTGGCCGGCGGGCTCGCCCTGACCGGGCTGCGTCCGATCGCGCACTCGTACGCGACGTTCCTGGTGGACCGGGCGTACGAGCAGATCAAGTTGGATCTGGACCACCAGGGCGTGGGCGCCGTCCTGGTCAGCATCGGCGCGTCGTACGACGGGTCGGCTGAGGGCCGCACCCACCAGTCACCCGGGGACGTGGCGCTCTTCGACTCGCTCGGTGACGGCTGGACGGTTCGGGTGCCCGGCCACCCGGACGAGGTGGCGCCGCTGCTGCGCAACGCCGCGACCAGCGACGATCCGGTCTACCTGCGGCTCTCCGAGCAGCGCAACGCCGAGGCGTACCCGGACGCCACACGGCTACGGGTGCTTCGGCGGGGCCTGACGAACGCGCCGCTCGTGGTGGCGGTCGGACCGATGCTCGACCCCACTCTGGCGGCGACCGAGGGAATGGACGTGACAGTGGCGTACACCCACACGCCCCGGCCGCTCGACACGCCCGGGCTGCGGGCGCTCGCCAACACCGACGTGGTGCTGGTCGAGCCGTACCTGGCGGGGACGTCGAGCGCGCTCGTCAGCCGGGCCCTGGCGGACGTACCGCACCGGCTGCTCGCCCTCGGGGTGGGTCAGACCGACCTGCGACGGTACGGCGATCCGGCCGACCACGCCCGGTGGCATGGTCTGGACGCCGACGGCCTGCGGCGGTCGATCAGCGCGTTCCTGGGGTCAGTTGGCGGCTGAGACGGCGGGGCGGCGGCGAGCGCGCTCGCGCCCGAGGATCCAGATCGCCTCGACGCCGTCCTTCCAGGTGATCTTCTTGCCCTCTTCCCGGCCGCGTGCCCGGTAGCTGATCGGCACCTCGTACGGCCGGATCCGGCGACGCAGCAGCTTGCCGGTCACCTCGGCCTCCATGCCGAAGCCGCGCGAGCGCACCTCGAGCGACCGGTAGAGCGCCACCGGCATCAGCTTGAAGCAGGTCTCCAGGTCGCCGATGTACGAGTTGAACAGCACGTTGGCCGCCATCGTGACGCCCTTGTTGCCCATCACGTACCAGAAGCTGTAGGCGCTGTGGCTGCCGAAGGTGCGATTGCCGTAGACCACCTTGGCCCGACCGTCGAGCACCGGGTCGAGCAGCTTGGGGATGTCCTGCGGGTCGTACTCCAGGTCGGCGTCGAGGATGACCATGTAGTCACCCTCGGCGCTGTCGACCGCCGTCTTGATGGCGGCACCCTTGCCGGCGTTGCGCTGGTGGGTGATGACCCGCAGGCGCGCGTCGTCGGCGCGACCGAGGACCTCGCCGGTGCCGTCGCGGCTGCCGTCGTCGACGACTACCAATTCGATCTCACAGGGATAGTCCACCGCCAATGCCTGCTTGAGGGCATCCGCGATGCGTTCTTCCTCGTTGTAGACCGGCATGAGGATCGAGAGCTTCACGGGGATCTCCACGGTGGCGGCAACACGTCGGCCATAGCCTAGCCTGGTTGGTTTGTTTACCGCGTACCGCTACCGCTGGGCAGTCCGCGCGGCGGCCTCAGATCAATGGTGTTTACTTCCGCCATGTCGGCTGCCGGCTCCCTGCTCGCGGTGATTCCTGTCGCTGCGGTGCTCCTGCTCATCGTCGCGGCGATGCCACGCGAGGCTGGCGCGGTGGCACCGCTGCGGCTCGCCGTGGTCCGCGCCGTCCTGCTCAGCGGGGCGTACGCGGTGCTCGTCGTCGAGGTGCTCGGCGCGTCGCACGCGCTGACCCGAGGCGCGTTCACAGTCGCCTGGCTGCTCTTCCTGGTCGCGGCCGCGGCGGCGGCCGGTCTGCGCTGGCGACGGGCGACCCGCCTCGGGCGGCCGGCCGCCGCCGCACCGGTGCCGGTCAGCGCTGCGCCGGCAGTCAGCACCGCACCGCAGCCGGTGCCGGTCGGCGCGGTGGTGTCCGGTGGCGGACCTGACGTGTCCGCCCCGGCCGCCGAGCGCGGTGAGCCCGGCCCCGCGCCGACACAGGCTGGTCGGGGGTTCGCTGACCTTCGTGCCGTAGCGGTCGACGCGTGGCGGGCGGCCCGACCGGGTGAGCGGCTCCTCGCCGGCACTGTCGGCGGGCTGGTCCTGGTGGAGCTGCTGGTCGCGCTGCTGGCCGAGCCGAACAACTTCGACTCGCAGACGTACCACCTGCCGAAGGTGGAGCACTGGGTGGCCCAGGGCGACCTGGACTTCTGGCCGACCGCCATCCACCGGCAGGTGACCATCCCGCCCGGAGCCGAGTACCTGCTGCTGCACCTGCGCCTGCTCACCGGCGGGGACCACCTGCACAACCTGGTGCAGTGGGCGGCCGGGGTGGTCTGCCTCCTGGTGGCCGCACGGATCACCGCACAGCTCGGCGGCGGCCGGCGGGCCCAGTTGCTCACCGCGTTCGTGCTGGCGACCACGCCGATGGTGGTGCTCCAGGCGACCAGCACGCAGACCGACCTGATCTGCGCGGCGTGGGTGGCCTGCGCGGCGACCCTGGCGCTGGACGGGCTGAGTCGACGGACCGGCTGGGGCACGTTGCTCGGGCTGGGGGCGGCGACCGGGCTGACCGCGGTGACCAAGACCAGCGGCCTGATCGCGGTCGGCCCGCTGCTGGTGCTCTGGGGACTGGCCCAGTTGAGGCTGGCCCGGACCGATCGATCGGCACCGGCTGGCCCGGCGACACCCGGTGGGGGTCGGCGTTCCTGGCCGGTCGGCGGGCTGGCCCGCACCGTCGGCGGTTCGGTGCTGATCCTGGTGGTCGCTGCCGTGGTGGTCGGCCCGTTCCTGGCCCGGGTGACCGCCGAGTTCGGGCACCCGCTGGGGCCGCCCCGGCTGCGCGAGTCCATCCCGATGGAGCGGCACGACCCGGCGTCGATAGTGGTCAACGCGCTGCGGATCGGGCACACCGCGTTCGACACGCCGCTGGCGCCACTGCGTCGGGCCGGGGCCGAGGTGATCATCAGCGGCGCCGAGGCGGTCGGGGTCGACCCGCAGGACCGCGCGATCACCTTCGGGCGGGAGCTGTTCCCGGAGCCGGCCTGGTATCCGGACGAGGACCGGGTGGCGTTTCCGCTGGCCGGGGCGTTGGCGGTGATCGGTGCGGTGATCGCGCTCGCCCGACCACGGCGGATCGCCCCCGAGCGGGCCGGGTCGCTGCGGGCGTACGCCGTGGTGGTGCTGACCGCCGTGCTGCTGCACACCGCGATGATCAAGTGGCAGCCGTGGGGCAACCGGCTGCTGCTCTACGCCGTGGTGCTCGCCGTGCCCCTCGCCGGCCTCTGGCTGGACGCTCTCCTGCGCAACCGCGCGGGTGGGCGTCGTTCGGTTGCCACAGTGGCGGCCCTCACCGTGCTGGCCACCTCGGCGCTGGCCGGAGTGCTCGCGCTGTCGTACGGCTTCCCGCGCCGGCTGGTCGGCGCCGGCTCGGTCTTCACCACCTCGGACTGGGACACCCGGTTCCTGCGCCGCCCCCAGTGGGCCGACGAGTTCCGCTGGGCGGCGGCCGCGGTCCAGGACAGCGGTGCGCGACGGATCGGTCTGGTGCAGCAGAACGACAACTGGGAGTACCCGTGGTGGCTGCTGCTGCGGCAGCCCGACGGCGGCTCACCGGACCTGGTGGCGTTGCAGTCCGTGTTGCCGGAACGACCGCCGGCCGACCCCTCCTCGGTCGACGCGATCGTCTGCACCGGCACCGAGGCGGCCTGCGCCAAACTCGTCCCGGCCGGCTGGCGGCTGGAGTTCCGCGGCTACGTCGGCTACGCCCTGCCGCCGGGCCGCTGAACCAGAAGTCGGCCGCACCGCCGCCCGGCCGCTGCACCAGAAGTCGGCTCGGCGCCGCCGTGGCGCTGGCGCGCGGGCCCGGATAGTCCGATCCGGGCGGTTCTGCATCCCGCGCGCAAGGATCTGAGGCGCATTCACATCTGTTGATCCGCACGTTACCGTCTGGTAACTCAATCGACGTCCCGCGATTGAGCCGAAAGGAGTGCGTCGATGCCTGCAATCCCCGCCAGGCCCGAACGCGCGACCCGACGACGGGCCATCACCGTCGCCGTCGCCGTCGCCGCTCTCGTCCTACCGATGCTCGCCGGACCGGCCACCCCCGCCACCGCCGCCGACCGACCAACCGTCCAACCACTGCCCGCCAACCTCGAAGCCATCCGGGCCGCCGAGGCGACCGCCCTCTACGGCAGCCCGGCGATCCGCCCGATCGAGCAACGGCGTACCGCGTTGATCACCATGGGTGACAGCGAGATCTCCGGTGAGGGGGTCGGCAACTACGTCCCCGGCACCCACCAGGACGGCAACTGGTGCGACCGCTCGTACGACCAGGCGGTCTTCCGCACCGGCATCACGTCGGACGCGCAGTACAACATCGCCTGCTCCGGTGCCACCCCCTGGAACCTGATCGCCGGCGGCCCGACCCAGCACAACGAGCTGAACCAGGGCGACTACCTGGGCATCAAGGCGCGCAACACGCACGTGAAGCTGATCTGGGTGGTGGTCGGCGCGAACGGTGACGGCACCATCCAGTTCGGTCCGGTCGCCACCGACTGCGCCGTCCGCCGGGTCTTCTTCCAGGGCGCCTGCTACCCCACCTACACCGACCAGTGGACGATCCGCACCGACGGCAGCCGGCAGGCAGTGGAGTCGGCGCTGACCGACATCCGGCAGACCATGACCAACGCCGGCTACCTGCGGTCGGACTACGAACTGGTGCTGATGTCGTACCCGAGCCCCGGCAGCCCGGACGTGGAGGACAACCCCAACTTCCCCGGCTGGTACTCCGGCGGTTGCCTGCTCTACCTGGCCGACGCGGCGTTCGCCCGCAACAAGGCGGTGCCGATGTTCGAGTCGGCGCTGCGCTCGGCCGCGGCGAACACCGGCACCCGCTACCTGGACGCCAGCCGGCTCTTCCACGGGCACGAGGTGTGCACCGACAACACCTCGGTCCGTGGCCTCTACATCGAGGTCGGCATCTGGAACGAGAACGCCGCCCGACAGTCGTTCCACCCCAACGCCCGTGGGCACGGCATGTTCGCCCAGTGCATCACCCAGTTCTGGAACTCCGGGCAGACGCGGGCCAGCTGCGTCGACCCGGCCAGCACCGGCGGTGGCGTGCTCTACCCGGGTCTGCTGGACTTCAAGCAACTGCGCAACCTGGCCACCGGCACCTGTGTCGACGGCAAGGGGTACGACTCCCGCAACGGCACCGCGCAGCAGCCGTACTCCTGCCACGGTGGGCGCAACCAGGGCTTCTGGTACGACTCGGCCCGGCGGTCGCTGCACTCGGAGCTGTCCCACGACCGTTGCCTGGACGTCGCCAACAGCTCGATGACCGCCGGCACCGCTGTCAACATCTACGACTGCAACGGCACCGGCGCGCAGAAGTTCGTCTTCGTGGGTAACCAGATCAGGCCGGCGAGCGCCAACAACCTCTGCGTGGCGTTCGACAACCCGCTGCTGGGCAGCTCTCGCCTGCGGTTGGCGAACTGCTCCAGCAGCACCCGGCAGCAGTGGTCGTTCGAGGCCCGTACCGCCGCCAACCCGGTCGGCTACGGTCACGACGACTTCATCGGCTCCCGCGTCTACTGACGAGGGAAGGGGCCCTGGCCTCGGCCAGGGCCCCTTCGCTCACTTGGCGCGGGGAACGAGGACGAGCCGGGCCACGCCCTTCTCGCCGTTCTTCGCGCCGGCGACGCCGAGCGTCGCGCCGACAGTTATCTCGCTCGGCTGCACTGTGGCCCGCCGCTCGACCACCCGCAGGTCGTCGCCGAAGGTCCAGGTCATGGTGAAGCCGTCGGTGGACTTGACGGTCATCGAGTCCCCGTCGATCGCTGTCACCTCGCCGCGCTGCACGGCGACGGTCTGCGTACCGCCGTCCTTCGTCTTCACCACCGCCTCACCGTGCAGGGTGTTCTTGCGCAGCAGCACGCGGGCCTGGCGGCGCTTGCGCCACTCCTCACCGCGCTTCTCCCGGGCCTTCTCCTGCGCGCTGGGGGACGCACCCGGCGTCGCCGTGGCCGGTGCGGCGACGGTCAGCACATCCAGGTCGTCGGCGTCGAAGCCCATCGCGGCCAGCGCCTGACCCTCGACCCCCATGGCGGCGGCGACGTCGACGGCGACATCCCGGGCGGGTTGGCTGGCCACCTCGGCCGCGCCGCAGCCGCTGACGCCGAGCGCGACCGCCGCGAGCAGTGCCGTGGTGCCGGTGGCGATACCCCAACGTGGCATGACTCTCCCTCTCGTCCGTGGAGCCCTCAGCCTTCCCGGGAACGACGAGCGGAGCGTCAGGCCGATGTTCGGGTCAGGTAAGGATCACCGGGCAACCGGACGGCGAAGGCGGCGCCGCCCTCCGGCGCGTGCCCCGCGGCGATCTCCCCGCCCAACCGGCGGACCAGCCCGGCGGCCAGCGCCAACCCCAGGCCGCTGCCCACCTTGCGCACCCCCCGGTAACGCTCGTGCAGCGCACCGCGTTCGAAGGCCACCGCCAGGTCGTCGTCGGTGAAGCCGGGCCCGCCGTCGCGAACCTCCAACACGCCGCCGTGCGCCGGGTCCGCGCCGGCCGGCCGGACCGCGAGCACCACCGGCGCCCCCGGGGGTACGACCCGCAGCGCGTTCTCCAGCAGCCCGTCCAGCACCTGCCGGATCCGCCCCGGATCGGTGTACGCGGGCACCGGCTGACCGGGCGTCTCCACCCGGAACGACACGCCCACCGCCGCGCACCGACCGGACCAGGTCGGCTCCGCGTCCACTGCCAGTTGGGTCAGGTCCACCGGCACCGGTTCGAGGGGAAAGTCGGCGGCCTCCAGCCGGGCCAGTGCCAACAGGTCGCCGATCAGCCGGTCCAGGTGTTGGGCCTCGGCCAGCATCGTCCGACCGGTGTCCACGGTGTCGTCGGCACCGAGCACCCCGTCGGCGAGCGCCTCGGCGTACCCCCGGATCGCTGTCAGCGGGGTACGCAGCTCGTGCGAGACGGAGAGCAGGAACTCCCGCTGTCGGCCCTCGCTGGTGGCCAGCGCGGCAGCCAGACCGTTCAACGCCTCGGCCAGGTCGGCGACCTCGTCCGGCGACTCGACCGGCACCCGGACGGCACGGTCACCGGCGCGCAGCCGGGCGGCGGCGGTGGCCGCGACACGGATCGGCCGGGCCAACCGACGGGCCAGCAGCAGCCCGGCCACCACGCCGGCGGTCAACCCGGCCAGCAGCGGCAACCACAGACTGAGCAGCACCCGTGCCCACAGCCCGTTGGCCAGCGGACGGGAGAGCACCACCCCGTTGCCGCCGGGCAGGGCCCGACCCTCGACCAGGGCCCGCTCACCGTTGACCGAGCGGCGGGCCGACACGTTGCGGCCCTGCCCGATCCGCTGCACCACCCGCGGTGGCAGGCCCGCCCGGTCCACCGCCCCGCGGCGGATGAGGTACGCGTCGATGCCCTGGGCGCGCAGTTGCTGGATGAGCCGTTCCTCGTCGGCTCCGCGACCCCGGTCGAGGCGGGTCCGCAGCACCTCGGCGGCGAGTCGGGCCTGGGCGGCGAGCGCCTCCTGCTCGCTCCGCTCCGCGCCACGGATCGCCAACGGCACCGCGACGATGGCGGTGACCAGCACCGACACCAGCGCCACCGCGCAGGTGACGAGCACCGCGCGGGCGGTCAGCGTACGGCCGAGTCGGCCTCGTCGGGGTGCGGTGGGTGGGGTGGCGCCGACCACCGGCAGGGCCATGGTCGGCGACTCGACGTGCCCGGGGTGGTCAGGCATCGACCGCGTACCCGACGCCACGATGGGTCCGGATCACACTCGCCCGGCCGAGCTTCGCCCGCACCTGGGCGACGTGCACGTCCACCGTCCGGGTGCCGGCGTGCGCCGCGTAGCCCCAGACTCCGGCCAGCAACTCCTCCCGGGTGAAGACCCGGCCGGGCCGGGCCATCAGGTGAGCCAGCAGGTCGAACTCGGTGGAGGTGAGCTGCACCGGGGCACCGGCGGCGGTGACCGTGCGGCGGGCCGGGTCGAGCATCACCGGGCCGACGACACGTGGCCGGTCCGCGCCCTCCGGGCCGCCCGCGGATCGGCGCAGCACCGCGCGGACCCGGGCAACCAGCTCCCGGGGGCTGAACGGCTTGGTGACGTAGTCGTCGGCGCCCAACTCCAGGCCGACGATCCGGTCCACCTCGTCGTCGCGGGCGGTGAGGAAGATGACCGGGGTCCAGTCGCCGGCCTCGCGCAGCCGGCGGCAGATCTCGGTGCCGGGCAGACCCGGCAGCGCGATGTCCAGGACGCAGGCCACCGGACGCAACCGGCGGGCCGCGCTCAGACCAGCCGCGCCGTCACGCTCCAGGTGGACGCCGAACCCGTCCCGGGTCAGGTAGAGCCGGACCAGGTCGGCGATGGCCGGCTCGTCCTCCACGACGAGGACGAGCCCGCGATGCGGTGGTTCGACTGTCACCGGCCCATGATTGCCGACTGCGAAGGCTCGGCGCGATCTGTGTGTGTTCGAGTTCGGTAAAGGCCGGGCGACGCCCGGTCGGGGTCAGCTCACCAGGACGGAGCGAACATCCCGGGCCGGGCGGCGGCCGGTGCGTCACCGATGCTGGCGACGACCCGGGCGCCGGGCGGCCGCAGGCGGGTCCGGAACGCCTGGTTGAGCAACGCGTCGAGCTGCCAGACCTGCTTCGGGTGACTGGTCCGGATCAGGAACCGCTCACGGATCCCGTCGATCGCGGTGGCCGCCATCTCCACCGACTGCAGCCGCGGGTCCGGGCTCCAGGTGACGTTGCTCAGCTCGCGCAACTCGGTGTTGAGATGCAGGCGCAGTCGGTGCAGGAGGCGGGTCTGCTGGGTCACCACCAGCCGACGGTGGGTGAGTAGCAACAGGTAGTCGCCGGTGACCGGGCGGTCGGGGCGGCTGCAACGGGTGATCAGGATGGTGGCGTCACCGGAGCCGACGCAGCGCCGGAAGACCGGCATGTGCCGGCTCACCGTCTGCACGGCCAGGCCAGCCTCGGCGGCGGCCGGGAGGAACGTTCGGGAGAAGACGTCCATGACCTGCCCAACGACGTCCCCAGCAGGGTGATGTGGGTCACGCGGGATTTTTGGAAGTTCCACGCTGCCTGTCGCACTGCCTGTCCGACTTCCGACTCGGACGGATCATGGTCAGGAGTTCGGCTGAAGTGGACTGGCGGCGAACAGCTCCTCCAGCCAGCCCGGGACCGCGTCGGCGTACTCGGCGCGGGACTCCTCGGGAGTGTCCAGTGCCCGACGCCAGGAGAGTGACCGGCTCACCGGCCCCAGGGCGATCGCGAGGTCGGCGGCCTCCACGAGCGTCCGCCGGTCGTACCGGTCGGTCCACGCCTCCAGGTACGCGTCACGCAACCGCACCAGTCGGGCGTCGGCGGCGGCGAGCTTCCCGGCGTGCCCGATGGAGCGCAGGGTCACCAGCAGCGTGCCGAACGGGTGCGCCACCGAGGCGTCGCCCCAGTCGAAGTACCGGTACCCGTCCGCGCCGGCGAAGACGTTGCCGTCGTGCAGGTCGTCGTGTTGCACGGTCGCCGGAATGCCGAGGTCGGCGAGCCGACGGCACCGCTCGGCGTACGACGGCACCTCCGCCCGCAGCCGGTCGTACACCTCGGGGTTGAGCCCCTCCTCCGCGCCGATCAACAGCGACGCGCGGTCGTCGAGCAGCTCGACGAACAGGTCGGCGAGCACCTCGGGCCGATGGTCCGGTACGCCGGAGGTGACCAGTTCGTCGGCCTGCGCCGCGGTGGCCAACTGGAGGGCGGCGTACCCGGGCAGCGCCCGCTCCCAGTGCGTCAGGTCCGGGTCGCGGGCCAGCAGGTCGCGCAGTGACTCGCCGCCGTCGGGCAGCAACGACCAGCCCCGTTCAGGGTCCACCGCGATCGGGGTCAGCACCCGCTCGGGCGCGAGCCGGGCCAGCGTCGCGATCAGGGCGGCCTCGTGCATCGTGCCCGGATTGTTGGCCTTGAACCAGACCGGACCATCGTCGGTCGGCACCCGCCACACCAACGACCACGGGCGGATCCGCGGCTCCACCGGCCCGGTCACTCGCCGACCCGCGCGAGTCAACTGCTCGTCGACCCAGGACCGGGCCTGCGTCTGCCACTGCTCGTCGGACCAGTCCGGAGCACGCTCGATCGTCGTCACGCTGGCACCCTAGGCCGTCTTCCCGAAGTTGGGGACCGCTTATTCCACCGCCGCCGGCACGGCACGACGTCCCACCGGAGGCCGTGACATCTGCCGACTGCGCACCCTGGGAGATGCGCCGAGGAAGCTCCGAGCGAAATCATCGCTGCGCACAGTAATTAGTGCTCGAATCGGCTCGGGGAGTAGAGCTATGACGGGAACGCCAACCACAGCCCCTCGAAACGTCGCGCGCCCCTCCGTCGCCGATCGTCCACCACGCAACGGCGTCATCATCGCGGTCAGCGTGGCGGCCGGGGTCCTACTGGCGGTGCTCTGGTCTTACGAGTTCGTCGACTCGGTCATCGGTGACAGCGTCGCCAGCGGGATCCTCGGTCACGATGCGAAGGCGACGGCGATCTCCGGTACCGCCGCCGGCCTGGTGTTCGCATTCGTGTCCGGCCTCGCCGGCACGTTCACCGCGTGCAACATCGCGATGCTCGCGTCCATCGGGCCGCTCGGCGCGGCAAGCTCCGCCAACGGTGACCGGCTCCGGCTGCTGCTGCGGCCGGTCGGCTACCTCACCCTGGGCATGGTCGCCGTCGCCGCGGTGTACGGGTTCGTCGGGGTCCTGCTGGGTGACCGGCTCCCCCAGCTGTCCACCGACACCGCCGGTGGGGTGCCGGTACGCATCATCCAGTCGTCGGTGGTGTTCGGCGTCATCGGGCTGGCCCTCATCTATCTCGGGCTGGCCGCGATCCGGGCGGTGCCGGACGTGTTCGCCGACCGGCCGGTCGCACGGGTGATCACCCTCGGCGCGCTCATCGGCGGCTTCCTCATCGGCCGGCCGTACCCGTTGTTCAACAAGCTGTTCCACTGGGCGGTCGACAGCGGCAACCCACTGTACGGTTCGGCCGCGTTCGTGCTGCAGTCCCTCGGCAACATCGTCGTGGTCACCGCGCTGTTCGCGTTGCTGATCATGCTCACCCGCGGCCGGTTCATCAGCTGGCTCGCCGCCGACGTACGACGCAGCATGGTGATCAGCGGCGCGCTGCTCATCGCCCTGGGCGTCTTCACGGTCGTGTACTGGGACGTCCGGGTGCCCTCGATCTTCGGCTTCGGCTGGTTCCCCACCATGTTCTACAACCACTGACGCCGGTCCTGCCGCTGCCGCTGCCGCTGCCGAAGAATGGCACATTCGAAGATGTTTCGGCGCGCTGGATGCTCGATGCTGTTCGTGTGACTGGCGGGGCGGATCAGGACCGGTGGAGTGTGGCCAACACGGCACTGCGAACGGCCACCGACCGGTTCACCGATTTGGTGGCCGCCGCGCCCTCACCCGACGTCATGGCGACTGCCGACTGGACAGTGGCCGACACCCTCGCGCACGTGGTGTCGATCGCGATGCTGTACGTGTCGAGGCTGGACGGCACCGAGGTCCCCATCCGGGTGCCGGGGCTGGAGGACATGCTGGCCAGCACGAATGTGGACACGGTGGCCGACGTCAACACACAGGTGCTCGCCCACTTCACCGAGCGCGACCCGGAGGTGCTGCTGACGCAGCTGAACAACCTGGTCGGCCGCCTCCTGACGACGTCGGCCGATCCGCGCTCGACGGTGAGTTGGCTGGGCAACGCGAGGGTGACGGTCGGCGGACTGTTCGCCCACCTGACCAACGAGCTGCTCGTGCACGGCTGGGACATCGCGCGGGCGCTCCGCCGGCCGTGGCCGATGCCGGACGAGCACGCCGCGCTCTACTGGGACCTGTTCATGTTCGACATGCTGCGCGACACGTACGGGGTGCTGCTCAACACCGAGCTGCCGATGCCCCGGCACCACGTGTCGGTGCAGTTCCGCTCGCGGTACGCGCCGACGACGACGCTGACCCTGGGCGACCGCCGGGTGTGGATCGCGCCACCCGACGCCCCGTTCGACGCGAGCGTGACGTTCCGCCCCGCCCGGTTCAACCTGATGATGTTCGGCCGGATCAGCATCGCGCAGGCGGTGCTGCGGCGCGACGTCGTCATCGGCGGGCCGAGGCCGTGGCGGCTGCCCGCGTTCCTCAGGGTCGTGCACATGCCCAACGCCCGGCTCGCGCCCCCACCAGCATCCGGGCCCCAACGGAGGTGACCGGCGGGCGACGGTGTCCTCAGATCAGCTCGACGATGGTGGCGTTGGCCATCCCGCCGCCCTCGCACATGGTCTGCAGGCCGTAGCGGATGCCGTTGTCCCGCATGTGCTGAAGCATGGTGGTCATGATCCGGGCACCGGAGCCGCCGAGCGGGTGGCCGAGGGCGATCGCCCCGCCGCGCGGGTTGAGCCGCTCCGGGTCCGCCTCGGTCTCCGCCAACCAGGCCAGCGGCACCGGGGCGAACGCCTCGTTCACCTCGTACACCCCGATCTCCTCGATGCCCAGCCCCGCGCGGCGCAGCGCCTTCGCGGTGGCCGGGATGGGCGCGGTGAGCATGGCGACCGGGTCGTCGGCGGCGACCACGGCGGTGTGGATCCGGGCCAGCGGGCGCAGGCCGTGTCGGCTGGCCCAGTCGGAGGTGGTCACCGCGAGGGCCGCGGCGCCGTCGGAGATCTGGGACGCGGAACCGGCGGTCACCACGCCGTCGGCGCGGAACGGGGTGGCCAGCTCACCCAGCTTCTCCAGGGAGGTCTCCCGACGGATGCCCTCGTCGGCGGCAAACTTGCCACCGTCGGCGAGCGGCACCGGGGTCAGCTCCGGGTCGAACGCGCCGGCGTCCTGCGCGGCGGCTGCCTTCTCGTGGCTGGCCAGCGCGAACTCGTCCAGTTGGGTACGCGAGAGGCGCCACCGTTGGGCGATCAGCTCGGCCCCGACCCCCTGGTTGAACGGCAGCGGCGCGTCGTCGGCGAAGCCCTCGACGCCCCGGTAACGGGCGCGTAGCTGGTCACTGAACGGCATGCCGCCGGCCACGCTCGAGCCCATCGGCACCCTGGTCATCGACTCGACGCCGCCGGCGACCACCAGGTCGGCCTGACCGGAGAGCACCGTCGCGGCGGCGAAGTGCAGGGCCTGCTGGCTGGAGCCGCACTGCCGGTCCAGCGTGGTGCCGGGCACCGTCTCGGGCCAGCCGGCGGCGAGCACGCCGTTGCGGGCGATGTTCCACGACTGCTCGCCGACCTGGGACACGCAGCCCCAGAAGACGTCGTCGACCTGGGCCGGGTCGAGCCCGGTGCGCTCGGCGAGGGCGCGCAGCACGTGCGCCGAGAGGTCGACCGGGTGGACGCCGGCGAGGCTGCCCTTGCGCCGCCCGACCGGGGTACGTACCGCGCCGACGATGACCGCGTCACTCATGTTTACTCCCCGGTAACTTGGGCTGCCCCGATCCTACGTCGTCCATCGACCGGTCGTCGGGCCACACCCGCACGAGGTGCCGGAATCCGACGGCCGCTGGCATGCTGGGCGGGTGAATGAGACCTCCCCTGCACAGCAGTGGCGGGTGCCGTCGAGCCTGCCGTCGGCGAAGCTGGCCGGCGCTGTCCTGCTCGTCGCGCTCGGGCTGCTCTTCGCCGACGGCGACACTGTCCGCCTGGCATTGGCCGTCCTGGCCGCCGCCGCGCTGGCCGGCTGGGCGGTACGTGACCTGGTCGCGCCGGTCCGGTTGGCGGTGGACCCGGCCGGGCTCACCGTCATCCACGGCTTCGCCGGCCGGCGGCTGCTGCCCTGGTCTGCGGTCGAGGCGATCGCCGTCGACCGGCGGCCCCGACTCGGGCTGACCAGCGAGACCCTGGAGATCGACGCGGGCAACTCGCTGCATCTGTTCGGCCGGTACGACCTCGGGGCCACCCCGGAAGAGGTGGCCGCCGCACTGCACGCCGCCCGCCCTGTCAGGTGAGCAGTGCGGCGGTCCGGAAGAGCACCAGCGCGAGCAGGATCAGCAGGATCAGCGCCCCACCGGTGACCTGCACCAGCGTGCGCCGACCACGCGGCGCGTACGCGAGCACCAACGCCATCAACGCGCCGACCACCAGCCCGCCCAGGTGCCCGGGGATCGAGATGCCCGGCACGGCGAGTGTGAACACCAGGTTGATCACCAGGATCGGGATGATCCGGGAGATGTCCCGGCCCAGCTTGCGCTCGATGATGATCAGCGCGGCGAAGAGACCGAACACGGCGGTCGACGCGCCGACGGTGGCCGCCCTCGGGCTGCTGAACAGGTAGGCGGCCACGTTGCCGCCGAGGCCCGCGATCAGGTAGAGCGCGGCGAACCGCACCCGCCCGAGGTTGGCCTCCAGCGACCGGCCGAGCACCCACAGCGCCCACATGTTGAGCAGCAGGTGGAGCACGCCGTAGTGCAGGAACATCGCCGTGACCAGCCGGTACCACTGGCCCTCGGCGATCCCGCCGAGCGTGTAGTCGGAGAGGTAGGCCCGGCCGAGCACCGCACCCCACTCGGTCAGCGGCGTGCTGCCACCCATCAGGCCGCCGAAGCCGGAGCCGCCGACCGCCGCGTCCCCGCCCCGGGCGGAGGCGATGGAGAGCAGCAGGAGCAGCACGTTCACGGCGATCAGGGCCTTGGTGACATAGCCGTGCCGGCCGGCCGTACCGCCGCCGAAGGCGGTACGCGCCGGCCGGACACTGCGACGCCCCTCGTTGACGCACTCCGGGCACTGGTGCCCGACCGAGGCATCCCGCATGCAGTCCGGGCAGATCGGCCGGTCACAGCGGGAGCACCGGACGTAGGTCTCCCGGCCGGGGTGCCGGTAGCAGACGGGGGTGGTCGGCGGAGACTCGCTCACCGGGCCGACCCTCCGTCCAACACCACACGGTCCACCGGCACCGGCCGTGCTCCGGAGCGCTCAATCATGCGAGCAAAGGTACCTCGCCAGTCGCTCAGGAAGCAGACCGCTCAATCTCGACCCGCTCGATGACGACGTCCTGGAGCGGACGGTCGCTCGGACCGGTCGGGGTGTTCGCGATCGAATCCACGATCTTCACCGACTCCTCGTCGGCGACCTGTCCGAAGATGGTGTGCCGGTTGTTGAGGTGCGGCGTCGGGGACACGGTGATGAAGAACTGCGAACCGTTGGTGCCCGGTCCGGCGTTCGCCATCGCCAGCAGGTACGGACGGTCGAACCGCAGCTCCGGGTGGAACTCGTCGGCGAACTTGTAGCCCGGTCCGCCCCGGCCGGTGCCGGTCGGGTCGCCCATCTGGACCATGAAACCGCTGATCACCCGGTGCGAGATGGTCCCGTCGTAGTACGGACCACTGCCCGGCTGACCGGTGCGCGGGTCGGTGTACTCACGGTTGCCCTCGGCCAGGTCGACGAAGTTGCGGACGGTCTTCGGCGCGTGGTTGGGGAAGAGCTCCAGCCGGATCGGGCCAGCGTTGGTGTGCAGGGTGGCGTAGACAGCCTCGGCCACGGGTACTCCTCACTCGTTGGTCAGTTCCATGCGGATCCTCCCATGTGCCCGATCTGGCATCGCGGAGGCATCCGAAGGTGGAGGATGACGAAGGAACAACTCCCAGGAGGTAGGACCGTGTTTGGATTCGGGCGGCGCAAGTCCCAGGGGCAGCTGGCAAGGGCCGAGCTGAACCAGAGCATCAGCCACCTGATGCTGGCAGCCAACCACGCCGCGAAGGGCGCCGGCGCGACCGTCGGCCCGCGGGTCCAGATGGCCCGGGGTTACGTCGAACCGACCGCCGCGAAGGTACGGGACCGCGCGTCGACCGGCTGGGGGACGACTCTCACCACGCTGGCACCGCTGGCGGCGGCTGCTCGTGACGGCGCCGCACAGGCAGGGCCGCTGACCAGGAAGGCCAAGTCGAAGACCATGCGGATCACCGGTAAGAAGAAGCAGCCGCGTCGTCGCGGCTCGATGATGACCGGCCTGTTGGCGGCGGGTGCCATCGCCGGCCTGGCCGGCGCGGTCGCGCTGCGTCGCCGCCGGGAGCAGCAGGAGTGGGCCGAGTACGACCCGACCCGCAGCACCCTGGAGCCGATGCGCGACGAGGTCGACTCGATCGAGGTGCGTACGCCGTCCGCAGCACGGGGGTCCGACGGGTCCGCGATTTCCGGCGCGGCGGGGATGACCGGCGCGGGCAGCTCGGCGGTGGCCGGCGGCTCCAGCGCCAGCACCACCGCCCCGGCCAAGCAGACCGGTGTCCGCCCGACCGACAAGGTCCCGTCGGTCGCCGAGGGCGCCACCGACGTCTCCGGTCGGCCGACCGACGACCTCACCAAGGCGCTGGGCAAGGACACGGCCCGCACCAACGGCCGCCGCTGAGGTCAACAGCAGCGCATCGGGCGCCGGCGAGTGGGTCCACCCACTCGTCGGCGCTTCCGCGTGAGCGGCGCTTCGTCGTGAGCGGCGCTACCGCAAGATCAGAGCCAGCCGTTGCGGCGGAACCAGCGGTAGAGGGCCAGCGAGACACCGAGCATCAGGGCCAACACCACCGGATAGCCGTACGTCATCTTCAGCTCGGGCATGTTGTCGAAGTTCATCCCATAGATGCCGGCGATGGCGGTCCAGACCGCGGCGATACCGGCCCAGGCAGCGATCTTGCGCATGTCGTTGTTCTGGTCGACGGTGACCTGGGCCAGCCGCGCCTGAAGGATGGAGTTCAGCAGGTCGTCGTAGGAGTTCACCTGCTCCACGGTGCGGCTCAGGTGGTCCTGCACGTCCCGGAAGTACTTGCGGATCTCCTTGGGAACGTCCCGGTTGACCTGGGAGGTCAGCGTCATCAGCGGCCGTTGCAACGGCACCACCGCCCGCTTGAACTCGACCAGTTCCCGCTTCATCTGGTAGATCCGCTGAACCCGCCCGTGGCCGTGGCGGTCGAAGACCTCGGCCTCCAGCATGTCCAGGTCGTCCTCGATCTGGTCGGCCACCTCCAGATAGAGGTCGACCACCCGGTCGGTCACCCCGTACGCCACAGCCCACGGGCCGTGCAGCAGCAACTCCTGCTTGGTCTCCAGGTCGGCGCGGATCGGGGCGAGCCGGCAGGCGTCGCCGTGCCGGACGCTGATCACGAAGTTCGGGCCGATGAAGAGCATCACCTGCCCGGTCTCCACCACCTCGGAGTTCTCGGTCAGCTCGGTGTGCTCGCAGTAGCGGGCGGTGCGCAGCACCAGGAAGACGACGTCGCCGAACCGCTCCAGCTTGGGACGCTGCTCGGCCTTGACCGCGTCCTCGACCGCCAGCTCGTGCAGGCCGTAGGTCTCCGCGATGGCGGTCATCTCGGCCAGCTCCGGCTGGTGCAGACCGATCCAGACGAAGCCGTGCTCCTCACGGCGGGCCGCCGCCAGTGCATCCGCGTAGTCCCAGTCGCCGGGCTGCCGCTTGCCGTCGACGTAGAGCGCGCAGTCGACCACGGCGCTGCGGCCGGTGCCACTGCCCGTCGGGGCCGGAACGGGCGGCGAGCCGTCGGCGTTGAGGATCCGGGTCATCGCCCGGACCGGGGAGGGCCACGCCCGAGGTCGCAGCACCCGACCGGTGGTCGACGGTGCCGTCCGGTCCCGCTCTGTCCGATCCGTCATCGCGTCACCTCCCGCGCTCAGCTGCGGCTTGCAGGCTACGCCGATCGCGGTCGAGGACCGGTGTGACGGCGGTCGCGTGGGGGCGGCGCCGGGCGGGCCGGGCCGCATCGGGGGGTGTGCGGGGGACGACACGGCCCACCCGGCACCTGTGGGGGCGGGAGGTTGTGCTGCCGCGTCAACCCGGCGGGGCCGGCCCGGAGGCCGGGCGCAGCTGGCGGGGTGACGCTCGCAGCATTGTGGGCCAGCCGGCCGCCCGAGGGGAGCCCCGGGACGGCCGGCATCGTCGTTCTGTCAGGAACCCGACACTTAAGTCAGCTGCGAACGGCCTCGACGGCCGCCGCGAGCCGCCGGACACCCTCGTCGATCTTGTCGGCGGTCACCGCCGAGAAGGCCAGTCGGAGAGCGTGCCGCCCGCCGTCCAACACGAAGTCACTGCCCTTGACCACGGCGACCCCGCGCTCGGCCGCCGCCGGGGCGAGCCGGTCGACCAGCACGTCCTCCGGGAACTCGACCCAGAGGAAGTAGCCGCCGTCGGGCTCCACGAACCGCGCCTGCGGCAGGTGCCGGCGCAACGACTCCGCGAGCACCTGGGCCCGCTCGCCCAACGCTGCCCGGACCGTCTCGATCGAGCGGTCGATGTCACCGGAGACGCAGAACTGGTGCACGATCGCCTGGGACACCATCCCGGGGGAGATGTAGAGGCTTGTCGCGTTCTTCGCGATGGAGGCGATCAGGTCGGCCGGGCCGACCAGGTAACCGACCCGCACACCCGGGCAGACCGTCTTGGTGAAGCTCGACGCGTGCACCACCACGTTGCGGGTGTCCAGCGAGAGCATCGACGGCAGCGCCTCGCCACGGAAGCGGATGTCCGCGTACGGGTCGTCCTCGAAGATCGTGAACTCGTACTCGGCGGCCAGGTCGAGCAACTCCCGGCGCTTCTCCAGGGACAGCGTCATACCGGCCGGGTTCTGGTAGTTCGGGATGACGTGCGCGAGCCGGGGGCGGACACCGGACTCCAGCAGCTTGCGCAGCTCGGCAGTGTCCAGGCCATCCGGCTGGACGGCGATGCCGTGCAGCTCGCTGCCCATCCGCTGGAGGTTGAGCAGCGTCCGGTCGTACGTCGGGCGCTCCACCACCACCGCGTCACCGGGGCGGACCAGGTGGTCGAAGAGGAACGCGTCGGCCTGAAGCGACCCATTGGTGACCAGCACCTGGTCGGCCTCGACCCCGTGCTTCTCCGCGATCCACTTTCGCAGCGGAAGGTACCCGACGGAGGTGCCGTACGCCGTCACCCCTGCGGGATCGGCGTCGAAGGCGCGGACGGCGGCGGCCTTGAGCCCCTCGACATCGACGATGTCCAGCGAGGGAGCCCCACGGGCAAAGGAGATCAACTGCTCGGCGGTCATGGATGTTGAGCGTACGGGCGGCGGCGGGGGACGCGCGGTCGGCACGGCGATGTCCGCATCCTGAGCCACCGGGTCGGGTGACCCCACTCCACCGGTCGGCGGCAGATCAGACCGGAAGTGCGAGCGCGTCGCGCTGCGCGGCCCGGGAAAGTCCCTCCAGCTGCACGCCGAGCGCGTCGAGGAGCTGACTCCAGTCGAAGTAGGAGCGCCAGGCGGTGATCCGACCCTTGCGGGCCCGGACCACGTCGGCCACCTCCCAGCTCACCAGCCGGCCGGTGGGCGCTACGGTGCCGTACGGCGAATGCAGGGTGCCGGTGTGGGTGCCGGTCAGCCGCAGCTCGACCGCGGCGCCACCGCCGGTGCGGACCACGCCCATCGGGTCGACCCGCAGATCTCCGAAGGCGCCGGTCCAGGTGCGCAGCAGCGCGGGCAGCTCGATCGGACGGACCGTCACGCCCGGCATGGCGTAGAACGCCTCCGGGGCGTAGAGATCCGGCAGCCGAGCCACGTCCCGACGCAGGAGCATGGCGTACTGCTGCTCGACCAGCCGCTCCGCGTCGCGCATCGGGACCTCCCCGCGGGCCACGGCATCTCCGCGCCCGCAGGGGATGTCTACCCATCGATCCGGCCCCGCACACCACAGTCGGTCAGGTCGTGGCGACCGCCTGGCTCTCCGACCAGACCCGCATGATGTCCCGGACGGAGATCACGCCGGCCACCTCCCGGCCGTCCAGCACCACCAGGTGCCGGAATCCGCCCCGGGCCATCGCGGCGGCGGCCTCGGTCACCGTCCACTCCGGCCCCGCGTAGACCACGTCCCAGGTCAGGTGGGCGCCGGTGCGTTCCACGTCGCAGTCCAGGCCGGCGCCGATGGCCTTCAACACGTCACGTTCGGTCATGATCCCCACGCCCTCGGAATCCGGGTCGATCACGACCGCCGACCCGACACCGCGGGCCGACATCATCCGGGCCGCCTGGCGGAGCGTGTGCTCCGGACCGACGACGAGGACCTGGCTGGACATCGCATCCCGTACCTGCATCACACATCACCCCTTTGGGACGGTGGCATTCGGTACGGACATGGTGGTCGGTGGATGTTTCCGGGACAAGAGCGGCATCGCACAAGCTGCGGACGCTGGCTACTGTCGGATGGTGTCCACCGAGCCCCTGCGCTGCGCCGGCGCGCTGATCGTCGACCATGACGGCCGCATCTTCTTTCAGCGCCGCTCACCACACCGACGCCTGTTTCCCAACTGTTGGGACATCGTCGGTGGCCACCTGGAGCCGGGCGAGGACATCGACGAGGCACTGCGCCGGGAGATCACCGAGGAGACCGGCTGGGTCCTCTCCCACGTCCTGGGTCAGGTGGGCGAGTACAGCTACGTCGGCGACGACGGCCTGGCCCGGACCGAGTACGACTTCCTGGTCCGCGTCGACGGTGACCTCGACCGCCCGATGCTGGAGGCCGGCAAGCACACCGAGTACCGCTGGCTGGCCGAGCACGAGATGACAGTGCTCGACGAGCACCGCGACGTCAACGACGGGCTGATCCGGCGGATCGCGGAGGAGGGCTTCGCCGTCCTGCGGTCGATCGGTCTGTGAACACCGTCGAACTGGCGCCCCACCGGATCGCCGGGCTGCTCGCGCCGGCCGTGGACCGGACCTTCCGCGCCGGCATCCTGGCCGGCCGGGACGGTGGTGGCGCCGAGTTGTCCCAGCGCTACGGCGGAATCACCGCCACCGGCTTCCTGGTCGACCTGCGCACCCGGCTGGCCGCACCCGGTGGCACAGTCGACGGGCCCGGGTTCGCGGCGATCACCCGCTACCAGGACCCGGTCGCCTGCCGGCGGACGGTGGACAAGCAGGTGGCCCACGGGATGATCTACCGCGGCCCGGACGGCGCCCTGTCCGCCACCGAGCGGGGCGCCGCCTTCCTCGCCGAGCTGTACCAGGTGCACGCCGAGGTCACCGAGGAGCTGTGGGCCGGCCACGACGACCGGATGGCCCGGCTGGTGGCCATGCTCGGCCGACTGCTGTCGTACGCCCTGGTGCTGGCCGACGAGGAGGCGAACCCGGCCGCCTCGGCCTTCGCCGCGCTGGCGCCCCCGTACGAACCGGACGGCACCCCGTCCGGAGTGCTGCTGCTCAACCGGCTCAGCACGCTGCGACACCACCGGGCCGACGCGCACGCCGCCGCGTGGACCGCCGCCGGGCACACCGCGTCGAGCATCGCCGCCCTGCCGGCCGGTCCCGAGCGGCTCGCCATCGAACTGGAGACCGACCGGCGGGCCGGCGGCCCGTACGCCGTGCTCAGCGCGGAGGAGCGCCTGGCCATGCTCGCCGACCTGGCGGCATTGCCCGGCTGACCCGGTTGGCCGGAGCGGCGCACCCGGCCGGCGCTATCCTCCACCGGTGACGGGAGCAGGACTAGGGAGGATGTCGCGATGATCGGAATGGTGCTCGCGGCCGGAGCGGGACGACGGCTGCGCCCGTACACCGACACCCTGCCCAAGGCTTTGGTGCCGGTGGACGGCGAGACGACGATCCTGGACATCGCGCTGGGCAACCTCGCCGAGGTAGGGCTCACCGACATCGTGATCGTCGTCGGCTACGCGGCGGACGCGGTCCGCGAGCGGCAGGCCGAGCTGGAGAAGCGGTACGCGGTCACGCTCACCCTGGTGCACAACGACAAGGCCGAGGAGTGGAACAACGCCTACTCGCTCTGGCTCGCCCGGGAGTACTTCGCGCGCGGCGTGCTGCTGGTCAACGGGGACACCGTGCACCCGGTGAGCGTGGAGAAGACCCTGCTCGCCGAGCGTGGCCCGGGCATCCTGCTGGCCGTGGACACCCTCAAGCCGCTGGCCGAGGAGGAGATGAAGACCACCTTCGACGCCGCCGGCCAGCTCACCCGGATCACCAAGATCATGGACCCGGGCGAGGCCTACGGCGAGTACATCGGCGCGACGCTGATCGAGCCGCAGGTCGCCGACGCCCTCGCCGACGCGCTGGAGGCGACCTGGCGACGGGACCCGAACCTCTACTACGAGGACGGCTACCAGGAGTTCTCCGACCGGGGCGGGGAGGTGCGGGCGGCGCCGATCGGTGACGTCCCGTGGGTCGAGGTCGACAACCACGCCGACCTGGCCCGCGCGCGGGAGATCGCGTGCCGCTACTAGCTCGGAGCGTCCTCACCCCGCTGCACATCGACGTGCGACGCGGGGCGGTCGCCGACCTGGGCGCGATCCTGGCCGACGGGCGGATCTCCTCCGGGGGCGACGTCGCGGTGGTGGTCGGCCCGGGTCAGGGTGCCCAGATCGCGGAGCTGATCCGACCGTCGCTGCGCTCGGCGGACGTGTTCACCGTCTCCGGCGGGACGCTGGACGCCGCCGACGACCTGGGCGGCAAACTTCGCGCCCGGTCCTACGACGCGGTGGTCGGCATCGGCGGCGGCAAGACCATCGACGTGGCCAAGTACGCGGCGACCCGCCGGGGGCTGCCGATGGTGTCGGTGGCGACCAGCCTCGCCAACGACGGGATCGCCTCCCCGGTGGCCAGCCTGATCACCGACGGGATCAAGGGCTCCTACGGCGTACACATCCCGATCGGGGTGATCGTCGACCTGGACTTCGTGGAGAGCGGCCCGGACCGGCACAACCGGGCCGGCATCGGCGACGTGATCAGCAACATCAGCGCGCTGGCCGACTGGGAGCTGTCCCGACAGGTACGCGGTGAGCCGGTCGACGGGCTGGCCGCGTCGCTCTCGCGGGCGGGCGCCGAAGCGGTGCTCAACCACCCGGGCGACATGAGCGACGACGCCTTCGTGATCGTCCTCGCCGAGGCGTTGATCTCCAGCGGTCTGGCGATGGCTGTCGACGGCACCAGCCGTCCGTGCAGCGGCGGCTGCCACGAGATCATGCACGCTGTCGACTCGCTCTTCCCGGGGACCGCCTCGCACGGCGAGCTGGCCGGGCTGGGTGCGCTGTTCTGCACCTGGCTGCGCGGAGATCTCCGCCGCTTCCGGGAGATGTCGGCCTGCCTCACCCGGCACGGCCTGCCCCGGCTCCCCTCCGAGGTGGCGCTCACCGACGACCAGTTCATCGAGGCGGTCCAGTTCGCGCCGCGTACCCGGCCGGACCGGTACACCATCCTCGAACACCTGGCACTGTCGCCTACCGAGACCCGGGAACGGCTGGCAGACTACGCCGGTGCAATCCGCGACCAGCTTGGCTGACCCCCGTCCCACCGTCGCCGACTTCCACCGGGTGAACCGGGGCGGCGGCCTGTTCAGCGAGTCGATCAGCCAGTGGCTGGGGGCCGTCTTCGCGCTCGTCGCCCAGCGGCTCGGGCTGCGACCCACAGCGTTGACAATCACCAACCTGGTGCTCGGGCTGGCCACCTCGGTCACCGTGGTGGCGCTCGCCGGCCCGGTCGCCGCCGGGGACGTACCGGCCTGGGTGGTCGGTCTGCTCGCCCTCATCGGCTGGCAGGTGGCGTACTCCCTGGACTGCGCGGACGGGCAGCTGGCCCGGGTGACCGGCCAGGGCAGCGCGGCCGGCGCGCGTGTCGACGTGCTCTGCGACGTGGCCGCGCAGATCGCCCTGGTGGCAGCACTAGCCGCCACCGCCGTGGCGCAGGAGCCGTCCACGCCGACCTGGCTCGTGGCGACCTTCGCGGGCACCTGGATGGTCAACCTGGTGACGTCGGTGATGCAGGCCGGCCCGAACGCGGCCAGCATGGTCACCTCGACCTCGCTGCCGGTGCGCCTGGTGAAGCTGGTCCGCGACTACGGCGCTGTGGTCTTCGTGGCCGCCGTGGTGCTCGCCGTGGCCCCCGCGCTGGTCCTCTGGGTGATGGTCGCCTTCACCATCGTCAACGGCGGCTTCCTGCTGGCGAGCATCGCCTTCTCCGCCCGCGCCTCCTGGTAACGAAGGGTCCCTACTGACGCCTTCGCGCTGCCATCACGATCCCGAAGGCAGCTCGGTCCCGCCGTCTTGCGCGCATTGACGGCGGAGTTGTTCGAGGACGGCGGTGTCGGCTTCGAGGTCGGGGTGGTCGACCTGCCGGTCGAGGTCGACGACGTGTTCGAGTTCCCGGATCGCCTGGTCCAGGTCACCGCCCGCCTGGTGGACGATCGCGATGTTGTACCGGGTGACGGCTTCGCTAGCCCGGTCACCGACCTCCCGCTGGATGGGCAGGGCCTGGTGGAAGTGGTCCAGGGCCCGCTGCCGATCACCCAACCCGTCGTACACGCCGCCGATGTTGTTCAGGGTGCCGGCTTCGCCGGCCCGGTCACCGACCTCCCGCCGGATGGGCAGGGCCTGGTGGTAGTGCTCCAGAGCCCGCTGCCGATCACCCAACCCGATGTACGCGAGGCCGATGTTGTTCAAGGTGGTGGCTTCGCCGGCCCGGTCACCGACCTCCCGCTGGGTGGGTAGGGCCTGGTGGAGATGGTCGAGGGCCCGCTGCCGATCCCCCAACCCGATGTACGCGAGGCCGATGTTGTTCAAGGTGGTGGCTTCGCCGGCCCGGTCACCGACCTCCCGCTGAATGGGCAGGGCCTGGTGGAAATGGTCGAGGGCCCGCTGCCGATCACCCAACCCGATGTATGCGCCGCCGATGTTGTTCAAGGTGCCGGCTTCGCCGGCCCGGTTAGCGACCTCCCGCTGGATGGGCAGGGCCCGGTGGAAGTGGTCCAGGGCCCGCTGCCGATCCCCCAACCCGATGTACACGCCGCCGATGTTGTTCAGGGTGCCGGCTTCGTTGCCCCGGTCGCCGGCCTGCTGGTACATGGTCAGGGCCTGCTGAAAGTCCTCCAGCGCCGGCCAGGGCCGACCGGTCGACGACCGCGCCCAGCCACGTTGGTAGAGGGCGGTGGCATTCAAGCCCAGGGTCAGGGTCGCGGTGGCCATGGCCTCGACCGCCGCGAACCGCGAGGTACGCAGCCACACCCGACACACCCGGGCACCGGCATCGCGGGCGATCAGCGGCTGCTGACCGGCGACAGCAAGCCGATGCACCTCCACATGTCGGGCGACGGCAGTCGCCGCAGCGTGGGTGACGGGACGCAATGGTGACGGTTCTCGACCCTCCATGCCCGATGAACCTCGCTCTTCCTGCTGCTCCCGGTTGCCGACTCGGCGTGTCCAGGGATCGGACCGCGGCACACCATGGCCGTACGGCGAGGGTGTGGGTCGTCATTGTTCTTCCCACGATGGCCGGGACTTGGTCAGCGAGTCGGAAACCCGTCAGCCGGGTTTACCGAGCGGCCTCAGGACGCGAATAAACGTACAGTAACCGCCAAGGTCCACCCGTTGATCGCCTGGCCTGAGCCAGAGATCGGCGCTCCTGGGCCGGCTTGACCAGGCGCATCAGGGGGAGGGGTGCGGGCGATGGGAAACGCCACAGTGGAGGTGTCCGGCGCGCAGGCCGCGAGCTGGGCGGCGGAGCTGCGGGCCGCGCTGATCGGGGCCATGGGGCCGGACGACAGCGTGTCGCCAGTGCAGGTGCAGCGATCGGCCGAGATGGTGATCGCGGTCATCGGGCTTGTGTTCTCCGGGGTCGGGGTGGCCAAGACGATCACCGAGTGGTGGAGCGCCCGCCGCCGGGAAGGTGCTGCGGTGACCGTGCTGCTGCCGGACGGCACCCGGATCGAGCTGGCCGAGGGTAGCCAGGCTCAGCTGGAGATCGCCATGCGGCAGGAAGGCACCTGGCCGCACTGAACCGACCACCACGACGGGGACGGGCCGATGAGCACCTTCGAACTGGTGGTCTTCCCGCAGACCTCCGATCATTACGAGTTGCGGCTGTCCGTCGACGGCGCGCCGCCCCAGACCCGCAGTCTGGACAGGGCTGCGGTCGATGAGCTGATCACGCTGGTGCAGCGTGACTACAGCAGTGACGCCAACGCACAGCGGGTGTACGGCGCGGTCCGGCTAGCTGAGCTGGGGGCGAGGCTGGCGGAGTTCCTCGACGGCGACCAGCGATGGCTGACCCCGATCCTGGCCCATCCTGCCGGGGCGGTGTTGCGGATCAGCGCCGAGGAGCGGTTGCGGCACCTGCCTTGGGAACTGCTCGCCCGGGAGGGCACGTTCCTGACCGTGGCAGGGCGGGCACCGCTGTTGCCGGTTCGAGCGGTCGGCACCCACGCAGCACTGACCAGCCCAGTCACGCCGAACAACCGGCCGTTGCGGGTGTTGTTCATGGCAGCCTCGCCCGAAGGCGTCGAGCCGGTGCTCAACTTCGAGGCCGAGGAGACCGCGATCCTGGCCGCGACCCGACGGACCGGCACCGATCTGGTGGTCGAAGAGAGCGGCACCCTGGCAGGGCTCCGGTTCCTGAGCCGCGACTACGGGCCCGACCACTTCGATGTGCTGCATCTGAGCGGGCACGCCACCACCGACGGCGGGGAGCCGGTCTTCGTGGTGGAGGACGAGTTCGGCGGGCGCGCCAAGGCGACGGCCGACCAGATCGCCCAGGCGATGCAGGGACACTGGCCGAGACTGGTGTTCGTTTCCGGCTGTCTGACCGCTGACGCCCCTGGTGGTGGGGTTTTCCCGTCGATGAGCGAGAGCCTGGTCGACGCTGGCGCCCCTGCGGTGCTGGGCTGGGCGCTACCGGTGGGGGACGTCTCCGCCACCGATTTTGCCGCAGCTCTCTACCGGGCACTGGCCGACGGCGGATCGTTGGACCAGGCCGTCATCGAGGCCCGCCGTCACCTGTTCCACGACAAGAAAAGCAACTACTGGCATCTGCTCCGGGTCTATGCCGACCGGTCCCCGCTGACGTCCCTCGTCACGCCGCTGCACACCCGGGACCGCAGACAGTCGCAGGTGCGCGCCGCCGACCGGCAGTTCCTGGACCCGCAAACCCAACTGTCCCGGGTCGCGTCCCGCGCCGAGTTCGTCGGCCGACGGCGGATCATCCAGCGCTGTCTGCGCGCCCTCCGGCAACCCGCCGACACCCCCGGCGCGGCGCAGGGCCTGCTGCTGGCCGGCATGGGTGGGCTCGGCAAGAGCAGCCTCGCCTCCCGGCTCCTGGAACGCATGCCCACCCACCAGCATGTCGTCTGGTACGGCCGGGTCGACGCCATCAAGTTCCGCGAGCTGACCAGCAAGATCCGCTTCGACAGCGTCGAGCAGTCCGAGGAGGCCGGCAGGCTTCTCGACAACGAGCAGATTCCGCTCCCGACCCGGCTGCGGTACCTGCTCGACGCCGACGGGCTCCTTGGCAGAACACCCTGCCTGTTCGTGTTCGACGACTTCGAAACCGGCAACCTCGACATCCGCGACGACGGCAGCCGCGTGCTCGCCCCGGCGATGGCCGAGATCCTGCCCGCCCTACTCGCCGCGATCCGCGACACCGGCAGCCCGAGCCGCGTCATCATCACCAGCCGCTACCGCTTCCCCGCCCCGGCCGGCACCACCATCGCCGTCGCGGCTCTGGAGACCCTCAGCCCCGTCGAGCAGACCAAGAAGATCGCCAATCTGGTCAACCTGCGCCCCGAATCCACTATCGACCCGGCCATCCGGGACCGGGCGATCGAGGCCGCGGCGGGCAATCCCCGCCTGCTCGACTGGCTCAACCGGATCGTCAGCGATCCCACCCTCGACATCGACGGCCTGCTCACCGCCATCGAGAACGAGACCGACAGGTTCCGACGCGAGACGGTGCTGGCCGACAACCTGCTCGACTCCCAGCCCCTCGAACTCCGCCGCATGCTCGCCAGGATCAACGTCGTCGAACTACCCGTACCCGCCGCCACCGTCCACGCAATGCACCAACACCCCTACGCCGATCGGCACATCCAGCGGGCCGTCCAACTCGGCCTGCTCGAAGAGGGCATCGACCCCGAGACCCGCCAGCCCCGCTACTACGTTTCCAACATCCTGCACCCTCTCGTCCGCCCCCTGATCACCGACGACGAACACACCGAGGCATGCGCCGCCGCCGCCCAGTCCCTCTATCAACTCTGGGTCCTCAACCCCGCCGGTTCCAATGGCCGCTGACGCAAGGGACCTCGCCCGATGGGTCGAGGTGCACCGGCTTGCTGTCGCCGGTCAGCAGCCGCTGATCGCCCGCGATGCCGGTGCCCGGGTGTGTTGGGTGTGGTTGCGTACCTCGCGGTTCGCGGCGGTCGAGGCCATGGCCACCGCGACCCTGACCCTCGGCCCGGACGCCCGCGCCCTCTACCAACGTGGCTGGGCGCGGTCGTCAACCGGTCGGCCCTGGCCGGCGCTGGAGGACTTTCAGCAGGCCCTGACCATGTACCAGCAGGCCGGCGACCGGGGCAACGAAGCCAGCACCCTCACCAACATCGGCCACGTGTACTACAGGTTAGGAGATCGGCATCGGGCCTTGGACCACTATCACCGAGCGCTGCCTATCCAGCAGGAGGTCGGTGACCGGGCCGGCGAAGCCACCACCCTCACCAACATCGGCGGCGTGTACGACAGGTTGGGTGACCGGCAGCGGGCCCTCGACCACTACCACGAGGCCCTACCCACCCAGCGGAAGATCGGTGACCGGGCCGGCGAAGCCGCCACCCTGACCAACATCGGCAGCGTGTACGACAGGTTGGGGGATCGGCAGCGGGCCCTCGACCACTATCACCAGGCCCTACCCATCCAGCAGGAGATCGGTCACCGGACCGGCGAAGCCACCACCCTCACCAACATCGGCCACGCGTACGACAGGTTGGGTGACCGGCAGCGGGCCTTGGACCACTACCACGAGGCCCTACCCATCCAGCAGGAGGTCGGTGACCGGGCCGGCGAAGCCACCACCCTCACCAACATCGGCAACGTGTACGACAGGTTGGGTGATCGGCAGCGGGCCTTGGACCACTACCACCAGGCCCTACCCATCCAGCGGCAGGTCGGTGACCGGGCCGGCGAAGCCACCACCCTGAACAACATCGGCGGCGTGTACGACGCGTTGGGTGACCGGCAGCGGGCCCTGGACCATTACCACCAGGCCCTGCCCATCCGGCAGGAGGTCGGTGACCGGGCCGGCGAAGCCGTCACCCGGTACAACATCGCGATCGTCCACCAGGCGGGCGGTGACCTGGACCAGGCGATCCGGGAACTCGAACACGTCGTCGACCTCGACCGGCAGGTCGACCACCCCGACCTCGAAGCCGACACCGCCCTCCTCGAACAACTCCGCCGACAACGCACCCTGCCTAACACCTGAGCGCTGAATGAACTCTCGGCAGATCCGGGTGCCTGGGCTTCGACTGGCGCGTCCCACCTTGATCGACTCGGGCGGGGCAAAGTGGGGGTATCGACAGTGCGGGAGCCGAGGCCGCCCCGGCAAGCAAGGTTGAGCGGGAGCAAGTAGGCCGGGGGGTCAATGAGGGCGGGACAGGCCGGCGTAGACGTCAAGGTGTCGCTTGATGACGACGTCCGGGTGGAAAGTCTGCTCGTACCGCAGCCGGGCCGGTGCGGATAGCGCGGCGGCACCGGCCCGCGCGACCGGGAGCGCTGCGGCCAACGCGGCCGGGTCCGGCGGGACCACCCAGCCGGCGGTGCCGGTGACCAGGCCGGCCGGCACCCCGGACGGACCGGCCGGCGGCGGGGAGTGGCCGGCGACGGCCGAGGCGACGGCGGCCGGACCAGTGCCGGCGGGCTCGTGCGGGGCGTCGGCCCCCACCAGGTACGGAATGCCGCCCAGCGCCGTACCGAGCACCGGTCGGCCGTTCGCCAACGCCTCGATGATCACGGTGGGCAGCACGTCGTGCCACATCGCGGCGGCGATAACCACAGCGCTCGCCTCGACTGCGGCCTGCACGCCGGCCCGGTCGAGCTGACCGAGGTAGACCACGTCGGGTCGCTCGGCGGCGGCTGCCTCCACGAGGTGGCGCAGCTCGCCGTCGCCGGCCACCCGCAGCGTGCCCAACGAACCCACCGGGTGCCGGCGCCAGGCGTCCAGCAGCAGGTCGACGCCCTTCTCCGGAGAGAGCCGCGCCATGTAGAGGAACCCGTCACCCAGCGGTGCCGGCCGACCCGGGTCGGGTACGGAGTTCGGCTTCACCACGATGCGTTCGTCCGGAATGCCGTAGTCGCGGAGGTGATCGGCGATCGCCGAGGTGAGCGCGATGTACCGGTCGACCGAGCGCCAGGTGCCCCGGTGCACGGCCAGGGTGGTCGCCATCAGCGCGCTCTGCACCGCCGAGTCCCGGTAGCAGCGGTGCTTGATCGCTGGCACACCCAACGCCCGACCCTTGCAGTCCTGACAGATCACGCCGTCGCGGAAGTAGATCCCCGACGAGCAGACCTGCCGGTAGTTGTGCACCGTCTGCACCACCGGCACGCCGTGCCGGTGCGCGGTCCGCACCACCCAGGGCGAGATCAGAGGGTACGGGTTGTGCAGGTGCAGAACGTCCGGTCGGTGCTCGGTGAGCAGCCGGCTCAGGTCGTGTTGGGCGCGCGGCGCCCAGATCGGCGAGATCGGCAGCAGCGCCTTCGCCGCCTTCGACATCGACGGGATCTCGTCCGAACTGCGAATGAAGGGCAGCACCTCGACGCCAGCGGCGGTGAGCTGCGCGATCTCCGAGTCGACGATCGTGTTCTCACCGGAAGGCTGGGCTTCCCGGTACCGGTTGTGTGCCACCACGATTCTCACGGGAAAGAAGGCTACCGTTGTGTCGTGCCCGAACTACCGGAGGTTGAGGCGCTCGCGGGTTACCTGCGTCAGCGCGCGGTGGGGCGGCGCGTCGATCGGCTGGAGATCGCCGCGATCAGCGCCCTGAAGACGTACGAGCCGGCGCCGTCCGAGGTCGCCGGCCGGGCGGTGGTCGACGCCAGTCGGCACGGAAAGTTCCTCGACGTCCTCTTCGAGGGCGGCCTGCACCTGGTGGTGCATTTGGCGCGAGCGGGCTGGCTGCACTACCGGGAGGCGTTCCCCGCCACCACCCCACTGCGTCCGGGCAAGGGCCCGATCGCGGTGCGGGTACGCCTGGATGACGGTTCCGGCTTCGACCTCACCGAGGCCGGCACCCAGAAGAAGCTGGCCGCGTATCTGGTCACCGACCTCGCGACGGTCCCCGGGGTGGCCAAGCTGGGCCCGGACGCGCTCGCCGCGGATCTGCCCCTCTTCGCCGAGCGGCTGCGGAGCAGGCGGGGGCAGGTCAAGGGGGTGCTGACCGACCAGTCGGTGCTGTCCGGGGTGGGCAACGCGTACTCCGACGAGATCCTGCACGCCGCGAAGCTGTCTCCGTTCGCGATCACCGATCGGCTCACCGACGCCCAGATCGCCACCCTGCACGCCGCCACCCGACAGGTCCTCGGCGATGCGGTCGAGCGGTCCCTCGGTCAGCGGGCCGCGGAACTGAAGGGCGAGAAGCGCTCCGGCCTGAAGGTGCACGCGCGCACCGGGCTGCCCTGCCCGGTATGCGGGGACGCCGTGCGCGAGGTGTCGTTCGCCGACTCCAGCCTCCAGTACTGCCCCACCTGCCAGACCGGCGGCAAGCCGCTCGCTGACCGTCGGTTGTCCCGCCTCGTACGGTGAGTAATTGCACTTCAGGGCTACGGAGCGGAATCGCCCTCCCTGAGCGGAAGCTCCGGTCCGCCCTTCTCGCCACGCGCGCATCCATCGGTATAGTGGCCCGGTCCCCGGCTTCTGAAATGGTGCGGAGCCGGCCAGATCCTGCCAGCACCGTCGGTCGCCAATCTCCTTTGGGGCGACGATCGGTCGGAGGCCGCGTGGGAGACTGGGACGGTGGGCGACCCGGGCCTTCACGCCGAGTGAGCGGCCCGTGTCATGCGGGAGGACATGGGTGAGGTGACGGCAAGCCTCCAGCGCCCGGTAACCAACGAAGGCCGGAGCAGACTCGTGCGGCACGTCGACAGCTTCGAGATCCAGCCGCCGACGCCGCCGTCCCACAACGGCGTACCTCGGTCGGCTTGGACGAGGGCGCGACGCCGTGTCTCCCGCTGGCACCGCCCCTACATCGCGATCCTGCTGCTGCTCGACTTCGGCGCGGCGGCGTTCGCCAGTTGGATCGCGATCCAGCTGTTCGACCAGGCCGCCTCCGGGTTCTCCGGCACCCAGCAGGACCCGACGTGGTTCCACACCGTCTCCTACCTGCTGCTGCCGCTCGGCTGGGTGGTGATCCTCTGGAGCAACCGGGCCTACGACCGGCGCTACCTGGGGCTCGGCCCGGACGAGTTCAAGCGGGTGATTCGGGCGTCGGTAACGGTGGCCGCGAGCGTCTCCTTCCTCGCCTTCTCCACCGTCACCCAGCTCTCCCGGTTCACCGTGGGCACGGCGCTGGTCGGCGCGACGCTGTTGATCCTGTGGGGCCGTTTCGTCGCCCGGTGGGCGCTGCACTACATCCGGCGGCGGGCCGGCCAGGCCGCGCACCGGATGGTGCTGGTCGGCACCCTGCCCGAGTGCCTGGAGGTCTACGCGGCGGTCACCCGCAGCCCGGCCGCCGGGCTGATGCCCGTCGCCATCCACATCACCGACGGGTACGCGGCGGCCCGAGGCATGCCGACCCCGGTTCCGGTGTACGCCGGACGTGACGTCCTGGCCCTGGTCCGTGAGGTCGGTGGGGACACCATCGCCGTCTGCGGGTCGGCCAGCGCGGAGCCGGGCGAGTTGCGCCGGCTGGCCTGGCAGCTGGAGGGCTCCGGCGTCGACCTGGTGGTCGCCCCGCAGCTCACCGACATCGCCGGCCCTCGGGTGCACATCCGGCCGATCGAGGGTCTGCCGCTGCTGCACGTCGAGGAGCCGACCCTCTCCGGGCCGGCGCTGCTGGCCAAGAACCTGATGGACCGGGTCGCCGCCGGTCTCGGCCTGCTGCTGCTGATCCCACTCTTCCTTGCCATCGGCGTGGCGATCCGGATCTCCGACCCCGGGCCGGTCTTCTTCCGGCAGCCCCGGGTGGGGCACGAGGGGCGCACGTTCCGGGTGTGGAAGTTCCGGACCATGTACGTCAACGCCGAGGACCGGCTGGCCAGCCTGGTCGATCGGAACGAGACCGACGGCATGCTGTTCAAGATGAAGGAGGACCCTCGGGTCTTCCCGGTCGGTCGTTTCCTGCGGGCCACGTCGCTGGACGAGCTGCCGCAGCTGATAAACGTGCTGTGGGGCGAGATGTCGCTGGTCGGGCCCCGCCCGCTGCCGGCCGACGACGGTGACTTCCTGGGTGACGTGCGGCGCCGACTGCTGGTCCGCCCCGGCATGACCGGGCTGTGGCAGGTCTCCGGCCGCTCCGACCTGTCCTGGGACGAGTCGGTCCGACTGGACCTCTACTACGTCGACAACTGGTCGCTCGCGTACGACCTGAGCATCCTGTGGCGCACCGTCGGGGTGGTGCTCGCCCGCAAGGGCGCGTACTAGAGAGTTGGCGCGCCGGCTCCCAGGGGCGAGGATCGCTGCGTGGCTGCCAACCTCTCCGCCGTGGTCGGCGTCGTCTCACTCGTCACCGCGCTGACCGCAGCCCTGCTGGCGGTGCTGCGGCTGCGGGCCCGCCGTGGCATCGCGACCGCCACCCAGCGGGCCACCTACGAGGTGCTGCACACCGCCGGCCTGGCCGCCGAGCCGCTGCGAGCGGGGTTGAGCGAGGCGGGCGCGGCGAAGGCCGTACGGCATCTGCGGGCGCTGGTGGGCGCGGTCGGGCTGGCGCTCACCGACGCCGACCGGCTGCTGGCCCTCGACGGGCGCGGCACGCACCACGGAGAGCAACTGCTCGTGGCGGCCCAGCGGACGGTGGACAGCGGCCGCTCGACGGTGCTTGGTGAGCAGGAACTGCACTGCGACCGGGTCGACTGCCCGGTCCGCGGGGCGGTGGTCGCGCCGTTGCTGGGGGCGGACGGCCGGGTGGTGGGCGCGCTGGTGGCGGTCGCCGACAGCCCGCCGCCTCCGGGGTTGGTGCAGGCCACCCTCGAGACGGCGCACTGGGCCGGCAACCAGCTCGCCCTGGCCGAGCTGGACTCGTCGCGGGAGCGGCTGGCCCGCGCCGAGATCCGTGCGTTGCGGGCGCAGATCAGCCCGCACTTCATCTACAACGCGCTGACCGCGATCGGCTCGTTCGTACGCACCGACCCGGAGCGGGCCCGGGAGCTGATCCTGGAGTTCGCGGAGTTCACCAGGTACTCGTTCCGGGCGCACGGGGAGTTCACCACGCTGGCCGAGGAGCTGCGGTCGATCGACCGCTACCTGACCATCGAGCGGGCCCGGTTCGGCGACCGGCTGCAGGTGCGGTTGCAGATCGCCCCGGAGGTGCTGCCGGTGACGCTGCCGTTCCTCTGCCTCCAGCCGTTGGTGGAGAACGCGGTTCGCCACGGGTTGTCCCGCAAGCCGGGCACGGGCATGGTGAGCATCGAGGCCCGGGACGCGGGGGCCGAATGCCACATCACGGTGGAGGACGACGGAGTGGGAATGGATCCGACCACGCTGACCGCCGGCATCGCCGAGCTGGCCCGCGGCACCGGCGACCCGGGCGACGACACGGGCCAGCACGTCGGCCTCTCCAACGTCGACGAGCGGTTGCGCTCGGTCTTCGGGGACCGGTTCGGCCTGGTCGTGGAGACCGGGTTGGGCTCGGGCACGAAGGTGAGCATGCGGGTGCCGAAGTTCCACCCCGGCGTGCGGGCAGGGTCGTGAGCGAGCGGACCGGAACGGGTGGGGTGAACGCGTCCGGTTTCCTGCGCGTCCTCGCGGTGGACGACGAGCCGCCCGCGCTCGACGAACTGGCGTACCACCTGCGGGCCGACCCCCGGGTGGCCCGGCTGCACACGGCGGGCGATGCCACCGAGGCCCTGCGGCTGCTGCGCGACGGCGACGTGGACGTGGTCTTCCTGGACATCCGGATGCCCGGCCTGGACGGCATGGAGCTGGCCCGGGTGCTGCGCCGCTTCGCCCGGCCACCGGCGATCGTGTTCGTCACCGCGTACGACGACGGCGCGGTGGACGCCTTCGATCTGGGCGCCACCGACTACGTGCGGAAACCGGTGCGCGCCGATCGGCTGGCCGAGTCGCTGCGCCGGGTGATCGGCTCGCGGGTGGTGCCGTCGCACCCGGCGGCGCTGGCCCGCGCGGAGGAGGACCCGACCATCCCCATCGAGTTGGCCGGCACCACCCGGATGCTGCCCCGATCGGCGGTGCGCTGGGTGGAGGCGCAGGGCGACTACGCCCGGTTGCACACCGCGGAGGGGTCGCACCTGGTGCGGGTCTCGCTGGCCACGCTGGCGGAGCGCTGGGCCGATGCCGGTTTCGTCAGGGTGCACAGGTCGTACCTGGTGCAGTTGAAGCTGATCGCGGAGTTGCGGCTGGTCAACTCCGGCTACGTGGTGGTGATCGACTCGACCGAGCTGCCGGTGAGCCGGCGGCACACCCGGGAGCTGAAGGACAAGCTGGTCAGGGCCGCGAAGCAGGATTGGAGTCGCTGAGCCGGGAATGGAAGCAGCCCTACCGTACGTTGTACGCTAGTCCGTACGACTTCCGGGAGGCCTGCCGTGACCGAGACCCCGTTCGACGCCGAATCCGAGTTCGACAGCCAACTCGACCGACTGGTGCAGCTCGGCTACCCCGCCCTCGCCGGGCTGACCGAGAGCGCCTTCCGCGACCTGGTCGCGCCACTGCGGGCCACTGCGGTCGAGGGCACCGCCGGGCTACCCGCCCCCACCGACGCCCGGGTGCCGTTCCTGCTGGTCACCACCCGGGACCTGATCGGTGTGCCGGAACGGGTGGAGCTGACCACCCTGGCCGGCAAGAGCAAGCCCGGGGTCATCGACCGGAACTACGCCGACGACGACCTGCCCCGCTTCGATCCGATCAAGGAGCTGGAGGTGCCCGCCGGTCCGGCGTACCTGCTCTTCGACGTCGACCGGGGCGAGGAGTTCCGCAATCTGGCCCCGGCCACTGCCATGGAGGGGATCACCGCTCAGGGCCGGTTGCCGCTGAGCATCGACGAGGGGCTCGCCTTCATCACGCTGCACCCGACCGCGCTGGCCAGCAACCGGTGCTTCTCGCTGGTCGGCTCCCGGTGCGGCGACAAGCGGGTGCCGGCGCTGTGGATCAGCCAGGGCGCACCCAAGCTGGGCTGGTGCTGGTACGGCAACCCGCACACCTGGCTCGGCTCCGCCTCGGCCCGGCCGGAGCGCGTCGGCCTGGAGTGACCGCAGGCCATCGATGATCGACTCGGGTTCCGGAGAGTCGGGCCATCCCACCGGCCCGGATGGCCCGACTCTCCGCAAGCTCGGTCGGTTGTCCACAACGAGCCTCCGGAGTTCCCACACGCCAGCCGGCATGATCCCCGAGTTATCCACAGCCGTGACCGGTTCTCCACAGGTTATTCACAACGCAAACCACTGATCTCCACGGCCGCTCCCTACAGTCAGGACCCATGAGCGCACGCCGGGTACTGGTGGTCGAGGACGAACGGACCATCGCCGAGTCCATCGCCGCCCGACTACGGGCCGAGGGTTTCACTGTGGAGATCGCGGCGGACGGGCCCAGCGCTGTCGCCCAGTTCCACGCCGGACAGCCGGATCTCGTCGTCCTCGACGTGATGCTGCCGGGCTTCGACGGTCTGGAGGTGTGCCGCCGGATCCAGGCCGACCGGCCGGTGCCGGTGCTGATGCTCACCGCCCGGGACGACGAGACCGACCTGCTCGTGGGGCTGGCGGTCGGCGCGGACGACTACCTCACCAAGCCGTTCTCGATGCGGGAACTCACCGCCCGGGTGCACGTCCTGCTGCGTCGCATGGAGCGGGCCGCCGCCACTCCCGCGCGGCCCGCCATCCGCCTCGGCGACATCGAGATCAACGAGGCCGAGCGACGGGTCCGCCGGGCCGGCGCGGACGTGCACCTCACCCCGACCGAGTTCGACCTGCTGGTCCACCTCGCGGGGCGGCCCCGCACGGTGCTCCCCCGGGAACGGCTGCTCGCCGAGGTCTGGGGATGGGGCGACGGGAGCGGCACCCGCACCGTGGACAGCCACATCAAGGCTCTGCGCCGCAAGCTGGGTGCCGACCTCATCCGCACTGTGCACGGCGTCGGCTACGCCCTGGAGCTGCCGTCATGACGGCGACAGTGCTCACCCGGCTGGACCGGGTGCTGGAGCTGCTGCCCCGACCGCTGGACCCGGTGCGCTCGATCAAGCTGAAGCTGGGTGTGCTGCTGGTCGCCTCCGGGGCGGCCGGGCTGGCCTACTTCTCGTACGGCATCGGCTGGCCGCCGCCGATCACCTCGGCCACCGCGATCGCCGTCGCCCTGCTCACCTCGCAGGTGCTCGCCCACGGCATGACCTCGCCGTTGCGGGACATGACGGCGGCCGCCGGGGCGATGGCGCGCGGCGACTACACCCGTCGGGTACGCGCCACCTCCCGCGACGAGGTCGGCGAGCTGGCCCAGGCGTTCAACAAGATGGCCGAGGACCTGCACGCCGCCGACCAGCGCCGACGCGAGTTGATCGCCAACGTCTCGCACGAGCTGCGTACGCCGATCACCGCGCTGCAGGGCGTGCTGGAGAACATGGTGGACGGGGTCGCCGATCCCGAACCCGCGGCGCTGCGTTCGGCGTTGGCCCAGACCGAACGGCTCGGGCACCTCGTCGCCGACCTGCTCGACCTGTCCCGACTCGACGCCGGGGTGGTGCCGTTGCGGCGCGTACGCATCGACGTTGGAGACTTCCTCGACGAGGCGGTGGAGCACGCCACGGCCAGCGCGTCCGGCGCCGGTCTGGACGTGCGCTTCCAGCTCCGTGACCTGCCGGCACCGCTGACGGTCCACGCGGACCCGTGGCGCCTGCACCAGGTCTTCGCGAACCTCCTCGACAACGCGGCCCGACACAGCCCACCCGGCGGCACGGTACGGGTGTGCGCAGAGGAACACGGCGACCAGCTCCGCTTCGAGGTGAGCGACGAGGGCCCGGGCATACCGCCGGACGAGCGTTCCCGGGTGTTCGAGCGATTCACCCGCGGCGACCGGTCGGTCGGCGGGGGGACCGGGCTCGGCCTGGCCATCGCCCGGTGGGTCGTCGAACTGCACGGCGGTCGGATCGGTGTCCTCGATCCCGCCGGACCAGACCGGGGTGACCGGCCCGGCTGCCGCATTCAGGTCACCATCCCGTGCGACGGGCCATACCGAGAAGAGGCCGCATGACCAGCCCCGGCAGCACCCCTCTCCCGGCCACCGGGCCGAGCGGACCGCAGGTCTCCCCGACCGTTCGACCCGGCCCGGCTGGCCCACCAGCCGCCGCTCAACCCCGACCCGGGCCGGCCGCCCCGACCCTTGCCAGGCCACCAGGGCTGATCGAGCGGCGCTGGCCGGGGCCGGCCGGTCCGGCCGGTCCGCTGGTCCTGGCGGCGCTGACGGCGGCGGCGGTCGTCGGCGCCTCGACGCTCACGATGGTTCGTCCCGGACTCGGCTGGCTGGTGGCCGCGCTCGCCGGCACCGCCGCCCTCGTCACCGCCAGCGTCGTCCGTTCCAGGACGTTGACGTCGGCTGCGGACGTCACCAGGCCGACCGCCGCGACGGCGACCGCGACACCGACCGCCACGACAGCTGCGGCGGCCACCGCCCGCCCCGGTGCCACGGGGGCACCGGGGCGGGTGGCGCAAGTCGTCTGGGCTGCCGCGACGGTGGTGTTGGTCGCCGTCGGCACGGTCCGGGCCGCCGGCTGGCTCTTCGCCCTCTGCCTGCTCGCAGCGGCGGTGACCGGGACACTCGCGGTGACCGGCGGGCGAAGCCCGCTCGGAATGTTGGTCGCCGCGACGCTGCCGCCGGCCGCGACGGTACGGGCGCTCCCGTGGGCGGTACGCGGTCTACGCAGCGGCCGTCCGACCGGGTCGGGTATCGAGGTCGGACGCATCATCACCAGCCTGGCGATCTCCGCCGGCCTGCTGCTGCTGTTCGGGGTGCTCTTCTCCTCCGCCGACGCGGTCTTCGCCGATCTGGTCACCGGATTGCTGCCCGACATCTCGGTGCCCGGTGTGATCGGTTGGGCGTTCCGCCTGCTGCTGATCGGTGGCGGTCTGCTTGGTGCCGCGTACCTGGTCAGCCGCCCACCCGACCTGGAGGGGCTGCGACCGGCGCCGTCACGACCGGCCCACCGGCTGGAGTGGACCCTCCCGCTGGTGTTGCTCGACGCCCTGTTCGCCGCGTTCGTGCTGGTCCAGCTGACTGTGTTGTTCGGCGGGGCGGGGCACGTGCTGCGGACGGCCGGGCTCACCTACGCCCAGTACGCCCGCGGCGGGTTCTGGCAACTGCTCGCCGTCACCGCGCTCACCCTGCTGGTGATCGCGATCGCCGCCCGCCGGGCACCGAAGGCCACCCCGGGGGACCGGCTGCTGGTCCGCGTACTGCTCGGCACGCTCACCGCGCTCAGTCTGGTGATCGTCGCCTCGGCGCTCTACCGGATGCAGGTCTACGCCGACGCGTACGGTGCCACCCGACTACGGCTCGTCGTGTCGACGGTCGAACTCTGGCTCGGGCTGCTCTTCGTCCTGGTCGGGGTTGCCGTGGTGCGGTTGCGGGCCGAATGGCTCCCCCGGCTGGTGGTGGGCACCGCGGTGCTGGCGCTGCTCGGGTTGGCACTTCTCAACCCGGATCGCCTGATCGCCGAACGGAACGTCGACAGGTACCTGGAGACCGGCCGGTTGGACGTCGGCTACCTGTCCGGGCTGTCGGCGGACGCCGTACCGGCCCTGGGTCGGCTGCCCGAGCCGATGCGCTCCTGCGCACTCGGGGAGATCGCCGCCGAGCTGCCCCGGGACGGGTTCTGGGCGGCGAACCTCGGCCGGGAACGCGCCCGTCGGGTTCTCGACACGACCCGGGTGAGCGCCGGCGTGACCGACTGCCTCGGGTTGCAACGCTGGTGAGCATGAACGCTTGACAATCGCGTACGGCGGGCGAGACTGCCGGGGTGGCCAAGCAACTCCCCGACGTGGGGTCGAGCGGTGCGGTACCGCCGCCCCGGCGGTCCCGGATCGTGCTGGCCGAGATCACCAGGCAGGACACCCGCGCCGAGCGGACCCGCGCCGAGCTGGCCCAGCAGACCCAGGTCGGCGAGGCGCTGGTCCGCGGCCTGGTCCGGGCCCAACTCGCGCTGGCGTTGCGGCTGTCCCTGGTGGTGGCCATCGGGTTGGGCGGGCTGCCCTGGCTGTTCGCGATCGCGCCCTCGCTCGGCCGGACCACAGTCGCCGGCGTCAACCTGCCGTGGCTGCTGCTCGGGGTGGCCTCCTTCCCGTTCCTGATCGGGGTGGGCTGGGCGTACGTGCGGCTGGCCGAGCGCAACGAGCAGGACTTCACCGACCTGGTGCAACGGCCGGAGCGCTGAGTGGGCAACGACTTCGTGGTCCCGGCCATCGTCGCGGTCACCCTGGTCACCGTCGGGATCGGCTTCTACGGGCTGCGGATGGCCCGGACCACGTCCGACTTCCTGGTGGCGTCCAGGGCGATCAGTCCGACCTGGAACGCCGCCGCCATCGGCGGGGAGTACCTGTCGGCGGCGAGCTTCCTCGGCATCGCGGGGCTGGTCCTCAAGTACGGCGTGGACGTGCTCTGGTACCCGGTCGGGTTCGCCGCCGGCTACCTGGCCCTGCTGCTCTTCGTGGCCGCGCCACTGCGCCGCTCCGGCGCGTTCACCCTGCCCGACTTCTGCGAGCTGCGGCTGGGGTCGCGTCGACTCCGCATCCTGGCCACCGCCTTCGTGATCTTCATCGGTTGGCTGTACCTGGTGCCGCAGCTCCAGGGTGCCGGGCTGACCCTGGCCACGGTGGCCGGCTCCCCGTACCCCCTCGGAGCCCTGCTGGTGGCGGCCGTGGTCACCGCGAACGTGGCGCTGGGCGGCATGCGCGCGATCACCTTCGTGCAGGCGTTCCAGTACTGGCTCAAGCTGACCGCTCTCGCCGTACCGGTGATCTTCCTGGCTCTGCAGTGGCAGGCCGACGGCCGCCCGGCGGTGACCCCGCCCGACGGGCCGACGTTCCGGGCCGCGACCACCGTCGTGGTCGAGCACCGCGCGACCCTCACCCTGCCCGACGGTGACATCCGGGAGGTACGCCCCGGCGACGAGTTGACGTTCGCCGCCGGTGACCCGGTGCCGGACGTCTCCGGGGTGGCCACCGACGCCAACGACTGGTTGCTGCCCAGCGCCGCCGGTGACGACGACCGGGGCCTGTTCGCCACGTACTCGCTGATCCTGGCCACCTTCCTGGGCACCATGGGCCTGCCGCACGTGCTGGTGCGCTTCTACACCAATCCGGACGGCGCGGCGGCCCGTCGGACCACCCTGGTCGTGCTGGCGTTGGTCGGCGCGTTCTACCTGCTGCCCACCCTGTACGGGGTCCTCGGCCGGATCTACACCCCGCAGTTGCTGCTCAGCGGCCAGACCGACGCGGTGGTGGTGCTGCTACCCGAAGCGGCCCTGGGTGACGGCCTGGCCGGGCGGCTCCTCGCCGCGCTGGTCGCCGCGGGCGCCTTCGCGGCGTTCCTCTCCACCTCGTCCGGCCTGCTGACCAGTGTCGCCGGGGTGATCTCGACGGACGTGCTCGGTCGGGGATCGGTACGCGGGTTCCGGCTGGCCACCGTCATCGCCGGTGGTGTGCCGGCGGTGCTGGCGCTGCACGTCTCCGGGCTGGACGTCTCGCAGGTCGTCGGGCTGGCCTTCGCTGTCGCCGCGTCGAGCTTCTGCCCGCTGCTGGTGCTCGGGATCTGGTGGCGCGGGCTGACCGACGTGGGCGCCACCGCCGGCGTGGTGGCCGGCGGCGGCGCGGCGATCGGCGCGGTGCTGGTCACAGTGCTCGGCCCACCGCTGTCCGGCTGGCCGGCCACGCTCATCGCGCAGCCGGCCGCCTGGACGGTGCCGCTGGCCTTCACAGTGATGGTCGCCGTGTCGATGGCGACCCGCCGGCGAGCCCCGGCCGACGTCGCCGCCACCATGCTCCGCCTACACACCCCGGAAGCCCTGCGGATGCAGTGATCCCCGCTGCCGCGATGCGCTCGGTCACGATCACCGCCATCGCCTTCGCCCCGGACCCACCTTCGCCATGGCAGAGGTGACTCCGGGGCTCGCGACCTGGTCAACAGGTGTCAGTGCCGGCGCAGAGCCGCTGCGCCACCGGGCGGGCGTACCGCAGCGCCTCCTTCGGCGTGGTGTCCATGTCCAACGCGACCTGTGCCACCAGGTCGCCCTGCCGTACGACGAGCCAGCGGCTCCGCACGCCCTCGATGTCCGAGCCCACCAGCACTGACTCGTCACCGGCCCCCAGCCCATCGGCCAGGACCGACATCGAACTGGTCGCCTCCCTGGGTTTGCAGTCGGTGAAAAGTGCGCGGACCGCGTCCATCTCACGGGCAGCATCGCGAATCGAGAAGCGGACGACGCGTTGGATCATCCTGTCGGTCGGCGAGTCGAACGACACGGTTCGCTGGGCGAGCCTGGCCGTGGACGTCCCCGACGGCGCTTCGCGACAGTAGATCGACACTGACTCCAGGCTCCAGTCGCCGTCGATGTCGTCCTCTGCCATCGTGAAGCCGGCGGGCAGATCCGCGAGCCGCAGCATGGCTGCGGCCGGAATCGCCGGGTTGGTGGAACCGGCCGACGGCCGACCACTGGTACGTGACGGGCTCGATGGCGGTGCGGGGGGAGTGGTGCTGGTCGTCGACGGCCGAGGTGCCGCCGAGGTGGCCGACGGCGTGGGTGTCGGGGTGGGTGATCCGGTCGCCGGCAGCACCGGCGTCGGCGCGCCCTCCCGGCCACCGGCCAGCGCCACCGCGCCGGTGGCCACCAGGGCCACCGCCACCACCGCGGCGAGCGCCGCCGCGATCCTCGTCTGACGGGTCCGCCGCCGGCCGCGCTCCCGCACCTGTGCGGTCGGGGCCCAGCTCAGGTGCTCGGTGTCGCGGTAGATGTCGGTGAAGAACTGATCAGGCATTGCTGACCTCCTCGGGGAGGGTGGTGCCGAGCATGGGGGCCATGGCCTGGCGGCCCCGGGAGAGCCGGGCCTTGACGGTGCCGAGCGGTACACCGATCTGAGTCGCGATGTCAGCGACCGAGAGGTCCGCCAAATAGTGCAGGACGATCGCCTCGCGTTGTTCCAGCGGCAGTCGACGTAACGCCGCGACCAGCGCGACGGTGTTCTCCGAGGGTGGTCCCACGGCAGTGGCCGGGCCGTGCCGCCGGTTCGCGCGGATGCCGTTGCGGATCTTGCGCCATCGGTTGATGAGGAGGCGGTGCCCCACGCCGCGCACCCACGCCTCCGGATCGTCGTACTCGCCGATGCGCTGCCAGCGCTGCCAGGCCCGCACGTACGCCTCCTGTGCGGCGTCCTGCGCCTCATGGATGTCGCCACCGAGGGCGTACAGCACGGTGACGACCCGGTGTCTGGTGGCTCGATAGAACTCCTCGAAGCCGTCGTCTCTGTCCAACGTCCCCTCCCCCGTTGTCGCTTCTGCCACTGTCACCCGCCGGCACGACGGCCGGTTGCATCAGAGGGCGCACGGAGAGTGGGTGTCGGCCGGAACGAGGCTGCCGAACACGACACCGAGCTCGTTTCGCGATCTTGCACTTTCTGTCCCGACACAAGGCTCATAACACCCCATCTCGACAACAGAAGCTGCAAGATCGGCGCACTCATCGTCCGCCTCGGGGATGATCGCGGGTCCGCCCGTCGCCGGACGGCGGAACTGGCGATCGACGGATAACGTCGGCGCATGACTGTTGAGCACCCCGCGCTCGCACTGCGTGGCCTGGCCAAGCGGTTCGACGGCACGATCGCGGTGGCCGGCGTCGACCTGGACGTCCCCGCCGGCTCCTTCTACGGCCTGCTCGGCCCGAACGGCGCCGGCAAGACGACCACCCTGTCGATGGCGGTCGGGCTGTTGCGACCGGACGCCGGCTCGGCCTGGGTGCTCGGGCACGACGTCTGGCAGGACCCGGTCACCGCCAAGCGGCTGCTCGGTGTGATGCCCGACGGGGTCCGGTTGTTCGACCGACTCACCGGCGCGGAGCTGCTGGCGTACAACGGGTTGTTGCGGGGGATGGACCCGGCGGTGGTCGACCAGCGGGCAGCCGAGCTGCTGGACGTGTTGGCGCTCGGCGACGCCGGTCGCACACTGGTGGTGGACTACTCGGCGGGCATGAAGAAGAAGATCGGTCTGGCCTGCGCGCTGCTGCACGGCCCCCGGGTGCTGGTGTTGGACGAGCCGTTCGAGGCGGTCGACCCGGTCTCCGCAGCACTGATCCGAGACATCCTCACCCGGTACGCGGCCGGCGGTGGCACCGTGGTCTTCTCCAGTCACGTCATGGAGGTCGTCGAGCGGCTCTGCTCGCACGTGGCGATCCTGGCCGGCGGCACCATCAAGCGGGTCGGGACCATCGACGAGGTCCGCGGCGGGCGCTCGTTGGAGCAGGTCTTCGTCGAGGTGGTCGGCGGGCGCACCGCGACCGGCGAGGAGCTGTCGTGGCTCTCCCAGTGAGCGCGGACGCCACCCCCGCCGCGCCCGTACGCACTGTCTCCGCTCGCCACTTCGTGCGGCTCAAGCTGCGGGTGATGGGCAACAACTTTCGGGGCCAGGGCTGGCGGATCGCCCTGTTCGTCGGTGGCGCGTTGCTCGGGCTCTGGTTCGCCGCCGCCGGGTTCTTCCTCTTCGCCGCGCCGGGCCTGACCGGCAACGGCCGGTACGCGGTGCTGGTCGCGGCGGCCGGTGGCGGGCTGCTGGTGCTGGGTTGGCTGTTTCTGCCGCTGGTCTTCTTCGGTGTGGACGAGACACTGGACCCGGCCCGGTTCGCGCTGCTGCCGCTGCCCCGGCGCACACTGGTGACCGGCCTGTTCGTGGCGGCCCTGATCAGCGTGCCGGTGCTGGCGGTGCTCATCGCGTCGTTCGGGCTGGTGCTGACCTCCTGGTCGTTGGGTGGCTGGTCGGCGGGGTTGGTAGCCGTCGTGGGTGTGCTCGCCGGGTTGCTGCTCTGTGTGGCCGCCAGCCGGGCGGTGACCAGCGCCTTCGCCACCATGTTGCGGTCCCGACGGGTCCGCGACCTGGCGGCCGTGCTGCTGGCGGTGACGGCCGCGCTGCTCGGCCCGTTGCAGGTCTTCGGCCTCGCCGCGCTGCGCGAGGCGGACTGGACCCGGTTGGCCGGCGTGGCGACCGTGATCGGTTGGACGCCGTTGGGCGCTCCATGGACCGTCGGCATCGACGTGGCCCAGGGGCGGGTGTGGGCGGCGCCGGTCAAGTTGCTGATCACCGTGGTGGCGCTCGGCGCCCTGCTGGCCTGGTGGTCCCGGTCGATCGAGTCGGCGATGGTGGGTGCGGCGAGCGCCGGTAAGGCCCCGGTGCGGCGCGGGGTCACCGGCGGCGCGGTCGCCCAACTGTTTCCCCGGGTCGCCGCCTGGGCCGGCCGGGACCGGTTCGGTGCCCTGGTCGCCCGGGAGGCCCGCTACTGGTGGCGGGACGCGCGCCGCCGGGCCAACCTGATCACGATCGCGGTGGTCGGCATCTTCGTACCGGTGTTGATCAACGTTACGGGCGGGGACTTCGCGTTCGATGACGGCGCCGGGTTCACGGCGGCTGCCAGCGACAGCTCACCGGTGGTGGTCACCATCTCCATGGTCCTCGTGGGCGTGCTCGCCGCCGTCACCCTGGCCAACCAGTTCGGCTTCGACGGCAGCGCGTACGCGGCGAACGTGGTGGCCGGGGTGCCCGGCCGGGTCGAGTTGCGGGCCCGGATGACGGCTTTCTCGCTGTACGTGCTGCCGATGTTGGGCGTCGTCGCTGTGGTGTTGTCGTTTCTGCTCAGCCGACCGGAGTGGATCGGCCTCACCATCGGCGGTCTGGTCGCCACCTACGGCGCCGGGCTGGCGGTGAACAGTCTGATCTCGGTGCTCGGGGCGTACTCACTGCCGGAGACGAGCAACCCGTTCGCCATGAACAGCGGTGCGGGCCTGGCGAAGGGGCTGCTCACCCTGCTGGCCATGCTCGCCTCGGTGGTCGCCGCGGTGCCGATGGTGGTGGCCGCCGCGCTGCTCGGTGACGCGTGGCTCTGGTTGGCCCTGCCGGTCGGCGCCGCGTACGGGCTGGGCGCTGCGCTGCTGGGCGCGTACCTGGCCGGTGACGTGCTGGACCGCCGCCAGCCGGAGCTGCTGGCCACTGTCACCCCGCGCCGCTAGTCAGCGCGTCGGCTGGGGTCCTGGGCGGCGTCGGCGATGAAGCCACGCCAAGCGGCCGGCGCGAAGCTGAGGGTCGGGCCGGAGCGATCCTTGCTGTCCCGGACCAGAACGACGCCGGGCAGATTGTCCGCCACCTCGATGCAGTTGCCGCCGGAGTCGGTCGAACGGGTGGACGTGCGCCAGCGTGGCCCGTTCATCGTCATGGCGTCACCTTCAGCTTCCGGATCAGATCCATTGAGGCGCCTGTGGAGAGCGCTTCGCCGAGCAGACTATCCCATTTGCGATCAATCAATCCGATCATCTCGGGGTCATCCATGACGTGTCCGCGAGCCGCATTCTCCAGGTAGAGCACCCTGTCCCCGTCCGGCAAATCGGCGAACACGAACCCACCGCCGAGGCCAACATGCTCACCGACACTCAGTGGGATGACGTGCAAACGGACGAACGGCAGTTCTGCCACCTCAAGCAATCGGCCAAGCTGGGCATCGAGCACGGCGGGGCCGCCCACCGGCCGGTGAAGCCCTGTCTCGTCCACCAGGAAAACGCAATACGGCGGCATACCCCGGGACAGCAGCAGTTGGCGTTCCAACCGAACCGCAACAAGCTCGTCGACCACAGCCGGCGGATGCAATCCGCCTGCCGAGATGACAGCACGGGCGTATTCCTCGGTCTGGAGAAGGCCTGGCACGAGGCACGCCTCGAAGGCACGTAGGCGTGTTGCCTGCTGCTCATATCCGCGCCACGGGACGAACCAGGATGGACCGCGCTCCTGGTCGGCAGCCTTGAGGAGTTCGGCGAGGAGGCCGCCGGTGGCTAGGGCCTCGTCGGCGGCGACCGCGAACTCCATTGTCGGCCGACGTCGGCCGGTCTCGATGGCGGCCACCGTGGATGGACTCCACTTGGTCAGCGTAGCCAGCGCCTCCTGGGACACCTCGGCACCGGCTCGGGCGGCCTTCAACGCCCGCACCCACATCTCGACGTTCATCCTTACCTCTCCGGTAAGTACGTGACTGCGCTGTGTAGTAAGTCCTGGCATCCTCCCCTGTCCGCGCCGCTCAGTCCAGGGTGGATAGCACGCGGCCCGGCCGGTGGAGGCGACGTCCCGGCGACTGGGTCCTGCGTTCGGGCCGCCCCGGTCATCCCCCGATCGGGGCGGCCCTCGTCGACTGGGAGGAGATCAGCCTTGTTCGGGTTCATCCGTGGCGGGAACGGGGTGCGGTGGTCGTACCGGAGAAGGAAGGTTGCGGCACCGGAGGCCGTGCCGGGCGCGACCGGATCGGAGCGGTCGGTAGGCCCGCCGAATCAACCACCCGCGTGGGCGAACGGGCCGACGGTGGCCCTGCCGCGACCAGGCCGGGCCGGTTGGCTGACCCCGGCGCAAACCTGGCGCGCGAACGGTGGCCGCTGGTGAGCTGCGCCGGCCGGGAGCGCCACGCCACCACAAGCGATATACCTCTGAGTCATATTTATGCCTCAGAGGTATATCGCTCAAACCGGAGAGACCCTTCGACCACCGTACGGGTTCGGCCGATCGCGAAGACCGGGCCCGGCTGGTGAGCCGGCCACACGTGCCGATGCGGCCGCTGTGGCGGTGTCGGGGCTGCGGCGCGCACTGGCCGTGTCAGCCGGCGCGGCTGGCACTGCTCGCTGAGTACCGAGACGACCGCGTGGGGCTGCTGGTCTACCTGGCCACGATGATGGCGGAGGCCGGTGATCAGCTCGCCCGGCTCGGCGGACGACCCGCCGATCTGCACGAGCGCTTCCTTGGTTGGGCGAGGGGTCGGGGCGGCACAATGTTTCACGTGAATCATGAGCCGGGTGCCGAGATCCACCACACCGATCCGTTCGCGGTGCCGACCGGGCAACGGTCGCCGGTACGCCGGCTGCGTGGTCGCCTCGCCGCACCGGTGACCCTCTGGACGGCGCCCGGTCCGGCCGGGCTGACCGTCTCGTCCACCCTGGTGGCTGAGGGGGAACCGGACCGGCTGCTCGGGCTGATCGATGCGGAGTCCGACCTCTGGGCGGCCGTCGAGGAGTCGGGTCGGTTCGCTGTCACACCGCTCGGCCCGCCGCACCGGCAGCTCGCCGACCGGTTCGCCGGCCTCTTCCCCGCCCCGGGCGGGCTCTTCGCCACCGGCGCGTGGAACGAGACGCCGTACGGGCCGGTTCCGGCGGACGCCGGCGGCTGGGTCGGATGCCGGCTGGACACCGCCCGGGAGTACGGCTGGGGCCTGCTGGTCGAGGCCACGATCGAGGCGGTCGACCTGGCCGATGAGGCCACCCCGCTGCTGCACTACCGAGGTCGCTACCACGAGCTGCCGACCTGAACGGACCCTTCGCCACGGGCGACCGATCATCGCAGTGACCTGAGTCACTTGGCGCAGCCAGCCAACCGCTCGGCGCACTCGCCGACCGGCGTCGATCTCAGCCTTCCCTGCCGGGGAGTGCGCTCTTTACGGTGCGCGAAACTCCTCTGACGCCTGTGAAGGTGGTGATCCACAGATGTCCACGGACACACCCGCTCCGGCCGCTTCCCAGTCGGACAAGTACCTGGCCGTACAACGGTCGGACGAGTTCGCCGGGCTGCGGCGTGCGCTGCGCGGCTTCGTCTTCCCGATGACCGTCGCGTTCTTCCTGTGGTATGCGCTCTACGTCATTCTCTCCGCGTACGCCCGGGACTTCATGGGCACGAAGCTGTTCGGCAGCAACATCAACGTCGCACTGGTCTTCGGCCTGCTCCAGTTCGTCTCCACGTTCCTGATCGCCTGGCTCTACTCCCGGTACGCGGACCGGAAGATCGACCCCATCGCGGACCGGATCCGCGCCGAGATCGGGGAGGTGACCCGTGAAGACGGTTCACGCGGTTGAGACGTTCCTCGCGGCTGAGGCGGGCGATCACACCGCCCGCAACCTGACCATCACGCTGTTCCTGGTCTTCGTGGCGGTGACCCTGGGCATCACCATCTGGGCCAGCCGGCAGACCAAGACGGCGACCGACTTCTACGCCGGCGGCCGGTCCTTCTCCGGCTTCCAGAACGGCATGGCGATCGGCGGCGACTACATGTCGGCCGCCTCGTTCCTCGGCATCGCCGGCATCATCGCGCTCTACGGCTACGACGGCTTCCTCTACTCGATCGGCTTCCTGGTCGCCTGGCTGGTGGCCCTGCTGCTGGTCGCGGAGCTGCTGCGGAACTCGGGCCGGTACACGATGGCGGACGTGCTGGCCTTCCGGATGCGTCAGCGTCCGGTGCGTACGGCGGCGGCGGTCTCCACCATCACGGTGTCGATCTTCTACCTGCTCGCCCAGATGGTCGGCGCAGGCGCGCTGGTCGCGCTGCTGCTCGGCATCCGGCCGGGGACGACCTTCCTCGGCATGGACGCGGACACCGCGAAGGTGGCCACCATCATCATGGTCGGCACGCTGATGATCATCTACGTGACAGTGGGTGGCATGAAGGGCACCACCTACGTGCAGATCGTCAAGGCGTTCCTGCTCATGGGCGGCGCGCTGTTGATGACGATCCTGGTGCTGGCGAAGTTCAACTTCAACCTGTCGGAGCTGCTCGGCCAGGCGGCCGCCGCGTCCGGCAAGGGCAGCGCGTTCCTCGAACCCGGGCTCCGGTACGGCGTCGAGGTCGCCGGCAACTCGACGCAGACGTTCTACAACAAGGTCGACCTGCTGTCCCTGGGCATCGCCCTGGTGCTCGGCACCGCCGGTCTGCCGCACATCCTGATCCGCTTCTACACGGTGCCGACCGCGAAGGCGGCCCGTAAGAGCGTGCTCTGGGCGATCGGCATCATCGGCACCTTCTACCTGCTCACCCTGGCCCTCGGCTTCGGTGCGGCGGCGCTGGTCGGCAGCCAGGCGATCACGGCACAGGACAAGGCCGGCAACACCGCCGCGCCGCAGCTGGCCGAAGCGCTCGGCATCGACTTCTTCGGCGGCGAACTGGGCGGGGCAGCCCTGCTGGCGATCATCGCGGCGGTCGCCTTCGCCACCATCCTCGCGGTGGTCGCCGGGTTGACGCTGGCCTCGTCGTCCAGCCTGGCGCACGACTTCTACGCGAACGTGCTGAAGAAGGGTGAGGCGTCGGAGCGGCAGGAGGTGCGGGTCGCCCGGATCTCCGCCCTGGGGATCGGCGCGGTGTCGATCGCCCTGTCGATCTACGCGCAGAACCTCAACGTGGCGTTCCTGGTGGCGCTGGCCTTCGCGGTCGCCGCCTCGGGCAACCTGCCGGCGATCCTCTACAGCCTCTTCTGGCGGCGGTTCAACACCTCCGGCGCGGTGTGGGCGATCTACGGCGGGCTGCTCTCGGCCGTGCTGCTGGTGTTCTTCTCGCCGGTGGTCTCCGGTGCGGCAACCTCGATGTTCCCGAACCACGACTGGCAGTGGTTCCCGCTGTCCAACCCGGGCATCCTCTCCATCCCGTTCGGTTTCCTCTGCGGGTGGATCGGCACTGTCATCTCCAAGGAGCACGACGAGGACAAGTACGCGGAGCTGGAGGTGCGCGCCCTGACCGGCTCTGGCGCCCACTGATCGCGGCACCTGTCGAGGGGTTCCCTGTTGACGTGCGACGTCAACAGGGGACCCCTTCCGCGAATTCGGCGGTCGGTAGGCTGAGCCGCATGAAGGTTGCTGAGCGCTTTGGTTCCGATCACCGCGTCCTCGTCACCGGCGGAGCTGGCTTCGTCCCGTCACACCTGGTGGACGCCCTGATCGCCCGAGGCTGCACGGTGGTGGCGCTGGACAACTTCGTGACCGGCTCCAAGGAGAACGTCGCCCACCTGCTGGATCGGCCGACCTTCACCCTCGTCGAGGCGGACATCTCCGACGGTCTGCCGACCCACCACCCGGCGCTGGCCGAGCGGTTCGACGCGATCCTGCACATGGCCTCTCCGGCCAGCCCCACCGACTTCGCCCAGTTGCCGGTGGAGATCCTCCGGGTCGGCTCGGTCGGCACCCTGCACCTGCTGGAGCGCGCGGCCGCCGACGGCGCCCGGTTCCTGATGGCCTCCACCTCCGAGGCGTACGGAGATCCGAAGGAACACCCGCAGCGGGAGACCTACTGGGGCAACGTCAACCCGATCGGGGTCCGCAGCGTCTACGACGAGGCCAAGCGCTTCTCCGAGGCCGCGACGATGGCGTACCACCGCTACCGGGGGCTCGACGCGGCGATCGTCCGGATCTTCAACACGTACGGCCCGCGGATGCGCCCGGACGACGGCCGCGCCATCCCCACGTTCATCTCCCAGGCGCTGCGCGGCGAGCCGATCACCGTGCACGGCACTGGTAACCAGACCCGGTCCATCTGCTTCGTCGAGGATCTGGTGCGCGGCATCCTGCTGCTGCTCGACTCGACCGAGACGGGCCCGGTCAACTGCGGTACCGAGCACGAGCTGACCATGCGGCAACTCGCCGAGTTGATCGTGTCGCTCTCCGACAGCACCTCGAAGGTGACCTATGTCACCCGCAGCTCGGACGACCCGGAGATGCGTCGACCGGATCTCACGCTCGCTCGTGAACTGCTCGGATACGAGCCGTCGGTCGCGCCCGAAGATGGCCTGCGACGCACGATCGAGTACTTCCGGTCGCGGCTAGGGTAACCAGATCTTCGCGTACCGCCTGCCGCTGAGTGTCGCCTGAAGGCGGCAGTGGCTCCCGCTACGTACCCTGAGTTACATGTCCGCGACCTCGTCAGCCGGTGTCCCGCATCCGTACCTGCACCGCAGCGCCGGGCGCGCATCGGTGCCCGGCCCCGATCGGGGCGCCTCCGGGCGCGCCCGTCCGACCGAGGCGCGCTTCTACCCGTCGTACGACGAGGAGCAGCCTCGGTCCGGCGGCCCGGCGGGGCCCACCGGGCCCGGTGGGCCGGGTGGCACCGGCGGGTCGGGGCGGCGCGGCCCGCGACCGCGTTGGGGTCGGATCGCCCTGGTGGCCGGGGCCGCGGTGCTGGTGCTGGCGCTGCTCGGCAGCGTCGGCGCCTGGTTGTACGCCCGCAACCTCAACAGTGACCTGGCCCGCACCGACCCGTTCTCGGAGATCACCGGTGGTCGGCCCGCCAAGACCGTCGACGGTGCGCTGAACATCCTGCTGGTCGGCAGCGACTCACGGGACCCGGACGCGCCGGTCGACAGCAAGAGTCAGTGGCGCGCCGACACGATCATCGTCATGCACATTCCGGCCGATCACCAGGAGGCCTACCTGGTCTCCATCCCCCGGGACCTGTACGTGCCGATCCCGGAGAGCGCCGGCGCGGACTGCGGCTCCGGTTCGCGCGCGAAGATCAACGCAGCGTTCGCGTTCGGTGGGCTGCCGCTGGCGGTACGCACCGTGGAGTGCTTCACCGACGTTCGGATCGACCACGTGATGGCTATCGACTTCGGCGGTTTCAAGGAGGTCACCGACGCTCTCGGCGGGGTGGACCTGAAGGTGGAGCGCACCATCACCTCGATCCACAAGCCGTACCGGACCTTCACCAAGGGCACCAACCACATGGACGGCGCGGAGGCGCTGGACTGGATCCGGCAACGCAAGCAGTTCCCGGACGGGGACTTCGCCCGGATGCGGCACCAGCAGGAGTTCCTTCGGGCACTGATGGACAAGGCGGCCAGCACCGGCACGCTGGCGAACCCGAAGAAGCTCAACGATTTCCTCAAGTCGGTGACCGCGGCCGTAACCGTCGACCAGACTTTCTCGGTTACAGACATGGCGCTGCAGTTCCGTAACCTGCGCGGCCAGAACCTCACCTTTGTGACCAGCCCGAACTCGGGCAGCGACACCATCAACGGCGAGTCGGTGGTGGTGTCGGACCGGGAGAAGGCGCTCGCGATGTACCAGGCCATGTCCGGAGACACGATGGCCGACTGGGTCAAGGCGAACCCGCCGAAGAGCAACGACGGCGGCTGACCGTGGCCCGGCTGGCACCAGCCGTTCGGGTCATCGAGCAGCGACGATCGACTGAGTCTGCGAAATTCGACGTCCGGATTGACCCGGGATGAACTCGCCAAGTCGATTTGATGTACGTACAGTGGTGCCGCCCCCTCCTGATCACGAGCTGGAGCACGCATGCCGGTTCAGGCCAGTCGTCGCCCTTCTTCCTCCGGGTCCGCCGCCCCCAGCGGTCGAGTCGCTGCGGCCATACCCGCGCAGGCACGCCCCTCGGGCGGCGGGCCGGGCTCGCGTCCGCCCGGCAGCGGCGGTGGTGGCGGTGGCGACCGCCCGGGTGGTGGTGGGTCGAAGAAGCGGACCAAGCGCAAGGACCCGCTCTGGGCCAGGCTGACCGTCGTCTTCGGTGCCGTGCTGATGCTGAGCAGCGGGGTGGCCATCGTCGGCAGCAAGGCGTTGATCGGGCAGGCGACCGGCGGCATCGCGAAGGGCAACCTGCTGGGTGACGCCGGCAAGTCCGACGCCGAGGGCGGTGCGAGCCTGGACGGCCCGATCGACATGCTGCTGCTCGGCGTGGACGCGCGGGAGCGCTGGGCCGCCGACGACGTCCGCTCCGACAGCATCATCGTCCTGCACATTCCGGCCACGCACGACCAGGCGTACCTGATCTCGATCCCGCGGGACACCGAGGCGCAGATCCCGGCGTTCAAGAAGAGCGGCTACGGCGGCGGCTCCGGAAAGATCAACGCCGCGTTCCAGGCCGGTGCCGCCAACGGTGGCGGCTGGGAGGGTGGCGCCCAGCTGATGGCCCAGACGATCAAGCGCCTCACCGGGATCAGCTTCGACGGCGCGGCGATCATCAACTTCGGTGGCTTCAAGAACGTCATCGACACCCTGGGCACGGTGCGGATCTGCGTCAGCCAGGAGGTCAAGTCGCTGCACATGTCGTACGTCGACGGCAAGCCGATGTGGAACGCGGACGCCAAGAAGACCGGCAAGCAGCGGACCCCGGTGGTGCACAAGAAGGGCTGCCAGGAGATGGAGGGTTGGGCCGCGCTGGACTACTCCCGGCAGCGCAAGTCCCTCAAGAACGGCGACTACGACCGGCAGGCCAACCAGCAGCAGCTGATCAAGGCGATGGCGAAGAAGGCCACCGAGGGCGGGATGTTGTCCAACCCGGCCAAGATGAACAACCTGATCAAGGCGGCGGGCAAGGCGTTCGTGCTGGACACCGGCGGCGTGCCGATCGAGGACTTCATCTTCACCATGCGCGGGGTCACCGGCAACGAGCTGACCATGCTCAAGACCAACAATGGCACCTTCAACGCCAACGACAACAACACCGAGGGCTTGAGCGAAGAGACGATGGCCATGTTCCAGGCGGTCAAGCAGGACAAGCTCGCCGAATTCGTCTTCACCCACCCCGAGGTGATCTCCACCCGCAAGTGAGGGCCGGGAGTCGCGGAAAGCCAGCGACGACCTCCTCACCGCCCGTAGCCTGACGTGAGCAGGTTTCACGTATCGGCTGCGGGGAGGCGGTCACGTCCAGGTGGGGACGGAACGCAACGGGCCGGGCCGGGACGGCCCCGTCCGCCCGGTCGCCTCGCGCCCGTTGGCCGCGGATCCTGCTCGGCATCGGCCTGGCTCTCGTCCTACTGGCGGGGCTCGCCGTGGCCGGGCTCAAGACGCTCAGCCACCGCTACGACCGCACGGTGACCAAGGAGCAACTGCTCGACGCCGACGCCCGCACCGACCGCACCGACCTGGACGGGCCGCTCAACTACCTCCTCGTCGGCTCCGACCGGCGCCCGGGCGACAGCGGCCCCGACCAACGCTCCGACACCATCCTCATCGTGCACGTCCCCGCCGGGCAGCGGCAGGCGTACCTGGTCTCCATCCCGCGTGACCTGCTGGTCGCCATCCCGCCTGCGAACGGCTTCGGCGGCGGTCAAGACAAGATCAATGCCGCGTACGAGCACGGCGGCGGCGGGCAGGCCGGCGCCCAACTGCTCTCCGCCACCCTGCACCGGCTCACCGGAATCCGGTTCGACGGCGCCGCGCTGATCGACTTCTCCGGCTTCCGGAAGGTCATCGACCTGCTCGGCGGGGTGGAGATGTGCGTGGACACCGAGGTCCGCTCGATCCACACCAACCGGGTCTTCCCCACCGGCTGCCACCAGATGGACGGCGCGCAGGCGCTGGACTACGTCCGACAGCGCTACGACCTGCCCGGCGGTGACTACGACCGGCAGCACCACCAGCAGCAGCTGCTCCGGGCGATGTTGGACAGCGCCGGCAGGGCGGACCTGCGGAGCAACCCCGTCAAACTGGACCAGGTGCTCCGGGCGGTCGGCGGCTCCTTGACCGTCGACACCAACGGCGTACCCCTGGAGGACCTGCTCCTCGCGCTGCGCGCGCTGCCGCCCGACGGGATGCGCGGCGTCCAGGTGCCCTCCTCGCCGCAGACCATCGACGAGGTCTCGTACGTGGTGCTGGACAACGGCGGCAACGGGCTCTTCGAGGCGCTCCGCGGCACTGAGGTGCCGGCCTGGGCGCAGGCCAACCCTCGCTGGGTGTCCCGGTTGTGACGGTGCCGACGGCCCGGTCGGTGCCGAACCGGCCCATGAGGATCTAGTGTTGCTTCCTGTGTTCGGACCCCAGGTTCCCACCGTGCCCGTGACCGAGATCGCCGACGAGACCTACCTGCTGGACGTGCGGGAGGACGACGAGTGGGCGGCCGGCCACGCGCCCACCGCCCACCACCTGCCGATGATGGAGCTGCCGGCCCGGCTGGCCGAGGTGCCCACCGACCGGGAGGTGGCTGTCGTCTGCCGTTCCGGCGGACGTTCCGCCCAGGTCGTCGCCTACCTGATCAACAACGGCTGGGAGCAGGTACGCAACGCCGACGGCGGGATGCGCCAGTGGGCTGCGGTCGGCCGACCGGTGGTCGACGCGAACGGGCAGCCCGGCCAGGTCATCTGAGGCCGGCGGAATGGGCGGGCCACTGGTCTTCGCGCACCGCGGCGCCTCGTTCGACCTACCCGAGCACACCCTCGCCGCGTATCTGCGCGCCCTCGACGAGGGCGCCGACGGCCTGGAGTGCGACGTCCGGCTGACCCGGGACGGGCACCTGGTCTGCGTGCACGACCGACGACTCGACCGCACCAGCAACGGTCGCGGTCTGGTCAGCGCGCGTACGCTCGCCGAGCTGGACGCCCTGGACTTCGGCTCGTGGCACCCGGGCAGCGCCCCGATCGGCGACCTGCCACCGGACGAGTCGCACACCCGGCTGCTGACCCTGGCCCGGCTCCTGGACGCGGTGCTCGCCGCCGGGCGACCGGTCCGACTGCTGGTGGAGACGAAGCACCCGTCCCGCTACGGCTCGAACGTGGAACGGCGACTGGTCAGCCTGCTGCGCCGGTACGGGCTGGCCGACCCCGCGCCGGACGACCCGGTGCAGGTCACCGTCATGTCGTTCTCCCCGCTGGCGGTCCGTCGGGTGCGCGAGCTGGCCCCGACGCTGCCCACCGTGCTGTTGCTGGAAGTGCTGCCGCGCTGGCTGCGGTTGGGTCGGCTACCGTTCGGCACCCGGATCGCCGGGCCGGGCATCGGCCTGGTCCGGGCCCGCCCGCAGCTGCTGCCCGCACTGCGCGCGGCCGGCAACCAGGTGTACGTCTGGACGGTCAACGAGCCGACCGACCTGGAGCTGGTGCTGGCCGCCGGCGTGGACGGGATCATCACCGACCGGCCCGCGTACGCCCTCGCCCGGCTGGACCGCTGACCCATCGACCGGGCGGGGGTGCCCAAAACCCGGTCGGCGGGGCAGACTCGGCACATGCCGGAGCGTATCGATTTCCCCGCTCTCCTCGCCGGCCACACCGTCGTGATCGAGATGATCAACTCTGGGGACGCGGGCCTGCCGGTCCTCACCCAACTACTCCGGGTGGCCCAGCCTGCGCTCGGCGCCACCGGGATGGCGTTCGTCGAGTTCGGTCCGACCGGCGGTCGCGTCATCGCCGCGACCGGCGCGGCGGAGTGGGCCCTCGGCCGACCACTGGCTGTCGACGACCCGGACACCGTCTGCCTGCTCTCCGGGCCACGGGTACGCCAGGCGCGGGTGAGTGACCTCAACGGCAAGCTGGCCGGCGAACTGGCCGGCAGCGGCCTGCGCCGGATGGTCGTCTCCCGGGCCGAGATCGGCGGGCACACCGTCGGCAGCCTGCACGCGCTCTACCCGGGCGACGACGAGCCGGGTGCCGAGCAGCAGGGGGTGATCGCTTATCTCGCCTCCTGCGTCGGGCACATGTACGGCGACCAGAGTGGCCTGCCGGTGCACGGCGACGGCCCGGTGGTGGCGGCCCTCGCCGACGGGCTGGCCGTCGTCGACCGGGACGGGCACGTCCGGCTCTGGAACCCGGCAGCCGCCCAGGTCACCGGCCGGACGGTCGAGCAGGCGCTGAGCCACCCGTTGCCGTTCCCACTGCCGCCCTCCGGGCAGGTTCGGGACCACCGGATGCCGGACGGCCGCTGGCTGCGGATCACCTCCGGCGACCTGCCCGGCCCGGGAACGTTACGGGTGGTCACCTTCCGCGACATCACCGACCAGCAGCGCCGCGACCACGACCGAGAGCTGTTCGTCGCGGTGACCAGCCACGAGCTGCGCACCCCGGTCACCGTCATCAAGGGGTACGCGGACACCCTCACCGACCACTGGGAGTCGCTGACCGACGTCGACCGACGGCAGGCGGCCCGGGTGATCGGGCAACGCGCCAACGAGCTGGCCCGGCTGGTCGACCGTCTGCTCAGCTCGGCGGCCGAGGTAGGGCCGGGCGACGACCCTCCCACCCCGTTCGACCTCGGCGAGGCGCTGCGTTCCGCCGTCGTCGACCTGCCGGCGGAGCTGCGCCGCCGGCTGGTGCTCCGCCTCCCGAGCGATCTACCCAAGGCGCTCGGTCACCGGCCCAGCCTGGCCACCGTGCTGACCGAGTTGACGACCAACGCCGGTAAATACTCGGCACCTGGTTCTCCCATCGAGATCACCGCCTCCGGCGACGGTCATCTGGTGGCGTTCCGGGTCAGCGACCAGGGCATCGGCATCCGACCCGAGCACGTGGAACGGGCGTTCGACCGGTTCTGGCAGGGCGAGTCCGGCGACCGTCGCGGCTACCCGGGGGCCGGGCTCGGCCTCTATCTCGTCCGTCGGATCGTTGAACAGCAGAATGGATGGGTATCCCTACGTCCGAGGACCGGCGGCGGTACGGTCGCAGAGGTGCGGCTACCACGCGGTTGACCAGGGGTGGCGCGACGTGGAGGCGACGGTGGCAGCGGCAACGAGGGATCGAGCCTGGTGCGTGGTGGTTCCCCACCACCCGGGCGGGGCACGGCTGGCCCGACACCGGCTCGCCGCCGAGCTGACGGACGTCGTACCCCCGACGCTCCTCGCGGACCTGATCGCGGTGCTCGCGGAGCTGGTGGGCAACGCGGTGCGGCACGCCAGACCGCTGCCCGGCGGCGTGATCCGGGTTGCCTGGCAGCTGAGGCCCTCGGCCGAGGGCGCACTGATCCAGCTTCGGGTCACCGACGGCGGCAGCGCGAGCACCGGGCCGCGGCTCCGGACGGCCAACCCGGACGCGGCGGACGGGCGCGGGCTGCACATCGTCGCCGGCCTGGCCACCCGTTGGGGCGTCGAGCGGGACGGCATGGGCCAGCGCGTCTGGGCGGAGTTCGACCCGGCGCCGACACCTCGACCCGACCTGGTGTCGGCGGGCTGAGGACGGCTCGGGCGGGTCCCGGTCACGGCGAGCCGCTCGGGGCTCTAGGCTGTGACGCCGTGAGTAAGCGTCGAAAGAGCCAGCGCGCCGCCGCCGACACCACCCCCCGTCGCGACAAGGTGCGAGACGTCTTCGTGCCGCGTCCGTTCGACGGGCTGGTCGACGAGTCCGAGTGGATCGCGCTGCGCGAGTTGGTGCCCGCCGCCTCCGCCCCGCTGCGCCTGGCACCCGCCCTGGTCGAGGAATTCGGCGACCGGGCGGCGACGCTCGCCACGGTGCTGCCGATGGCCGCCCCGGCGATCACCAAGCCGGACGGCCGGGTGCTGATCGGTCTCCAGCGCCACCAGCAGTCCGGCGACGTGTCGCGGGACCTGGCCGACGCGTTGCTCAGCGCGCTGCGTGCCGAGCCGGGTGGCCAGGTGGCAGTGCCGCCACTGCCCGGCCCCGGGCCGCGGCTGCAGGACATCCTCGTGGACGGTCCGCTGGACATCACCATGCACGACGGTTTCGACTTCTGGCTCGACCCCGGGGCAGCCGACGATCCGACCGTCCAGGCGTCGCTGGAGCGGGCGAACGCGGCCATCTACCCGACGGTCCGGCTGACCGCGGCGAAGGCCGCGTACTGGTGTCAGGTCCCGGAGAAGGCCCACGTGCGCTGGGTGCTGCCGGACGACGAGGACGCCGCCCTGGACGCGCTGGCCCGACTCGGCGCGGCCGGCACGCTGACGCTCGGCGAGCAGACCAAGTTCGCCGGCATGTTCCGCGCGCACGGTCGACTCGTGCCGGTCTGGGACCTGCCGGAGGAGACCCCGGCCGCCGAGTGGGAGGAGCCGGTGGCGCAGTTCGCCAAGCGCTACGCCGAGGCGCTCACCGTCGCCGACCCACTCGACGCCGCCGGCCGCCGGGCCCGTCAGGGGCTGCTCGGCCGCCAGCTCACCCTGCGCTGAGCCGGGGCCGTCGTTCCGCTCGGCCGGGCGAGCTCAGGCGGCGTCTCGCTCAGCCGGGGTCGTACCGCTCAGCGGGGTGACGGGCCGGTCGTGTGCTCAGCCGGCGACGGGTAGCGGGTCGCGGGTGATCGGGCAGGACATGCAGCGCGGCCCGCCCCGACCGGAGCCCAACTCGGAGCCGGCGATCGGGATCACCTCGATGCCGGCCCGCTCCAGTTGGGCGTTGGTCTCCGTGTTGCGCTCGTAGCCGACGCAGAGCCGGGGGGCCAGCGCGAGAGTGTTGTTGCCGTCGTCCCACTGCTCGCGTTCCGCGGTGACCGGATCCAGCCCGGTGTCGATGACCCGGAGCAGGTCGAGGTCCATCGCGTCGGCGGCGGCCCGCAGGAACGGCGCCGGCCCGTCCACCCGGGGGTCCTCGCCGTCCCCGCCGGCGATCACCGTGTACGCGGACAGCGTGCTCGCGATGTTGGGGTACATCAGGACGGCGTCCACGTCGACCATCGTGCACACGGTGTCCAGGTGCATGGTGGCGCGCTTCTGGGCGATCGGCACCACCAGGATGGTGTGGGCCAGGCCGGCGGCGAAGACCTGCCGACCGAGGCGTTCCGCGCCGGCCGGGGTCGTCCGCTCGCCCACCCCGACCGCCAGCACCCCGGGCGCGAGCAGCAGCACGTCCCCGCCCTCCAGGTGCTCCAGGCTGGGGCGGTAGACGAACTCGGTGCCGGCGAACCGGGGGTGGTGGCGGTAGATGGCGTCGGTCAGTGTGGTCTCCCGGCGGCGGGCCGGCATGGCCAGGCTGGTGACACCGACCCGGTCGCCGATCCACAGCGACGAGTCGCGGGTGAAGAGCAGGTTGGGCAACGGGTCGATGACGAAGTCGTGTCGGTCCATCAGCGTGTAGACCAGCCCACCCGGTCGCTCGGAGCTGATCCGCAACTCCTCGTGGGCCAGCCCGGCGGTGAGCACGTCGGCGAGCGCGGCCGGGTCCAGGTAGGAGAGGTGGTCGGCGACACGGGCGCGCAGCGTGTCGCCGAGCCGCCGGGAGCGCAGCACCTGCTCGGTGAGTTCGGCCCGGGCGTCCGCGACGGCCAGCGTCTCGGCCAGCAGGGTGGCCAGGTAGAGCACCTCGACGCCGCGCTCGCGCAGGGCGGCGGCGAACGCGTCGTGCTCCTCCTGGGCGCGCCCCACCCAGGGGATCGCGTCGAACAGGAGCGAGTCGTTGTTGCGCGGGGTGAGCCGGGCCAGTTCGGGGCCGGGCCGGTGCAGCAGTACGGTGCCGAGCCGCCCGACTTCACTGTCGACGTAGTGGGTCACTCCCGCAGCGTAGGGCAGGGTTTAGCGGCATCCGAGAAAAGAACTGTGGATGAATATGGCATTCATCCACAGTCATTCCGGCGCTCCGGCTTGCAGAACACCGGTAGTGGCAACGTAGGGTAGTGAGGACATAACTTCGAGGGACCTTTTGCCGGAGGTCGCGATGACTGTCTTTCCCGCACGACGAGCCGTACCGTCCGCTCGGGCACTGCCGCCCGTCGCGGTGCCACACCCCCGCGTCGAGGCGCCGGGGGTTCTCGAACCGGTCCGTCCGACCCCGCTCGAGTGGGCCCGCCGCCGTCGGGCCGAGCGGGGTGCACGCCGCCTGGAGGCGGCCGGGGCACGGGCGTTGGGCCAACTCGACCACCTCGGGCCTGCCTGGCACGTGATCGAGTGGCCGCGCACCGACGTGACGGACGTCCTCGACCGCGGTCAGGACGAACGAGCCGGGTTCCTCGCCATCGGGCCGAGTGGCCTGTTTGCCGTGACCATCGCCGACCACGGCCGAGCCAGGGTGCTCGTCGCCGGCGACGTGGTGCAGATCAACGGCAAGCGGCCTCCGTACGTGGCCGAGTCCCGCCGGGACGCCAAGCGGGCCAGCAAGGCGCTCTCCGAGGCGGTGGGGCTGCCCGTTCCGGTGACGCCGGTGCTGACCTTCGTCGGCTCGGGCGTGATCAGCGTCTACGGCCTTCCGAAGGACTGTCTGATGGCCACCCACCGGGAACTGGACCGGCTGCTCGTCGCCGGCGGCAGCCGGATCAGCCCGGCCACAGCCGAGAAGCTTTCCCGGGTCGCACAGCACCCGGGCACCTGGCTGAACGGCACGTACCGTCCAACCGCCGACTACCGGTGGTACGACGAGGGCCGAACGGCCGCTGACAAGCCGGCCCACCGCCGGTAACGTCACCGGCGACGCCACGCGGCTCCGGTCCCCCCGTTCACCTCACCGGTCTCCGCGCCGTCACCGGTCGCCTCGGTTCACGCTGCGCGCCCCGGTGACCCGGTGCGCTCGGTGATTCCGTCGGCGACCCGCTAGCGTGGACAGTCGATCGGTGCACATAGGAGGCGCGGTGGCCCACGTCGAACTTTCGCTCTCGGAAGCGTTCGTGCCGGCGGCGCGGGCCTCGACAGAGCCGGAGTCCGACAACGTCGGCCAATGGTCGTCGACAGTCTCCCGGGCGGACGAGCCGTGCCTGCTGATCGACGCCGACACCCGGGTGGTGGCGATCTCCACGGCCGGTTGCGAGCTGCTCTGTCTCGGTGAGCCGGCCGGGCTGATCGGGCGACCGTTGCTCGATGGCGGGCTGCGCCTGCTCGACTTCACCGCCAACCGGGGCGAGCTGACCGAAGCCGAGATCGACAAGATTCCGCCCCTGCTGGCGCTCTCCTCCGGCCGGCTCGCCCGTGGGCTACTCAGGGTGCAGGCCGCCTCGGCGAACAGCTCCGACGCGACAGTAGACGCGATCTCCACCCCGGTGCTCACCGACGGCACCGTGGCCGGCTCACTCACCTTCTTCTCCGAGGTCTGACCTGCGGCGCAGTGTGTCCCTCGCCGCACGCGGCGTTGCCCGGGCGGGTCCACACGAAGGCCGTAGGGTGCCCTCATGCTCGATATCGCCCTGCTGCCGGGGGAATACGCTGTGTGCCGGCTCGCCCCCGGCACCACCCTGCCGTACGCGCTGTCAAGCGGGCTGCGCGGCGCGGACGTGGTGACGGTGAGCTGGACCTCCGACGGGATCTCCGTGATCTGCCCGACCGAGCGGGCGCCGGCACAGGCCGTGGTGGAGACGACCTGGCGTTGCCTACGGGTCACCGCCCCGGTGGCCCTGGCCGGCACCGGCAGCCTTGCCGCGCTGGTCGACCCGCTCGCCGAGGCACGGGTCAGCGCCGTCACCTTCTCCACGTTCGACACCGACTATCTGCTGGTGCCTACCGTCCGTTTGATCGAGGGCACGGCCGCGCTCCAGCGCGCCGGGCACCGCGTCACCGGCTGACCTTCACCCGACCCGCCGCTCGCCCTACGATGGGCTCGGCCACCCCGGCCGCGACGAATTCTCCGATGTCCCGAGGATCGGCCCGTGCCGTTCACCCCACCCCCGCCCGCGTCCCCCTCACCGCGGTCGACGATCCACCCCCCACCGGCGGCTGCTGGCCGGGCAGCCGATCGCGTTCCGGCGCGGAGCCTCGCCCGAGTCCTGCCGATGGCGCTCGCCGTCGCGGCGCTGGCCGGCTGCGGCGCCCCACCCGGGCTGGGGGAGCCGACCAGCGTGCCCACCCACACCGCAGCCCCGACACCGTCCGGACCGAGCACCGCACCGGCCACCCCGCCCACCACCGCGCCGTCTCCCGGTACGGTCACGCCCACCCCGGACGCCGGGTTGGTCGCGACGGCCTGCCGCAACGGGCCGACCGGCCAGCGGGTGCTGCAACTGTTGCGCGGCCGGGCCGGAGTGCTGCCGGCGAACGTCCGGGTCCAGGTCCGCACCGGGCCGCTCTGCGCCGCTGACTGGCAGTTCACGGTGCTGACGGTGACCGGGCACGAGGAACTCCAGGTGATCACCCGGGGCGAGCCCGGTTCCCCGGTGCTGGTCACCGCCGGCACGGACGTCTGCACCATCGAGGTACGCGCCACCAGCCCGGCCGGGATTCGCGCCCTCGCCTGTGACGCCGGCCCGGCCAACGGGCCGGGTGCGTAGGCTGATCGGCATGCCGGGAACACCGCCGACACGTTTCGTCTTCCTCGGGCCGGAGGGCACCTTCGCCGAGCAGGCCCTGCGTTCCATACCCGCCGCCGAGCGCGGCACCCGTACGCCCGCCCGCAGCGTCGGAGAGGCGCTGGACAGCGTCCGCGCCGGCGACGCCGACGCCGCGCTGGTGCCACTGGAGAACTCGATCGGCGGCGCGGTGGGCGTCACGCTGGACGAGATGGCCGAGGGCGAGCCGCTGGTGATCACCCGGGAGGTGATCCTGCCGGTGGAGTTCGTGCTCGCCGCGCGGCCCGACACCCCGCTGACCTCGATCCGCACCGTGGCGGCCCATCCACAGGCGTCCACCCAGTGCCGGGGCTGGTTGCGCAACCACCTGCCCGACGCCGTGGTGGTCGACGTGCTCTCCAACGGCGCGGCCGCCGCCGGCGCCGGCACGGGTGAGTACGACGCGGCGATCTGCGCACCGATCGGAGCCTCCCGGCACCGACTCACCACACTCGCCGACAAGATCGCCGACCACCCCGACGCGGTGACCCGGTTCGCGCTGGTGTCCCGCCCCGGGCCGCCACCGCCGCCGACCGGTGACGACCTCACCTCGCTCGCGGTCTACATCGCCCACGACCGGGTCGGCGCGCTGCTGTCCGTGCTGATGGAGTTGGCCGTCCGTGGGGTCAACCTGACCCGGATCGAATCCCGGCCGACCGGCGAGGCGTTGGGCCGCTACGTCTTCTTCCTGGACTGCACCGGCCACGTGGCCGACGTACGCCTGGGCGAGGCTTTGCAGGGGCTCCGCAGGGTCTGTGCCGACGTCCGCTTCCTGGGGTCCTACCCCCGGCACCGGTGGGCCGAGGCGGGCGAACGCCCGGTGCCCGCGCCAGCGGGGCTCTCCGACGTCGACTACGCCGACGCGGTGGCCTGGCTGACCCGCCTGCGTACCGGTGAGTTGACCTGACCGGCGCGGAGCGCCCCCAAGAGAACGGGAGCGCCCGCGCCGCTGCGGTCAGCCCGACAGGTCCGGTGCGGCCAGCGCCACTCCCGGTCAGCTCAGCAGACCGCCGAGCAGACCGCCCTCCTGCTGCTGCTGGCCACTGCCCATGATCGGCGGCTCCTCGGACGGCTGCACCACGACGAAGCCCTGACCGGCGAAGCTCATGGTGAACGACTCGCCGGTGCGACGCCCGAGCAGAGTGCCGAGGCCGAGCTGTTCGGCCCGGTGGTAGCCGGTCTGGAGGTTGGCCGACCAGCAGACCGCAGCCTGGGGGTCGACGTACGTCGGGGCGTCCACGTTCAGCACGACCGGGGTGCCCCTGGTGGTGATGGCGATCCGCCCGTAGCCGGTGAACACACAGTTGAAGAGGCCGGACGAGGACGCCATCCCGGCGCCGCCGACCATCCTGATGTCGTACTGGAGGGTGGAGTCGAAGGCGAGCACGCTGCTGCCGTTGATGGAGAGGGAGTCGCCCGGCTCCAGGTCGATGATGTGCACGTCCTTGGCCAGCTCGGCGAGGAAGACGTCACCCTGCCCGGTGACCTTCATCAGCGGGACGCCCTCGCCGGTGAGCTTCTGCTTGAGGAACTTGCCGAGCCCGCCGGAACCCAACGCCTGGAACTGCACATTGCCCTGGTAGGCGACCATCGACCCGACCCGGGCCATCGCCTCGCCGTTGAGCTCGATCTTCAACATCTTGGAGTTCTGCAACCGCATGCCGGGCTGCGCGGACTCCTTCTCCAGATTCTCCGCGGAGAACAGCTCGCTGCGCATGAAAGGGCCTCCTGAATAGGGTCGCGTTCGCTGCACCGACGGTAGGCGACCTCGGCAAGCACCGGCCATCGGACGGGCGGCGCGGCGCGGGCGGATCGAACAGCGGGGGCGGGCGTCGAGCGGCGGGGGCGGGCGTCGAGCGGCGGGGCTCAGCCCCAGCCGAGCGCGTGCAACCGCGCGTCGTCGATGCCGAAGTGGTGGGCGATCTCGTGCACCACAGTCACTGCCACCTCGTCGATGACGTCCTCGTCGTTGTCGCAGATCCGCAGGATCGGACGGCGGTAGATGAAGATCCGGTCGGGCAGCACGCCGGAGTAGTCCCAGCCGCGCTCGGTGAGCGCATGCCCCTCGTAGAGGCCGAGCAGGTCGACCTCTCCCGGTGGCGGGTCGTCCTCGACCAGGATCACCACGTTGTTCATCAGGCCGAGTAGTTCTTCGGGCACCTCGTCGAGGGCTTCGCCGACCAACTCCTCGAAGCGCTCACGGCTCATCTCCACCGGCACCTCGCCCATTGTGCCCGACGCGGGGGCACGCGGCCCGGTCCTGCCGGACGACAGTGGCCGTCATCCGCACATGCACGGAAGAAGCGACCACCCTGGATCGGGCGGAGGCTCCTTCCGTGGACGTACGGTGTGGGCCGGTTGGCTCAGGCAGCCAGGTGGGCGTTGAGGGTGATCTCGGCACCCGGCGAGAGCAGGCGAGAGATCGGGCAGTTGGCCTTGGCGGCCTCGGCGAGCTTCTGGAACTCCGCGTCGTCGATCCCCGGGACCTGGCTGACAGTCTCCAGGTCGATCCGGGTGACCGTCATGCCGGCGTCGGTCTTGTCCAGGTGCACCTTGGCGGTGGTCTCGACCGAGGTGGCCGTCGAGCCCGCGTCGGCAAGCGCCTTGGAGAACGCCATCGAGAAGCAGCCGGCGTGCGCGGCGGCGATCAGCTCCTCGGGGTTGGTGCCCTCACCCTCCTCGAAGCGCGACTTGAAGGAGTAGTTGCCGGACAGGCCGCCCTTACCGGTGCGGATGGTGCCCGCGCCCTCGGTGAGATTGCCCTGCCATTGTGCTGAAGCGGTACGGATAGGCATGGGGCAAACGCTAGCGGAAAGGCGACCGCCGAGCGACAGACCGGCGCGCTCGCCAGCCCTGCGATCCCTGTCACCACCAGCTTGCTGTGCCATGATGCGACCCAGGTCCGTGACAGGGCGGAAGGGTGGCCGATGTCCGAGGAGCTTCCGATCCCGCGGCAGGGCGACCGATCCGAGGCCCCGGCGGTGATCGAGTGGGGTGCCGACGAGCCGGCCCCGCGACGCCGCTTCGCCTGGTCCCTGGCCGACTTCACGCAGGATCCTCGTCTGCCCCTGCTGCTCGCCGGTCTGGGCGCGGTGGCCGCGATCGCCTCGCTCGTCGGTGAGTGGCTGGTGATGAACCTGCCGAACGGCGGGCCCGAGGGGAACACGACGATCAAGGTGCCCGCCGGGGTGTCCGAGGTCGGTGGCTTCGGGGTCGGCTACCTGGTCGGGCTTCTTGCCCTCGTCTGCACCGTGGCGCTGACGTTGCGCGGCACGGCGGCCGTGCGGCCGAACGCCCGGCTGGCCGGTCTCACAGTGGCCGGTGCCCTGCTGGCGCTGCTGGTGGCTGCCACGGCCAGCCTCGACAACCCCGGTCAGCGAAACTTCTTCTACTCGCCCCAGGACGGCTTCCAGGTCGAGTACGGCCGTGGGGTGGTGATGGCGTTCGTGGCCTGCGTGCTGTTCGCGGCCGCCCTGCGGCTGACCCCCGCCGCACCCCCCGGCGCGTTCGGGCCGCCGGACGACGACCGCCCCGCCGACCCGCCAGCACCGCGCCCCCGGCGCCGCCGCCGTGACCCCGACCCGATCGAGGACGGCCTCCCCGCTCCAGCCGACCTGACAGTCACCCCCGCCGCCCCCTTCGCCCGCCCCGACCCCCAGCCCTAACCCCCACCCCACCCCACCCCCACCCCGTCCGG
>NZ_JAGPXY010000140.1 GCF_018070325.1 Micromonospora sp. H61
GGCGGACCGCCGACGTTCACCCGGCGGCGGCGTGGGGTCGAACCAGGCACCTTCGGCACCGGGTCACGGGCTGTTCGGGCGCCGCGTAGAAGGTCACTGAGGACGGCTGCCTGGCTGTGCTCGACGTCTCGGGTGGCCGTCAGCAGCGTGACGGTCCTCGTGCGGGTCAGTTCCCGGAGCCGGTCGAGGGCGGCTGCTGGTCGGGCGTCGCGGAGTTCGACCAGGTAGCGGTCCCGGAACTCGGTGAAGCGTTCCGGTCGGTGGCCGTACCAGCGGCGCAGTGGCGTGGACGGCGCGATGTCCTTCACCCACTCATCGAGATGGACCGCAGCCTTGGTCAGACCGCGTGGCCACACCCGGTCGACCAGCACCCGGGCGCCGTCATCGGGTGAGGGATCATGGTAGACCCGGCGGAGCCTTACCTGCCTTTCCATAGGTCCTCCTCGATGGAAATCGCTCGCGGATTGCCACACGGACCGCGGTGCGAGGTGTCGTCGCAATGCTCGCGCCATGCCCTCATCGCGGGACAGGTGTGTGGCCAGCACCTAGCGCGGTGACAGATTGCCGGGTCCCGGCAACGCCGGGCGCGATGGTTGCCCTACCCCGGCATCAGCTCGACCTGGTGGTGTCTCACCGGAAGGGGCCAGGCGGAGGCCGATCACCGCGGCGGGGGATCGGTCCGGCGGCTCCGCGCGAAACGCGAGCGATGATCGGGTGCGAGTTCCGTGTGCCGGCCACGTCCACGCGGTGTCGGCAGACCCGACGAGGGCTGGCCGGCCAGAGGCTGACGGGATTGGTGGTGTAGGCGACCGTCCGATTCGCTGGCCCGCGCCGCGGTGTCGTGAGCGCCCTAGTGCCGAGCATCGGCAAGTTGCGGCACCCGACCTGACCGGCGACGGCACCTGTGCCGGACCGGACCGACGGCAATCATTGATGGTGATCGAGGCGACGTCGGCTCGATAACAGAGTGGTCCGGCCGGCGGTCGTCGCTGCAGAGCAGTGTCCATGAACAGGGCAGAACGAGGGCCACGTGGCCACGATCCAGCAGTTCCATGCCGCGCAGCCCCGTCACCCGTCACCGCATCGATACTTGAGGAGTCGCAGATGAGTATTGCCCAACGAACCGCAGAAACGACCTGGGAAGGCTCGTTGACCGCCGGCGGCGGAGTGATCCGCTCGGGGAGCGACGCACTCGACGGGCTGGACGTGACCTGGGCGGCGCGCACGGAGACGCCCGGCGGCAAGACCAGTCCCGAGGAATTGGTTGGCGCCGCTCACTCGTCCTGCTTCGCGATGGCACTCACGCTGCTGCTCGGCAAGGCCCACACGCCACCGGATCGCCTCAACGTCGCGGCAACGGTGACCCTGGACGACGTCGACGGCGTACCGACCATCGTCTCCTCCACGCTGCGCGTGGACGGCTGGGTGCCCGGGCTCGACGCGGCAGGCTTTCAGAAGGTAGTGGACGACGCAGCCGCATTGTGCCCCGTCTCACGGCTGTTCGCCGGTGCTCGGATCAGCGTCGAAGCCACCCTGCAGCCGAGCTGATTCACGCCAGTCACCCAGGCGGCAGCGAACCACCTCGACATGATTGGCCGTGCGGGCGGCGGACCTGGTTAGGCCGTACCCGTTGTCGGGGTCGCATCCCGGGCGGTGGCACTCAGGACCGGGTGCTGAGGGTCCCGTGCTTGCGGACGGTCGGCAACCACGCGCCCTGGTGTTGACCGGTGCGGCCCGCTGCCATCGCGTTCAGGGCGGCACAGGCTGGACAGACGGGTGGTTGTTCTGGAACGAGCCGGGAGGCCGACGGTGACAAGTCACATGCTGACCCTGGCAGCGGGCCGCGTGCGGCCGCCCCGAGGAACGGTGTTCGACCGCCCGGTTGCCCCGGGGACGCGCCGGTCGCATCCGACATCGACCGGCGATCATGACAGTGGCGGGACTCGGCTGTGGAACGTCGAGCACGGTGTCCACGCCGCGCCACGCGCCGTCTACGCGCTGAGCCGGCAGCCCTTCACCGCGGGCGGAAGTCACCGTAGATGGCCACCGCCCGCACCGTGGCAGTGCCACACCCACCCAGCCGGTCTGGCGGTGGTTGGCATCCGTAGCCGCTACTCGAGCTGTGAAAGGACCATTGAGGTGACCAGCACCGTGCAGGATCCGATCGACCTGCTCCGCACCAGCTTGGAGGAGCAGTTCCAACGGAGCACCGACCAACTCGCCGAGCTCACCGTGCGCAGCCGGCAGCGGAGCCACGGCGGCTACGACCACGACACTCTCGCCGCGCTCATCGCGTCGGCCCGCCAGGCGGTGTCCGACACCGCTCACGCGCTGCGTCGCATGGCCGAGGGCAGCTGCGAACGCTGCACGGCCGACATTTCGCTGCAACGACTGGAGATCCTGCCGCATGCCCGGTTCTGCGTGCCGTGCCAGCGCAGGCAGACCGGCTGATACCACCGGCACCGACGACGAGCGTCACCGCACGACGATGCACGCGACAGGACATCGGCACACCGCCCGGAGGCCTTCATGCGTTTCTCGCTGACTCGACATCACCGTGACGACGGCCTGGTCACGCTTGCCCTCGCCGGCGACGTGGACATGGGCGCCGTCGACGCGCTGGTATCAGCCCTTCAGGACACCCTGCAGACACCGGACCGCATCGCTGTGGTCGTCGACCTGGCCCGGGTGACGTTCCTGGACTGCGCCGGTATCGGCGCGCTGGTGGTCGGCCGCAACACCGCCGTCAGCCGGGGACACCGCTACACGGTGGTCAACCCGCAGCGCCAAGTCCGCCGCGTCCTGGAACTCACCGGCGTCTTCACCGCCCTCACCGGGCGGCACCCGCAGCCGGCACCGGAGACCGCCCGAGCAGCGCGGTCACGCCGATCCCGGCGCCACCGCGACGACCGGCGGTGTGCGGCGAAACCGTCGACCGCCGGTGTTGACGCCTTGCCGCACGGATAGGAGCTAATGATGGAGAAATGGCCGTTGACGGCGCTCGTCGATGGACTGCTGAGCCGCGCGCTCAACGCGTCGAGCCGCCGCAACATGCGCACCATTGATGGCGGACGTCCGCACCTGCTCTACCAAAGCGTGATCGCGTTGGCCTGCGGCCAACGGATCGAGGAGCACGACCACCCGGGCGAGGCGACCGTGCAGGTGCTACGCGGGCGGGTGCGGGTCACGGCCGGCGATGACACCACCGACGTATCGACCGGTCAGCTACTCATCGTGCCCGACGTTCGACACTCGGTGATAGCCCTGGAGGACGCGGCCCTGCTGCTCACCGTCGCCAAACGAACGATACCGACTCCGGCTAACCGGGTGAACCCCGACCTGCCCGATTCCTACCAGCGTCATCACCAGCGCGGGCGCCGCCGCTGGCCCGTGAACGCACCGCTGCCCTAGCCACCGAAGACCGAGCCACGACGACGCATCGCAAGGAGAGAAGTCGATGAAAGACCCACACGTGTTCGTGATCGTAGGGGCAGGGCTGGCCGGGGCGAAGGCCGCGCAGACGCTGCGGGAGACCGGCTTCGGCGGCGAGATCGTGCTGCTCGGTGAAGAACCCGAACGGCCCTATGAGCGGCCGGCGCTGTCCAAGGGTCTGCTGCTCGGAACGGCCGAGCGGGAGTCGTTGTTCGTGCACGAACCCGGCTGGTACGCCGCGCATGATGTGGACCTGCGAACCGGCGTTCATGTATCCGCGGTCGACCGCGCAGCCCGGCAGGCCGAACTGGGCGACGGTCAGCGCATCGGCTACGACGCGCTGCTGCTGGCCACCGGTGCGACACCACGCGGCTTGGACGTCCCCGGCGCCGACCTCAACGGGGTGCTGTCGTTGCGGACCCTGCCCGACAGCGACCGGATCGCGGCCGCGCTCGCCGACGGCGGCCACCTGGTGGTGGTCGGTGCCGGCTGGATCGGGTTGGAAGTCGCCGCCGCCGCCCGACAGCACGGCGCCACGGTCACCGTCGTGGAACACCCCGAACTGCCGTTGCTGCGGGTGCTCGGGCCGGGCATCGCCCGGGTCTTCGCCGACATGCACCGCGACCACGGGGTCACCTTCCGCTTCGGCGCCACCGTGCGGGCCTTCCGCGGCGAGAGCCGGGTATCCGCTGTCGTGCTGGACGACGGCACCGAACTGCCAGCCGACGCGGTCGTCGTCGGCGTCGGGGTCCAACCCAACGTCGCGCTCGCCGAGCAGGCGGGACTGACCGTCGACAACGGCATCGTCGTCGACCAGGCGCTGCGCAGCAGCGACCCGCGTATCTACGCCGCCGGGGACATCGCCAACGCCTACCACCCTGTGTACGGCACGCATCTGCGGGTCGAGCACTGGGCCACGGCGCTGCACTCTGGTCCGGCCGCCGCCCGGTCCATGCTGGGCGCCGAGGTCGTCTACGACCGGCTTCCCTACTTCTACACCGACCAGTACGACCTGGGCATGGAGTACACCGGCTACGCCCCTTCCGGCGGCTACGACACCGTCGTGGTGCGCGGCGACCTCGCCAAGCGGGAGTTCATCGCGTTCTGGATCGCCGGCGGGCGGGTGATGGCCGGCATGAACGTCAACATCTGGGACGTCACACCGTAGATCGAGACCCTGATCCGCAGCAGCAAGCCGGTCGACCTCGCCCGGCTCGCTGACCCCGGCATCGCCCTCGAGGATGTCACACCCGTCGACACCCAGCCGCTCGCCTCCGGAAGGAGCAACAGATCATGACCAGTGGCCTGGCCGCTGCGATCGTGGTGGGCGTCGACGGCTCTCCACCCAGCCTGCACGCCCTGGACTGGGCCACCCGTGAGGCCGTCGCCCGGCACCGTCCGCTGCGGATCGTGCACGCGTTCCAATGGCCGCTGATCAACGAACTGATGGGACCACCGGCGGTAGGCCCGCCCGACGCCGGACTCCAGCACGCCGCCGAACAGATCCTGTCGGCCGCGGCCGACCGGGCCCGAGCCGCCGCACCTACCCTTCAGGTCAGCACCGACCTGCCGGCGGACGTGCCCGCGGCGGCACTGATCGACGCTTCCCATGACGTGGACCTTGTGGTCGTCGGCCACCGCGGCCTGGGCGGATTCACCGGCCTGCTCCTGGGATCCGTCGGCGTGCAGACC
>NZ_JAGPXY010000141.1 GCF_018070325.1 Micromonospora sp. H61
GCTCATCGTGCTGCTGCGGGACCCGGTGGAGCGGGCGTACTCGCACTGGAAGGAACGCCGCACCCACGGCATCGAACCACTGGACTTCGCCGCCGCGGCTGCTCACCGAGACGTCGTGGGCCGGCCAGGTGGTCGCGGTGATCGAGCCGTTGCCCCCGGCGGTACGCGGTGTGCCGGTGGACGACCCGCCCCGGATCGCGGCGCTGCTCGCGGTCGCCCGGCGCGGTCGCCCGGCGGGCACACCTCGACCGCTGGTCGACTCGGCCTTCCTGCGCCGGCTGGCCGATCAGGCCGGCCGGGCCGCCGCGACCGAGCCGGCCGGCGCGCGGGCGCTCGCCGCGGTCTCGGCGTTGGCCCGCCGGCATGGCGACACCAGCGTCGAGTTCGGTCACTGGCATGGTGACTGGGTGCCGTGGAACCTGGGCTGGCACGCCGGTCGGTTGGTCGCCTGGGACTGGGAGCACAGCGGGCCGGACGTGCCGGTCGGCTTCGACCTGGCGCACGACGCGTTCCAGCGGGCCCTCGTGCTGCGCGGGGAGCCGGCCGACGCCGCCGCGTCGGCAGTGGACGGATATCTGAGCCGGCACGGCGAGCGGCTCGGTCTCGACGCCGCGCAGCGTCGGCTCGTCGCCGACGCGTACCTGGTGGAGATGTGGTTGCGGACGTGGCGGCTGGCCGACGCGGGCGCGGGCTGGAACGCCGCCCTGCATCCCGCACTCTTGGACGTCATCGAGAAAAGACATAGCGGCTGATCTGGAGGAATCGCGGCGGCGACGGAGCGCCGCAGAGTGACGACATAATCGCAGGTGGTGATGACGATCGATGGACCTCGGACGTTCGGTGCACCGCACCGCCCGTTGTGGAGATCGTCATCTCGGCCGGTCGCGCTATTCAACGACCGGGAATCGTGTGATCTGCTTCTGCCTGGCGTGAACTGAAATTCCAAGCGAACTTGTGGGGAGTCGCGTGGACGCGAACAACGACGACAGTGGGGCGCCGGTGCTGCTGCTGGTCGGCTCCAGCGGCGGCCATCTGGCCCAACTACTGGCCCTGCGGCCCTGGTACGAACAGCGGCGGCGCTGCTGGGTCACCTTCGACACCCCGGAGGCGGTGTCGCTGCTGGCCGGCGAGGACCTGGTGCCGGCGCACCACCCGACCACCCGCAACGTGCCGAACCTGCTGCGCAACGCGCTGCTGGCCTGGCGGGTGCTGCGGGCCCGGCGGGTCGCCGCCGTGGTCACCACCGGCGCGGGGGTGGCGGTGCCGTTCGTGGTGCTGGCCCGGCTGCGGCGCATCCCGACCGTCTACATCGAGGTGTACGACCGGATCGACACCCCGACGTTGACCGCTCGGCTCTGCCGGCCATTCCTGTCCGCGATGCTCGTGCAGTGGGACGAGCAGCGCCGGCAGTACCCCGAGGCGACAGTCGTCGGGACGCTGCTGTGACCGGGGAGACGGGCACCGCCCGGCGTCCGCAACCCCGACCGGCCACCGAGGCGGCCCGCCTGCCGCGCCAGCGCGACAGCTCGGCGGTCGCCCAGCTCCGACTGCTGGTCGCTGTGGGCACCGACAAGCACCCCTTCGACCGGCTCGTCGACTGGTTGGCGCAGTGGCACGCGCACGCCTCCGGCCCGATCGGGCTGACCATGCAGCACGGGCACACCAACGCGCCCCAGCTGAGCGGCGCGGTGCCGTTCCTCGGCCACGACGCGTTGCAACAGGCGATGATCGATGCGGACCTGGTGGTCTGTCACGGTGGCCCGGCGACCATTCTGGAGGCCCGCCGGCACGGCCACCTGCCCATCGTGGTGCCCCGCGATCCGGCTCGCGGTGAGCACGTCGACAACCATCAGCTCCTCTTCGCCCGCCGGCTCGGCGCCGCCGGGCTGGTGGCGCTCTGCGAGACCCGGGAGGCCCTGCACGACGCGTTGGCCGCCGGGGTGGCCGACCCGTCCCGGTACGCGGTGGCCGCCGACCCGGAGGCACACGAGGTACGACGGGCGGCGGTGGCCCGGGTCGGGCAGATCGTCGACGACCTGGTGGCCCGTTCGACCCCGCGCCCACCCCGGTGGCGGGCCTGGTCCCGGCCGCGCCCGGGTACGGAGGAGATTCGATGACCCAGCAGCCGACCGTCAGCGTCGTGGTGCCCACCCGGGACCGCCCCGAGCTGCTGCGGGCCGCGGTGCGCGCGATCCTGGCACAGGACTACCCGGGCGTGATCGAGGTCGTCGTGGTGTTCGACCAGTCCGCGCCGGACGAGTCGCTGACCGAGCTGGGGAGCGGCCCGGCCCGCGTGGTGCGGGTGATCCGCAACGCCCGTACCCCCGGGTTGGCCGGTGCGCGCAACAGCGGCACCCTCGCGGCGGAGGGCGAGCTGGTCGCGTTCTGCGACGACGACGACGAGTGGCTGCCCGGCAAGCTGGCCGCCCAGGTCGACGCGCTGGCCGCCGACCCGGCCGCCGAGTTCGTCTGCTGCGGCATCCGGGTCAACTACGACGGGCACACCGTCGACCGGGTGCTCGGCAAGGACCGGATCACCCTGGACGACCTGCTACGCGACCGGATGACGGAGCTGCACCCGTCGACGTTCCTGATCCGCGCCACCGCGTTGCGCGACGGGTTCGGGCTGGTCGACGAGGAGATCCCGGGCAGCTACGCGGAGGACTACGAGTTCCTGCTGCGGGCCGCGCGCAGCGCGCCTCTGATCAACCTGCGGACGCCGTCGGTGCTGGTCCGCTGGCACAAGCGCTCGTATTTCGCGCAGCGCTGGGACACCATCTCCGAGGCGTTGCAGTGGTTGCTGCGGCGCTACCCGGAGTTCGCCAGTCAACCGGCCGGCGAGGCCCGGGTGTCCGGGCAGATCGCGTTCGCCCAGGCTGCCTCCGGCGACCGCCGGGGCGCGTTGCGCTGGGCCCGGCGCACCCTGCGGAGCAACCCCCGCGAGCCGCGCGCCTACCTGGCCCTCGCCGTCGCCGGTCGGGTGGTCCGGGCCGACGCGGTGCTGCGCACCCTGCACAAGCGCGGTCGGGGGATCTGAGCCGCCGCCCGCGTGAGCGGGCGGCGGCGTCCGCTGGGCGGGACGCGACGGGGAGTGCGCCGGGTCGGTGGCCCGCCGTGACAGACTGACCGCTGTGTTGCGCTGGTTGACTGCAGGTGAATCGCACGGTCCCGCCCTCGTCGCGATGTTGGAGGGGGTGCCGGCCGGCATTGAGGTGACCACCACCGAGATCGCCGACGAGCTGGCCCGTCGACGGCTGGGCTACGGGCGGGGTGCCCGGATGGCGTTCGAGCGCGACGAGGTCGAGCTGCTCGGCGGCCTGCGGCACGGCGTCACCCTGGGCAGCCCGGTGGCGATCCGGGTCGGCAACTCCGAGTGGCCGAAGTGGCAGACCGTGATGGCCGCCGACCCGGTCGACCCCGACGAGCTGGCCCGGCAGGCCCGCAACGCCCCGCTGACCCGCCCCCGGCCGGGCCACGCGGACCTGGCCGGCATGCAGAAGTACGGCCACACCGACGCCCGGCCGATCCTGGAGCGCGCCAGCGCGCGGGAGACCGCCGCCCGGGTGGCCGTCGGGACGGTCGCCAAGGCGCTGATCCGCCAGGCGCTCGGCATCGAGATCGTCTCGCACGTCGTCGAGCTGGGCCCGGTGGCCGCGAAGCCCGGGCTGCGTCCCCTGCCGTCCGACACGGCCCGGATCGACGCCGACCCGCTGCGCTGCCTCGACCCGGAGGCCAGTGCCCTGATGGTCGCCGAGGTCGATGCCGCGAAGAAGGCCGCCGACACCCTCGGCGGCGTGGTCGAGGTGCTGGCGTACGGGGTGCCACCGGGGCTGGGCAGTCACGTGCAGTGGGACCGCAAGCTCGACGCCCGGCTGGCCACCGCGCTGATGTCCATTCAGGCGATCAAGGGTGTGGAGATCGGCGACGGCTGGCAGCAGGCGCGCTCCCGCGGCTCCGAGGCGCACGACGAGATCATCCCGTCGGCCACCGGCGTTCGCCGGGTCACCGACCGGGCCGGCGGGCTGGAGGGTGGCATCACCACCGGGGAGCCACTGCGGGTCCGTGCCGCGATGAAGCCGATCTCCTCGCTGAACCGGGCGCTGGCCACCGTGGACGTCACCACCGGCGAGCCGGCCACCGCGATCAACCAGCGCTCCGACGTCTGCGCGGTGCCCGCCGCGGCGGTGGTCGCCGAGGCGATGGTGGCGCTGGTGCTGGCCGAGGCGGCCACCGAGAAGTTCGGCGGAGACTCGATCGCCGAGATCCGCCGCAATCTGGCCGGGTACCTCGACGCGCTGGTCATCCGCTGATGGCGCCGGTCGTCGTGCTGGTCGGCGCGCCCGGCTGCGGCAAGACCACAGTCGGCCGGGCGCTCGCCGCCACCCTCGGCGTGGAGTTCCGCGACACCGACACCGACATCGAGCAGATGGCCGGGAAGCCGATCCCGGAGATCTTCATCGACGAGGGCGAGGCGCACTTCCGTACCCTGGAGCGCGCCGCCGTGGCCGCGGCGCTGGCCGGCGGCACGGGCGTGCTCGCCCTCGGCGGCGGCGCGGTGCTGGCCGAGGAGACCCGGGCGGCCCTGATCGGGCACCGGGTGGTGCACCTCTCGGTCGAGTTGCCCGACGCGGTGCGGCGGGTCGGGCTCGGCGCCGGCCGACCGCTGCTGGCGATCAACCCACGGGCCACCCTCAAGCACCTGCTGGACCAACGCCGGCCGCTCTACGCCGAGGTCGCCACCGAGACGGTGGTCACCGACGGCCGGGCCCCGGCGCAGGTAGTCGCCGACGTCGCCGCCCTGCTCCCGCGCTGACGCGGACCTGTCGCGCCGATCTGTGAGTGGGGGTTGTCAAGGGGTGCGGTGGTGGGTGGTGATGGTTCGGTAGAGCTGTCGGGCGATGTAGCGCTTGAGGCAGCGGGTGATTTCTCTGGTGGTGCGGCCTTCGGCGCGGC
>NZ_JAGPXY010000142.1 GCF_018070325.1 Micromonospora sp. H61
GGGTGGGCGGGTCGCCGCTGTGGCGGGGACCCGGGGGCAGCGCACCGTCGGCGCGGCGGACGCTCCCGTCGCACCGACCGGCACGGGAGCGAGCAGGACGGCGGACGTCGTGGCCGCCAGCAGCGCAGCTCTCATGTGCCCGACCCTAGTCAGGAAGATCGCCCGGTGGGACGGGATGCCGGTCAACTCGCGTCGCCGCGACCGCGCAGGTAGTCGTGCAGCGCGGCGGTGCCCCGCAGCCGGCGCAGGCTGCGGGTGTGCAGCTCCTGCTCGCGTCGGCCCAGCTCGGCGCGGACCCGCTGAGCGCTGCCGGTGGTCCGCAGCTCGCCCAGCACCGCGGCGATGATCTCGAACGGGTACGCGCCCCGGCGCAGCAACGCGATGACCTGCGCCGCGCGTAGCTCCGCCTCGTCGTACACCCGGTAGTTGGTGCCCGGGGTGCGGCCCGGCCGTAGCAGCTTGCGCTCCTCCCACAGCCGCAGCTGCGAGGTCCGGACCCCGACCAGGGCGGCCACCTCGCCGATGCGGGCGCCGTGGCGTGGCGCGGGCCGGGCCGCCGGTGGGCCGGCCAGCACGGTCTCGAAGGCGCCGAGCACCCGGCGGATCTCGGCGCGTTCCCGGTCCAGCTCGGCATGGCCGCCGTCGAGCGCCGCCAGGGCCGCCGGCAGGTCACCCGTGTGCACCGCCGCCATGATCTCCCGGGTACGGCTCCAGCCGTGCCCCTCGGCCAACCGCCGCGCCACTGTCAGCGCCCGGGCGTGCTCGGTGGTGAAGATCCGGTAGCCGCTGGCGGTGCGGCGCACCGGCGGGAGAACCCCCAACTCGACGTAGTTGCGCACCTGCTGCACCGAGATCCCGACGGTGGCCGCCAGGTCCACGGCGCGCAGCCGATCCTTCGAGGCGAGGTCCACGCGAGCCACCGTACCGCTTACGACGTGATTTGAGACTTTCCGGGGCATGCTGCTGAAGCCTGCGCTTGGATCTCGGCGAAAGTCTCTACATGAGGATGAATGAGACAATGGAATCCGCCAGTGCCCGGCGGGGCAAAGTCCCGCCACGATTCCGTGAAGGGTTCGTATGTCGCAGCCAGCATGGTCCGCCGCCGACAGCCACGACATGATCGAGGTACGCGGAGCGCGGGAGAACAACCTCGCCGACGTCTCGGTCGACATCCCCAAACGCCGGCTGACCGTCTTCACCGGTGTCTCCGGGTCGGGCAAGTCGTCGCTGGTCTTCGGCACCATCGCCGCCGAGTCCCAGCGCATGATCAACGAGACCTACAGCGCGTTCCTCCAGTCGTTCATGCCGAACCTCAACCGGCCGGACGTCGACTCGCTGCGCAACCTCAGCGCGGCCATCGTCGTCGACCAGGAACGGATGGGAGTCAACTCCCGGTCCACCGTCGGCACCGCCACCGACGCGTACGCCATGCTGCGGATCCTCTTCAGCCGCCTCGGCCAGCCGTCCGTCGGCGGCGCCGGGGCGTTCAGCTTCAACCTGCCCGAGGGCATGTGCCCCACCTGCGAAGGGCTGGGCCGGGTCTCCGACCTCGACGTCAACGAACTCGTCGACGTCGAGCGCTCCCTCAACGACGGCGCGATCACCGTGCCCAACTTCGCTGTCGACTCCTGGTACTGGCAGACCATCGTCGGCTCCGGCCTGTTCGACCCGGACGTCAAACTCCAGGACTTCACCCCGCAACAGTGGGAGGACTTCCTGCACAAGCCGGCCACCAAGATCAAGGTGGGCAGCAACAACTGGACGTACGAGGGGCTGGCGGTCAAGGTCAAGCGGCTCCTCCTGTCCAAGGACCGCGAGTCGATGCAACCGCACATCCGCGCCTTCGTCGACCGGGCGGTCACCTTCACCAGCTGCGGCGACTGCGGCGGCACCCGACTCAACGCGGCGGCCCGGTCATCACGGATCGCCGGGCACAACATCGCCGACTGCTCAGCCATGCAGATCAGCGACCTGGCCGCGTTCGTCCGCACCGTTGACGACCCGGGGGCCGCGCCACTCGTCGCCAACCTCCGCGACCTGCTGGACTCCCTGGTCGAGATCGGTCTGGGCTACCTCAGCCTGGACCGCGAGTCGGCGACCCTCTCCGGCGGCGAGGCGCAACGGGTGAAGATGGTCCGGCACCTCGGCTCCAGCCTCTCCGACGTCACCTACGTCTTCGACGAACCCACCGTGGGCCTGCACCCGCACGACATCGCCCGGATGAACGACCTGCTGCTGCGGCTGCGCGACAAGGGCAACACCGTGCTGGTGGTGGAACACAAACCGGAGACCATCGCCATCGCCGACCACGTGGTCGACCTCGGACCGGGCGCCGGCACCGACGGTGGTCGGATCTGTTTCACCGGCGACATCCCCGGCCTGCGCCGCTCCGACACCCTCACCGGCCGACACCTGGACCACCGGGTGACAGTGCGGGAGGCGGTACGCCAACCCACCGGGCAGCTCGCCATCCGCCAGGCCGACCTGCACAACCTGCACGACGTGGACGTGGACATCCCACTCGGGGTCCTCACAGTGGTCACCGGCGTGGCCGGCTCCGGCAAGAGCTCACTGATCCACGGGTCGCTGCGCGGCCGGTCCGGGGTCGTCATCGTCGACCAGTCCCCGATCCGTGGCTCACGACGCAGCAACCCGGCCACCTACAGCGGACTGCTCGACCCGATCCGCACCGCCTTCGCCAAGGCCAACGGGGTCAAGGCCGCGCTGTTCAGCGCCAACTCCGAGGGCGCCTGCCCGACCTGCAAGGGAATCGGCCTCATCTACACCGACCTGGCGATGATGGCCGGCGTCGCGAGCGTCTGCGAACGGTGCGAGGGGCGACGCTTCACCGACGAGGTGCTCACGTACACGCTGCGCGGCAAGAACATCCACGAGGTGCTGACCATGTCGGTCACCGAGGCGTACGCGTTCTTCCCCAGCGGGGCGGCGCACCTCATCCTCGGCCGGCTGGTCGACGTCGGGCTGGGCTACCTCAGCCTCGGCCAGCCACTGACCACCCTGTCCGGCGGGGAGCGGCAACGACTCAAGCTCGCCATCCACCTGGCCGAGAAGACCACCACGTACGTCCTGGACGAGCCGACCACGGGCCTGCACCTGGCCGACGTGGACCAACTGTTGGCCCTGCTCGACCGGATGGTCGACGCCGGGAACACGGTGATCGTCATCGAGCACCACCAGGCGGTCATGGCACACGCCGACTGGCTCATCGACCTCGGCCCCGGCGCCGGCCACGACGGTGGCCGCATCGTCTTCACCGGCACACCGGCCGAGCTGGTCGCCACCGGCGACACCCTCACCGCCAAGCACCTCCGCGAGTACGTCAACAACCCGGCGGTGATCGGCCAGAGCTGACACCGCTGCCCCCGCTACCGGCCGGAGCACAGTAGCGACGGGTGCCGGCACGAGCGGCTCTGGTCCGGCGGTACCAGCGGCGGCGGTCGGCTGACGCAGCGTCACGGGTGGCCGGCACGAGCGACGGTGGTTTGGCCGGCATCGCTCCGGCCGACGGCGGCGGCGGCGCTCCCGCAGCGCTCCGGCGGCGGCCCGGCGGCGGTGTCAGGTGACCCGGCGCAGCCAGCGCCGCTGCCAGGGGGTCTCCACCGCCTTCGGGTGGTAGCCGGCCCGCACCCACGGCACCGCCCGCTCGACCGGCAGACCGTCGAGGATCGCCAGCGCGGCCAGGGCCGTTCCGGTCCGACCCACCCCACCCCGACAGGCCACCTCGACACGTTCACCGTCACGGGCGCGTCGCAGGGCCTCCCGCAGGACGTCGAGGGCTTCGACGCGGTCGAGCGGCACCCAGAAATCAGGCCACCGGATCCGCCGGTGCGGCCAGGCCGGCTCCGGGCCGGGTGCCAGCAGCACGGCGAAGTCGGCGGGCGAGGTCGCGGCAGCGACGCGGCGTCCGCGCACCGTCGCCCCACTGGGGAGTACGAGTACGCCAGACTGCTCGGACCACGGCTGCGCATCAGTCATCCGGACATTGTGCCGCGACGCTCTGAGGGGTGAGCACAGACAGCGCCGCCCCCGGCCGGTGGGCCGGGGGCGGCGCTGGTGTCGGTGTGCAGGTCGCCTCTCGGCGAGTGGCACGACGCGGCTCCAGCCGAACGGTATTCCGCGAGGGCGATATTAGGTGAGGCCCGGGGACACTGAGTCACACCGACACTCTCCACAACCAGCCCGCCGCCGCCGTTGTTCCCACACCCCGCCCACCCATCCGATCGCCGCCCCGCAGCCCGCCACGTGGCGGTCACCCGGCCCCGCCGCACCGCCGTGGCACCGCACCGAGGGCCGAGGCCCGCCCTACTCCCGCCGCACCGCCGGCTGGCGTCAGCCGTCGCTGGCGTCCGTGGCCGGCATTGGGCGGTGGCATCAACGCCTCGCCGCACCACCGGTGGCGGCGGTCGGCCGGCCGCAACGCCCCACCGCTCGCCGGGCCGATGCGCCGACGGGTTCCATCGCTGAACACCGGTCGCCTCACGACCACGACACCCGCCATCGCGTCGCGCTTCGGCCATGACCCACGAGATCTTGGACGTTTTCCGTACGCGCCGGACGGAAAATGTCCAAGATCTGCTGGCAGCCACCGACCGGACCGCGCCATCCGCTTCCGACGGGCACGCGGCGTCGCGGCATCGGCGACCAGCGGCATGAGCCTGCCGCACGGAAACGGAACGTGCCACTGGCCGGCACCCCGAGTGCGGGTGCCGGCCAGTGGTCGGTGCGGTGGTGCTGTGGTCTTGCCGTGCTGGGTGCTGGGTGCTTGTGGTGTGGGGTCAGCTGTTCCAGTGCTGGGCGACGAGGTCGGTGGCCTGCTGCTCCCACTGGGCGTAGGCGTCCGGGTAGGCCGACACCTGTACGGTCTGGGCGGCGTCGGT
>NZ_JAGPXY010000143.1 GCF_018070325.1 Micromonospora sp. H61
CCGGGGCTAATTCCCGCTCTCACACCCGGCGCTTTCAGCGCCAGGCACTTTTACTACGTTACCCGCTCGCTTCCGCCGTGTCAAACCGATATTTCGCGGTTCGCCATGCTTCAACCCGATAATGCGGATAGTCTTGCTTGCTCGAGTCCACAATGACGCACGTCGTTACCGACGTTCGTTTCTGTCGTGGGAAGCCGCAGACCGGCCGATCACCGCTTCGCGGCTCTCCGCCCGGCTCCTGCCGGCTCCGAAACTCTACCCGGTCGGCTCCGCGTTCGCAACCCCGTTTCCGGAGTGTTCCGCACCGCCCGATCCTCAGTCTCGCTCGGCGTTCCCGCCACGAGCCTGGTGCCCGTTCTCGGCCGGTTTGTCCGGCCTCCCCCGTGCAGAGAGAAAGTTACGCGGACGGCTCGGAGAAGGCAAATCAGGGTTCATCACTGGTTCGGGCGAACAGCGACCACCGGTGCCCGGCACAGCCGAGGACGCGAGCACCTCGGCTCCCCGGCACAGCCGAGGACGCGGGCCACCTCGACGTGCCAGAGTGTCAGTCATGGATGAGTCCGGGCACGGTGCCAGGGTGTTCGCCGAGGAGGCCCTGCTCGGCCTCATCGGGCCGTTCTGGCAGGTGGTGATCGGCGCGGTCGTGCTGGTCGTACTTGTGCTCTCGGTGGGACGACTGGCCCGACGGGGCAGGTCCCGGATGACCACGGCGCTGCTGGTCACCGCCGCGGCCATCGCCGGGTTCGCGGTGATCGGCGTCCTGCTGGAGGGCTGAGGTTCAGCGCCGGCGGTTGGCCAGGCTGGGCAGCTCAGAGCCGGCGGTTGGCCAGACTGGGCAGCTCGGCGCGGATCGTGTCGAGCCGGTCCAGGTCCAGGTCGACGACGGAGACCCCCGGGCCGTCCGGCACCTGGCCGATGACCGTCCCCCACGGGTCGACCACCATGCTGCGGCCGAAGCAGGTGCGACCTGGCTCGTGGTCGCCGGTCTGACCGGCGGCCGCCACGAAACACTGGTTCTCGATCGCCCTGGCCCGCAGCAGGACCTCCCAGTGGTCCCGGCCGGTGTGCATCATGAACGCGGCCGGAACCACCAGCAGCTGCGCGCCGCCGTCGGACGCGAGCAGCCGGTACAGCTCCGGGAAGCGCAGGTCGTAGCAGATCGACAGGCCGACCCGCAGCCCTTCGACGTCGACCACCACCGGTTGGACACCGGGCGCGACACTCGCCGACTCCCGGTAGGAGACCCGACCGGGGATCTCCACGTCGTACAGGTGAATCTTGCGATAGGTCGCGGCCAGGCTGCCGGAACGGTCGAAGACCAGCGAGGTGTTCCAGGTGTGGTCCGGGTCTGGGCCGGCCTCGTGGAACGAGCCGGCCACCAACCAGATCCCGAGCCGCCGGGCGACCCCGGCGAAGAAGCTGCCCACCTCACCGTCGACCGGCTCCGACTCGGGCAGCCCAGTGGCAGGACCCAGGTAGTCGACGTACTCCGGGAGGACGGCGAGATCCGCGCCGCCGGCGGCGGCGCGCTCCAGTAGGGCCTCCGCGGCCGCCAGGTTGGCCTTACGGTCGTCCCTGGCGTTCAGCTGGCAGACGGCGACACGCATGAGCAAAGGGTACGGCTGGAGGGCTCTCACGGACAGCGTCACGGTCTGGCCGGCACGGGTGGTGGTCACACTGGCGAACGGCGCCGAACACGATCACGCCGGCCGCTCAGGATCGAACGGCCGGCGTGACGCGGGAAGGATCAGGCGGACTTCTCTTCGCGGTCGCGCCGGGCCCGGCGCCCGGTGAACTCACGCGGCACGATCGTCGGGTTGACGTTCTCCAGGACGACCTCGCGGGTGATCAGCACCCGGGCGGCGTCGGGGTTGCTCGGCACCTCGTACATCGCGGAGAGCAGCACCTCCTCGATGATGGCCCGCAGACCACGGGCACCGGTGCCCCGCAGCATCGCCTGATCGGCGATGGCTTCCAGCGCCGGCTCGTCGAACTCGAGCTCGACACCGTCCAGCTCGAACAGGCGCTGGTACTGCCGGACCAGGGCGTTGCGCGGCTCGGTGAGGATCCGAACGAGAGCGCTGCGATCCAGGCTGCGCACGTTGGTGATCACCGGCAGCCGGCCGACGAACTCGGGGATCAGCCCGAACTTGAGCATGTCTTCCGGCATGACCTGGCTGAAGATGTCGTCGGTCGACCGGTCGGAGACCGACCGGAGTCGGGCGCCGAAGCCGGTGCCGCCCTGCCCGGTGCGGGACTCGATGATCTGGTCGAGGCCGGCGAACGCCCCACCACAGATGAACAGCACGTTGGTGGTGTCGATCTGGATGAACTCCTGGTGTGGGTGCTTACGGCCACCCTGCGGCGGCACGTTGGCCACAGTGCCCTCGAGCATCTTGAGCAGGGCCTGCTGCACACCCTCACCGGAGACGTCCCGGGTGATCGACGGATTCTCCGACTTGCGGGCGATCTTGTCGACCTCGTCGATGTAGATGATGCCGGTCTCGGCGCGCTTGATGTCGTAGTCGGCGGCCTGGATCAGCTTGAGGAGGATGTTCTCGACGTCCTCGCCCACGTAGCCCGCCTCGGTCAGCGCGGTGGCGTCGGCGATGGCGAACGGGACGTTCAGCATCCGGGCGAGGGTCTGCGCCAGGTGGGTCTTGCCGCACCCTGTCGGGCCGAGCAGCAGGATGTTGGACTTGGCCAGCTCGACGGCGTCACTGCCGGAGCCCGGCGCACCGGCCGCCTCGGCCTGGATCCGCTTGTAGTGGTTGTAGACCGCTACGGCGAGCGCCTTCTTGGCTTGATCCTGGCCCACGACGTAGGTGTCGAGGAACTGGCAGATCTCCATCGGCTTGGGAAGCTCTTCCCACTTCACCTCGCCGGACTCGGCCAGCTCCTCTTCGATGATCTCGTTGCAGAGATCGATGCACTCGTCGCAGATGTAGACCCCTGGGCCCGCGATGAGCTTCTTGACCTGCTTCTGCGACTTGCCGCAGAAGGAGCATTTCAGTAGGTCGCCGCCGTCACCGATCCGTGCCACCTACGTTCTCCCTGCACTCATCGGCCGGAGACCCGGCCCTGACCTGCGGACGTTGCGCGCCGCCCGGCTTAGTTCGCGCCGCCGGCCCAACCGGCGAAGCGGTACGGACCCGACGTTACCCGCTGGCGGGGCATTCTCCGACCCCCAAAACGGGTGTGTCAGAGGTCGGCCGGGAACGGAGCCCCGGCCAACCTCTGACCCGGTACAGCTCAGCGGGCGGCGTTGGCCGCCAGCAGACCCTTCTTGCGGCTGGTCAGGATCGTGTCGACCAGCCCGTACTCCTTGGACTCCTCGGCCGTCATGATCTTGTCACGGTCGATGTCCTTGCGAACCTGCTCGATCGGGCGGTTGCAGTGGCGGGACAGCATGTCCTCCAGCTGCGTACGCATCCGCAGGATCTCCCGGGCCTGGATCTCGATGTCCGAGCCCTGCCCGTAGCCGCCCTCGGTGGCCGGCTGGTGGATGATGATCCGCGAGTTCGGCAGGGCCATCCGCTTGCCCGGAGTGCCCGCCGAGAGCAGCACCGCCGCCGCGCTCGCCGCCTGCCCGAGGCAGACCGTCGAGATGTCCGGACGGACGTACTGCATGGTGTCGTAGATCGCCGTCATGGCGGTGAACGAACCACCCGGCGAGTTGATGTACATGATGATGTCGCGGTCCGGGTCGGTGCCCTCGAGCGTCAACAGCTGGGCCATCACGTCGTTGGCCGACGCGTCGTCCACCTGGACGCCGAGGAAGATGATCCGGTCCTCGAAGAGCTTGTTGTACGGGTTCGACTCCTTGACCCCGTACGACGTGCGCTCGACGAACGACGGCAGCACGTAGCGGTTGTGCACGGCCGCGAACTGGGGCGGCAGGCTCAGATCGGTCATCGTCAGCTCCTCAGCTCAGGGTCCCGGCGCCATCCGGAACCTGTGCGGCCCCGATGATCACCTTGTCGATGAAGCCGTAGTCCATGGCCTCCTGGGCGGTGAACCAACGGTCCCGGTCCGAGTCGGCCTCGATCTGCGACTGGCTCTGGCCGGTGTGGTGCGCGACCCGCTCCTGGAACATCCGCTTCGTGTAGAGCATCTGCTCCGCCTGGATGGCGATGTCGGACGCCGTGCCGCCCAGACCACCGGACGGCTGGTGCATCATGATCCGTGCGTGGGGCAGGGCGTACCGCTTGCCCTTGGTGCCCGCGCAGAGCAGCAGCTGACCCATCGAGGCAGCCATGCCCATCGCCACGGTCGACACGTCGTTGTCGATGAACTGCATGGTGTCGTAGATCGCCATGCCGGAGTAGACCGAGCCACCCGGCGAGTTGATCCACAGGTTGATGTCGCGGTCCGGGTCCTCCGCGGCGAGCAGCAGCAGCTGCGCGCAGATGCGGTTGGCGACCTGGTCGGTCACCTCACTGCCCAGGAAGATGATGCGTTCCTTGAGCAACCGGTTGTAGACCGAGTCGTCGAGGTTGCCAATGGAGTCGCCACCGCGCGCGTCAATCGCCCGGAGCGACTTCTTGGGGATGTGCATGTCGGTCATGGCAGCCCTTCGCTCTCCGTACCGTCTTTCCCGACACTAACCGCTGTGCGGGGCGGCAGAGTCCCGGTCGGGGCAGTGTTCGCTCTCAGCGCAGCTGTGTCGGGCGTACCCGCGGCGCGGGCTTCCGGGCGTACCCGGCAGTGCTTGCTGCTCGGGCGTACCCGGCAGTGCTTACCGCCCGGGCGTGCCCGGAAAGGGAAACGGCCGCCGTCCCCCCCACA
>NZ_JAGPXY010000144.1 GCF_018070325.1 Micromonospora sp. H61
GGCACACCAACGATCAAGGCTCTGACCTGGTAGTACACGCTGGGTCAGAGCCTTTTCGTGTACACGAGTTGCGGGTGGGCGCTCGGGGCCGTCGGACCCTCCGGAGTCGTGCTGGACCTCCAGCACGACCGTAACGTCGCGCTGGATTCGCCAGGCCATGGAATCTGCGAAGGTGGCACGTCCAGTTGATCGTCGATGACTGTTCCTGCCTCGTACGGAACGCTCGAGTGAGCCGCCACCGCCCAAGACGTTTGCCATTTCGTCCGGCGAGGCGGGAGGCGATCGGTCGATCATCGCAGCGATATTGTGCCCCACAGAATACTTGCGATATCTGGTACCGTGAATATACCGTGTAGTCAGTCGGCAACGCGAAGGAGAGGGAATGGCAGCGAACCACCGCACCATCCAGCGCGAGACTCTGCATGGCTACCTAACCCACAACGCTCTCGTCCGTGAAGACGGCCGCACGGAGTTCACGTACCGCGGACGCATTGCAGCCATGCCCGGAGTGAGCTTCAACCAGCTTGCACGCGAGCAGAGCCAGCAGCGTCTCGCCGACGGCTACGCCGAACCGCGGATGATCGAGATACCGTTCGATCAGTTGACATTCGTCCAGCCATGACTGTCGAACGCCTGCGGGTCACCTTTCCCGTGAGTACGTCCGTGGCGGTGGCCCAGGCCGCCGCCACGGCGGGGCTCACACCGTCCAATTACGTGGTCCGGGCCGTCGAGAGCGCGGTCGGCCTAGCCGATGTGTCCGCCGAGGATCTCGTCACCACTTCCCCTGAGCCGACGGTGATCATCCGACTCGCTCCCCGCCCTCCGGGTGCCCTCGACCAGCGGCCCGGCTGGGTCCCCGATATGACCGAGGGCCAGTGGTGGCAGGCAGCATCCGGCGTCTGGCGACTCGGCGAAACCAGCCGTGCAGCATGCCGGATCGTCGCAGCCGCAGACCCGACCGGCGTCATTCGACACGCCTGGCGAATCGATGGCTGGGCACCCGAAGGAGATCGCTGGCAGGCAGTAGGTGGTCGCGACGTCACCGAATCAAGTGACCCCGCGGACGCGCGGGTCGTCCAAGCCCTCCTCGGCCGACGCATCGCCCTCCGACGCAACCCTGTCCGAATCATCGCCGGCCACAGCCAAATTCCCCCTGACGCCTAACCGTCCCAACGCGACAGTGGACCGGATTGGGGCTGCCAGCTGACCATGCGCTGCTTTCAGGCGCCTGATGTGTGGGCGACGATGGACTAATGACCGGACGGCGAGCAGTACTCGCGGTGACATGCCTGCTTTTGACGGGCGTAGGTGGAGTATGGGCGACGATGACCTGGGAGCAGGTCAGCCGGTGGGCTTCGGTTGCTTCGGCGTTGGCCGGGCTAGCTGCGGTCGGGGTGGCGATCTGGGCTGCCCTGACTGGTTCGAAATCCGCAGCGCGGGCGTCGCATACAGGCAAGGCGACGGTTAGAGGCATCGGCACTGCCAACACCGGCGTGATGGGCCCGGCCTCGAGCGTGGCCGAACCGGTCACCGCCGAACGCACCGGTGCGGCTGAGGTGGGTGAGGGCGAGGCCAATACTGCCATCCGACGTCTTTGAGCTGGCCCCAGCGATAGGAAGGACCATGATGCTGCGTGGGTCAAGGGCGCGAGTGAACGCCAGCGGATCTGCGACCACTACATACGGCGTGGCCAATACGGGGATCATCCACGGCGATGTCAGCACGATCGGGGGACTGCCGGTGCGCTCGGCGTATCGGCAGCAGGTGCAGCGGATCGCCCCAGCTCGTCTGCAGGGCCGCGATCAGGAACTGAACGATCTGACCGAGTTCTGTACTGGCGACCACGAGCGTCCATACGTGTGGTGGAGGGCGCCGGCGTGGGCGGGGAAGTCTGCGTTGATGTCCTGGTTCGTGCTGCACCCACCGCCTGGCATCCGCGTGATGTCGTTCTTCGTCACCGCCCGCGTCGCAAGCCAGAACGACCGGAGCGCATTTACCGATGTGCTCTTGGAGCAACTACTCGACCTGCTCGACCAACCGCTGCCGGCGTACCTGACCGAGGCCACGCGTGAAGCACACCTGCTGGGCTTCATCGAGCGCGCCGCGACAGAGTGCCAGCAGCATGGTGAGCGACTAGTGCTGCTCGTTGATGGCATAGACGAGGACGCCGGTATCGACTCGCACAGCATCGCCGCACTGTTGCCCGCCCGGCCGCCGAAGGATATGCGTGTGGTCGTGGCAGGACGGCTCAACCCACCCGTCCCGTCCGACGTGCCCGCAGATCATCCGCTTCGCGATTCGGCTATCGTGCGCAATCTCGCACCGTCGCCATACGCTGCAGCGGTGCGCCGCGATGCAGAACGCGAGCTAGGACGCCTTTTCACCAGCAGCGCACCAGAGCAAGAGTTGGTCGGACTGATCACGGTGGCTGCTGGCGGGCTGTCGACAGCAGATCTAGCTGAGCTGATGAACCGCCCGCAGTGGCAGGTTGAAGAGCAGATGAGGGCCGTATCGGGGCGCACCTTTGACTGCCGCCCTGGGCGGTGGGACGGCACCGCGCAGGTCTACGTGCTCGGCCACGAAGAGCTACAGCAGCAAGCGACACAACGGCTTGGCGACGCCGGCCTGCAGGCCTATCGTCAGCGACTGCATACCTGGGCCGACGGATACCGCACGCAGGGATGGCCGGCTGGGACGCCGGAGTACTTGCTGCGCGACTACTACCGCATGCTGGAAGCGTCTGGCGATCTACCGAGGTTGGTCGCCTGTGCGCTCGATGCGGCCCGCCACGACCGGATCCTCCAACACACGGGTGGTGATGGTGTGGCGATAGAAGAGATCAGCACCGCCCAAGACGCGATCCTCGCTCAGGCCCAACCTGACTTGCTTGCCATGTGCCAACTCGCCGTCCATCGCGATAATCTGACTTATCGCAACAGCAATATCCCAATGGCATTGCCGAAACTGCGGGCACTGTTGGGGGAGGTCAGCAAAGCCGAGGCAATGGTCCGATCGATGGCCGACGTGAACCGCCGATCGGTGGCAGTGGCACTGCTGGTGCCAGTGGTAGCGGCGGCTGGCCACCACGATCGTGCACGAGATCTGGCCTGCTCAATTCCGTCACCTCTTTTTGTCGAATCGAGCCTCCGGGCGCAGACTCTGGCCAATTTAGTGGACGCGGTGGCGAAGGCTGGTGACTACAGACTTGCCGAGAGTCTGACGCAGGACATTGACGAACCGTATTGGCAATCAAAGGCGTGCGGCGCGCTCGCACTCGCGCTGGCACGAGCCGGCGAGGTGAATGAGGCTGAAGGTCGAATTCGGCTCATTGTCAATCCATATTGGCGGTCACAGGCGATGGGCGTGCTGGCTCATATAGCAATGTCCACTGTCACCGCCGAGTACACCGCAGCTCTTGCTGAGCAAGCCGCAAACGTCGCCCGCACCGTAGCTGATAGCACTGAACGAGCGTTGGCATTAGGCATGTTAATGCGGCTCGCCGCCGAAAGAGGCGATCATTCAGGAGCCGACTCCTTGGCCGCCTCCGTCCTAATTGAGATTAGCTCAATTGCCGATCCACTCACGCAAGTGATGGCCGTCGCCAAGCTGGTGCCACTACTTAATAAGGCCGGACGTGATACCCGCATCAAACCCCTGATCGAACAGGCTGAGGTTTCCGCTCGACAGGTGACTGAGAGGTACAAGCGTGACAGGGCATTGGGTGCACTGGTGCCACTAAAGGCGGCTATCGGAGGTTACCGCAGAGCGGCGGAACTTGCCGATTCGATTAAGGACCACTACACCCGATCGCACGCGATGATTGCGCTCACGTCGGCTCTGGCTGCTGAGGGCAATTACGATGGGGCTGAAGCTTGCGTTCGCCGGATCGCCGACCCTAGTAGGCAGGCGACGGCGTGGGGCAAATTGGTCTCGGCCCTAGCCGCAGCCGGCAAGCATCGGCGGGCCGCAGAGGTCGCGCAACGCGTTACCGAGGCGGTACACCAAGCGGAAGTGCTGACAGAATGGGGGCTTGCTCTGGCCGGTGGCGACGAGCCAGGCCGAGCGGCGGATCTTGCAGAGCGTGCAGAAAGCCTAGCTCGCTTGAGTAGTAACCCGCAGGAGCAAACGGCTGCGCTGACTGCACTGGTGTCGGGGCTGCTCGTTAATGGCGACAATGTTCGCGCCGCCGCCATTGGTGCACGTGCAGGCGATCTCGCGCGGTCTATCTCTAGCGGTTACGGCCGGACGCAAGCCCTGACGAAGTTGGTGCCTGCAGTGCTTTCGACTGGTGACCATCAGCTGGCCGAGAGCCTAGCTCGTGTTGTACCAGATGATCGCCAGCGAGCCGCTCTTTTGATGGAGGTGATGCTGGCGCTAAGCGTGCAGGGGGACCGCGGGCAAGCATTGGGTTTGGTTAAAGAAGTTGAAGCGGCGATCAGCGCGATTGCGGTTACAACCTTGCGCGCTATGGCGCTGAAGCGGCTTGTCGCACAGCTTGGTCAAATCGGTGAATATGATCGCGCTTCGGAGTTGGCTGCTTCTTTGAAGGACTCTTCGCGCGAGGAGGCGTTCAAGGGTCTTGTGAAAATGGCCGCCGACGCTGATGAATACGAGCGGGCAGAGGCCCTCGCGAGGTCATTGACCAGCGATTTCAGCCAGGCTGGCGCGCTGACTTCTCTAGTGGGAAAGCTTGTTCGAGTCGGTCGGGATGGTCAAGCCGAGGCAATAGCCCGCTC
>NZ_JAGPXY010000145.1 GCF_018070325.1 Micromonospora sp. H61
ACCTTAAGGAGAGCGAGTACGAGCACATGGCAAAGTGCGCGACCGATGTCGTGCAGTGGCGCGCCGACGAGCGCGTGTTCGTCGGCGGTGCTCCAGCGATGGGCGGCGACGGCCGCCTGCTGCCCGCTCCCCGGCTGCACTTCCGGGACGGCACGGTGACATTGCAGGAACGCGAGTCTCATCACTACCAGCGCAATGATGCCTACGGCGAGATGGTCCGCGCTGGAGTTTTCCACTCGCATCACATCCTCAATTACCTCCAGTCTCGACGCCAACGGCCCGTGTTCGCCGGTGCAGTCAAAGGCAGTCAGCTTCAGCTCTTCAGTGAGATCATCAACTGGTTTATCAAGCACGGACACGCTGAGTCGGGGACACCCGCCGTCGAGCCTGGTTGGGAGATCTCGCGCGGAGCTCGCCTCAACGACAACGAGGCGGTCACCACGTTACTGTCGACGTTGGTACCCGATCGACGCAGTGACGACGGTTACTTCTGCACCTTCGCCGTGGCCAGACCCTTTCATGCGCTTACTGACATGGCTCGCGACTATGAGCAGGATACTCCCGACTTCTGGGTGGACCGGATGCGAGCCCGGCAGCGCGACCATTTGGGGAAGCCCATGATGGACAGCTACTGGAAAACCGTAGACGCTATTGAGGACGACCCATACGTGCGGATGTGCGAGGAGGCGGATTACGTCCTCTTCTACATTGGCCACAGCGCAGGAGATCCGCTGCCACTAACACCCCGGTACGAGTTTCTTGAGTCGCTGCGCGCCCGCAGCCCCGAGGAGGCAGGGGACCTTGTCCGTCGTAACGTCGAGCTGATAGTTGCCGCTCTTCATCACACCAAGTTCAGCACCGACCGCGATCACAATTTCTTGACTGGAAAACGACTCGTCAAGATCGTCCCGTATGTTATCTACCGAGCGCACGAGCTTTGCAAGGCACTCGGAAGAAGACTAGAGGCTGAGCTCAAGTCCATGATCGTCGCAAACCTTCACCGATTGGGGCGGGCCAGGCGAGCCAGCGAAGACGCCGTCAGCCTGCGCCCGTATGGCGCCGAGCCCTACCTTGAGCGTCAGGCAGAACTGCGCCGGGAGCACGCGAGAGCGATCGAGCCTGGCGCGCCGCCGAGCTTGGACAGTTAGCGCATCCCGGTGCTTGGATAGTCAGGCCGCAAGAACGGCTTCGAGCTCATTGCGAACGTGACGGGCGATGACCTCCGCCCACAGCGGAGGAAACGCATTACCTACGAGCCTCTCTTGCCAGCCAGGATGATCGATGAAAACAAAGTCGTCCCGAAAGCCCTGCAAGCGGGCAGCTTCACGTACGGTGATGCTGCGATGCAATCTGTAGTGCAAGAAGCGACCACAGCCTGGGTTATGGAAGTTCGTGGTGATTGTGCGTGCGAGCCCTCGCCGGTGCAGGCGGGCATAAGCCTGCGAGTAGTACCTGCGGTTGTTGGTGGCCTCACTCGGTGGCCGACAGCCTTCGGCAACCAACGCCATGCGCTTGACCATGGCCGCCCCATGGCCCCAAGCATGGTGGTTGTGCGTTGGGTGATCAGCGCCTGCAAGGCGCTTGGCGTAAGAGGAGGGCTTGCCGTCGAAGTCGGGTTCGAGGTCGGCGATGGCCTCGCCAACGGTCACGAGATTCTGCAGCCGCTCCATGTCGTCCGGGTAGTAAGGACGCATGCTGTATCGCTCGCTTTTGGGCCGTCCGAGACGAGGAGCCGCTCCCAGCAACGAATCGAGGACGTCAGTGGAGGGCTTCACCAGTCGTTCAGCCCGGTAATCCCAGAGGCGCCGCCGACCACCGTGAGTGGGCGGTGGTGGCGTTGGCTGCACCCCTGTGTCCTCGTGATAGCCGATCACGAGGGTGCGCTGGCGCGTCTGCGGCAGACCGTACGACGCCGCGTTGAGCACTCCGTGCCACGTGCGATAGTCCGGTGCACACTCGGCGAGCGCTGCCGCCAACTCAGACCGGTCGGCGACGCTTGGGACGTTCTCCATCACAAAGAAGTGAGGCTTGACTTCAGCTACGAGTCGAAAGAAGTCCCCAAGCAGCAGATTTCTCGGGTCGTCCGCTGCCCGTTGCCCTGCAGCAGACCATCCCTGGCACGGGGGACAGCCGAGCAGTCCAGCAATCGGACGTCCGTCCGCCGCTTGCTTGATCGTCTGCCCGCTGACGGATCCCACGTGGCAAGTGTCGTATTGGACTGTCTTGCCATAGTTCGCCTGGTAAGTGCGCCGCGCGTACTCGTCAATGTCGTTAAGATAGGCGACCTCGAACCCAGCCGCACGGGCGAACCCTTGCGCAACGGAGCCGACGCCGGCAAACACCTCTGCCACCGCCCACGGCGTCCGCCAGCGAGCACGCCGACCCTGCGGGCTCACTACACCATCCGACATCGATTGCCCTAACGACGTAACGATCAACGCTGTAGCAGCGTACGTTATTTATATAATGCGATCCAGCCCTGGGCTGGGGCAACGCGCCAGCACGAGAGGGCGGTAGCCGTGGAGCGAACCAGGCATAAGACCAGCGTTGAGTGGCCAGTCGTCGTTGATGAACGCCTACGCCTGCTGGTCTCCCTCACCGAGCAGGCCTGCGCGGGCTCGACAAGCGCCTCGGAGCTTCTCGCTGCTCTCATCTGCCAGCAACCCATCGACGGCACACATCTAGCGGACTGTGTGATGCGATACCGCCTAACCGAGCCCGCTGACTTAGCCACAGCGACTCACCGCTACACCGCACGAAGCCGGGGGCCACGCCGTGGCCGCCCTCGCAAGCCGACTCGACCCAGTCAGCTATGACACGGGTCGTGAAAGCGCGCTACCAGAACGGCCCGCATGATGGCGGCTGTTCCAAGTTGAGCGGAGGTAGGCCGGTTGAGGCGGCCCGAGTGTGACCGAGTCGCAGCTCATCGAGACCACCTAATATCGAGTTCTGATGGTCACAGGTGACGGGCTGCAAGCTGCAGCAGTGCGGGCAACGGGCGGTTTAGGTGAAGCAGTGGACCACAAACCGGCCGCGCGGGGCCTGCTGTGGTTGGCCGGCCGTCGCTGCTTTGCTGCCGGAAACGACGCTGGGACCGCCCGACGGTCGACTACTCGCGTAGCAGCCTATTTCATCGACTAGAGTCTCCAGATTTCGGTCCGGTCTCGGCTGTTCGGTCGCATTGGCAAGCGCTTGCGAATCTCATAGTGGTGGCCCCGTCACCGACGACGGGGCCACCAGACACACTGGATTCAGGTCCTTTGTGGCAGTCGAGCGCCCCACCTTGTCCTGCCATATGAAACTGAGGTGGCTACGAACTTCCGATGAGATCGCTCGAGTAGGCCACACGCCTCCCCTTGCGCTACTGTCGCGCCAACTGGCGCCTCAAGTCCGCCAGTTCCAAGGTCTTGCTCGTCGCTCGATAGAGCATCGGCGACCGGCCGGCGTAGTGGGTGTTTCCGTTATGCTGACGGGTGACAGTGTCGTGGACTTCCCGCATCACCTCGTCGCCGTACTGATCCCACATTGACTTCACCTCAGTGAAGTCGTACTTCCAGGAAGCATGGCCGTTTTCGTCTACGTTGACCATCGGTCGGAAGGCAGCGAGACACGGAATCGCAGCCGCTTTTGTCAGGCGGATATCGGAAGCTTCCGGCTTCCCAGTCTCGTTTAGCAGGAACGGAAAGGTGAAGACCGAACCGCTGGACGGCTTGTCAGCGATCTTAAGGAGCCTGAACTTACCCTGCCAAAGACGGCTAGCCGAGAATCGGATATACTCGTACAACTCCAAAGCTTCCAAAGCGATCGGAGCGAACTTCTCAACGCGCTCGGGATTCGTCAAGTACGCGCGAAATACGGAAGAGACCCGGGCGTAAGTATTCTCGATACCTACCGGATCTTCGAGCGGATAGCGAGTCGGATCTAGCGCCATAAGGAGCGCCAGAACTTCGCGGACGTCGTAGGACCCGTCGTTCCCCTCATGCCAGGAGATCGCTTTCATGCCGCTGGGCCGACTCTCGCATACTTTCTTGAGCCAGTCGAACTTATTCCGAAGATCAGCCAGCGACTCCTCGCGAACTTGCATCGAGGTGTTAAGCCCGTCCGCCAAGTCAGGAACGATTTGCGCAGGAACATTTACGTGGACCTTTATTTCCACATACTGATCCGGAGGGATGTCCGCCTCTTTCTGTGCGGCGAGGATCAGTTGGTAACTGTGGTTACCGTTGGCCACGCCCTGCTTCACGCTCGGGTTAAACCACAGTCGGTAGAGGTCACTCTCAAGCCGCTCCACCTTCTCGGCGACCAGCACGATACCACCGTGCTTTAGGTGAAATGAGCCAGTGCCGTCCGACCCCTCGCCGCCGAAGAGGGATGCCTTTACCTTGCGGTAGACCTGCCGGTTCAGATTGGCTTCTCGCGGGTTCGCATCGTCAGGGATGCCAGCCGGAACTTCAGTTGCCTTGACCCGGAAAATATGAGTCTCCACCAGAGCCAATCCGGCAGGCGCGCAGGGTAGCGATGGTGGTGTTGCGTTCGGCGATGTTGTCGTACATGGCGTCGATGTGGCCGGGGCGGAGCCGGTCGATGCGTAGGTGGCCGAGGTGCGGGATCAGGTACAGCCGGATGTGGCCTTCGTAGGAGCGCAGGGTGCCTGTCTTGATGTTCTTGCGTCCGGCGAGCCAGTCGGTCAGGTACGCCTGCAT
>NZ_JAGPXY010000146.1 GCF_018070325.1 Micromonospora sp. H61
CGGGAGGGGAGGCTGAGCGGCGTTAGCGCAGCAGGGCTTTGTTGAGGGGTTGCGCGTCGTCGGGGGTGGACCGGTCGCGGCGTAGCTCGGCCAGCAGGTCGAGGCGGCCGAGCTGGCGGGCGACCCGGTCGACCACCCGCTCGGCGGCGGTCAGCGACCGCACCGCCAGCAGGCGGCCACGGCTCTCGCGACGGAGCACGAAGTAGTGCACGGCAACGCGGACCTGACCCCGGTCGGCGGCGCTGGCCTGGGCGGTACAGAGAACCATCTCGCGCAGGCAGTGGGCGAGGCGTTCGGCGAGCTCGAGCTCGGGGCCGTGCAGGCCGGCGCGGAGCGCGGCGAGGTGGCTGTCGACCTTGCGAATCAGCACGTCGGTGCCCGGTTCGACGGTGTGCTGCTCGCCGGCCATCAAACCCCCTCACCCCGGTTCGCGTTGCGAGTGAAGTTACTTTATGTTGCTCCTTAGAAGCAAGCAGTTAAGTGAGACTTAACGTATTAAGCGCACGTTCCACGCTTTTTGCTTCTTGCCGGTCCATTCCGTCGAGAGGTCGCTCGTGGATGTCGGACCGGCGGGGCACGATGGACCGGTGACCGGGGCAGACGCAGACGCCGGCGCGGTGCTGGCCGGGTTCGGCCCGGCCACCCGCGCCTGGTTCGACAACGCCTTCGCAGCCCCGACCGCCGCGCAGACCGGCGCCTGGCGATCGGTCGCCGCCGGCCGCAACGCGCTCGTGGTGGCACCCACCGGCTCGGGCAAGACGCTCGCGGCCTTCCTCTGGTCACTGGACCGACTCGCCCGCGAGCCAGCACCGGCCGAGGCCCGCCAACGGTGCCGCGTGCTCTACGTCAGCCCGCTCAAGGCCCTCGCCGTGGACGTGGAGCGCAACCTGCGCGCCCCGCTGGCCGGCATCCGGCAGGCGGCCACCCGGCTGGGCGTCGCACCGCCCGACATCACCGTCGGCATGCGCACCGGCGACACGCCCGCCGACGAGCGACGAGCCTTCGCCCGCACTCCGCCGGACATCCTCATCACCACGCCCGAGTCGCTGTTCCTACTGCTCACGTCCGCGGCTCGCGACTCGCTGCGCGGCGTCCAGACGGTGATCGTCGACGAGGTGCACGCGGTGGCCGGCAGCAAACGCGGCGCCCACCTCGCGCTCTCCCTCGAACGCCTCGACGAGCTGCTGCCCGCCCCGGCGCAGCGCATCGGCCTCTCGGCCACCGTCCGGCCGATCGACGCCTGTGCGCAGTTCCTCGGCGGCGCCCGCCCGGTCGACGTGGTGCAGCCGGCCACCCCGAAGACCATCGAGGTCAGCGTGCAGGTCCCGGTGGAGGACATGACCCGCCTGGACGAGCAGGAGCAACCACCGGAGGACGACCTCGGCGGCCCCGGGCCACGCCGGGCGTCGATCTGGCCGGCCGTGGAGGAACGGGTCTTCACCCTCATCGGGCAGCACCGCTCGACAATCGTCTTCACCAACTCCCGGCGCAGTGCCGAGCGCCTCTGCGCCCGGCTCAACGAGCTGGCAGCCGAGGCGGTCGCCGCATCCGCGTCGGGCGAGGGCGCTATCGGCGTACCGGAGGGGTTGCCGGCCGGCGACGACCCGGCGGGCGACGACGACAGGGCGTCCGGCGCGCAGCTGTGGGGTGGCCCCGCCGGTCCGCTGCGCAACCGGCCGCCGGCCGAGGTGATGGCCCAGTCCGGCGCGGCCACCGGCGCGGCGCCCGTGATCGCCCGCGCCCACCACGGCAGCGTCTCCCGGGAGGAGCGCAAGCACATCGAGGAGGCGCTCAAGTCTGGTCAGCTCCCGGCGGTGGTGGCCACCTCCAGCCTGGAGCTGGGCATCGACATGGGCGCGGTCGACCTGGTGGTGCAGATCGAGGCGCCGCCCAGCGTGGCCGCCGGCCTGCAACGCGTCGGCCGGGCCGGGCACCAGGTGGGCGCGGTCTCGCGGGGGGTGGTCTTCCCCAAGCACCGCGGTGACCTGCTCTCCTGCGCGGTGGTCGCCGAGCGGATGACCGCCGGTGCCATCGAAGAGCTGCACTACCCGCGCAACCCACTGGACGTGCTGGCCCAGCAGATCGTCGCGATGGTGGCGCTGGAGCCGTGGACGCTCGGCGACCTGGCCGTGCTGGTCCGCCGGGCCGCGCCCTTCGCCGAGCTGCCCGACTCGGCGCTGCACGCGGTGCTCGACATGCTCTCCGGCCGCTATCCGTCCACGGCATTCGCCGAGCTGCGCCCCCGGCTGGTCTGGGACCGGGCCACCGACCTGCTCACCGGCCGCCAGGGAGCGCAACGCCTCGCGGTGACCAGTGGCGGCACGATCCCCGACCGGGGCCTGTTCGGGGTCTTCCTGGCCGGCGCCGAACGGGCCGCCCGGGTCGGCGAGCTGGACGAGGAGATGGTCTACGAGTCCCGGGTCGGCGACGTCTTCCTGCTCGGCTCCTCCTCCTGGCGGATCGAGGAGATCACTCCGGACCGGGTGCTGGTCTCGCCCGCCCCGGGGCAGGCCGCGCGCATGCCGTTCTGGAAGGGCGACCAGCTGGGTCGGCCGGTGGAGCTGGGCCGGGCCATCGGCGCCCGGGTGCGCACCCTGCTGCGCCAGACCGACGAGGCCGCCCTGGCCGCGCTGCGCGACGGCGGGCTGGACGACTGGGCCGCCGGCAACCTGATGGCCTACCTGCGCGAGCAGCGCGAGGCCACCCGCTCGTTGCCCGACGACCGCACTGTCGTGGTCGAGCGGTTCCGCGACGAGCTGGGTGACTGGCGGCTGGCCGTGCACAGCGTGCTCGGTGCCCGGGTCAACGGGCCGTGGGCCCTCGCGGTGGGCCGCCGGCTGGCCGAGCGGTACGGGGTGGACGCCCAGGTGATGCCCTCCGACGACGGCATCGTGGTGCGACTTCCGGACACCGCCGACGAGCCTCCCGGCGCCGATGTGGTGGTCTTCGAGCCCGACGAGATCACCCAGCTCGTGGAGGAGTCGGTCGGCACGTCCGCCCTCTTCGCCGCCCGTTTCCGGGAGTGCGCCGCCCGGTCCCTGCTGTTACCGCGCCGCGACCCGCGCCGCCGCCAGCCGCTCTGGCAGCAACGGCAACGCGCCGCGCAACTGCTCGACGTCGCCCGCGAGTACGCGGACTTCCCGGTCACCCTGGAGGCTGCCCGGGAGTGCCTCCAGGACGTCTTCGACCAGCCGGCGCTGGCCGGGTTGATGCGCGACCTGGCCACCCGCAAGGTGCGGCTGGTCGAGGTGGAGACCAGCGCGCCGTCGCCGTTCGCGCGGTCGCTGCTCTTCGGCTACGTCGGCGCGTTCCTCTACGAGGGCGACGCCCCGCTGGCCGAGCGCCGCGCCGCCGCACTGGCCCTCGACTCCACGCTCCTCGGCGAGCTGCTCGGCCGGGTCGACCTGCGGGAGTTGCTCGACCCGGCGGTGCTCACCGAGACCGACCGGCAGCTGCGGTGGCTGACCGAGCAGCGCCGCCCCCGCGACGCCGAGGACGTCGTCGAGCTGCTGCGGGTGCTCGGTGACCTGAGCGACGCCGAGTTGACCGAGCGGGGTGTGCCGGAGACGTGGCTCAGCGAGCTGGAGGCCACCCGCCGGGTGCTGCGGGTCCGGATCGCGGGCGAGCAGCGCTGGGTGGGCGTCGAGGACGCGGCCCGTCTGCGCGACGCCCTCGGCGTGGCGCTGCCGATGGGGGTGGCCGAGGCGTACCTCGCCCCGGTGGCCGACCCGCTCGGTGACCTGGTGGCCCGCTACGCCCGCACCCACGGGCCGTTCGCCGCGGCCAGCTGCGCGGCCCGCTTCGGGTTGGGCGTGTTCGTCGTCGAGCAGGCGCTGCGCCGGCTCGGCGCCACCGGGCGGGTGGTCTCCGGGGAGTTCACCCCGGATTCGGCCGGCGCCCAGTGGTGCGACGCCGAGGTGCTGCGGATGCTGCGCCGCCGCTCCCTCGCCGCGCTGCGCCGGGAGATCGAGCCGGTGCCGCCCCGGGCGCTGGCGACGTTCCTGCCGCGTTGGCAGCAGGTCGGCTCGTCCGCCCGAGGTGTGGAGGCGCTCGCCGCCACCGTGGAGCAGTTGCAGGGCACCGCGGTGCCGGCGTCCGCGCTGGAGCGGTTGGTGCTGCCCGCCCGGGTCGCGGACTACTCCCCCGCCCAACTCGACGAGCTGTGTGCCAGCGGGGAGGTGCTCTGGGCGGGTTCGGGCGCGATCTCCGGGGGCGACGGCTGGGTCACCCTGGCGTACGCGGACGCCGCGCCGCTGCTGCTCCCGCCGCCCGACGAGGCGTTGACCCGTACCCCGCTGCACGACGCGGTGCTCGACGCGCTCGGCGACGGGCAGGCGCTCTTCTTCCGCCCGCTGGCCGACCGGGTCGGCTCGACCGACGACGCCGCGTTGACCGGGGTGATCTGGGACCTGGTCTGGGCCGGGCACCTCAGCAACGACACCCTCGCCCCGCTGCGAGCGGTGCTCGGCGCCGGCGGCGCGCACCGCTCGCGGCCGTCCGCGCCCCGCACCCGTTACCGGCGGCCCGGTCGGGTGGCGCTGCCGACCCGGGGTGGCCCGCCGACGGTCGCCGGCCGCTGGTCACGTCTCCCGGATCGGGACCTCGACCCGACCCGGCGCGCCGCCGCGCTCGCCGACCTGCTGTTGGAGCGG
>NZ_JAGPXY010000147.1 GCF_018070325.1 Micromonospora sp. H61
GGCGGCCCGGCGCGAGGATCCCCCTCCGCGCCGGGCCGACGTCGCTTCGAGCGGTGGGCTCAGTTGCCGACCCCGCAGTCCGGGGCGGACCAGCTCGTCGTGTTCGAGCTGTCGTCGCTGTTGTTCTCCCGACGCGAGTCGACGTGCACGTGGTCGTCGTGGTCGGGGTAGCCCGGCCCGTAGATCCCGCTGAAGCCGTTGTTACGGGCGGCGCGGGCGACCTGGCACAGCGAGGACGTCCGTGAGGTCACGTCGGCCGCGTTGCCGTACAGGTGTTGGCTGTCGGACGCGCCGCCGACCTGGTTGTTGCAGGCGCGACTGCGGAAACCGCTCGACACGTTGAGCGGCTTGTCACCGAGGCTCTTGCGCAGCGCCTCCAGCTTCCACATGGTGCGCAGCGCGTTCTGCTTGGTCTGGTTCGCCGACAGCGGGCCGCCGCTCCACCCGCTCCCGCCACACCCGTTGTCCAGCTCGCCGTAGGTGAAGTGCGCGGGCGTGCAGTCGTTGTCCTGGAGTTGGTACAGCTTGGCGAAGGTCTGTGGGCCGGCGATGCCGTCGGCGCGCAGCCCGTACGCCTGCTGGAACCGCTTGACCGCGGCGGCGGTCTTGGGCCCGTAGCGGCCGTCGTTCTCCACGATGTCCCGGTAGCCGGCCCACCCGGCGACCCGGATCTGCAACTGGCGGACGTCGTCACCGGAGCGCCCCTGGGTCAGGGTGCGGTTCCAGGTGTAACAGCCGTCCGCGTGCGCCGCCGGTGCGGCGACCACCGTGGCGATTGCGGCCCCGGGCAGTGCCAGGGCGAATGCGACGGCGACCCGCTTCAAGGTGTTTACGCGCACAGAAGTCCTCCCGATAGGAGAGCGAATGGGGTGGCTCCAGGACATCGACCGAGAAGTCCCGTGATTTCCACCCTCGCACCGATCAGTGCCGTTGGAGGTGATTAACGAGAATCGTGCTCACAATCTGCTGTCCCTGGGTATTGGCTGGGAATTCGGCTGATTTGCGAAACAGTCATTTCCGGCCGATCACCTCTCCTACGGCCAAGGGCACCGAACGTCGCAATCTGCCACACGGTGGGTGATGTTCCCGGGGTGATGGCGGCCGGTACCGTCAGCTCCGGGGTGGCGGACTGGCGGAGGTGCGCATGGCACGCGGTGGCGTCTTCTGTGTCGAGGGTCAGTGGCACCGTGACCTCAACGAGCGGGGCTCGGTGCTGCCCACGCTGGAGCTGCTGGAGCGGCTGGGCAAGATCCGCTTCATCCACAAGGACGCGGCCACCCGCGACGAGTTGTTCTACTTCCTGGACCGTTGGCTGCTCAAGCAGTACGCCGACCACCGGGTCGGCTTCTTCGCCATGCACGGCGAGCCGAGCCGGCTCTGCCTCACCGACTGGCAGTCGGTGGAGTTGAACGAGGTGGCCGAGCTGATGGCCGGCCGCGCGGAGGGACGGCGACTCTATTTCGGCAGCTGCTCGGTGCTGCGCGCCTCGGACGCGGTGCTGCGCGAGTTCCTGGAGGTCACCGGAGCCGCTCTGATCTGCGGTTTCACCCGCGAAGTCGACTGGGTCGAATCGGCTGCCTTCGAAACCGTGCTCCTCGACGTGCTCGCCAACGGCCAACGACACAATGCCGCCGAGCTGCGGATGGGCTCCGCCCACTGGGCGCCGCTCGCCTCGTACCTCGGCTTTCGGGTGATCTACGCCAACGGTCGGGCCTGGCGTCCGTCCGGCCGTCCCCGGGTGCCCACCCAGGCGGTGCACCGCGCCGTGGCCCGACCCCGCTGACCCGCCGACCCCGCTGCGCCCGCACCCTGGTAGGAACGGGGAATGGCACGCAGCATCGCAAGGAACACCCGGGTCGACCGGGACGGCCTGCTCGACTTCCTCCGGCCGCGACACCGCGTCGTGCTGATGACCACCCGGGCGGACGGGCGACCGCAGTCCTCCCCGGTCTCCGCCGGGGTCGACGGGCAGGGGCGGCTGGTCGTCTCCACCTACCCGGAGCGGGCCAAGGTGAGCAACCTCCGCCGCGACCCCCGGGTCTCGGCCTGCGTGCTCAGCGACGACTGGAACGGCCCCTGGGTGCAGATCGACGGCACCGCCGAGGTGCTCGACCTGCCCGAGGCACTGGAACCGCTGGTCGAATACTTCCGCAGCATCTCCGGTGAGCACCCGGACTGGGACGACTACCGGGCGGCGATGGTGCGTCAGGGCAAGTCGCTGATCCGGGTCACCATCGACGCCTGGGGTCCGATCGCCACCGGTGGCTTCCCGGCCCGCCTCGCCGACTGACCGTTCCGTCAGCGCTCAGTCGACCAGGGCGGCGTAGACGAGCTGGCGCAGCTGGGAGCGGAGCGGGTAGGTGCTCGACGGCATCAGCTGCGTGAACAGCAGCGCGGTGATCTCCTCGGCCGGGTCGACCCAGAACGCGGTGCTGGCCACCCCGCCCCAGTAGTACTCGCCGAGGCTGCTCGGCACCCGGCTGGGGATCGGGTCGTCGACCACCGCGAAGCCGAGGCCGAAGCCGATCCCGTCCAGGGTGGTCTCGGCGAAGCCGCCGGTGGACAGGGTGCCCAGGTCCTGACCGCCGGGCAGGTGGTTGCGGGTCATGAACCGCACCGTGCGCGGCCCGAGCAGCCGCACGCCGTCCAGCTCGCCGCCGCGCAGCAGCAACTGGGTGAATCGGTGGTAGTCGGCGGCGCTGGAGATCAGGCCACCGCCGCCGGAGAGCAGCGCCGGCTTGTTGAACGCGAGCGACCCCAGGCTGTCGTAGCGGACGGCCCGGCCGCTGCGCGGTTCCGGTACGTAGAGCGCGGCCAGCCGGTCGGCCTCGTCGCCCTCCACCCACCAGCGGGTGTCGGTCATGCCCAGCGGGCCGAAGATCCGGTCGGCGAAGAACGCGTCGAGGCTCTGCCCGGAGATCACCTCGACGAGTCGGCCCAGCACGTCGGTGGCGACGGAGTAGCCCCACGCCGAGCCGGGCTGGAACAGCAGCGGCAGCTCGCCGAAGGCCGCGCAGGCGCCGGCCAGGTCGACGTCCGCCGGCGGGTACAGGTCGTAGCCGGCGGCCCGGTAGAGCCCGTCGACCACCGAGGTCTGCATGAAGCCGTACGTCAGGCCGGCCGTGTGGGTGAGCAGGTGCCAGACCCGGATCGGCTCGACCGCCGGCACCGTGTACGGCTTGAGCGCCGACCCCTTGGAGTAGACCCGCAGGTCGGCGAACTCGGGCAGCCAGCGGCTGATCTCGTCGGTCAGCTCGAACCGGCCCTCCTCCCACAGCATCATCGCCGCGACCGAGGTGACCGGCTTGGTCATCGAGTAGATCCGCCAGAGGGTGTCGGCCTCTACCGGTGCGCCCGACTCCCGGTCGCGCAGCCCGTACGTCGAGGAGTGCGCCACCTCGCCGCGACGGGTGACCACCACCTGCCAGCCGGCCAGTCGGCCGTCGTCGACGTACCGGCCGAAGTGCTCGTCGATCCGTGCCAGCCGCGCACTGTCGAAGCCGATCTGATCCGGGTCCTTGCTCCGAGCCACACTCACGCCGCCGAACCTACTCGCCGGTAGACCGACACCGGAAGGGGGTCGGCGCCGGCCCGCCGGCCGTCGGCTGTCGGCGGCGCCCACTAGCCTGGCCGGATGCCGGAGTTGACCGAGGACGTGACCTTTCGCAACGAGGACTGGTACGGCGAGGAGCTGACCGACCGGCACTTCGTGGGTTGCGAGTTCTTCGGGATGGACCTGACCGAGGCGGTGAGCAGAGGCGCGGTCTTCACCGGGTGCACGTTCGGCAACGTGGCGTTCAACGCCTCCCGGCATGTCGACTCCGCCTTCACCCGTTGCGTCTTTCGGCGGTGCAACTTCTTCGAGGCCGAGTTCACCGGCTGCAAGCTGGTCGGCAGCACCTTCAGCGAGTGCGATCTGCGTCCGTTGACGGTGGACGGCGGTGACTGGTCCTTCGTCGCGTTGCCCGGTGCCGACCTGCGTGGCGTCCGGCTGACCGGGGTGCGCATGCGCGAGGTGGACCTCACCAGGGCCAACCTCACCGGTGCTACGGTCACCGGTGTCGATCTTTCCGGGGCGCAGCTGACAAACGTCCGGCTCGGCGGCGCCGACCTGCGGGGCAGCGATCTCACAGCGCTGGACCCGACGGTCGTCGAGCGGGCCGGTGCCGTGATCGACGTCGAGCAGGCCGTGGTCGTCGCGCAACTGCTCGGCTTCCGGATCGGCTGACCCGAAAGGCGCTGGTGGTCTGCCCAGGTGCCCGTCCGGGGCGGCCGGGTTGTCCGGCGGCGTCCCATTGTGGGCTGGACACGTCCGGCAGTCCGGATCTAGCGTGTCGTCCACGCCCGGGTAAACGTGAAACTGCCCACAGTGGATGGTGTGGTCCTCGGCGGTCCAAAACGGCCGGGCGGCGGAGTTGGAGGGGTCGGTGGCGGACGAAGACCGCACGCGGGCTGGTTCGAGGGCTGGCGACGAGCCGCCGAAGCACCGTCCGCGTGCCATTGCCGCCGGGACGACCCGCAGCGTGTTGCGCCGCGCCCGACAGCGGCGGCGCTGGGCGGTGGAGGGAGCCGCCGTACTCGTCTGCCTGGTGGTGTTGATCTCGTACCTCGCCACCCGGTCCGGTCC
>NZ_JAGPXY010000148.1 GCF_018070325.1 Micromonospora sp. H61
GCCGCGCCGAAGGCCGCACCACCAGAGAAATCACCCGCTGCCTCAAGCGCTACATCGCCCGACAGCTCTACCGAACCATCACCACCCACCACCGCACCCCTTGACAACCCCCACTCACAGATCGGCGAGGGCAGGGCAGGGCAGGGCAGGGCAGGGCAGGGCAGGGCGACGGACGCGGGGTTAGTGGGAGTGGGTTTGGTGGTGGGTTGCCAGGACGTCGGCGCCGAAGTCGCTCGCCGGGCGGCGCAGCACTGTGTGCGCGTGGTTGCCGTCCGCGGTGGTGTTGTCGTACTCGATCAGCAGGTCGTCGCCCTGCACCCGGTAGTAGTGCCGCCGCCCGGGGTGGGTGGGGCCGGCCCAGGCGAAGTGCAGTGGGCCGGCGGCCAGTCGGGTCGCCTCCCGGATGGCCAGTTCGGGCGGTAGCCGGTCGAGGTAGAGGGCGACCACCTGGTCGAGCAGCGCGCGGCCGGTCGGTCCCAGCCGCTCCGCCGGTACGCCGAGGGGCTCCAGCGGCGCGTCGACGCGCCCACGGGTGGCGCTGATGATGTCCGCGGGCGCCTCGTCGGCGATGATCGCGGCGGCCCGCTCGGCGGGGCCCAGCGCGTCGAGCAGGGCACGGGCCAGGTCCTCTTCGACACCGAGTGGGCGGGAGACCGGACGGCCGGCGTAGCGGACCGCGGCCGGGTTGGCGCCGAAGAAGATCGGCGCGGGGGAGACCTGACCGTCCACCACTGTCATGTTCACCGACAGGTGGTGTCCTTCGAGTCGCCACGCCCAACTGTCGTCGCGGGCCGGGTCACCGAACACGGCCACCCAGTAGTCGGCGCTGTGCCGCCCGCGTTGCCAGCCCTCGGCCCGGTCCAGCACCTCCTCCAGCGAGATGATCGCCATCGCCTGTGCGTACGCCGAGGGGCTGAGCGCGGTGGCCAGCAGCCGGTGGGCGGCCTTGCGGGCGGTGACGTCGAGCTCGGCGAGGCAGACGCCCGGTCGGGGTCGGGGCCGGTATTCCAGCCAGCGCCGGGCCGCCTCGTCGTCGAACGAGTGCACGGCGCTCTCGCGGGCGGCGGGGTCGAGCGCGGTCAGCAGTGCGGTCGCGGCGGCCCGCATCTGCTCCGGCAGAGATCTTCCACCGCCCCTGTATACCGGCCCGGCCGTGCCGGTGTCAGCCGACGCGCAGCAGCTCTGTCATCTCCGGCAGGTCGAAGAAGCGCGCGGTCTCGACGGCGGACGGGTTGCCGTGTGCCGGATCCGCGCCGGCGGCGAGGAGCGCGCGGACCGCTTCGGTGCTGCTGCGGAAGACCGCTGCGGCCAACGCGGTCTGACCTCGGTCGTTGGCCCGGGTGTGGTCGGCGCCGCGGGTGAGCAGGGCGGCCACCGTGTCCGGGTGGGCGTGGTACGCGGCCAGGATGAGCAGCGTGTCGCCCTTGTCGTTGGTGAGGTTGACCGGCAGGCCGGCGTCGATCTGCGCCGCCAGCTCGTCGGTGGCGCCGGCCCGGGCCAGGTCGAACATCCGGTGCGCGAACGCCAGCGTCTCGGCGTCGAGGTTCTCGGTCACCGGTCCAGGTTAGCCACACCGGTCCTGATAGGTTGCTCGGCCGGCGCGCTGGGGAGGGGTCCGATGGGTGAGACGGTGTACGTGGGCAACGCGGGCGTCGACGGCGCCACCAACGCTGGTTGGTTGCTCGGGCACTTCGCGTTGCCGGGGGAGATCCGGCACAGCACCGACGTCGAGGTGAAGTGGGGTGTGCATCCGCCCGGGCAGGCCCGGTCGCGGTGGGCGACCGGCGAGGTGCGCACCACTCTGCTCGTACTCGTCGAGGGGTGTTTCCGGGTGGAGTTGCCGGACCGGACGGTACGGCTGGCCGCGCCCGGCGACTACGTGGTGTGGGCCCGTGGGGTCGACCATTCCTGGTTCGCCGAGCGCGCGTCGGTGGTGTTGACAGTGCGCTGGCCCTCGTTGCCGGGCTACCGCGCGGATCCGCCGGTGCTGCGCTGATTCGCCCGAGCGGCTGACCGGCGTCCCACCAGGCGGAATTACCTACTAAACCTATAGGCTTTGCCGTCTAGAGTGCGAGAGCACCCCGCCGAACGACCCGCGAGGAACCGCCATGACGCACCACCGTCCGGAGCCCGACCTGCTCACCGTTGCCGCCGGATGGGCCGACCCGGCCGGCTGGCCGGTCGCGCTGCGGTTCGACCCCGCCGAGCGCTGGTACGCCCGCCTCGCCGTCAGCGACGAGCACGAGGTGTGGGCGCTGAGCTGGCTGCCCGGACAGGGCACCGACCTGCACGACCACGGCGGCTCCTCCGGGGCGTTCCGGGTGGTCGGCGGCGTGCTCACCGAGGAGACGGTCAGCGCCGACCGACTACGCCCCCGACTGCTGCCGGCCGGCGCGGGCCGCCGCTTCGGCCCCCGGCACGTGCACCAGGTGACCAACCGAGGCGTCGATTCGGCGGTCAGCGTGCACGTCTACCGGCCGGCGCTGCTGCGGATGACCCGCTATCGCCTCCTCGACGGGCGGCTGCGGGTCGCCGAGGTCGCCGAGGCCGGCCGGTCCTGGTAGCCGCGCGCACCGAGAACCCCCTTGTCACCGGAAGGAACCCGAGAATGCAGACAACCGCCGAGCACTGTCCCGCCCCCGTGCCGCCACCGGGCTCCCGGGGCATCGACGAGATCCTGGCCGCCGCGCGCGCCCGGCTGCGTCGGCTGGAGCCGGAGCGGGCGCACCTGGCGTACCGGAGCGGAGCGCTGTTTGTCGACATCCGCCCGGCCGCGCAGCGGGCCGCGCACGGCGTGGTGCCGGGCTCGCTCGTCGTCGAACGCAACGTGCTGGAGTGGCGCTTCGACCCCCGCTGCGCGGCCCGGCTGCCGCAGGCCGTCGACTACGACGTGCCGCTGGTGATCCTCTGTCAGGAGGGCTACACCTCGTCGCTGGCCGCCGCCGCTCTGCAGGACGTCGGCCTGCACCGGGCCACCGATGTGGTCGGTGGGTTCGCGGCCTGGCGGATCGCCGGCCTGCCGGCCCTCGGCCCGACCCCACTGCACCACCCCTCTCCCCTCGCGTCCCCGGTCAACGCCGGCTGGGCGCGCCGCTGACCGTCACGCCACACCCGGCGTGGCGCGCGTACCGCCACTCAGGAGGCACCATGTCCGTCGTCGCCATCCCCACGCGCCGCCACCCCGGCGTGCGCCCACCGGCCCGTCCGCGCACCAGCCCGACCCTGACCATCACCCTCGACCTCGTCCCCGGGCCGCTGAGCCCCCGGCTGGCCCGGCTGGTGCAGCTGCTCGGCGAGCTGGCCGAGTCGGGGGAGGCCCAACTGCGTGCCGTGGAGGAGCCCGCGTCGGGGCCGCGACCGGCCCCGCGGCCCGCCGCACCGGACCACGTCCGCATCCTGGCCGGCTCGCGGATGGTCCGCCAGGGCGACCGGGTCATCGCGCTGACCCGCATCGAGTACGAGCTGCTGCTGTTTCTGGCCGAGCGGCCCCGCCGGGTCTTCACCCGCCTGCAACTGCTCTCCAGCGTGTGGGGCTACGAGCACGCGGTGGCCCGGACGGTGGACGTGCACGTCCGCCGGCTGCGCGCCAAGCTGGCCGGCTCGGAGGTCGTCACCACCGTCTACGGCGTCGGCTACCGGCTGGCCGACGGGGCGCCGATCAGCGTGGATCACAGCAGCTGAGCCCTGGTCCGGCGGCGATGTGACCGCCTGGTGAACCGGTCGGGGACCCCCGTAACGGGGCATCTCGACGACTCTGCTGTAATCATCAGGCCTCGTACGCAGAGCGAGCATTCGGCTCCGATGTGTTCGTCAATTGTCACATTCATGCAACGCAGCCGCCTCTTGACCCTCGCCCAGGCGCCGGGAAGCATCGATGAAGCGGCGTCCCGGGCCGTGGGGAGATACCCGGACCAGCCCAAGGAGGACCATGTCGGTCAGCCCCGCCTCGTCGCGTGCCGGATGGCATACGTCCCAACCCGCGGTGCCCGGTCGACCTCCCGGCGGCCAGCGTCGCCCGGCGAACACCGCCGCGCCCGTGCTCACCGTGACGCTGTCCATCCCGCTGGCCTGTGAGGAGTCGCTGACCCCGGCGGCGCGCCGGCTGTTGGAGGCCGCTCGCGAGATGCTGGAGCGGGGTGAAGGCGTGATCATCGGTTCGGTTCCGGCCGAACGCCGTCCCGACCAGGCGCCCGCCAGCCGGTCGCCGGCCCGACCGATCAGCCCGACCATTCCCGCCCTGCACATCCTCGCCTCGTCGCGCTCGGTGCTGCGCGACGAGGAGCCGCTGCCGCTGACCCGGCTGGAGTTCGACCTGCTGCTGCACCTGGTCGCCCACCCGCGCCGGGTGTTCACCCGGCTGCAACTGCTCAACGCCGTCTGGGGCTACGAGCACGCCGGCGTGCGCACCGTCGACGTGCACGTGCGTCGGCTGCGCGGCAAGGTCGGCGTGGACGTCCCGTTGGTCACCACCGTCTACGGCGTCGGCTACCGGCTGGCCGACGACGCCCGGGTCACCATCGACCGCAGCGGCTGACCGGCGGCATCCACGGACCCGGCGCGGGGCAGGAT
>NZ_JAGPXY010000149.1 GCF_018070325.1 Micromonospora sp. H61
GGTGCCCGGCGTCGGGTTGGCCGAGGGCCACCACCAGCCCGTAGCGGTCGATGCGCACCACCCGGGGCGGCCCGCCGGGGGTCTGCTCGGTCAACCCGAGCTGCCGGCGCAGATACTCCGTCACCTGGGCGCCGTGGCACTCGGCGAGGTCGGCGAGCAGGCGGGCCTCGACCGGGTGCACCGGGTCCGGCTCGGCCTCGGCGTACTCCACCGGGTCGATCCGGTGCACGACGCCGGCCCGCTCCCAACGGACCTCGACCACCTCGAAGCGGAACAGCCGGAACCGGGTGCCCAGGTCGAGCAGGTCGCCGGTCGGTTCCACAGCGGCGAACTCGACCGCCGCGTGGCGGGACTCGTCGCCGCGCAGCTCGGCCGCCCAGCCGGACACCCAGGCGCGGCCGAGGCCGGGCGCGCCGGCGGCGGGCGGCAGGTCGAGCACGTCGAGCACCACAGCGACGTCACTGCCTCCGGCGGCCGGTTGCAGGGCGGCGGCAAGGTGGCTGGCCACCGGCACCAGCAGCAGCACCCGCCCGTCCGAGTCGGTGACGTGCCGGGCGTGGTGCGGGCCCGGCCGGTGGGCCAGGTGCACCAGGCCGGGCAGGCGGCCGGCAACGAGGGTACGGACGATCTCGGCGGAGTTGGGCCGCATGGGCGCGACCTCCTTCAGAGGTTAGGCTTACCTAACTCGGAGCCTAGAGCACCCGCTCGTCGGCGTCCACCACACCGCCGCACCTCACCGGGTCTGCTCCAACCAGGAGGCGTAGAGCAGGCCGTACACCGAGTCGGCGTCACGAACCAGCTCGTCGTGCGGGCCGCGCTGCACCACCCGACCCCGGTCCACCACTATCACCTCGTCGGCGGCCTGCGCCGTGGAGAGCCGGTGCGCGATGGCGAGGGTGGTCCGACCCCGGGTGACAGCGTCCAACGTGCGTTGCAACCGCACCTCCGTCGCCGGGTCCACCGCGCTGGTCGCCTCGTCGAGCACCAGCAGGTCCGGGTCGGCCACGTACGCGCGGGCCAACGCGACAAGCTGCCGCTCCCCGACGCTGAGCGCCTCGCCGCGCTCCCCGACCGGAGTGTCCAGGCCCGCCGGCAGACCCTCCAGCCAGTCCGACAGGCCCAGCTCGGTGAAGGCGGCGCTCAACTGCTCGTCGGTCAGCTCCGGCCGGGCGAACCGGACGTTGTCCCCCACCGTCGCGTCGAACAGGAACCCGTCCTGCGGCACCATCACCACACGGGAGCGCAGCGAGCCGAACCGGACGTCGGTCAGCGGCACCCCGGACAGCAGCACCGCCCCGGCCGACGGGTCCATCAGCCGGGTCAGCAACTTGGCGAACGTGGTCTTGCCGCTGCCGGTCTCACCGACCACCGCCACCCGGCTCTTCGCCGGGATCTCCAGGTCGATGTCGTGCAGCACCGGCGGACCACCCGGATAGGCGAACCGCACACCGGAGAACCGGATGTCCAACGGCCCGCCCGGCAACTCCCGCCCCTGCTCCCCCGGGTCGGCCACGTCCGGGGCGACGTCCAGCACGTCCAGCACCCGACGCCAGCCGGCGATCGCGTTCTGCGCCTCGTTGAGCACCTCGGTGGCGATCTGCACCGGCTGGATGAAGAGCGTCACCAGGAAGAGGAACGCGGTCAGCTGACCGATCGACAGCGTGCCGTCCACCCCCAACAGCACGCCGAGCACCACCACGCCGGCCAGCGCCAGCCCCGCCGCCAACTCACCGACCGAGCTGCCCACGATGCTGATCCGGATCGCCCGCTGCTGCGCCAGCCGCTGCCTGTCGATCGCCTCGTCCAGCCGCCGCTCGGTGCGCCCGGCGATCCCGTACGCCCGGATCACCGGCGCGCCCACCACGCTCTCGCCGATCGCGCCGAGCAACGTCCCGGTGCGTTGACGCACCGTCGCGTACGCGCTGCCGAGACGACGTTGCAACTGCCGGATGACGAACACCGCCGGCAGGAACGCGGCCAACACCACAAGGGTCAACTGCCAGGAGTACGCCAGCATGACGGCGGTGGTGACCACCAGCTGACCGAGGTTGACCAGCAGGATCACCCCGCCCCACTGAAGGAACTGGGTGATCTGGTCCACGTCGCTGGTGACCCGCGAGACCAGCGAGCCACGCCGCTCCGACTGCTGGTGCAACATCGACAGGTCGTGCACGTGGCGGAACGCGCGGGTGCGGACGTTGGCCAGCGCCGTCTCGCTCACCGTGAACAGCCGGCGCATCATCAGGTAGCCGCAGATCGTGGTGATCGTCAGGATCGCCGCGGTGATCGCCACCACCGTCCAGACCACGTTCAGGTTCAGACCACCGACGAGGCCCCGGTCGATGCCCTGCTGCACGGCGACCGGCACGGCGACCCGCCCGACCATGTAGACCAACGCCAGGGCCAACGTGCCGGCCAGACCGATCCGTAGCTCCGGCGAGAGCGCCAGGCCACGCCGCAGGGTCTGCCAGGTCGTCTCCTGCCGGGCCTCCTGCTCGTCAGTCCCCAAAGTCGTCGTACTCACCGGGCCCGCCTTTCGTTCGCGACTGCGGGGCTCCGCTGCGCTGCACTCCTCGCGCTCACCGATCCACCTCGATCTCCAGGCCCGACGGCAGCGGCGCCACGTCGTCGCCGTAGGAACTTTCCTGCGCCCGCTCCACCTCGGCCTGCTCGTAGGCGGTGACCAGGTCGACGTAGCCGGGCACGGTGGCCAACAACTCGCTGTGGGTGCCCCGGGCGACCACCCGTCCCTGCTCGACGTAGATGACCTCGTCGGCGAGCGCGATGGTGGCCCGGCGGTACGCCACCACCAGGATCGACGCGGCGGGAACTCCGGCCTGCGTGGTCGACGACCGCAGCCCCGCCAGGATGGCCGCCTCCACTCGAGGATCGACAGCGCTCGTCGCGTCGTCGAGCACCAGCAGGCGCGGTCGACCGGCCAGCGCGCGGGCCAGGGTGAGCCGCTGCCGCTGACCGCCGGAGAGCGAGGTGCCCCGCTCCCCGACCATGGTGTCCAGACCGTCGGGCAGCGCGGCGACGAAGCCGTCCGCCTCGGCCAGCCGCAGCGCCGCCCAGACCACCTCGTCGTCGACACCGGGCCGGTCGAGGGCGATGTTGGCGCGGACCGTGTCGTCGAAGATGAAGGGCACCTGGGCGACCAGGGCCACAGTGCCGGCCAACGACGCGGAGGTCAGCTCGCGCACGTCCACGCCGTCCAGGCTCACCGTGCCGGAGTCCGGGTCGACGAGGCGCACCGCCAGCGAGGCGATGGTGGACTTGCCGGCGCCGGTCGGCCCCACCAGGGCCACCGTCCGACCGGCGGGCACCGTGAAGCCGACCTCGCCGAGGACCTGCGCGCCGGGCGGGTGGGCTTCGGCCGGCGGGTAGGAGTAGTGCACGTCGGTGAAGGTGAGGGTGGCCGGGCCGGCGCCGGCCGGGTCGAGCACCCGCTGCCCGTACGGCATCTCGCCGGTGGCGTCGAGCACCCGGCGCACCCGGTCCCAGCCGGCGACGCTGCGCGGCAGCTCGGCCAGCACCCAACCGATGGCCCGCACCGGGAAGGCCAGCACTGTGAAGAGGAAGGCCACGCTGACCAGCTCGGTCACGCTGATCGCGCCCTGGCGCAGCCGGAACGCCCCGACCACCAGTACGGCCAGGGTGCCGAGGCTGGGCAGCGTCTCCAGCAGCGGATCGAAGATGCCGCGCAGTCGGCCGACAGCGATCAGTGAGTCGCGCAGCTCACCGGCGCGCCCCGCGAACCGGGCGGTCTCCTGGGCCTCGCGACCCATCGTCTTGACCACCAGGGCGCCGTCGAAGCTCTCGTGGGCGATGCCGCTGACCTCGGCGCGCAGGCGCTGCGCCCGGGCCTGCCGGGGGGCCATCCGGCGGGAGTCGACGACGTTGAGCGCGAACAGCGCGGGACAGACCGCGAGCCCGACCAGGGCGAGCGCCCAGTCGGTGGCGAAGAGCGACACGATCGCGCCGACCAGCATCACCAACGTGCCGACGGCGAACGGCAGCGGCGCGATCGGGTACCAGGCCGCCTCCACGTCGGAGTTGGCGTTGGACAGCAGGGTGCCGGTGGAGTTGCGGTGGTGCCAGGACAGCGGCAGCTCCAGGTACCGACGGGTCACCCTGCGGCGGTAGGAGGCCTGGAGGCGGTACTGCATGTAGCCGGCGCCGAGCCGGCGGCCGAAGATGCCCGCCACCCGCTGCACGCTGATCCCGATCCTCGCGGCCGCGGCCAGCGCCCGGGTGGCGGCGCCCCCCTCGCCGCGTTCGATGGCCGGAAGCGGCCCCTCACCGATGA
>NZ_JAGPXY010000015.1 GCF_018070325.1 Micromonospora sp. H61
CACCGCCATCCATCCGTCGGACCCGGCCACCGCGGACGGCACCACCTACGGTCAGTGGGGTGCGCTCGCCCAGGAGTTCGCCACGATGCTGGACCTGCGCGCCGGCGACCGCCTGCTGGTCGACGCCGCCGAGACCGAGCAGCCGCTGAAGTGGTTGCTCGCGCCGCTCTCGGCCGGCGCGTCAGTGGTGATCAGCGCCAACCTCGACCCGGCGCGACGGTACGCGGTGGTCGCCGCCGAGCAGGTGACCCGGGTCCTCTGAAGAGTGGAGTACTGGTACTGCGGGTAGTACCATTGCCGGGTGCCCTCGATAGCCAGGCTCGTGGAAGCGATGCGGCAGCGTCAGCAGAACATCGCCTACAACGATCTTTATCGGGTGTGCGAGCACTACTTCGGGAAGCCGCGGCAGGCGGGCACCTCGCGTGCCGTGTTCAGGATGCCGTGGGCCGGTGACCCACGCGTCAACATCCAGGACGACAAGGGCAAGGCCAAGGCGTATCAGGTCCGGCAGGTTCTCAAGGCGATCGACAAGAAGGAGGCCATGTGGTGCAACCCGACGCCCGTCCCGAGATCACGCACTACACCTACCGCGTCACCTGGTCGGTCGATGACCAGGAGTTCATCGCCACCTGTGCCGAATTCGCGTCGCTCTCCTGGCTGGCCCCCACGCAGGTGGAGGCGCTGCAGGGCCTTCAAGATCTGTTGGAGGAGGTGATCGTCGACATGCAGGAACAGGGCGAGGCGGTGCCGCAGCCGTTCGCGGAGCGAAGCTACTCAGGCAAGTTCAACCTCCGTGTCGGAGAGAGCCTGCATCGCGAGCTCGCCATCGAGGCCGCCGAGGACGGGATGAGTCTCAACCAGTACGTCCTTCGTAAGCTCCGCGCCGCCTGAGCGGTCGGACAGCTCATGACCTTCCCGCGCCTCGAAGGGTGCTGTTTGATCAAGCAGCCAGGTTCGCTCTACGCCGGCCCCGGCTCGCTTTCGGTTCCGGGCGGTGCGCGTCTCGTCACCCGTCAGGTGGAGGCCATCCTTTCCGCCCGTTCTCACATTCCTTCTGCTCCTACGCTTCGCCGAAGGCACGCGCGCGGTCAGTGCGCCGGCCACTGTGCACACCGGCGGAGGGGACATGGCTTCGAGGCGTACCCGTCGGAGTGTGGTTGCGGCGGTGGCCGGCGCTCTGTTCGCCCTCGGGGTGGTCGCGCCCGGTCCGGCGGCGGCGCCGCTGCCCCGCGCGGCCCAGGCCGACGGCCCTACGGTCCCCGATTCGCGGGAGCCGCGCCCACCGCTGCTCCCCGCTGACTTTCAGGGCACCGGCCGGTACATCGTGCGGGACCTCGGGATCGACGTGCCGTTCTCCTGGCAGGGCCGCGACGGCAACAGCCAGATGACCGCCGGCGGCCCGGACCATCCGATCTGGTTCACGAACCTGATCTACGAGAACACGCTCTACACGCTCACCTACAGGTGGCCGAACATCCCGCTGTTTCCGCCCCGCGCGTGCAGCAAGGTGCCGGGGTTCTTCAACCGGCAGATCTTCAACGACAAGTTGAAGACCGCCCGCTACGTGGGGCCGGAGGTCCTGCAGGGTGAGAAGGACCGGCACGTGGACCACTGGCGGGTCGGGGTGGTCGGCGGTTCCACGGTGCCGGGGGAGTTCTTCCGGTTCCCGATCGCGCTCGGGGACATCTACGTCGACCAGCACGACCCGAGCCGGTGGTGGCAGGTGTTGCAGTTCGGCCTGCAGAACCTCTTCGACCCGGAGCTGGACGAATGGTTCACCATGGACACCTTCGACCACCGCCCCGGCGAGGTCACCCTCCCCGACCGCTGCCCGCCCCCCACCTCGTGACCCATCGACTCCGTTGATCAAGAAGTTTGCGTCATCATCAGGCCGTTCGATGACGCAAACCTCTTGATCAACACAGGCGAGGGCGCGGCCGACGATCTTGGCAGCTACAGGGTGAACAGTAGGGCGGCGTTCAGGAGGACGACGAGGGCGGTGGCGAAGTGGATGCCGAAGGCGACAGCCTTCGTGCCGCCGTTCCGTAGCACGATGACGGTGTCGCCCAGCGGGACGAGCGCGACGATCAGCATGAACCACGCGACCGCGTCGGCGGTCGTGAAGGCGATCAGGGCGAGGCCGAGCAGCCCGAACGTCAGGTCCTTCAGCCCTTTGACCGTCAGGTAGGCGGGGTCGCCGTCCGGGCGGGCCGGCACGCCGTACCCGGCGGCGGCGGCCTGCGGCGCCAGCAGGAACCGCGCGCCGATGAAGACGACGAAGAGGCTGAGTACGACGGCGAGCCCGTAGGCGAGGGGTGCCAGCATGAGTCTGCTCCAATTCCTAGCGGTGCTAGATATGAGAGCGACGCTAGCAGAGCGCCGACAGCAATGCTAGCGGTGCTAGGGTTGCTGTCATGTCGACACAGGCGCGCCGGGAGCGTGAGCGGGCTGAACGGGAGCAGGCGATCATCAGCGCGGCACGGGACCTGGCGTTGGCCGAAGGCTGGGACGCGGTAACCACCCGACGGCTCGCCGCCGAGATCGAGTACAGCCAGCCCGTCCTCTACAGCCACTTCAAGGGCAAGGACGCCATCATGGCGGCGGTAGCCGTCGAGGGCTTCGCCGAGCTGGCAACCGCAGTGGTTTCGGCCCGGGCCTCCGCCGCCGACCCCCGGCAGGCGGTCGCCGACGTGGCAGCCGCGTACGTCGCGTTCGCCCAGCAGCGGCCCGCGATCTACGACGCGATGTTCACCCTCGCCGTGGACCTGCCGTTCGCCAGCCAGGACGTGCCAACCGACCTGGCCCGAGGCTTCGCCGAACTGTCCGAGACAGTGCGCCCGGTCGCGGCCGACGACGACCTGGAGACGGTCACCGAGACCTTCTGGGCCGGCCTGCACGGGCTGGTCACACTGATGCGCAGCGGCCGGCTCCGCCGCGCCGACCACGACCGCCGGTTGGCGGTGCTGGTAGACCGCTTCTCCCCGTGAGCGTTGCCGGTCAGGGCTGACGTGGTCGTCGCGCGCACGGCGCAAGGTGGTCGGTGGGCAGGGCGCACCGGGCGCCGCCGGGCAGTGGCCGATCACAGAAGACCCAATGTCGTACGCCCTGCTGGTCCTCCGCCGAGACGGTCACCCCGCCCGGCTCGACCCGCGCGCTGAGCCGGACCAACACCCGAGCAGCGGCCGCGAAGATGCGGGCGCGCAGCAGGTCAGGCGCGGTGATCGGCAGGTGGATCACCCAGCGGTCGCTCATCGGTAGCGGCGCTGTTACCTATGTCAAGCACGTCTCCGAGTCATCTACCCACCTATGTCACTCGCGCTACATGCGTTGCCTGCGTCGAAGCGGCTGATCAATACTGGGCGAGCCAACCGACTGCAAGGGGCTCCACGTGCCTATCCCGCCCACAATGGACGAGCTGCTCGACGATCTTCTGAAGAAGATCAAGGACGGGACCTATCCGCCGGGGTCACAGCTTCCGTCCGGGCGCGTGCTGGCAGACGAATACGACGTCTCGCAGTCCACGATCAGCCGTGCGGTGGCGAAGCTGCGGAAAGAGAGCGTCCTCGTCGGGCGTCCCGGGCGCGGGGTCTTCGTCGCGGAGTCCCACAAGCGCTGACGCTCGCTGGTTGCTCCGGAGCGCGGCGCACGGAGCGTGTGGAGCGCGGTGCACGAGGCGTTACTTCCCGGCGTTGCCCGTGGCCGCCGTCCACGCCGGACGGCTGATTCGTCTACGACATCAGCTCCATAGCGAGCGCACGAGACACCCCGTCCCCGCCAGGCGCCCGCACCCACCGCGCTGATCGACTCGGGTTCCAGGAGATCGGGGCATCACAGCGCCCCGGACACCGCGACTTCCTGGAGACCGAGTCGATCAAGGCAGCGTGCGTCAGTCGACGGTCGGGAGCTTCGGGCCGAGGACGTCGTCGGCGTCGACGATCGTGTACGCGTACCCCTGCTCGGCGAGGAAGCGCTGCCGATGCGCCGCGTACTCGGTGTCGATCGTGTCCCGGGACACCACCGTGTAGAAGTGCGCCTGCCGGCCGTCGGCCTTCGGCCGCAGCACCCGACCGAGCCGCTGCGCCTCCTCCTGGCGTGACCCGAACGTCCCGGACACCTGGATCGCCACCGCCGCCTCGGGCAGGTCGATGGAGAAGTTGCCGACCTTCGAGATGACCAACGTTCGCAGCGAGCCGGACCGGAACGCGTCGAACAGCCGTTCCCGCTCCTTGTTCGTGGTCGAGCCCTGGATGATCGGCGCGTCGAGGTACTCGCCGAGCTGGTGCAGCTGGTCGATGTACGCGCCGATCACCAGCACCTGGTCGTCCGGGTGCCGGTCGACAAGCGCCTTGACCACCGGCAGCTTGGTGCGGGCGGTCGCCGCCATCCGGTAGCGCTCCTCGGCCTCCGCCGTCGCGTACGACATCCGCTCCGCGTCGGTCAGTGTCACCCGGACCTCGGTGCACTCGGCCGGGGCGATCCAGCCCTGCGACTCGATGTCCTTCCACGGCGCGTCGTACCGCTTGGGCCCGATGAGGCTGAACACGTCACCCTCGCGGCCGTCCTCGCGTACCAGAGTCGCGGTGAGGCCCAGCCGGCGGCGGGCCTGGAGGTCCGCTGTGAACCGGAAGATCGGCGCGGGCAGCAGGTGCACCTCGTCGTAGACGACCAGGCCCCAGTCGCGGGCCCCGAAGAGGTCCAGGTGGGTGAACGCGCCGCCGCGCCGCGAGGTGAGCACCTGGTACGTGGCGATGGTGACCGGGCGGATCTCCTTGCGCTCGCCGGAGTACTCGCCGATCTCCTCCTCGGTCAGCGAGGTGCGGGCGATCAGCTCCCGCTTCCACTGCCGGCCGGCGACCGTGTTGGTGACCAGGATCAGGGTGGTCGCCTTCGCCTCGGCCATCGCCGCCGCGCCGACCAGGGTCTTGCCTGCGCCGCAGGGCAGCACCACCACCCCCGACCCGCCGGCCCAGAACGCCTCCACGGCCTCCCGCTGGTACGAGCGCAGCGTCCACGGCTTGCGCCCGTCCTTGCCGGCCTCGGCCAGCTCGATCGGGTGCGCCTCACCGTCGACGTACCCGGCCAGGTCCTCGGCCGGCCAGCCCAGCTTGAGCAGCGCCTGCTTGAGCCGGCCACGCTCGGACGGGTGCACCCGGATGGTGTCGTCGTCGATCTTGTCGCCGAGCATCCCGGCGAGCTTCTTGCTCTTGGCCACCTCGATCAGCACCAGCCGGTCCAGTGCGCGCAGCACCAGCCCGTACGCCGGGTCGTTGGCGAGCTGAAGCCGGCCGTACCGGTCCATCGTCTCGGCCACGTCCACCAGCAGCGCGTGCGGCACCGGGTAGCGGGAGTACTTGAGCAGCGAATCCACGACACCCTCGGCGTCGTGCCCCGCCGCGCGGGCGTTCCACAGACCCAGCGGGGTCAGCCGGTAGGTGTGCACGTGCTCCGGCGAGCGTTCCAGCTCCGCGAACGGCGCGATCGCCATCCTGCAGGCCTGCGCGTCGGGGTGGTCGATCTCCAGCAGCAGGGTCTTGTCCGACTGCACGATCAGTGGTCCACCGCTCACGCCAGCGTCCTTCCCTCGGTTGGCCGACCGGCCGGAACGGGTGGCATACCCGCTGCTGGCCGACCATCCAGTGTTGCACGATGCGGGACGGCGGAAGAAAGATGCTCACCGGGCGCAACCGTGATGGCACTCACGAACGTCTAGTAAAGGGACGACTGTCTGGGGAGGGCCCATGAAGCATGTCCGGATCACTTCCCGGCTGGTTGCCCTCGTGGTGGTCGTGCTGGTCGGCGCGGGAGCGTGCGCGTTCGATCCGCAGTCCGGCGGGAGTGGTGGCGGGGGAGCCGCCCCAGCCGGTGCGGCGGAACAGGCAACGGGGGCGGGCGACACGTCCGGGCCCGACCAGCACGGCCGGCCCACCCCGGCCTCGCCCACCCCGAAACCCACCCGGAAACCCACGCTGAAGCCGACCCGCCCGGCACCCACGAAAACCCCCGGCACCGGTACGCCGACCGTCGCCGGCTGCCCCCAGGGGCAGCACCAGCGCGCGGTGGAGACCCACCTGGCCCGGTTGGGCGGGTTCGGGGCGGTGACAGTGGACGGCCGGCAGTCCGCCGCCGACTGCGCGGCGATCAAGAAGTTCCAGAAGAGGTACGGCATTCGCCCCGTCGAGGGTCGCGCCGGACCAACCACCCTCGACGTGGCCCAGCGCCTCGCCAGCACCGACACGACCCGCTGCAAGGCCGGCACCGGCACCACGTTCTGCGTCGACCTGACCCGGCAGACCGTCTGGGCGCTGCGCGGCGGCAAGGTGATCATGGCACCGACGGTGACCCGCACCGGCATGTCCGGCTACCGCACCCCCGCCGGCACGTACGCCGTCAACTACCGCAACCCCAAGGAATGGTCCAACCCGTACGAGGTGTGGCTGCCGTACTGGCAGCACTTCACCCAGGGAATGGGCTTCCACGAGACCACCACCTACCTGCACGAGAAGTCGATCGGCTCGCACGGGTGCGTCAACCTGCTGCACGCCGACGCCGTCCGGATGTGGGAGCTCGGCAAGGTCGGCACCCGGGTGGTGCTGATCGGCCGGCGCCCCGGCACCTGAGTGACACCGAACGAATCGCGGCGCTAACCCCCTGTCCGACCAGACTTTCGAGTGTCACCCTTGGAGTCCAGGGCCGGACCGGGCGGGGAGGCTGGGCATGACGGTCGACCGTGACGTGATCGCGGAGCACGAGCACGCACCACCCGACGAGGTGTCCCGAGCGACGGTGATCGCGTACGCCGTCGCGGCGACGCTCCTGCTCGGGTGGTTCCTCTTCGGCTGGCTGGTGCTCCAGCAGGGCTTCGTCGACTCGGTCGGGGAATCCGCCGGCGCCGGCTTCGGGCTGCTGCTGATCATCTCGGTGGTCGGCACCGTACGCCGCAGCCGCCGCTGACCGACAGCGCCCGCGCGGTGGCGCCGTCGGTCAGTCCGCCACCACCGCCGCGGTGATCCGGTGCAGCGCGAACGTGTGCAGCATCTCGGTCCGTTCGTCCTCGGCCCGCAGATAGCCGGCACCGATCGACACCGGCTTGAGCAGGCGTGACGCCGTCGCCCCGTGCGCGTCGACGTAACCCACCCAGACCAGCGCCTTGTCCCGGACCGCCTGCTGGAGCACCGCCAGGGCCTCGCTGTGGGTGTGCGCCGGCACCGGGCCGCCGCCCAGCCCTGGCGCGCCGCCGCGCACCACCGCCGGCGCCCGTCGGGCGGCCCGCGCCGCCGCGTCGCCTCGCCGGATGTGCTCCACCACGCCGAGCAGCCGGGGCATGGGCAGCTTCGGGGCGGCCAGCGGGTCGATCGTCCGGGTGGTCACCGACACCCGGGGCGGGGCCCGCCGGATTCGCGGCCGGGCCAGCACCGTGCTGCCGGTGCCGTCCTCCTGCACCGGGGCGTACCCCGCGTCGCGCAGCGCGCCCAGCAGCCGACCAACCTGGTACTGCGTACACAGCACCGTGGGCGCTAGCCGGCGCAGCGCCACCGACTCCAGCCGGCGGTCGGCCAACACCTCGCTGATCAGCGTCTCGTCGTCGCTGCGCAGGTACGCCCCGGCCAGGCCGACCCGCAGCCCGCCGTGCTTACGGGCCACGTCGTCGATCAGGTAGGTGAGCCCCTGCGGCACGGGGGTACGTGACCGACGCCGGAACACGTCGTGCAGGTCGTCGGCCGTGTAGCCGGAATCCAGGGCCCGCCGCACGCTCGCCGTGGTGACCCGGTGCACGCTGGCCCCTCCGGCCGACTCCAGCTCGGTCATCGCCTCCAGCTCGACGGCGAGCGCCGGCTCGGGTGGGCCGGGCACCACAACGGTCAGGTCGGCCTGTACCAGGAAGTGGTCGACCGGTGCGGGCAACAGGGCGTCCAGCGCCCGCGCGGCACTGGACGGGTCGCCACTCTCGACGTCGGCGTGCACGCCCAGCGGGTCGTCACCCCGCTCGTCGGTCGACGTCAGGTCCCCCAGCAGCAGCCGACCGTACGAGGTGAGCGCCCCCAGCCCCGTCACGCCCAGCTGCGCGGCCTCGGCCAGCACCTCCCGGTGGGCGGCGTCCCGGCCCCGGCTGCGACGCGGAGCCCGCCAGTCCAGCAGCTCCTGCACCTCCTCCGGGGTGGGTGCCGTCGCCGGCTCAAGATCGGCCAGTACGCCGAGCACCGCCCGTCGAGTGGCCGGCACGCTGGCCCGCTCGGCCTCGGAGGAGAGTGCGGCGATCGGTCGGTCCCGCTCGTCACGGCGGCCCACCAGCCCCACCTGCCGGGTCATGGTCAGCCACGCTCGGGCGAGTTGCTCCCACCGTTGGGCCAGCGAGCCGGCCCGCCACACCTCGTACCCGCCGGTCGGCAGCACCTGCTGATCCGCCCCGTACCGGCCGGTGGTCGCACCGGGCATCTCCAGCTCACCGAGGAGCCCTGCCGCGTACGCCACCTCCAGCAGCAGCGCGGTGCTCGGTTCGTCCAGCCCGGCGGTACGCGCCAACCGGCGCAGGTCCCGTACACCGATGCCACCCGAACGCAGCACCGGCGCTGGCTCGTCGGCGAGCTGCTCCAGCAGCCCTTCGGTGTTTCGGACCACCTCCATGGCCTGCCCGGCTCCGGCCGAGTCGACCGCTTTCGGCTCACGCGGCGTGGCGGCCACCGGCGGTGGGCTGGTACGCAGCGGCCCGAGGGGACCGCTGTCGCGGCGCAGCAGCAGGCCGACCTCGCGGGGCAACTCCACAGTTCCGCTGGCCGTGGACGAGCCGGTCGTCGCCGGGACCAGCAGTCGGTTGTCGACGAGCCACCGCACCGGGGAGCCGGTCGGCGCGCCACCGTTGGTCGGGTCGGAGAGGACCGGGTCCGCCGCGCCGAGCGGCGGCGCCTGCAACGCCCCCGGCGGCACGCTGCCCACCGGCGGGCCGGCCGCCAACCGGTCCAGGATCGCCCGGGCCGAGGGCGGGGCGGCGAGCACCGTCCGTCGGAGCTTCGCCGGGTCCGCGCACAGCGCGGCCGTGCGCGGGTCCAGCTCAGCGGCCGGTCGGCCGAGCCCAGCGGGGTACGGGGAGACTTCGTCGACGGCGGGCAGCACCTGGAGCGCGTGCTCCGGGCCGTACAGCAGGAAGAGCGCACGCAGTCGGCCCACGGCGGCCCGGACGGCCGTCGGAGCCGGCGGTTGCGGCCCCGAGGTCGCCATCGCGAGCACGGTGTCGGTGGCCGTGGTGGCGTCGTCCGGACTCCGGGTGAGGCGGGCGGCGTCGAGGATCTGAAGGGTGAACTGGTCCAGACCGTCCAGCGCGCGGGCCACGGAGACCCGGGACTGGGCCCGGATGGCCAGGGCGGAGACGTCGGCCGGCACGGGCACGACGAGGTCGGGCCGCAGCTGGAGGAGCGCGGCCAGTGACTCGTCGGGCAGCGACCGCAGGTGGTCGGCGAGTGAGGTGGTCATCGTCTTTCCACGCTAGCCCGGCACCGGGCTTCCGCGCCCCTCGGACGTCCGGTCGGCTGGGAGTAGCCGGTACGTTTCTCGACATGCCCGCACTGACCGTCGGATTCGACCTCGACATGACCCTGGTGGACTCCCGCCCCGGCATCGCCGCGGCGTACCGGGCGCTGACCGCGAGGACCGGTGTGCCGGTCGACGCCGAGTTGGCGGTGTCCCGGCTCGGGCCGCCGCTGCGTACCGAGATCGCGCACTGGTTCCCGCCGGAGCAGGTCGAGTCGGCCGTGCGGGTGTATCGCGAGCTGTACCCGGCGTACGCGATCACCCCGACGCTCCTGCTGCCCGGCGCTCGGGAGGCCGTCGAGGCGATCCGTGCGCGGGGTGGCCGGGTGCTGGTCGTCACGTCCAAGATCGGTCGGCTGGCCCGGTTGCACCTGGACCACCTCGGTCTCACTGTCGACGAGTTGGCCGGCGACCTGTTCGCCGAGCAGAAGGCGACCGCTCTGCGGGAGCACGGCGCGACCCACTACGTCGGTGACCACGTCGCGGACATGGTGGCGGCGGCAGCGGCCGGGGTGCCCGGCATCGGTGTGGCAACCGGCCCTTGCTCCTCAGATGAGCTGCGCGAGGCCGGGGCGGAAGTGGTGCTGAACGAGCTCACCGAATTCCCAGCGGCGCTCGACGGGATGATCCAGCTAGCCTTGGAGCAGTAGCGGCTCAAGTGAAGCAGGGGTTTTCAGGTGCCTACGGGTCGAGTGAAGTGGTACGACACGGCCAAGGGATACGGCTTCGTCACGAGTGACGAGGGCGGCGACGTGTTCCTGCCCAAGGGGGCGCTGCCGGCGGGTGTCACCGACCTCAAGGGTGGCCAGCGGGTCGACTTCAGCGTGGTGGACAGCCGCCGGGGCGCGCAGGCCATGGGGGTCAAACTGCTGGACGCGCCGCCGTCGATGTCGGAGCTGCGGCGTCGGCCGGCCGAGGAGCTGCACGGCCTGGTCGAAGACATGATCAAGGTGCTGGAGGCGAAGGTCCAGCCGGACCTGCGCCGGGGTCGGTACCCGGACAAGAAGTCCGCGCAGAAGATCGCTCAGCTTGTCCACGCGGTGGCCCGCGAGCTGGAGGTCTGAGGCACCAGGCCGGCGGTGGCGGCCCGGTCGAGCAGTGCCGCCACCGCGGCGAAACCGGCCTCGCCCAGGTCCGCGGTGAACTCGTTGACGTACAGGCCGATGTGCCGGTCGACCACGTCGAGCTCCATCTCCTGGGCGTGCGCCAGCACGTACTCCCGGCTGGCTGCCGGGTCCGCCCACGCCTGCCGGACCGACTCGCGGACCCAGCCGGCCGCGGCGTCCGGGTCGACCGCACCGCGTCGGGCCAGGATCGCGCCGAGGGGGATGGGCAGGCCGGTGTCGCCCTCCCACCATTCGCCGAGGTCGACAAGGGCGCTCAGGCCGTGCCGGTGGTAGGTGAACCGGGCCTCGTGGATGACCAGCCCAGCGTCGTAGCGCCCAGCCGCCACGCCCGGCATGATCTCGTGGAACGGAACCACCTCGATCCGGGCCGGTGGCCGCCCGGCCGCCCAGAGCCGGAACAGCAGGTACGCGGTGGTCCGGTCACCCGGCACCGCCACCGTTGCACCGGTCAGGTCGGTACGGTCCGGCCCGCCGTCACGGTCGCCCCGGGTGAGCACCAGCGGACCGCAACCGCGACCCAGGGCACCGCCGCAGGGCAGCAGGTGGTAGTCGTCGAGCAGCCAGGGCAGCGCCGCGAAGCTCACCTTCACCAGGTCGAACGCACCCCGCTCGGCCGCCGTGTTGGTGACGTCCACGTCGGCGTACGTCACCTCGACCGGCGGCGCGCCGGGCACCCGCCCGTGCACCAGCGCGTGGAAGACGAACGTGTCGTTGGGGCAGGGCGAGATCGCCAGGGAGAGCGCCACACCCTCACGGTAGCCCCGCCCTCCGCCAGCGGTCCGCGCCCCACCCCACGACTGTGATCCGCGACCGTGACGCGGAGCTGTGATCTGCGGCGGGACGAGGCGGCGGTACGAGCTGCGGCGGACGCCGCCGGGCGGAACAGCCGCGGGGAAACGACCGGCCCAGCGGGGTCGACCACCCACCCCGGTCTCCCTTTGGAGCTGATGTCGTAAACGAATCGCCCGGAGTCGGTGACCGTGGTTTGGAGCCTGAGGCCAAGGGGGGTGCGCGCAGGCCAGGAGCCCAGACCCAGGCCCAGACCCAGGCCCGGGCCCAGACCCAGACCCAGGCCCAGACCCAGGCCCAGGCCCAGGCCCAGACCCAGACCCAGACCCGGACCCAGACCCAGACCCAGGCCCGGGGCCGGGGCCCAGGCCCGGGGCCGGGGCCGGGGCGTGATGCCGCAAACGATTCAGCTCCAAAGGGGTCGAGGGAGTAGGTCATCCACCGGTGGGCGAGGTTGTCCACAGCGTTATCCACAGCTCGGCGCAGGGTGTTGATAGCACGCCGACCAGCCGGGAACATCGGTCCGTGACCGAGGTGAGTGACCACACCGACGAGGCCGGCGGAGCCGATCTCGGGCGGGCGCTCCGCGCGCTGCGTCGGCGGGCCGATCTGAGTCAGCGGCAGTTGGCCGAGAAATCCGGGGTGCCACAGCCGACGCTTGCCCGGATCGAGTCGGGGCGGGCGCTCGATCCCCGATTCCGGACAGTGGAACGTCTCGTCCAGGCCGCCGGTGGGACGTTGGCCGTTGGCGTCCCACCAGCCATCTCCGGCGTCACCGCACCCACACCGGTTCCGCACGACGACATGCGCGACGAGGCGGGCCGCCGATACCCGGCTCACCTGGACGTCTGGCCGGTGCACGAGCCGCGGGACTGGCCCGGTGCCTGGTGGGCGGAGTGGTACCGGTTGCCGCCCGAGCGGTATCCGCTTCCGCTGCCACCGGCCGCGTACGAGCTGAACCGGCGCTATCGCGACAATCGGCGGTGGGCTGCCGAGGTCCGGCGGACTGCGCGGGTGCGTCGGGTGATCAGTAGCGACCTGCCGGCTACCTGCTGGCGATACGTCGCCGAGCTTCCCGACGGCAAGCTGGTTGGTGAGCTGCGGGCCCATGAGCGGAGCCCATTCCTGGAGTACGGGGAGTGGCATCCGCACCTGCCGGAGCGGGAGATGGTGCTCGACGGCGTGCTTGTCGACGCCCGGTACCGGCGGTTGGGGCTCGGGCGACGGCTGGTCACCGCGCTGGTGACCGGGATGCGCGAGGCGGGCATCGACGACGCGGCCGCCATCGCCGAGGGATCCGGCACCGACCTGCTGCTGGCGTGCGGCTTCGAGTTCGAGGCACGCCGCCCGGCCGCACTGCGCCTGGGCCACCCGGGTAAACGCTGCTTCTCCTGAGCGTCGCCCGGGTCAGCGCAACGCAGGTTGAGCGCAGCGCCGGCTCAGCGCAACGCCAGCTCAGCGCAACGCTGGGGCTGCTGCGGTCAGGGCGGCCAGGGCTTCGCGCAGCCGCCAGGCGTCCCGGTCGCGGGGGCCGATCGGGTTGGAGATGGTGCGCAGTTCGGCGAAGGGCACCCCGGCCTGCGCCGCGGCGACCGCCACGCCGTACCCCTCCATGGCTTCGGCGACCGCTTCCGGATGCCTCCGGCGCAGCTCGTCGGTGCTGGCCGTGGTGCCGGTGACGGTGCTGACCGTGAGCACCGGGCCGGCCGTGGCCGTCGGGAGGGCGGCTCGCAGTGCCGCCAGCAGGCCCTGGTCCGCCGGCACCCTGCTGCCCGCACCGAGCAGCGCGGGCGGCATGCCCAGCTCGTCGACCGGGATGAAGCCATCGGGCGACTCGGCGCCCAGGTCGGCGGCGATGCTGGCGGTGCCGAGCACCGTGTCGCCGACCTCGGCCCGCCCGGTGAAGCCGCCGGCCACGCCGGCGCTGACCACCGCACGGTACGGGCGGCCGGCGGCCTCGGCCAGCGCCAGCAGCCGGGCGGTGGCGGCACCGGCGACGGCCGGACCCACACCGATCGGGGTGACGGTCACGGTGTGGTCGGTCAGCCCGGCGCGGACCGCGTCCGCCTCGGCGGGAACCGCCGTCACCACCAGCAGACCGGTCACGAGAGTGAGCCGGGGGACTCGCGGCGGGTTTCGTCGTCGGCCCCGCCACCCGGGCCGCCGACGGCCGACGACGGGCGGTAGATGTGGTAGCCCGGCGGGGCGAGGCTCGGGTCGTCGTACTGCGGTGAGCTGTTTTGGGCCGGCGCCGGCGAGGTTGGTGTGGGGTCGCCTGGCTCGTCCGCCTGCTCGTCCTCGGTCAGCTCGTCGTCACCGAGCGGTCGGCCGGCCAGCTTCTCGCCGCGCAGCCGGGCGGCGGCCAGCACACCCCGGATCGCGGCCAGTACGCCGACCCCGGCGGCCACGGCGATGCCCATCCGGCCATCGAACGGCACCAGCCCGAGCCCGCCGCCGGCGACGAAGGCGAGCATCAGCACCGTCTCGGAGTGGGCGAAGGAGCTGGCCCGCAACCGTTCCGGGATGCGCTCCTGGATCGAGGCGTCCACGGCCAGCTTCGCTATTCCGCTGGCCATGGCGGCGACCAGGCAGAGCAGGGCGACCATCAGCAGCGAGAACTGGATGACGGCGAGCACCGCCACCCCGGCCACGATGATCATGCTGCTGGACTGGATGGCGGTCGGCCGGTGGATGCGCAGTCTGGTGCCGATGGCGGTGGCCAGGAAGGTGCCGACCGCGAGCGCGCCGCCGACCACGCCCAACGCCCACTCGGCGCCCAGATCCCGGCCGAACACCACCGTGGTCAGGTCGCCCTTCTTGATCGCGAAGGCGAGGAAGAGCAGCAGGAAGCCGTAGAGCGCGCGTAGCGTCGCCGCGCCGATCAGGGTGGCGATCACCAGTCGGCCGGACGGTCGGCCCCGACCCAGCGGCCGGTCGCCACGGCGGCGGCCCAGCGCGCGCAGTGGCCGGGGAACCCGCTCGGGTGGCTCCGAGTCGGCCTTCGGCGGCAGCCGCAGCGAGATCACCATGCCGACCAGGAAGATCAACGATGCGACCCGGAGCGGCCACTGCGGCCCGAACCAGAACGCGGCCAACCCGATCGGCGCCACCAGCGCGCCCGCGACAGTGCCGTAGACGCTGGCCCGGGCACCCACCTGGGACAGGCCGAGGCCCTCCGGCAGCAACCGGGGCACCGCCGCGGAGCGGGCCACGCCGTACGCCCGGGAGAGCGCGAGCACCCCGAACGCGGCCGGGTAGAGCCCGAAGCCGTGGATGTAGTCGGAGATCAACCAGGCCAGGAAGGCGCGGCCGAGCATCGTCGCGGCCAGGGCGTACCGCCTGCCGTGCCGGAAGTGATCCAGCAGCGGGCCCACCACCGGGGCGAGCATCGCGAACGGCACCATGGTCACCAGCAGGTAGAGCGCGACCTTGCTGCGGGCCTCGCCGAGCGGCACGTTGAAGAAGATCGTGCCGGCCAGACCGATGGCGATCAGGGTGTCACCGGCGCAGGAGAGCGCGTGCAGGTCGAACAGGCGAACCATGCCGACCTCGCCGCCGGCACCCCGGGCGCGGGCCCGACCGGCCCGGCGGGTCACCCAGCGGCCGCTGCCCACCGAACCGCGCAACAGCAGACGGATGGCGCGAATGCCGGTGCCGACGGTCCGCCCGAGGACGGAACGCCCGGAGCGGGAGTACGACGGCATGTGCACCATCCTCGCCCATCTGATCCGGGTACGCCGCACCACCGCTGGGAAAGGTTCCCCGGGAGTCCCTGTCACCCCTGCGGGGCGCATGGGGAACAATGGTCGGGTGACCAGGCCCGCCTCCACCCGTGCCGCCCGTCTCGACCAGGTCTGCGCCGCCGCCGTCGAGGTGGCCCGCGCCGGCATTACCGAGGTGGACGCCGACGATGTCGGCGACCACCTGCAGGTCGTCGCCGAGGGTGATCGGCTGGTCACCCACTACTTCGAATGTCGCCTCGCCGGCTACAACGGCTGGCGCTGGGCGGTCACCGTCACGCGGGTGCCGCGCAGCAAGACGGTGACCATCTGCGAGACGGTGTTGCTGCCCGGCCCGGACGCGCTGCTCGCGCCCGGCTGGTTGCCCTGGCAGGAGCGGCTCAAGCCGGGCGACCTGGGGCCGGGTGACCTGCTCCCGACCTCGCCCGACGACGATCGACTGGTCCCCGGTTACCTGCTCTCCGACGACCCGGCGGTCGAGGAGACGGCATGGGAGTTGGGCCTCGGGCGCGCCCGCGTGCTCTCCCGGGAGGGCCGCATCGAAACGGCGCAGCGCTGGTACGAAGGTGACCACGGCCCCGCCGCGGCCATCTCGTCCGCCGCTCCGGCCGCCGCTCGCTGCGGCACCTGCGGCTTCTACCTGCCGTTGGCAGGTGCGATGCGGCAGGCATTCGGGGCCTGTGGCAACTTCTACGCCCCCGACGACGGCCGGGTGGTGAGCGCCGACCACGGTTGCGGCGCCCACTCCGAGACGTTGATCGAGGCGGCCGAGACCGCTGTCGACGAACTTCCCACGGTGTACGACGACAGCGCGGTGGAGGCCATGTCGGTCAGCCGGGCTCCGGGCTCGGTGGAGGCCGCTGAGCCGGCGGAGCCGTACGGGCACTCCTGATCGTCCGCGCCGCAGTGCTCCGGTGCAGTGGCCAGCTCACCTCGCGCGGCGGCGGCGTCGGTTGGCGTCGTGCCGCAACATCACGGCGAGGCCCGGGAAGCCCCACAGGAAACCGGCGAGGCAGGTCCAGAGCCAGTTCTGATGACCGTTGTCGGTCAGCCAGCCCCGGAAGAAGATCAGCAGGACCAGCCCGGCCACCGCCCACGCGATCAACCCGGCGAGGGCGAACGGCACCATCGGCGGATCGAGTGGTGCGGGCCGCGGTGGCTGCTCGTTCGGCATTCGGCAAGCGTACGGGATCTACTTCCCCTGCCCACCGACGATCTGGGACGATGCGCGCGACACTGGAAGATCACCTGCGAGGACCTGATGGCCGTAGCGCCGCCCGAGAACGGCACACCTTCCAACCCCGCTCATCCGCGTAACGGTTTCGACCGGTTCTTCGAGATCTCCGCCCGTGGCTCGACGTTGAGCCGTGAGGTACGCGGTGGCCTGGCGACCTTCTTCACGATGGCGTACATCGTGGTGCTCAACCCGCTGATCCTGGGCGGCGCCGTCGACGGTGACGGCAAGAGCCTTCCGATTCCGGCGCTGGCCGCCGCGACCGCGTTGGTCGCCGGCCTGATGACCATCCTGATGGGTGTGGTCGGCCGGTTCCCGCTGGCGCTCGCCGCCGGTCTGGGTGTCAACGCCCTGGTGGCGTACGAGATCGCACCCGAGATGACCTGGGCAGACGCGATGGGTCTGGTGGTGATCGAGGGTCTGATCATCACGGTGCTGGTGCTGACCGGTTTGCGGACCGCTGTGTTCCGCTCGGTGCCGACCCAGATGAAGAGCGCGATCGGGGTCGGCATCGGTCTGTTCCTGACCATCATCGGCCTGGTGGACGCCGGCTTCGTCCGGCGCATCCCGGATGATGCCAACACCACAGTTCCGGTCGGCCTGGGCATCGGCGGCAAGCTGGTGAGCTGGCCGATGCTGGTCTTCGTGGTGGGCCTGCTGATCACGCTGGTGCTGGTGGTCCGTCGGGTGAAGGGCGCGATCCTGATCGGCATCCTCGCCTCGACGGTGCTGGCGGTGATCGTGGAGGCGATCGGCAACATCGGCCCGTCGTTCGTCAACGGTCAGCCGAACCCCAAGGGCTGGTCGCTGAACGTGCCGGAGCTGCCGAAGTCGGTGGTCGACCTGCCGGACCTGTCGCTGCTCGGCAAGTTCAACGTGCTGGACTCGTGGGGCCGGGCCGGTTGGCTGGTCGTGCTGATGTTCATCTTCACGCTGTTGATCACGGACTTCTTCGACACCATGGGCACGATGGTCGCGGTCGGCCAGGAGGGCGGCCTGCTCGACGAGCAGGGCACCCCGCCGAAGGCCAAGGAGATCCTGCTGGTCGACTCGATCGCGGCGGCGGCCGGCGGTGCGGCCAGTACCTCCAGCAACACGTCGTACATCGAGAGCGCGGCAGGTGTCGCGGAGGGTGCGCGGACCGGCGTGGCCAACCTGGTCACCGGCGCGCTCTTCCTGCTCGCGATGTTCCTGGCGCCGCTGGTCGTGATCGTGCCGTTCGAGGCGGCGTCGACGGCCCTGGTGGTGGTCGGGTTCCTGATGATGACCGCGGTGCGGACCATCGACTGGTCCGACTACGAGATCGCCATTCCGGCGTTCCTCACCATCGTGCTGATGCCGTTCACCTACTCGATCTCCAACGGGATCGGCGCTGGCCTGATCACCTTCGTGGTGGTCAAGCTGGCGCGGGGCAAGGCCCGGGAGATCCACCCGTTGCTGTACGGGGTGGCCGCGCTCTTCGTGCTGTACTTCCTGCGTGGGCCGATCGAGTCCCTGGTGCTCTGAGCCGTCCGGGCGGGGAGTCGATCGGGATTCCCCGCCCGTACCATCTGAATCCCCTCGTGAGCCTGGTCATAACGGATGTCGTTAGCCATGCTCATTAGTTAAGCTAACTACTGTGACGGAGCGGACGGTGACGGCGGAACGCGTGCCACCGGCGCAGCTGGCTCCCCAGCTGCGTGATGCGATCACCCGACTCAACCGGCGGGTCCGACAGGCCCGACCGGTCGGCGACCTCACGGTCACCCAGGTCTCCGCGCTCACCAGCCTGCGGCTGGCGGGCGCGATGACACCCCGGGAGCTGGCCGACGTTGAGCGGGTGCAGCCGCCGACGATGACCAAGATCGTCGGAAAGTTGGAGGACCGCGGCCTCGTGCGGCGGACGCCCCATCCGACCGACGGGCGGCAGGTCATCCTCGCGGCGACCGAAGGAGGGCAGGCCGTGCTCGACCAGTTCGAGCGGGCCCGCGACGAGTGGCTGTCCCACCGGCTGGCCGCACTCGACGAGGACGAACGGGAGACCCTGCAGAGGGCCGCCGAGATTCTTCAGCAGCTCGCTCGCGCCTGAGCCGCACCCGCGCCACCGGGTCCGTGCCGTCACCTGTCGATGACGCGTACGTCCGGAGGAGGCGCACCAAGAGTGCAGGCGAAGCTGAGCACGATGTTCCAGTCCCTACAGGTCCGCAACTACCGCCTCTTCGCATCCGGGCAGTTGATCAAGTTGATCGGCGTCTGGATGATGTTCATCGCCCAGGACTGGCTCGTCCTCGAGCTCTCCAACAACTCGGCGACAGCGCTCGGCGTGGTCACCGCCTGCCAGTTCACCCCGGTGCTCCTGCTCACCCTGCTCTCCGGCCGGCTCGCCGACCGGTACGACAAGCGGGTGCTGCTCTTCGCCGCCAACGCCTTCTGGAGCCTGCTGGCGCTCGGCATGGCGGTGCTGGTCCTCACCGACCTGGTGCAGCTCTGGCACGTCTTCGCCTTCGCCGCGCTGCTCGGCACGGCCAACGCGGTGGAGACCCCGGTCCGGCAGGCGTTCGTCTCCGAACTGGTCGGCACGCCGCTGCTGCCCAACGCGCTGTCGCTCAACGCCGCCGTGTTCAACTCCGCCCGGATCGTCGGCCCGGCAGTGGCCGGCCTGGCCATCGCCGCGTTCGACGTCGGCCCGGTCTTCCTCTTCACCGCCCTCAGCTCGGTCGCGCCCCTGGTCAACGTGGTCCGGATGCGGACGACCGACCTGCACCGCGACGCCCTGCTGCCCCGTGACGAGCGGGCGTCCGCCCGGGTCGTCGACGGGCTGCGGTACGTGTGGCGCCGCCCCGACCTGCTGCTGCCGATGGCGATCATGTCGGTGATCGGCATGTCGCTGTTCAACTTCCAGCTCACCCTGGCCGCGTTGGCGAAGACGGTCTTCCACACCGGCGCCGCCTCCTTCGGCCTGTTCAGCACGGCACTGGCCGTCGGCGCGCTCGGCGGCGCGCTCAGCGGCACCGGTCGCCGTAGCCGCCCATCGGTGTGGCTGGTGCTCGGCGCGGCGATCGCCTGCGCCAGCTTCGGCACCCTGGTCGGTCTCTCCACGGCGTACTGGCTGGTCGTGGCGCTGCTGGTGCCGACCGGCTTCTGCATGGTCTTCTTCGCCCAGGCCGCCAACCAGCGGATCCAGATGGGCGTCGACGCGGCCTTCCGGGGACGGGTGATGGCCCTGTGGGTGCTGGTGTTCCTGGGCACCAACCCGGTCGGCGCGCCGCTGATCGGCTGGGTCGCGGAGCACTACGGTGCCGGTGCCAGCATCTGGATGGGTGGGCTCATCTCGCTGGCCGCCGCGGTGATCGCCCTCACCTGGCAGCTCCGCCACTCCGGTGCCCGGCTGCGGTTCCGGGTGCTGCCGATGCCCCGTTTCTACGTCACGTCCACCGACTGCTGAGGTTTACCACCGGCGCCGGCCGGGTCCGGTTGCGCGGATCGCGCGGATGCGGCGAAACCGGTGGCGGGGTGGCACGGTGGGGCTTAGCGTCGATACGTGGGAGTCGGACGCGCGCTGATGCTGGCCCTGGCGTTCCTCGCCGTGGCCACTCTGCCGGCGGCGTTCGCCCTGCTCTTCTGCTACGACGAGATTCTCGACCGGGTGGTCTGCGGCTGGTCGGAGTGGCGTGACCGCCGCCGGGAGAAACGCACGATCGCCCGTCTCGACCGTGCCATCGAGGCCGACGCGCTGACCCGAGACATCGATCTCAGTGAGTTCGACAGCGCTGACCGCCGGCCGCTGGAGCAGCTCGCCGCCGACCTGCGCCGTCTTGGCGGTCAGCGGGTCGGCGGCAGCGGTCGCTCGATGGTCTGGCACAGCGCGCTGCTCCAGGCGTACGACGACCGGCTTCGCCTCGCCTGCCGCGCCCTCGGCATCGCCGAACACCTCGCCGAGCTGGACGGCGTCGATCAGGAGATCGAGCGGGTCCGGGTGGAGGGCGTGCTGCACGCCGCCGGGCTGGCCCTGCCGGCGGCCCGGGCGGGGCTTCGGCAGCGGCACCGCTGAACGACCGCACGCTGTGCGACTCTTCGTCTCGGCCCGCCCGTCCGCCGAGGCGCTCAATCACCTCGGCGCGCAGGTCGCCCGTCTGCGCGTCGCGGCGTCGGAGCTGCTGCTGGTGCGCAGCAACCTCGGCGGCCGACCGCGCTACGAACGGATCGCCGCCTGGTCGCTGTGACCCGGCGGCACGTCGCTGGTCGCTGTGGAAGGCCTGCTGCGGAGAACCTCGCGGGCCTGTTCGGCGGCGCGGGTGATGCTCTCGCTGATGAAGTCGAGGAAGCGGGCGATGTTCTCCAGTCGGGCGGCGGCCGGGGTGTGCGCGCCGAGGAGGGCGACACCCTGGCGTGCGAGCGCGACGAGATGGTCGTTGGCCCGAGCGCTGGCGATCGTCGCCTGGTAGAAGAGTTCGTCGTCGACGACGTAGCGGTCGCGGCGGCGTTCGTCGCGTTCGCGACGGACGAGGCTCTGGCTCTCCAGGAAGGTGATCGCCTTGGAGATCGACGCCGGGCTGACCTGGAGGCGCTGGGCGAGCTCGGACGCGGTGAGACTGCCCGAGTCGGTGAGGAACAGGTTGGTCAGCACTCGGGCCGCCATCTTGTTCAGACCGGAGGCCATGAGGACTGTGGTGAACGCCTCCTCGTAGTCGACCACGGCCTGGGCGTCGCGTCCGTCTGGTCGGCGGGCCGCCTCGGCCCCACGGGAGGGGGCGGGCTTGCGCCGGTGGGCGCGACGCTCGGTCGCATGGTGGGCCAGATCGGCGCGGTAGCCGGTGGGGCCGCCGTTGCGCATCACCTCGCGCGTGACAGTCGAGGTGGGACGGTCGAGGCGTCGGGCGATCTCGGCGTAGGGGAGGCTGTCGGCCAGCCCCAGCGCGATCTGCTGGCGTTCCTGCTGGCTGAGCCTGCCTCCCGGCATCGCGATCTCCCCTCGTGGTCCCGCAGGGCGGCGGCCCTCGACCCCGTCACCATAGCGTTAACGCGCACACCGATGCAACGACGACGGGCATGGCGTTGCATTAGATTCAGGCCCGTTGCAACAAGTTTGCATAGCTGAGCAGCTAAAACACTGATTCGCTGCAACGAGGGTGTTGTAAAAATCGGAAAGCAACGTAGCGTTTCCCACATAAGAAACAAGCGCCGACCTGGGAGAGCACGATGCAGACGTTCGACACACCCGCCCCCATCTCCGCCGTCCTGGACATCCCTGCCGGACGCATCCAGCTCATCGCCGCGGACCGCGCCGACACCACAGTCGAGATCCTCCCGGCCGACCCCGCCAAGAGCAGCGACACCACTGCCGCCGAGCAGACCACCGTCGCCTACGCCGACGGCGTCCTGCGAATCACGACCGCACCTCCCGTCAACAAGCTCTTCGGCCCCTCCGGCTCCCTGGAGGTCACCGTCCGGGTGCCCGCCGGCTCCCACGTCGAGGCCAGGGCCGCCAGCGCCGAGCTTCGGGGCGTCGGCCGCCTCGGCGACGTCGCCTTCGACGGGGCGTACCAGAAGATCAAGATTGACGAGGCCGCGAGTGTCCGCCTCACCGCGATCGACGGCGACGTCGAGGTCGGCCGGCTCAACGGCCCCGCCGAGATCAGCACCGCCCGGGGTGACATCACTGTCGCCGAGGCCACGCGCGGCACTGTCGTCCTCCGTACCCAGTCCGGCGACATCTCGATCGCGGCGGCGGCCGGTGTCTCGGCCGCCCTCGACGCCGGCACCGGCCACGGCCGCGTCAGCAACGCCCTCAAGAACGACGGCACCGTCGAGCTCGACATCCACGCCAGCACCCTGCAGGGCGACATCCACGCCCGCAGCCTCTGAAAGGGACGGATCGAGATGACCAACAACAGCATGTCCTCGACCAGTTCGGCCTGGACCGGCATGGTGCCGGTCGACGACACCGCCCTGGCCGTCACCGACACCGGCGGCCCCGGCATCCCGCTGGTCTACCTCAACGGCCAGTTCGCCACCCAGGGCTACTGGCGGCGGGTCATCGCCGAGTTGGGTACCGAATTCCGGCACATCACCTACGACGAGCGGGCTCGCGGCAGGAAGTCGAAGCGCTCAGCCGACTACTCGTTCGAAGCGGCCGTCCGGGACGTCGACGCCGTTCTCGCCGCCCGGGGGGTGGCCCGGGCGGTGCTGGTGGGCTGGTCCTACGGAGCAGTGGTCGGGGCCCACTGGGCCAACCGGAACCCGGAGCGTGCCCTGGGCGCGGTCCTGGTCGACGGCGCGTTCCCGCACGACTGGCTCGACGAGCCCATGGCGCAGCGGATCCGCAAGATGTTCCGACGGATGAACCTGTTCATGCCGCTGCTGCGCCCGACCGGCCTGACCCCACGGATGAACGCCGACCAGATGGCGGACAGCAACATCGAACTCGGCGAACTCTCCCGCGAGCGCCAACTGGGCCCGGTCCTGGACGCCATCACCGTCCCGGTGCGGTACGTGGTCGCCTCGGGAGCGTCCCTCGGCAGTCGCGGGGACGAGCAGGAGCAGATCCGTGCCAGCCTCGACGCGGTGACCGTCCGCAACCCGCACATCACCATCGGGGCGAAGGTCGCCAGCAACCACGGTGCGATCCTCAAGAAGGACTTCCGCGCCGTCGCCGAGGCAGTACGCGGGGTCGCCGCCCCTCATCGGGAAGACGCCGGAGCCATTCGGTGAGGCCCGAACGCACGCGTTGACGGGTGACGGTGCGTCACCCGTCAACGCGAAGCGTCAGGAAGACTCGCGGGCGGCCGGGCCGCTGCCGAAGAGCACGTCGTCCCAGCTCGGCAACCGCTTGCGCGGCTTGCCGTTGGCGTCGGTGGACTCGCCGGAGGCCGCCGCGGCGGCCGTCCTTCGGGGTCGCAGCACCGCGAGCGACGGCACGGCCGGCACCTCCTTGGGCGCGTCCGAGTCGTCCTCGAAGGCCGACCCCTGGCCGCCACCGAGCAGCGCGGCGGCACCCCCGCCGACGGGCCGCTGTCGAGGAGCGTCCGACCCGGCCAGAGCAGCCGGGGTACGCGGCTCCAGGCCACGACCCGACGAACCGCCGAGCGGGCGGTCCAGTGAGGCGAGCAGCGCGTCCCGGCCAGCCCGGATCGGATCGCGGCCGGGGCGCGGGTGCTCGGACGCGGCAGGCAACCCGTGCCCACCACGGCTCGGCTCGCCACGCGACGGACCGGGCAGGGCGTGCCCGGTCCGCTCCGGTGCCGGCTCCTGGCCGAGGATCGGCGTGGGCCGCTCGGCGCACAGGTACTGCGCCATGTCGTCGTGCGGCGTGACCACCTGCCGGGCCTTGTCCATGTCCCAGATGGCCTGCGCGGTGGCCTTCCCCGACGGCCAGGTGGCGATGATCCGCCAGGTGCCGTCGTCACGCCGGTACGCGTCCCAGGAGATCTTCTCGGTGTCGATGCCGTGCTGGCTCAGCCGACCGTTGACCACCTCGGCGAGCGGGGTGGGCTTCTCCGCGCCCTTGAGGCGGGTGCGGCGGGCGTGCTGGGCGAGCATCGCCCGCTCCTGCAACACCGGGCCGGCATAGCGCAGCACGCGGTCGACCGGAACCCCGGCGATCCGGGCGACATCCTCCGCGGACTCACCGGAGCGGATGCGGGCCTGAATGTCCCGAGGAGACAGTGAGGGAATCGGATCGACGGTGCTCGGTGCGACCGCGAGCGGCGGTGCACCCGGCTCGGGGTGCATCACGCCGGCGATGCGTTCGTCGATCGGCAGGGCGAGGAGCCGCCCCACCTCGTCGGCGAGCACCAGGGCCTGGCCGTCCTCGGAGAGGGCGACGAAGCGTACTGGGCGCATAGCGTTGCCTCCGTCCCGCTTCGCTGGCCGCACGCCACGAGTCGGCCACCCAGGCGTCTCGGACCACCGTACGCGCATCTGCCTCGGGGTGGGGGAAGCGACACCCCGCATGTCGTGACTGAGCTGCGGCGATGATCACGGTCGGTGTCCGTGGAGGCCCCAACGGACACCGACCGTGACGAACGTCAGAGTCGCTCGACCACGTAGTCGATGGACGCGGTGAGCGCCTCGACATCGGCCGGCTCGACGGCCGGGAACAGCGCCACCCGCAGCTGGTTGCGACCGAGCTTGCGGTAGGGCTCAGTGTCCACGATGCCGTTGGCGCGCAGCGCCTTGGCGATCGCAGTGGCGTCCACCCCGTCGGCGAAGTCGATGGTGGCGACCACGTTGGAGCGCAGCGCCGGGTCGGTGACGAACGGGGTGGCCACGCTGGACCGCTCGGCCCAGCCGTAGACCGCGGCGGCGCTCTCGGCGGTGCGCTTCGCCGCCCAGGACAGGCCGCCCTGCGCGTTCATCCAGTCGGTCTGCTCGGCGGCCAGGAAGATGGTGGCCAGCGCCGGGGTGTTGTAGGTCTGCTCCAGCCGCGAGTTGTCGATCGCGGTGACCAGGTCGAGGAAGGCGGGGATGTAACGCCCGGACGCCTTGATCTCGGCGGCCCGGTCCAGTGCCGCCGGGGACATCAGAGCCAGCCAGAGACCACCGTCGGAGCCGAAGCACTTCTGCGGGGCGAAGTAGTAGACGTCGGTCTCACCGACGTTGACCTCCAGGCCACCCGCGCCGGAGGTCGCGTCGACCAGCAGCAGTGCGCCCTCGTCGGCGCCGGCCACCCGGCTGATCGGCACGGCCACACCGGTCGAGGTCTCGTTCTGCGGCGTCGCGTAGGCGTCCACGCCGGACTCGGCGACCAGCGTCGGCGCGCTGCCCGCGTCGGACTTGCGGACGGTCGGCTCACCCAGGAAGGGGGCGTCCTTGACCGACTTGGCGAACTTGGCGCCGAACTCGCCGAAGCTGGCGAACTGGGCCCGGTCGCGAATCAGGCCGAAGGTGGCGACCTCCCAGAACGCGGTGGTGCCGCCGTTGCCGATGATCACCTCGTAGCCCTCGGGCAGCGAGAAGAACTCGGCGATGCCGGAGCGCAGCCGGGCCACCTGGTCACGGACCGTCTTGTGCCGGTGCGAGGTGCCGAGGTAGGTGGTCGCGACCTCGGCGAGAGCGGACACCGCCGCCGGGCGGACCTTGGACGGGCCGCAGCCGAAGCGTCCGTCGGCGGGCTTGATCTCATCGGGAATCCGGATGATCGGTGCGTCAGCCACGGTCTTGAAGATCCTTCCGCAAGGGCGAGGGCGGGCCCGGCGACACTGCCGGCCCTCATCCTCGCACCCGGACCGAACGGCGATGGGCGGGGTCCCGGCGGTCGGTCTGAGTCCTTCGCCACAGTCGGCCCCGGTAACCAACGAGAAGGGCCCCTCCTCGACGCCTGACGTCGAGGAGGGACCCTTGCCTACCAGCTCAGACGCCGTGCGGGATGGCGGCCCAGCCCTCGACGTCGGACGGCTTGCGAGTCTCCGGGCCCATGTAGAGGGCGGACGGGCGGACCAGCCGCTGCAGGCGCTTCTGCTCCAGGATGTGCGCGCTCCAGCCGCCCATCCGCGCGCAGGTGAACATCGAGGTGAACATGTGCGCCGGCACCTCGGCGAAGTCCAGCACCACGGCCGACCAGAACTCGACGTTGGTGGCCAGTACCCGGTCCGGGCGGCGGGCCTGAAGCTCGGCGAGGGCGGCCTTCTCCAGTGCCTCGGCGATCTCGAAGCGCGGCGCGCCCAGCTCCTTGGCCGTACGCCGGAGCACTCGGGCGCGCGGGTCCTCGGCACGGTAGACGCGGTGGCCGAAGCCCATCAACCGCTCGCCGCGGTCGAGGACGCCCTTGACGTAGCCCTCCGCGTCGCCGCTGCGCTCCACCGCCTCCAGCATGCTGAGCACCCGGGACGGGGCGCCGCCGTGCAGCGGGCCGGAGAGGGCCCCGATGCCCGACGAGATGCAGGCAGCCGCGTCCGCCCCGGTGGAGGCGACGATGCGAGCGGTGAAGGTGGACGCGTTCAGGCCGTGCTCGGCGGCCGAGATGAAGTACGCGTCGACGGCCTTGACGTGCCGCGGGTCGGGCTCGCCGCGCCAGCGCTTCATGAACCGCTCGACGATGGTCTGCGCCTTGTCGATCTCCTTCTGCGGCACCGCCGGCAGGCCGAGGCCGCGGGCGGACTGGGCGACGAAGGAGAGCGCGGTCACCGAGACCCGGGCGAGATCCTCACGGGCCTGCTCGTCGGAGATGTCCAGCAGTTGGTTGAGACCCCAGTACGGGGCCAGCATGGCGACCGCGGACTGCACGTCGACGCGGATGTCACCGGAGTGCACCGGCACCGGGAACGGCTCCGCCGGCGGCAGGCCCGGCCCGAACCGGCCGTCGACAAGCAGTGCCCACACGTTGCCGAACGACACCTGGCCGATCAGATCCTCGATGTCGACTCCGCGATAGCGCAGCGCACCGCCCTCACGGTCAGGTTCGGCGATCTCGGTCTCGAAGGCGACGACGCCCTCCAGCCCGGGTTTGAAATCGGCCATGTCGCTCTCCTGGATCTGGTCGGTGCGCCCGATCGCTCATCCGGCCCGATCGGCCGAGCGCCTTAGGCGACCCTCAGGGATGTGTTCGGAACATACTGCCTGCTGAGTAAGGGATACGCGACCCGCTGCGACTGTGCTGCACGCGACATCCCCGGACGCGCATTCTCCGCGCGGCTCAGTGAGACTGGGCAGGGCGGGCTGGTCAGCGCGGGAGGGTGCTGGCGGGGCCCCCGAAAAGGAGTGGGGACGTGACGGGTGACACACCCGCCCCGGCCGCGATGCGTAACGAGTACGCCGCGGACCTGGGCCTGACCGAGGCTGACCTGGCCGTCGACTGGCACACCCAGTTCGACAGCTGGTTCGCCGACGCGGTGGCCTTCGGGCTGCCCGAACCGAACGCCATGGTGGTGGGCACCGCCGACTCGGCCGGCCGGCCGAGCGGGCGGACGGTGCTGCTGAAGGGGTACGACCCGGAGGGCTTCGTCTTCTTCACCAACCATCTGTCGCGCAAGGGCGTCGAGGCGACCGCCAACCCGTACGCCAGCCTGGTCTTTCCGTGGTTTCCCATGCAGCGTCAGGTGGTGGTCGCCGGACGGGTCGCGCCGGTCGACCGCGCCACCAGCGAGGCGTACTTCGCCAGCCGGCCGCGCGGCTCCCAACTGGGTGCCTGGGCCAGCCCACAGTCGCAGGTGGTGTCGGGTCGGGCGGCGCTGGAGCAGCGGTACCAGGAGGTGGCCGAGCGGTTCGCCGACCAGGCCGAGATCCCGGCTCCGTCGCACTGGGGCGGGCTGCGGGTCCAACCCGAGTCGGTGGAGTTCTGGCAGGGCCGGGCCGGCCGGTTGCACGACCGGCTCCGCTTCCGTCGCCTTGATCAGGGTGACTGGATCGTCGAGCGGTTGGCGCCGTGACGGGTGTGCGGGAGACCCGGCCGCGCGCAGCGCGCCGCTGGGCGATCGACGTACGTCCGCTGCGGGTTCCGGCGTACCGCCGGCTCTGGCTCGGCAACACGGTGGCGATGTTCGGCTTCCAGTTCACCGCCGTCGCGGTGCCGGTGGAGATGTACGCCCTGACCCGGGACTCGTTCTGGGTGGGGTTGCTGGGCGTGGCCGCCTTCGTACCGTTGCTGGTCTTCGGGCTCTGGGGCGGCGCGGTCGCCGACGCCCGTGACCGGCGTGCGGTGCTGCTCGGCGGCTCATTGTTGCTCTGGGCATCCACTCTCGGGCTGCTGCTCCAGGCGGTGCTCGACGTGGGCAGCCCGGTGCTGCTGCTGGCGTTGATGGCGTTGCAGTCGGTGGCCTTCGCGATCAGCTCGCCGGCCCGCAGCGCCATGCTGCCCCGGCTGGTGCCGGACGACCTGGTGGCGTCCGCCACCACGCTGAACTACACGACCTTCACCGCCGCCTCGGTCGCCGGCCCGCTCGCCGCCGGCCTGATCCTCTCCGCCTCGCCGGACACCACTGTGGTCCTGCCGATCGCCTACGGGCTGGACGCGGTGCTGTTCACAGCGATGCTCTGGGCCGCGCTGCGGCTGCCCTCGCTCCCGCCCGAGCCCACCGCCGACGGCCAGGCCCGGCGTGCCGGTCTGGCCAGCGTCGTCGACGGGTTCCGCTACCTGGCCACCACCCCGGTCCTGCTGCTGTCCTTCGGGGTGGACCTGATCGCGATGATCCTCGCCATGCCACGGGCCCTCTTTCCGGAGATCGCGCACGAGCGGTTCGGCGGCGGTGGCTCGGTCGGTCTGCTCTACAGCGCCATCGCGATCGGCTCGATGATCGGTGGGTTGACCTCCGGCTGGATCGGCCGGCTCCGCCGCCAGGGGCTCGGCCTGGTGCTCGCGGTGGTCGGCTGGGGCCTGGCGATCGCCGCGGCCGGGTTGGCCCACCAGCTCTGGTTGATGGTCGTGCTGCTCGCCGTGGCCGGCGCCGCCGACCTGATCAGCGCGGTACTGCGTCAGTCGATGCTGCTGGTCTACGCACCGGACCGGATGCGCGGCCGACTCCAGGGCGTGAACACCGTAGTGGTGGCGGGTGGCCCACGCCTGGGCGATCTGCGCGCCGGCACCATGGCCGCCGGGTTCGGTGGCGGGGTGGCCTGGGTGGCCGGTGGGCTCGCCTCCGCGGTGCTCGTGGTGGTGCTGGCTGTCGCGTTCCCGGCGCTGCTGCGTTACCGGGCGGCGACGGCGTCGAGCGACAACCGGACCTGACCGGTTAGTGTCGCCGGCATGGAAAGCCCCGATCCGCGCCCGTTCTCCGGCGCCCAGTGGACCATCTCCGCCGCCGGCCACGAGGCCGTCATCGTGGAGGTCGGCGGTGGGCTCCGGACGTACCGGCACGACGGTGTCGACCTGCTCGACGGGTACCAGACCGACGAGGTCTGCCCCGGTTGCACCGGGCAGGTGCTGGCACCCTGGCCGAACCGGATCCGCGATGGTCGCTACTCGTTCGACGGGCGGACGCACCAGCTTTCGCTGACCGAGCCGGAGCGGCACGTGGCCATCCACGGGCTGGTCAACTGGGTGCCGTGGCAGTTGCTGGAGCAGTCGGCGGACGCCGTGACGGTCGGCTACGACCTGCCGCCGCAGCCCGGCTACCCGTGGCCGCTGCGGCTGCGCAGCCGGTGGAGCGTCGACGCGGACGGGCTGCGCGCCGAGCACGAGGTGACGAACATCGGTGGGGAGCTGGCCCCGTTCGGCTTCTCCGTGCACCCGTACCTGCAACTGCCGGGCGTCGCTGTGGACGACCTGGTGTTGCGGCTGCCCACCCGGAGCCGGGTGCTGGTGGACGGTCGGCTGCTGCCGGTGGGGGTGACCCCGGTGGCCGGCACCGAGTACGACTGGACCAGCCCTCGCCGGATCGGCGCGGCCGTGCTGGACTCCTGCTTCGGCGAGGTGATCCGGGACGCCGACGGCGGTTCGTCGGTGAGCCTCGCCGCGCCGGACGGTTCGGCCGCTGTGAGCATCTGGGCGGACGCCGAGTTCGGCTGGTGGCAGGTGTTCACCGGGGACGCCCTCACCGGCGATCGGTACCGCCGCTCGGTGGCGGTCGAGCCGATGACCTGCCCACCGGACGCGTTCCGGTCGGGCAAGGACCTGCTCACCCTCAAGCCCGGCACTACCTGGCGAGGTGCCTGGGGCATCCGCCCCGGCGCCTGATGGAGTTCGCCGAGGTCGTCCGCCGACGGCGGATGGTGCGCAACTACGACCCGGACCGCCCCGTCCCGCCCGACGTGGTGGACCGGTTGCTCGACCATGCGGTCCGCGCGCCGTCGGCCGGCTTCGCCCAGGGCTGGGGTTTCCTGGTGTTGGAGGAGCTGGCCGATCGGGACCGGTTCTGGGCCGCCACCACCCCCGATGGCGGTGGGCGGGAGCGCTGGCTCGCGGGCATGCGCCGGGCACCCCTGATCGTGGTGCCGCACGCCAACGAGTCGGCCTACCTGCGGCGGTACGCGGAGCCGGACAAGGGCTGGACGGATCAGTCCACGGACCGGTGGCCGGTGCCGTACTGGCACGTGGACGCCGGATTCGCGGCGTTGCTGATGTTGCTCACCGCTGTGGACGAGGGGCTGGGGGCGTGCTTCTTCGGCATTCCGCCGCAGCGGCTCGCCGCCTACCGGGACGCGTTCGGCGTGCCGGCGGAGTATCAACCCATCGGCGCCGTCACAATCGGTTACCGTGCAGCCGACCATCGGTCACCATCGTTGCGCCGTGGACGTCGCCCGATGGACGAGGTCGTGCGGCGCGGCCGGTGGAACTGACACGGACGTCCCGTTCGTCCGGTTGAGGATCGGACGAGCGATAGCGAAACTGACATCAGGGAGCAGAACGTAGCGTGCGCTGGGCGGCTAGGCTGGCACGGTCATCGGTGCCGCGCCGCGCGGTGCCCGCCGCGGCCCGGCTCGGCGCCGTCGGTCGGCCCGGCCACGGGGAGGGGAGCGTGCCGTCGTGATCTTCAGAGCGGTCCGGGACGGGCGTCCCTATCCGGAGCACAATCTGACGCTCAAGCAGTGGGCGGAGATCCCGCCGAGGCCACTGCGCCTGGATCAGATGATCACCACCAAGCGCGAGTTGGCGCTGGACAAGCTCCTCGCCGAGGATTCCACCTTCTACGGTGACCTCTTTCCGCACGTCGTGCAGTGGAACGGCGGGCTCTACCTGGAGGACGGGCTGCACCGGGCGCTGCGCGCCGCCCTCCAGCAGCGCAACCAGATCCACGCGCGAGTGCTGGTGCTCTCCGAGCCCATCGAGTGACGAGCCCTTCTTTCCCGCGCTGAACCTTCGTTAGGGTGGCGTCCATGACCGCTGCGCTGGACCTGCTCGACCTGGACCCGTCGCTCAGCGAGGAGGAGCGGCAGATCCGCGACGTCGTCCGTCAACTCGTCGACGACCGGGTGCGACCCCACGTCGCCGACTGGTACGAGGACGGCAAGGTGCCCGCCCGGGAGTTGGCCCGCGAGTTCGGCAAGCTCGGCCTGCTCGGCATGCACCTGACCGGCTACGGCTGCGCCGGTGCCTCCGCGGTCGCCTACGGGCTGGCCTGCCAGGAGTTGGAAGCCGGCGACTCCGGCCTCCGCTCCCTGGTCTCCGTGCAGGGATCGCTTGCCATGTACGCCATCTGGCGCTACGGCAGCGAGGAGCAGAAGCGACGGTGGCTGCCGTCGATGGCCACCGGTGAGGCGATCGGCTGCTTCGGCCTCACCGAGCCTGATCACGGCTCCGACCCCGCCTCGATGGCCACCCGGGCCCGCCGCGACGGCGACGACTGGGTGCTCACCGGCGGCAAGATGTGGATCACCAACGCCCCGATCGCGGACGTCGCGGTGATCTGGGCGCGCACCGACGAGGGCGTACGGGGTTTCGCCGTACCCATTGACACTCCCGGCGTCACGGCCCGGGAGATCCGCCTCAAGATGTCGCTGCGCGCGTCTGTGACCGGCGAGATCGTGCTCGACGACGTCCGGCTGCCGGCCGACGCCCAACTGCCCGAGGCGGTCGGGCTCAAGGCGCCGCTGAGCTGCCTCACCGAGGCCCGCTACGGCATCGTCTGGGGCGCGGTCGGCGCGGCCCGCGACTGCCTGGAAACCACACTGGCGTACGCGACCAACCGCACCCAGTTCGGTCGCCCACTGGCCGGCTTCCAACTCACCCAGGCGAAGCTCGCCGACATGGCAGTCGAGTTGGTGAAGGGGCAACTGCTCGCGCTGCACCTGGGCCGGCTCGCCGACGCCCGGCGGCTGCGGCCCGAGCAGGTCAGCGTGGGCAAGCTGAACAACGTGCGGGAGGCCCTGGCCATCGCCCGGCAGTGTCGCACCATCCTCGGCGCCAACGGCGTCTCCGGTGAGTACCCGGTGATGCGGCACGCCAACAACCTGGAGAGCGTGCTGACCTACGAGGGCACCTCCGAGATCCACCAACTGGTCATCGGGCAGCGGCTCACCGGCCTCTCCGCGTTCGCCTGACCTGCCCGTTCGTCACTTCCTGGCGCTCGCCGCGCGACTGTCGTATCGGGGCCGTACCGTCATTGACAGACGACTTGTCTGACGAGGACGGTGAGCGTGATGGCCCGCGACGCTGGCAGCAACGAGCCCACGAGGGAGTTCCCCGGTTACCCGACCGGTGACGATCTCAAGGCGCGGTCGACCGCGACACCCGAGTGGATCGCTGATACGCCGGGTGGCCCCGGCGAGCCGGCCGGTCCCGGTGGGCCTGTTGGCCCCGGTGGCCCGCCGAGCGATGGCGATGGCCCCGTCGGTGGCGGTGGCGGTGGGGCGGCCCGCGGTCTGCTCCTGCTGCTCGGCGCCGCCGCGCTGGCCGTGGTCGTGCTGCTCGGCATTCAGGCGACCGGGATCCTGCCGGAGTTCCGCAACCCGTTCGCGAAGGAGCAGACCGACCGCAGTCAGCCACCGCTGCTGAAGTCGATCCAGGACCTCAGCCGCTACGTGGCCGCGGAAGGCAACTTCCAGGTGGTGGTCGACACGCAGAACGACCGGCGCAACGTTCCGGACTTCCTGCTCAACGAGCGCACCCTGTTCGTCGGGGCCGGCAGCGTCGAGGCGTACGTCGACTTCACCAAGATCGGTGAGGGTGCCGTCGTCCAGTCCGCCGACGGCAAGTCCGTCGAGATCAAGCTGCCCGCGCCGCAGCTCGGTGAGACCAACCTCGACATGGAGAAGAGCTACGTCTTCGCCGAGCAGCGTGGTCTGCTCAACCGACTCGGTGACCTGGTCGGCAACGACCCCAACCGGCAGCAGCAGGTCTACCAGCTCGCCGAGGACCGGATCACCGCCGCCGCCCGGGACAGCGGGCTCTCCGCCCGAGCCGAGGAGAACACCCGCAAGATGCTGGAGGGGCTGCTCCGCTCCCTCGGCTACCAGCAGATCACTGTCACCTACATAGCCCCCTGACCTGCGTCCCGTACGCCGAAGCGCCCGCACCGACTTCCGTCGGAGCGGGCGCTTCCGTGTGGTGCCCCGCGTTGGTTGCTAACGGAAACTGTCCAAGATCTGCGATTACGTCAGGTGCGCGGGGCGGGATCAGTGGCCGGTGGAGGCCAGGTAGCGGTCCTCGTTCGGCATCAGCACCCACAGGATCAGGTAGACGATCACCTGCGTGCCGGGCAGCAGCAGCGACAGCAGGAACAGCAGCCGGACCATTCCGGCCGACATGCCGAACCGCCGCCCGAGGCCGGCGCAGACACCGGCGAGCATGCGCCCCTCGCGGGGCCGGACCAGTTTGCGACTCATCGTCGTACTCCCACTCTGCGGCGGTGCGCCGCGTCTGCAATCCACGGTAGAAGGGGATGGCCACCTCGCCCTCGGTCCCGAGGATGAGCGGCAACCCGTGGACCCGTAGGTGCTTTACCCGGGCAGCCCCCCGCTGACGCCTCCCCGCCCCGCCCACCGCACGCCGCCGTCGGGCGGGAGACGGTGGTCCGGTGTTCACGTCCCGGACCGGGTGGGCGGTGAGCTGGGCGGGTAGGCTGGCTGATCGGCCTTCCACACCCCGGAGGGCCGGCACCCCATACCCCGGACGGTCACGAGCGGGGCCGCCAGACCGGCGGTCACGACCCGGCCGGGTCCCGTACGCCGGGACGACGGCGAGGAAGCAGCCATGATCAGTGTTTTCGACCTCTTCAGCGTCGGTATCGGGCCGTCCAGCTCACACACTGTGGGGCCGATGCGGGCCGCGCGGACGTTCGTTGGTGGGCTGAAGGCCGACGGGCTGCTCAGCGACACGGCGCGGGTGCAGGCCGAGCTGTTCGGCTCGCTGGGTGCCACCGGGCACGGTCACGGCAGCGGTCCGGCGGTGCTGCTCGGGTTGGCCGGTGAGTCGCCGGAGACCGTCGACACGGACACCGTCGGGCCTCGGGTCGAGCGGATCCGGGCCGAACGGCGGCTCAACATCCTCGACGCGCACGAAATCGACTTTGACCCGGATCGGGACCTGACGCTGCACCGCCGCCGGTCGTTGCCGTACCACCCGAACGGGATGACCTTCGTGGCGTACGACCGGGCCGGTGCTGTGCTGCGCAGCCGCACCTACTACTCCGTCGGTGGCGGGTTCGTGGTGGACGAGGAGGCGGCGGGGGCGGACCGGATCAAGCCGGACAGCACGGTGGTGCGGTACCCCTTCCTGACCGGGGCGCAACTGCTCGACGTCACCACCCGCACCGGGCTGTCGATCAGCGAGGTGATGCTGGCCAACGAGCTTTCCTGGCGCAGCGAGGCGGACATCCGGGCGGGTCTGCTGGAGATCTGGCGGGTGATGCAGGAGTGCGTGCAGCGCGGCTGCGAGCGGGACGGCGTACTCCCTGGGGGGTTGAAGGTTCGGCGGCGCGCGGCGGAGCTGCGGCGCGGCCTGGAGGCGGAGGCCGGGTCGGCCGACCCGCTGCACGTGATGGACTGGGTGACGCTGTTCGCGCTCGCGGTCAACGAGGAGAACGCCGCAGGCGGCCGGGTGGTCACCGCGCCGACCAACGGCGCGGCCGGGATCGTTCCGGCGGTGCTGCACTACTACACCCGGTTCGTGCCGGACGCCGATGACGAGGGTGTGGTGCGGTTCCTGCTGACGGCGGGGGCGATCGGTGTGCTGTTCAAGGAGAACGCGTCGATCTCGGGCGCCGAGGTGGGCTGCCAGGGTGAGGTCGGTTCGGCGTGCTCGATGGCGGCGGCGGGGTTGGCCGAGGCGCTCGGTGGCACCCCGGAGCAGGTGGAGAACGCCGCCGAGATCGGGATGGAGCACAACCTCGGGTTGACCTGTGACCCGGTGGGTGGCCTGGTGCAGATCCCCTGCATCGAGCGGAACGCGGTGGCTAGCATCAAGGCGATCACGGCCGCCCGGCTGGCGCTGCGCGGCGACGGGGTGCACAAGGTGTCGCTGGACAAGGTCATCAAGACCATGCGGGAGACGGGCGCCGACATGAAGGTCAAGTACAAGGAGACGGCGCGTGGCGGTTTGGCCGTCAACGTGATCGAGTGCTGAGTCCGGTCGATTCGGGGCAATCGTTCACCGACTGCTAACCTGTCGTCCGTTTCAGGAGGCGGGAGGCTGCGGTGACCTCTGGCGTCGCGGCGTTGTGGTCGCACCGCAACTCGCTGCGCATCCTGGTCAGGCGGGATCTCGCGGTCAAGTACCAGCAGTCGGTGCTGGGCTACTTCTGGTCGTTGATCGAGCCGCTCGGCATGGGCGCCATCTACTGGTTCGTCTTCGGGGTGCTCTACTCCCGGGACACCGGTCGGCACCTCGGTGAGGCGGCCGGGTCGTACCCGTTGTTCCTGATCACCGGCATCTTCGCCTGGATGTGGACCAGCTCGGCGCTGAGCGAGGCGACGAACGCGCTGACCGGTCAGTCCCGGCTGATCACCACGATGAACGTGCCGCGTCAGGTCTTTCCGATCGGCCGGGTCACCGGCCGGTTCGCCGAGTACGCGGCCGGCCTGCCGATCCTGATCGCCATCGCGGTGATCTACGCAGTGCATGGTCGGATTCACCCCGGTTGGTCGCTGCTCTCCCTGCCGCTGGCGGTGGCCGTCCAGGCCGTCCTGTTGACCGGGCTCGCCCTGCTGCTGTCCGCGTGGAACGTGCTGATGCGCGACGTGGAACGGCTGATGCGGCTGATCATCCGGGTGCTCTTCTACGCCACGCCGATCATCTATCCGCTCAGCCTGGTCCGGGAGTCCGGGCTGCCCGGCTGGTTGAAGGTGGTGTACGAGCTGAACCCGCTGGTCGGGATCTTCCAGCTGCACCACGCGATCTGGTATCCGGACGAGTTCCCGGACGCCCGGCTGCTCGCCACCACGATCGTCGGCAGCGTGCTGGTGCTGGCCGCCGGTTGGTGGTCGTTCCGCCGGTTGGAGCCCGCCGTGCTCAAGGAGCTCTGAGGTGGCCGCGCCGATCATCGAGGCCGACGGCCTGGGCATTCGGTTCGTCCGCAACCGTCGCCGCCAGCTGCGGCTGCGCGAGTTGTTCATCCACCGGGGCGCCCGTGGCGCGCTGCCCGGCCAGTTCTGGCCGCTGCGGGACGTGTCGTTCAGCATCGAGCCGGGCGAGACCGTCGGGGTGATCGGGCGCAACGGCACCGGCAAGAGCACACTGCTGCGGCTGATCGCCGGGGTGCTCATTCCGGACGAGGGCGGCATCCGGGTGCACGGCGCGGTGGCGCCGTTGCTGGAGTTGTCCGCCGGTTTCTCCAACGACCTGACCGGGCGGGAGAACCTGCACCTGGTCGGTGGGCTGCACGGACTGTCGACGGGCTACCTGAAGCGGCACTTCGACGAGATCGTCGAGTTCGCCGGTGAGCAGGTGGAACGGGCCATCGACACGTCGGTGCGGCACTACTCGTCGGGGATGAAGGTGCGGCTGGGCTTCGCGATCATCTCGCACCTGCCGCACCCGATCCTGCTGATGGACGAGGTGACAGCGGTCGGGGACGCGGAGTTCCGCAAGAAGTGTTACGCGACTATTGATCGTCTGCTCGGGGAGGGGCGCACGCTGGTGCTGGTGTCACACAACGAAAAGGACCTGACCCGGTTCTGCCGTCGGGGGTTGTACCTCGACGCGGGCCGGTTGACGCTCGACGGCACCATCGCCGAGGCGCTCGACGCGTACCACGCCGCGGTCCCGCGGTGACGCTCGCGATCGTGCTCGCCGCCGGGACACCCGCGGCGGGCCTGAACACCGCGACCGGTGAGCCGCTGGCCGACCGGCTGGCCGCCCAGTTGCGCCTGGCCGGGGCGGACGAGGTGCGCTTCGCCGCCAACCTCGACGAGCTGTCCGACCTGGTCAGCACCGCGACCGCCCCGGTGCTGGTCACCGGCACGGACCTGGTCGCGCACACCGCCGTACTGCGGCACCTGGCCACCAGCCCGGTGGGCCCCACCGTGGCGCTGGTCCTCGGTGACCCGCCGGTGCCCGGTCGGACCGCAGTGCGCGAGGAACGCGGCCAGGTGGTCGACGCCGGCGCGTTGGACGCCCTCGACGGGGCCGCCACCGGCGTGTTCGGCGGCGCGCTGCGGGTCGGCGTGGACGACCTGCCGACCCTCGCGGCCGCCGCCCGGGCCGCCGCGTCCGGGATGCTCCCCGTCGCCGCCCCGATCGGCCCGGCCGGCGACGTGGCGCCGCTGCCGGCGACCGGCGGGTCCGGGTCCGGGGGGTCGGTCGCGGCCGGTGGCCCCGGGTCCGCCGTGGACCGGCTCTTCGCGGGCCTCGCGGCGCTCGGCACCCTGATCTTCGCCCAGCGGGTACGCCTGCTCGTCGCCCACCGGGTCGAGGACCCGGCCGGGCTGACCGCTGCCGAGGCGGCGGTGACAGCTGTCGACGAGGACCGGGCCGAGCTGCGGCTGTCGGTGAAGGAGAAGGACGACTTCTTCTCCACCTACTTCGTCAGCACCTGGTCGCCGTACGTGGTCCGGCTCTCGGCCCGGCTCCGGCTCACCCCGACCGGGGTGACGGTCATCTCGGTGCTCTTCGCGTTGGGCGCGGCGGTGCTGTTCGGGGTCGGTGGGCGGCCCGCGCTGGTCGGTGGCGCGGTGCTGCTCTACCTGGGCTTCGTGCTGGACTGCGTGGACGGCCAACTGGCCCGCTACACCCGGCACTTCAGCGCCTGGGGCGGCTGGCTGGACACGATGGCGGACCGGGCCAAGGAGTACCTGGTCTACGCCGGGCTGGGCTTCGGGGTGAGCCACGCCGGGCTGGGCAACGGGTGGGCGCTCGCGATCGCCGCGATGACGTTGCAGACCGTCCGGCACATGACCGACACCTGGTACGGGGTGCTGCACGACGAGGCGGCCCGTCGCCCGCGTACGGCGACGAACGCCAGCGGCGGGATCGGTGACCGGCTCAACGCGGCGTCGACAAGGGTGCAGGCGGACACCGGGTCGGTGTCGTACTGGCTGAAGCGGACAGTGGTCTTCCCGATCGGTGAGCGGTGGGCGCTGATCGCGCTGACGGTGGCGCTGTTCAACCCGCTGGTCAGCCTGATCGCCGTGCTGGTCTGGGGGGTGCTGGCGTTCGCGTACACCGGGGCGCTGCGGACGCTGCGGGCCCGCTGGATGTGGGTGCCGGTGCTGGACACGGTCGACGCCACCCTGCACCGCGACGACGGGCCGCTGGCCCGCTGGTTGCCGGTGGTCCGCCCGATGGGGCCGCTGACCCTGGCGGTGATCGCCGCGCTCGGCCCGGCGGTGCTGCTGGTCGGGGCGCTGCTGAGCGACGCGCCCGAGGGGCTGCGCTGGGCGGTGCCGGTGGCGCTGCTGGTGCTGCTGGTCGGCGGCCTGGGTGCCGGGGCGGCGCACAATGGTCCGTTGGACTGGCTGGTGCCCGCGGCGTTGCGGGCCGCCGAGTACCTGTTCGCCATCGCGGTCGGGGTGGTCGGTGCGGCGCCCGGCTGGCTGATCTTCGGGTACGTCTTCGTGCTCACCGTGCACCACTACGACCTGACCGCTCGGCTGGAGAAGCGGCAGGCGGCACCGCCCCTGCACGCGGCGACGCTGGGCTGGGAGGGGCGCTCGGTGCTGCTGGCCCTCGCGGCGATCGCCGGTATTGCGGGTATCGGACTGGCTACACTCGGTTCGTACCTTCTCGTGGTTTTCGTGGTGAGCGTCGTCCTGGCCTGGTTCGTGCGACCGGCCCGTAGCGCGCGGGCGTCGGTGGCGCCGGCGGGCGCTGGAGGTGCCGCGCCGCGCTGACGGAGGGCGGCCGGATGACTCTGATCAGCTTCGTGGTGCCGGCCTTCCGGGTGCAGGGATACCTGCGGGAGTGCCTGGACTCCATCCTCGGTCAGCCGGAGACCGACATCGAGGTGATCGCGGTCGACGACTGCTCGCCGGACGCCAGCGGCGACATCATCGACGAGTACGCGGCCCGTGACCAGCGGGTCCACTCGGTCCGGCTGTCGGAGAACGTCGGCCTCGGTCCGGCCCGGAACATCGGGCTGGACCGGGCCGTCGGCGAGTACGTGTGGTTCCTCGACGGCGACGACTGGCTGGCTCCGGAGTGCCTGACCGAGGTCGCCGAACGGTTGCGGGTCACCCGCCCGGACGTCCTACTGGTCGACCACGTCCGCACCCACTGGAACGACACCGCCACCCGCAGCGCCATGGCGGAGGTGTTTCCGGAGTCGCCCGGCTCGGGCACCTTCCGCCTGCGGGACCGGCCGCAGGCGATGCACCTGCTGCACACCGCGTGGAACCGGCTGGTCCGTCGGGAGTTCCTCGCCGATCTGGGGCTGCGCTTCGCGCCCGGCTGGTACGAGGACGTCTCGTTCAGCTACCCGGTGCTGATGGCCGCGCACCGGATCGGCGTACTGGACCGGGTCTGCGTCAACTACCGCCAGCGCCGCGCCGGCGCGATCACCCGGACCCGGGGTGACCGGCACTTCGAGGTCTTCCCGCAGTGGCACCGGGTCTTCCACCTGATGGATTCGTGGGGGTCGGCGACGGAGGCCCTGCGACCGGCGGTCTTCGAACGGATGATCTGGCACTACCTGACAGTGCTCGGCAACGGTCAGCGGATCGCGCCGGAGTTGCGGGAGGCGTTCTTCGCGCAGATCACCGCGGACTACGAGCGCTGGCTGCCGGCCGGCGGCTACCCGGTACCGGACGGGGTCGAGGGGATCAAGCACAAGCTGGTCGCCTCCGGCCGGTGGCGCACCTTCAGCGCGTTGCGGGCCGCCAGCCGGGCCCGTGACGCCGCCCGCCGGCGGGCCCGCACGGCACGGCGCACTGTCGGCCCGGTCGCCCGGCGCGGTGCCCGGCTGACCAGGGACGGTCTGCTGCGCGAGTACTACCGGGCCGAGTTGCGGCGGCCGGTCGACCCGACTCTCGCGGTGTACGCGGCGTACTGGTACCGGGGTTACTCCTGCAACCCGGCGGCCATCTACGAGGTCGCCCGCCGGGTGGCGCCGGGGGTGCGCGGGGTGTGGGTGGTGCGCCGGGACCGGGTGGAGACCGTGCCGGCCGGAGTGGAGTACGTGGTGGCCGGCACGCCGGCGTACTACCGGGTGCTCGCCCGCGCCCGATGGCTGGTCAACAACGTCAACTTTCCGGACTTCGTCCGCAAGCGACCGGAACAGGTGCACGTGCAGACCCACCACGGCACGCCGGTCAAGGTGATGGGGCTGGATCAGCAGCGCTACCCGATCGGCGCGGGCCGGATGGACTTCGCCGGGCTGTTGCGCCGGGTGGACCGCTGGGACTACAGCGTCAGCGCCAACAGCTTCTCCACCCAGATGTGGGACCGGGCGTACCCGGCGACGTACACCACGCTGGAGGTGGGGTACCCGCGCAACGACCGCCTGGTCACCGCCAGCCCGGACGAGGTGCGCCGACTCCGCGCGGAGTTCGGCCTCGACCCCGACGAGCCTGTCGTCCTGTACGCCCCGACGCACCGCGAGCACCTGCCCGGCTACCGTCCGCCGTTCGACCCGGACCGGTTCGTCCAGGCGTTGGGTGACTCGGGCCGGTTGCTGATGCGCAGCCACTACTTCCACGACCGTGATCGACGCCCCGGCCAGCCGAGGGACTGGGAGCGGGTTCGTGACGTCAGCGGCCATCAACGGGTGGAGGATCTCTACCTGGTGGCGGACGTGCTGGTCACCGACTACTCGTCGGCCATGTTCGACTATGCCGTGTTGGACCGGCCGATGGTGCTCTACACCCCGGACTGGGAGGCGTACCGGCTGGCTCGGGGGGTCTACTTCGACGTCACCGCCGAACCGCCGGGCGCGGTAGCCTCCACTTTCGGCGATCTGCTCGACCTGTTCCGTACCGGCGGGGTGCGCTCGGACGCGGCGACCAAGGCCCGCGAGCATTTCCGGGCCCGGTTCTGCACGTTGGACGACGGGCGCGCGGCGGAGCGGGTGGTGCGGCGGGTGTTCCTCGGGGAGCCGGGCGCGCGGTCCACGCGGTGCTGATCGCGGCTTCTGTCGTGTAATAGCAGCGTCATCGATCGAACATGAGACGTTTACCCGATGTTACAAACCCATGATCCTGGTCACAGTCTTGTGGGGTTCGGCCGACGCGCGCTGGGGGGGAAGACGGTGAGCACCGTCACGCTCAAGGATGTGACCAAGGTTTTCCGGGATGGCACGCTGGCCGTCGACAGCATCAATTTGGACGTGAACGACGGCGAGTTCATGGTGCTGCTTGGGCCGTCCGGGTGCGGCAAGTCGACGGTGCTGCGGATGATCGCCGGGTTGGAGGAGCCGACCACCGGCGCGGTCATGCTCGACGGGGAGGTGGCCAACGACCTGCCCCCACGGGACCGCAGGATCGCCATGGTCTTCCAGGACTTCGCCCTCTACCCGCACATGACCGTTGGCGACAACATCGCGTTTCCGCTGCGGCTGGCCGGGGTCGAGCCCGAGCCGCGGGGCGAGCGGGTCAGCGACGTGGCGAGCGCGCTGGGCATCGGCGACGTGCTGGCCCGCAAGCCGGGTCAGCTCTCCGGCGGGCAGCGGCAGCGGGTGGCGATGGGGCGCGCGATCGTCCGCCGGCCGGGCCTGTTCCTGATGGACGAGCCGCTGTCCAACCTGGACAGCGGCCTGCGGGCCGAGTTGCGCGCGGAGATCTCCGGCCTGACCCGCGAGCTGGGCGTCACCACCGTCTACGTCACGCACGACCAGGCCGAGGCGCTCACCATGGCCGACCGGGTGGCCATCATGCGCCGCGGCGTGCTCCAGGACGTGGGCACACCGACCCAGGTGTACGGCCGGCCGGCGACGCTCTACGTGGCGGCGTTCCTGGGCAGCCCACGGATGAACCTGCTGGAGGCGTCGGTCTACGTCCATCTCGACCGGTACGTCACGCTCAACCTCGGTGACCAGTCGCTCTACCTGCCCTGGAACGACATCCGCAGTCGGGCGGTGGCGCACTACCACGGTGAGCGGATCGTGGTCGGCATGCGGGCCGAGGCGCTCACCCCGGTCGCACCGGACAGCCCCGGCGACGTGCTGCGTGGGCGGATCCGTTACCTGGAGCACCACGGGCACGAGTCGTTGGCGTTCCTCGACATCGGCGCGACAGCGATCGTTGTCGACGAGATGGGTGCCCCGCTCGAACCGCCACCGGTCGGCCAGCGCGGCCTGCGCCGCTTCGGCTCGGTGATGCAGCGGCTCACCGGCAAGCCGGTGGAGGCGCAGGAGGCACCGCCCAGTGGCGTCCAGACCAGCGTGCTTCCCGATCCGGGCCGGCACCACCGCCGCCCGGCGGAGCTGGCGGTGCGGCTGGCGCCGTACCCGGCGGTCAGCGCCGGTCACCCGCTCGCCGTCTCGGTACGGATGGACGCGCTGCACTTCTTCGACGAGCGCGGCGACCGGATCGACGTGGGTTGGCGCTGACGACGTGCCCGGACGGGGTGGCGGTCCCGCCACCCGCTGCCCTACCGTCTGCCCACCAGTCCACTGTGAAAGACCACCGAGAGGGGTGCACCCGTGTCGGGTGACCGTCCCAGCCCGCTCGTCATCGAGCGCATCCTGCGGGATCGCGAGAGCATCTGGCAGCAGATCGTGGCCGAGCGTGACCTCAACGCCCTCACCGGGCGGATGTTGACCAGCTCCGCCATCGCGTTGGCCTGCTACGGGGCGGTGCTGGGCTTCTTCCACAGCCCGCTGATGGCGCTGACCTCGGCGCTGAAGCTGCCGCTGCTGTTCCTGGTCACCCTGGTCATCTGCCTGCCCACGCTCTACCTGTTCAACCTGGTGTTCGGCGCTCGACTCTCGGTGCGGCAGTCGTTGGCGCTGGTGATGGTGGCGATCACTGTCACCTCGATGCTCGCGGTGGCGTTCGCGCCGATCAGCCTCTTCTTCCTGATCACCGCCAACGACTACGGGTTCTTCAAGCTGCTCAACGTGTCGATCCTGACCCTGTCGGCGCTGGTCGGGTTGCGCTTCCTGACCAGCGGGATGCAGGTGCTCAACGACCATGGCCTGCTCGCGCCCGAGGCTGCCAACGCCACTGTCGACGAGCGGGCCGGCGCACCGGCGCCGGTCCAGGCCGTGCCGGCCGCGGTGCCTGCCGGGCCGACGCCGGTTGCCGCGCCGGTCGCCGGCCAGAGCGCCGAGCCGGTCGCCGTGCCGGCCGGGGCCGCCGTGGCCGAGTCGACCGCGAACGGTGCCGTGGCCACCGCGACGGCCCCGGCCCAGGTTCCGGCGCAGTGGGCCGGGCAGCCGGCCGGTGCCTCGTTGCCGCCCGGCTACGTGGCGCAACGCCCGTGGGACGGCCGTACGGCCCGACGCGGGGAGCCGACGCAGCGGCCGGCCAGCATGACCCTGCTCTACATCTGGATCCTGCTCTTCGGTTTTGTCGGCACCCAGCTGGCTTGGACGTTGCGGCCGTTCTTTGGCGACCCGGGGCAGGATTTCTCGTTCTTCCGCAGCATCGACGGCAACTTCTATGCGGAGATCCTGCGCATCATCGGCAACCTCTGACCGTGCCCTGACGGCGAATTCGCTGGTTGCCGGCCTGGTTACCGGTTAGTAACGTCAGGCCATGACTATCGACTCCCGCCAGGTGGCGGCCGGCATGCTGGAAGCGGTGCCGTTCGCTCGTACGCTCGGTATCGAGTTCGTCGAGGTGGCACCCGAGGCGGAGGGCGGCGTACGGGCAGTCGTCCGGCTGCCCGACTCGCCGGCCACCCACAACCACATCGGGGGCCCGCACGCCGGCGCCATGTTCACCCTCGGCGAGACGGCCTCCGGCGCAGTCGTGCTGGCCGCCTTCGGGCAGCTGCTCGACCGGGCTGTGCCGTTGGCCGTCCGGGCTGAGATCGCCTACCGGAAACTCGCCATGGGTCCGGTGCTGGCCACCGCGCGACTCGGCCGGCCGGCCGCCGAGGTGGCCGAGGAACTGGCCGCCGGTCGACGCCCGGAATTCCCCGTCGCGGTCCAGATCGCCACCGAGGACGGCAAGCCGACCTCGGAGATGACGGTGATCTGGACGCTGCGACCGAACTGAAACGCCCCAGGGCGGCCGAAACGGGTTTGCCGGCCCAGCAGGGTGGATAGATTCGTACCGTGCTGGGCCTACCTGCTCACGTGACCGCCTGTCTCTTCGATCTGGACGGTGTGCTGACGCAGACCGCCCGCGTACACAACGCCGCCTGGACGCAGACGTTCGATGAATTTCTCCGCCAGCGCGCCACGGCCTCCGGCGAACCGTTCCAACCGTTCGACCCGGGCCCGGACTACAACCGCTATGTCGACGGCCGCCCCCGGGCCGACGGTGTCCGGTCGTTCCTCGCCTCCCGCGGCATCGTGCTTCCCGAGGGCAGCCCGGACGACCCGCCGGAGGCGGAGACCGTCAACGGCCTGGGCAACCGCAAGAACGTCCTGCTGCTGCACCGTCTGCGTACCGCCGGCGTCGAGGTCTACCCGGGCTCGGTGCGGTATCTGAAGGCGGCGACCGCCGCCGGGCTCCGCCGAGCCGTGGTCACCGCCAGCGCGAACGGGGGTGAGGTGATCGCCGTCGCCGGGTTCGAGCCGCTGCTGGAGGCTCGGGTGGACGGGCTGGTCGCCCGTGCGCAGGGGCTGCGCGGCAAACCACACCCCGACACGTTCCTCGCCGGGGCCAGAGTGCTCGGCGTCGACCCGACACAGGCTGCCGTCTTCGAGGACGCGCTCTCCGGGGTGGCGGCCGGCCGCGCCGGCGGCTTCGGCTACGTGGTCGGCGTCGACCGCGTCGGGCAGGCCGACGAGTTGCTCGCCCACGGCGCCGACATCGTGGTGACGGACCTCGCCGACCTTCTCGACCGCGCGGACCCGCCGGTGCCGCACCGCACCGCGACCGACCCGCTCGCTGCCGAACGAGGCTCCGGATGATTCGGGAGCGCGCCTATCCGGTAGAGCCGTGGCACGTCCGGGAGACCCGGCTGGACATGGACGTGCTGGCCCAGTCGGAGTCGGTCTTCGCGCTCTCCAACGGGCACGTCGGCCTGCGGGGCAACCTCGACGAGGGCGAACCGCACGGCCTGCCCGGCACCTACCTCAACTCGTTCTACGAACTGCGTCCGTTGCCGTACGCGGAGGCGGGCTACGGCTTCCCCGAGTCCGGGCAGACCATCGTCAACGTCACCAACGGCAAACTGATCCGGCTGCTGGTCGACGACGAACCGCTCGACGTGCGTTACGGCGAGCTGATCGCCCACGAGCGGATCCTCGACCTGCGGGCCGGCACGCTGCACCGGGAGCTGCACTGGCGCTCGCCCGCCGGTCGGGAGGTAAAGGTCCGCAGCACCCGTCTCGTCTCGTTCACCCAGCGGTCCGTGGCCGCCATCAGCTACGAGGTGGAGGCCGTCGACGGCCCGCTGCGGCTGATCGTGCAGTCCGAGTTGGTGGCGAACGAGTCACTGCCCGCGCAGAGCAAGGACCCCCGGGTCGCGGCGGTGCTGGAGTCGCCGCTCCAGGCCGAGGAGGAGCTGACCACCCCCGACGGCGGCCAGTTGATCCACCGCACCAAGGTCTCCGGTCTGCGGGTCGCCGCAGCCATGGAGCACGAGGTGCACGGCCCGGACCACACCACGATCGAGTCCGAGGGATACCAGGACTGGGTACGTACCACCATCGCCTGCGTACTCCAGCCCGGCGAGAAGCTGCGGGTGATCAAGTACCTGACGTACAGCTGGTCGAGTCGCCGGTCCCTGCCGGCGCTGCGCGACCAGGTCGGCGCGGCACTGGCCGGTGCCCGGCTCGACGGATGGGACGGGCTGCACCGGGAGCAGCGCAACTACCTCGACGCCTTCTGGGACGCCTCCGACGTGCTGGTCGAGGGCGACCCGGAGGTGCAGCAGGCGGTCCGGTTCGGGCTCTTCCACGTGTTGCAGGCCGGCGCGCGGGCCGAGCAGCGGCCGATCTCGGCGAAAGGGCTGACCGGCCCCGGTTACGACGGTCACGCCTTCTGGGACACCGAGATGTTCGTCCTGCCGGTGCTCACGTACACCCAGCCGAGCGCGGTGCGCAGCGCGTTGCAGTGGCGACACAGCACGCTGGACTCGGCGCGGGAACGCGCCGAGACGCTCAGCCTCCGGGGCGCCGCCTTCCCCTGGCGGACCATCGAAGGCCCGGAATCATCCGGTTACTGGCCGGCCGGGACGGCAGCCTTCCACATCGCCGCCGACATCGCCGACGCCGTGCGCCGCTACGTGATGGTCACCGGGGACACCCAGTTGGAACGGGAGATCGGGCTGGAGCTGCTGGTGGAGACCGCCCGGCTGTGGCGCTCGATCGGCCACCACGACCGGCACGGGCAGTTCCACATCGATGGTGTCACCGGCCCGGACGAGTACACCGCAGTGAAGAACGACAACGTCTACACCAACCTGATGGCGCAGCGGAACCTGCTCGCCGCCGCCGACGTGGTCATGCGCTACCGGGACGAGGCGTTCCACCTCGGCGTCACCGACGAGGAGGCCGCGAGCTGGCGGGACGCCGCCGCCTCCATGCACATCCCGTACGACGAGGAGCTCGAGGTCCACCAGCAGGTGGAGGACTTCACCCGGCTCCAGGAATGGGACTTCACGCACACACCGGCGGAAAAGTACCCGTTGCTGCTGCACTACCCGTACTTCGAGCTGTACCGCAAGCAGGTGGTGAAACAGGCCGACCTCGTCCTCGCCATGCACTGGCGGGGGGACGCCTTCACCCCAGAGGAGAAGGTACGCAACTTCCTCTACTACGAGCGCCGCACCGTCCGTGACTCGTCATTGTCGGCGTGCACCCAGTCCGTGCTCGCCGCCGAGGTGGGCCACCCCGAACTCGCGCACACCTACCTGCGTGAGGCCGCGCTGATGGACTTGCACGACCTCAACGAGAACACCCGCGACGGCGTACACATGGCGTCGTTGGCCGGCGCGTGGCTCGCACTGGTCGGCGGGTTCGGCGGTCTACGGGACCACGACGGCCAGCTGTCCTTCGCCCCCCGGCTCTCCAGCCGACTCAGCCGGTTGGAGTTCTCACTCCAGTGGCGGGGGTTGGCGCTGCGGGTGGATGTCCGGCCGCACCAGACGACGTACTCGCTGCGCCACGGCGGTCCGGACGACGCGGTGGAGTTGCGCCACCACGACCAGATGCTGCGGGTGACCTGCGACGAGCCGGTGACGGTGCCGGTGCCGCCGGCCGAACCGTCCGGCCCGCCGCCCGAGCAGCCACCGGGCCGGTCTCCGCTGCTGCGGTTGCCCGAACGCGAACAGTGACGGGCGGGGCGGGGCGGGAAGACTCCCGCCCCGCCCGCCCGCGCTGTTGCTCAGACCGGCTCGCCGGCCAAGGTTGTTCAGACCGGCTCGCCGGTCGACGGACGCCCGATGGCGTCCCGGGGCGCCGCCGCCTTCGGGTCGTCGGGCAGCCGGGCCGAAGCGGCCTGGTCTCCGAAATCCTGGTCCCCGACGTCCTGGTTACGCTCGGCGTCCTGTTCACGCTGGGTTCGCTCGGTCAGCTGCTGCTGCCGGGAAATCTGCTGCTTGGCCATGGCGATCCTCGCGATCCGTCGGGGCGCGGCTGCGCCGACACGGTCTGCGGTCGCTCGTCGCGTACCCGACGCCCCAGCGGGCAAACGCGGCCCGGCGGCGGGCCCACGGCCCGGGGTGACGTCGTCGCGGCGGGCGTGCCCGGCGGCGGGCGGGGTACCCGGACCACCGGCGAGTACGCGGAGGTGGGGGCATGGACGAGCAGCGCAGCGTGACCATTCCGATCGGGGACGCTCAACTCTCCGCCGACCTGACGCTGCCCGCCCAGCCGGTCGGCGTGGTGCTGTTCGCGCACGGCAGCGGCAGTTCCCGGCACAGCCCGCGCAACGTGGCGGTGGCCCGGACGCTGAACGGCCGTGGGCTCGGCACGGTCCTGGCGGACCTGCTCACCCCGGCCGAGGACGAGGTGGACGCGCGAACAGCCGAACTGCGCTTCGACATCGGGCTGCTGGCCAGCCGACTGGCCGGGATCGTCGACTGGCTGGCCGTCGAGCGTCCCGCCGGCGATGTGCCGATCGGTCTTTTCGGGGCCAGCACGGGTGCTGCCGCTGCTCTGGTCGCGGCGTCGTCCCGCGCCGATCGGGTGGCCGCCGTGGTCAGCCGGGGTGGTCGGCCGGACCTGGCCGGGAACGCGCTGGCCCAGGTGCGTACCCCGACGTTGCTCCTGGTCGGCGGGCTCGACGAAGAGGTGATCACGCTCAACGAGCGGGCGCTGGCCGAGTTGGGGGAGGTCGGCGAGCTGCGGGTGATCCCCGGCGCCACCCATCTCTTCGAGGAGCCCGGCACCCTTGAGCAGGTCGCCGATCAGGCTGGCACCTGGTTCACCACGCACCTCGGTCGGTGATCAGTCCGAGGGCAGGAGAGCCGAGGTCGAGCGGCGTTGTTGGACGGTGTCGATGACGCGCCAGAGGACCGCGGTGATCGGGACGCTGACGAAGGCGCCAGCGATGCCCGCGATCAACGTGCCCGCGGTGACCGCCACCAGGATCACCGCCGGATGCAGTCGGACCTGCCGCTTCATGACCAGCGGCTCCAACAGGTTGCCCTCGATCTGCTGCACGGCGATCACCGCCGCGAGGGTGAGCAGCGCGGTGGTGGGACCGTTCGCGGCCAGCGCCACCAGCACCGCCACCGCACCGGCCACCGTCGCCCCGATGATCGGCACGAACCCGCCGAGGAACGTGATCAACGCCAGCGGCAGGGCGAGTGGCACCCGCAGCACCACGAGAGCAAGCCCGATGCCCAGCGCGTCGATCGCGGCGATGAGCATGGTGCCCCGGCTGTACGCACCCAACGTCTGCCAACCGGCCCGGCCGGCCTCGGCCAGCACGGGTTGGTTCGGGCCGGACACCCGGGACAGCACCCAGTGCCACATGGACCGGCCGTCCTTGAGCAGGAAGAAGAGCAGCACCAGAGCCAGCAGCGCGGAGCCGAAGACCTCGGTGGCGGTCCGGGCGCCGGCCACCGGGTCCGGTGAGGTGCCACTGAGCCCCTCCCGGGCCTGGTCGACCAGCCGGTCCAGCTGTGCCTCGCTGACCGGCAGGGTGGACGTCACGAAGTCCCGGCTGCGTTCGACCCCCTGCGTCAACTCCTGGCTGAGCTGATCGAACTGGCTGGCGGTCAGGTTCCACACCAGGGCGCCGACGCCGACCAGGATGCCGAGCAGCAGCAGTACCGTGCAGAGCGCTGCCAGCGCCGCCGGCAGGCGCAACCGGCGCAGCAGCAGCAGGACCGGATCGAGCAGCGCGGTGAGGAAGATGGTGGCGGCCAGCGCGATGGCCAGCGGCGCCAACAGCACGGCGATCCGGCCGAGCAGGTAGAGCCCCGCGGCGATCACCACCAGGCAGGCGCTCCACAACACAGCGGTCCGGACCAGCCACGGCAGCGCCGCCCAGGTCTGGCGCGGCCCGGGGCCGCCTGTCGGTCCGGGTTCCTCTGCGGGCATGTCGGTCCTCCTCGATGTCGACGAGGTCGGTACCCGGTCAGTCGTGCCCCGACACCCGAATCGCTGGCCGTCGCCCGCGCGGATCGTATGTCGGCCGGAGTGACGTGGGTGGGTGTTCGCGAATCACGTCCGGAGCGGCGGCGTTTGCGTGGTCCGGCCGAGGGAACGCGAAGGGGACGGACCGGACTGAGGAGGAACGCCGTGGGTGACTTCATGGACAAGGCCAAGGACTTCACGGACAAGCATGACAAGCAGGTCGACCAGGGTGCGGAGAAGGCCGGCGACATGGCCGACAAGCGCACCGGCGGCAAGTACGGCGATCAGATCGACAAGGGCGTGGACCAGGCCCAGGCGCGCACCGGTGAGGGCGACCAGGTCCGCTGACCCGCCGCGCTCCTCCCGGGCCGCCGAGCCGTCGGCGACCCGGGAGTGCCGGGTCCGGGTGACGCGGGGGTCAGCGCTGTTGCTTGTCGCGTAGCTCGTCCATCGACGTGAGCCGGCCGCTCAACGCGTCGCGCAACCGGTCGACCAGACCGAGGCCGGGGGCGAGCAGCTTGTTCGCCGGCGGGCGCTCCGGGCTCCCGGGATGTGGCCGGGTCGGCCCGATCTCCTTGATCGCCGTCACCCGGGCAGCGATCTCGACCAGCTCCTCGCGGGCCGTCGCGGCGCGCAGCCGGGGAAAGAGCTCCTTCTCCTCGTCCGCCACGTGGAGTCGGACGGTGCTGGTCAGTTGGGCGAGCAGCTCGTCGAAGCGGGGGTCGGACGGGTCGACGGACTCCAACTCCTTCATGGTCCGCTCGGCGTCAGCGTGCTCCGCGATCTCCCGGTCGGCGATCTCGTTGCCGTCGGGCAGCACCTTCCGGGCGACCGGATACACGTACGCCTCCTCGGCCGCCGAGTGGCGGACGAGTTCGGCGATCACCACGTCGGCGAGGCGCCGGCGGTGCTCGGGGGTGCCCTGTCGGGTCCCCAACTCGACGAGCACCGCCTCGATCTCACGATGATCGGAGACCAGGACGTCGACGGCATCGTGGTCGTCGGTGGTCGATGGATTGGTCATGTCACGGCCCCTTACCGGTTGCGGATCGGTGGGAGGTGTGTGGCTCTGGTACCCCCACGGGGCTGCGCCAACCTACGGTTGACGATGCGTCCGACGGTGTCGATGGTGCTCGCGGTGGCGGTGGTGCCCGGCCGCCGCGATTGCCCTGCCGCCGCCGGGGTAACCGCCTCCATGGCCGACGACCGCCCAACCGCCGACCGCGATCAGTCGCGGTTCGACGAGACCGCCGAGCGGACGGTCCGGCGGGTGCGGCACCGTGGTGGGCAGGCCGGCCGGGTCCGGGCCCGGCAGTGGGAGGTCACCCTGGTGATCTCCATCCAGGCCGGGCTGGCCGCGGCCATCGCCGCCCTGCTCGCCAAGAACCTGCTCGGCCCCGGATCGCACGTCTTCGCTCCCGCCGCCGCCGTCGGTACGATCGCCACCGCCATCGGGCAGCGGGCCCGCCGGACCTTCGAGCTGTTGGGCGGCGTGGCCCTGGGCATCGTCATCGGGGACACGCTGCGATTCCTGCTCGGCTCGGGCCCGTGGCAGACGGGCGTGGTGGTCGCGCTGGCCATCGCCGCCGCGTTGCTGGTGGCGGGGAAGGGCGGTCCGCTTGTCGGTCAGGCCGGCGGTACCGCCGTGCTGATCGCCACGCTGGCCCCAATGGAGCATGGCCTGGAGGTGCCCCGGATCTTCGACGCGCTCGTCGGTGGGGCGGTCGGCCTGGTGGTGGTCGCGCTCCTGTTGCCGATCAACCCGATGCGGGTGCTGGACCGCGCCGCGGCACCGATCTTCACGATCCTCTGTGAGCAGCTCGCCGAGCTGGCGCGGGCGCTGCGCGAGCGTGACGGCGCCGGGACCCTGGGCGTCCTGGAGCGGCTCCGCGGCACCGACGACGACCTGGGCCGGTTGCACGATGCGCTCAGCGGCGCCGAGGAGGTGGTGACGATCGCCCCGGTGCGCTGGCACCGTCGGCAGCAGTACCACCGTTACGCCCGCAGCGCGGGTCACCTGGAGCGGCTGCTGCTGGACACCCGCGCCATGGCCCGCTGGTCGACCACCGCGTTGCAGTACGACGAGCCGATTCCGCCGGAGCTGCCGGATGCGATGGCCCGGTTGGGTCAGGCGGTGGCGGAGATGCGGGTGGAGTGCAGGGTCGGTGACGACCCCCGACGCACCCGCCAGTTGATCGAGGAGTGCGCAGAGTTGGCCGGGCGGGCCTCCGCGACCGGCGTCAAGCCGTTCGGCGAATCCCTCGTCACCGGACTGCGTACCGCGGCCAGCGACCTGCTCCGGGCCGCCGGTTCCGAACCCGAGGACGCCAACCGCATCGTGCGCCGGGCGGCCGGAGCCGGCGAGGCGGAGATCCACCCGCCGCTCCGCCGACAACTGCACCGGGCCCGACCGACGCGGGCCGCCCGAGCCCGTCGACGCGCGCACCTCGCCGCCCGGGCCCGTGACGACGGACGGGCCGGCCTCCCCGCACGGGAGAGGCCGGCCCGGTGAACCGTCATGCTCAGGAGGAGTAGCCGCGCTCGGCGATCCAGTTGGCGACCTTCGGCAGGCTCATCCAGTACTCACCCAACGCCGGGTCGGCCGGGTCGGCGACCCGGATCATGTCACCACCGTCGCGGTAGCCGACGAGGGTCAGGTAGTGGCCACCCTCGTACGAGTGCGGGTTGCCGTCGGTGTCCACTGTCGTGCCCTTGATGTTGGCCACCACCGGGCGACCGGCGTCCACAGCGGCCAGCACGTCACGGCGCAGCTGCTCGACCTGGTCGGGACGGGCCACCGAATCACGGATCTCGGTGGTCCGGTACTTGCCACCGGTCAACTCGTTCAGCACCCGGGTGGTGTCCAGTGCCGAGGGGGTACCCGCCTCGGTGGTGCCGAGCAGCCGGGCCACCTCGTCCTGGGAGAGTGCCTTGCCCTGGGCGGACAACGCGATCCGGGTCGCCGCCGGGCCGCAGTAGTAGAAGTTCGGCTGGGCCTGGTAGTCGACGCCGAGGATCCGCTCGGCGTGCCGGTCGGTCTGGCTCGACGAGGCCGGGGCGGCCTGAGCCGGGGCGGCCTGCGCGGCCACCGCCGGGCCGAGGGCGCAACCGCCGGCGACCAGCAGGCCGACGACGGACAGACCGCTCTTCTGGACGATCGGGTTCATGGTCGAGTCTCCGTTCGGGGGGTTGGCGCCTCCGGCCAGCGGAGGGCGGCAGCACCGGGAATGGCGCTCGGCGCAACACGGGGGCCGACCATCGGTGGTCTCGGCCCTGGGCGTACCGAGGGCGTAACCGCTCTGCTCCACGGAGAATTCCGCCGGCTGCGCGCACCGGCGTCGCGCGGCATCCCTGCCCGACCCGAACCGGTCATCGGGGACACACTGTCAGCTCAGAGGCTGCCCAACAGCCTGGTCACGGTGATCTCGATGACCACCCGCTCCGGATTCGGGCGGGGTGTCCGATACCGCTCGGCGTACCGCCGCTCCGCCTCCGCCACGGCGGCCGGATCTGACCGCAGCACCGCGCGACCCTCGATGGTCAACCAGCGGCGGCCATCCACGTGGCAGACGGCCACCGCCGCGCCCGCCGCGCCGGCCGCCGCCACCTGACGGGCCTTTCGGGAGGCGCCGGAGGTGATGACGCGGGCCAGGCCGGCCGCCGGGTCCAGAGTCACCCCGACCGGTACGACGTGCGGGGTGCCGTCCGCCCGAAGGGTGGTCAGCGTCGCCAGGTGCCGTTCGGCGCAGAAGGCGACAACCCGCTCATCGTGCAGGTCAAACCGATGATCGCCCGTCATGCCCGTCCCCTGTCCGCCGAACCGACCCCGATCATGGCACGCGGCGGCGCACCTGGCCCCGATCCGGCGGGGCGTCCGGCTGACCGGGCAGCTGGCGACCCGCCGCCCGACGTTGGTGCACCAGCCGGGTCAGGTAGAGCAGCGCGGCGGCCAGGACCCCCATGTCATCCAGGTAGATCGGGTCCGGCAGCACGTCGACCGGGAAGATCGTGTAGATCAGCGCCCCGTAGAAGGCGACCTTGCCGCCCGCGCCCAGCCCGGTCAGCAGCCGCCGGGTACGCACCACCCGCACCGCCAGCACCACGGCACCGACCAGTGTGGCGAGCGCCAGGATGCTGGCGATCACCACGAGGACCCACGCCTGTCGGGACATGCCGTCACGCTAACCCACCCGGGCCCGCGCGGCTCAGAACGCGGGCACCGTCGCCCGCCCGCGCGCGGTCACCTTGTTCTCCCGGGTCTGCTCGACGTTCTCCCGGGGCTGCGCGCCCACCGGTCGGGCAACCTCGCTCAGCGGCAGCACCGACGCGGACTCGGCGACCCGTCTTCCGGTCGCGGCGTGCGCCTCCTCGCGCAGACTGCGAGCCGCGGCCACCGCCAACTCCGCCGCCCGCCACGCGGTCTGCTCCCGCTCGCGGGCTGCGGCGTGCCGGGCCGCCAGGTTGTCCCGGATCGCCCGCTGGAGCACCAGCTCCTGCTCGACCGGGTGCAGTCGCGGGTCCCAGCCGTCGCGGTGCGCGAAGACGTCGCTGAGCTGCTCCACCGACAGCTCCCGACGCCAGTACGCATCCAGCGCCGCCCGGTGCAGGTAGCGCTCGCGGTCCGCGTACTCGGCGGGGGTGCGTGCGGTGTGCGGCAGCGGCATCGCGGCTGCCGCGTCGAGCCGCCGTACGCCAGCCTCGGCCGCCTCGTACGCCAGCCAGGCCGCCTCGACCGCCTCCTGCGCGGCCACCCACTCCGCCCGGCGGCGCCGCACTGTGGTGGTCGCCCGCTCCGCGGCCACCGCTACCTCCTGCGCGTAGCGGCTCTGCTCCCGCTCCTCCTGCGCCTGCTCAAGTTGGCTCGGCATGGCGGCGCGGCGGATCCGGGAGCCCGGGTCGAAGCGGAGCCGGCCGGGCCGCAGCAGGAGAGCGGAGACAGCGACGGCTACCACCCCGAGCAGGCTCAGCCAGATGACGGCGGCCCGGGAAAGGTCTGGCAGGACGGCGGAGAGGATGGTTTGCATGATCAGCACCTCGCGGTCGAAGGCGGGTATCGACGGGCGGCAGGAAGGCGCGGCAGCACCGGTCGGCCCGGTGGCCGGATGATCCCGTCGACGGCAAACTCAGGTGCCGTGCGGGAGGATCAGCCGGGATCGGGCCCCGGGGATCGCCGGGCCGGGCTCAGCGGGCGGGTGGGCCGCGTCGTGCAGGAGAGCCACGGCCGGGATCGATGGCCGGGACGTGCACCGGGCCCGCCGCGACCGGACTGTTCGCCGTGGCGGTATCAGCCGTGGCGGTTTCGCGCGTGCCAGCCGGCGGGGCGACAGCGGGCTTTCCGGCCCACTCGATGGCCGGGCCGGCGTCGGGGCGGACACTTGCCACCCGGCTGCTCACGGCACTGGGCCGCAGTTGCGTGGGGACGGGCGGTGGGGTCGCGGCGAGAGCGGCACCGAGGCCGACCGCGAGCACCAGCGCGGTGACCGCCAGACGGGTCAGTTCCCGCAGTGACCGCAGCACAGCCCACCTGGCTGGGCGGACGAACGCTGCGGATGACACCCGACCAACCTATCGCCCGTTCCTGCCCACCGCAGCACGGCGACGTCCGGCGCGGGCGTGACCGCCACCACCATGTGCACTGTGGACGCCGCCGACCAGGGCCTGGAACGGCGGTGCCCCCGATCGGATCGGGTCCGATCGGGGGCACCGCACATCGTCCTGGTGGCTCCGCCGGTGGTGGTGCGTGCGTGCCGGCGGTAGCCGTGATCAGTCGCCGGTGCCGAGCACCGGAGGTGCGGCCTTGTCGTCGCCCTGCCACACCATCTCGTCCTCGGTCAACCAGGTCAGCCGCTCGTCGGAGTCGTCGTCCTGCGCTCGACCCTGCCCGCCGAGCACGCCGGGCCGGCCGCCGCCGGTCATGGCCGGGCGTCCGCCGCTTCCACCGCGCTGGCCGTCGATGCTGCGCCCGACCCCGTTGGCGGCGCGGGTCTCCGCCGGGGCCGCACCACCGCCGGTCGGTCGAGCCGAGGCGGGGGGCGCGTTGCCCGAGCCCGCGAGCGCGCCGCTGCGCAACACCCCGCCGGCCGGTGACCCGCCCTGTGCTCCGTAGAGCAGGCCGGGACCGGTGCTCGCCGCAGCGGGTGCGCCGGCCGGCCCGGACAGCCCGACCAGCCCGGCGGCACCACCGCCGAGCAGCGCGCCGCCGACCATTGGGTCGGCTCCGGCGAGGGAGGTGCCGCGGTCACCGAGGTCGCTGCCAGCGCCGATCGGCGCGGCGCCGACAGCCGGGCTGCCACCGCTGCCCGAGCCGACCTCACCCGGAGTCGAACCGTCGCCCGGCAGTTGGGCAACGCGGTCGGGCGACGAGATGGTCGCGTCGCCGGTGCGCGCGGTGTCAGCGCCGGTGGTGGGGCCGCCGGACACCCTGGCGATGGCCGAGACACTCTGTGGCGTCGTCGGATCCTTGCGGGCGGTGGTCGGAGTATCCGGGTCGGGCGGGGGCGGTTCGACCACCCGGTCGTAGGCCGAGATCTCGTAACTGTTGGCCAGGCCGGCCACCAGGTTCACCATCCGCTGGTGGGCCTTCTCCTGCTCTGCCTTGTCCTGCTGGTGACCCGCGATGCCCCCGACGATCAGACCGGTCAGACCGAAGACCGCGCCACCCTTGATCGCACCGCCGATCGCCTTGTCGTTGTCGTCGGTCTCCTCCGGGCTCTCGGCCTGCTTGTGGGCGGCGCGCAGATGGTCGGCCATCATGGTCAACCCCTGCTTGATGCCGGCCATCCCTTCGCCCAACGCGTCGGTGTGGGCGACGATCAGGCTGAGTCGCCGATGGAACTCCCGACCGGCCGAACCCGTCCACGTGTTGCTCAGCTTGTCGAGGTCGCCGCTCAGATCCCGGCCGAGGCCGTCGAGGATGCCCTTGAGCTCGGCCCACTGGGTGGCCACGCCCTCGATCTGCTCCGGCTTGCCCGCCATCAGGCCGTCGTACAGCTGCTGGTGGCTGTTGCCCTGGTAGCGCTGGGTGTATTCAGACACGCCCGTCCTCCTTCGGCTGAAACGCCCGGTCGACCGGGGTCAGCGCGGCGGTGACATCGTCGGCGTTGGCCGCGTTACGCGCCTCGGCGGTGCGGTAGTTGCTCAGGATCGTGCTGGTTGCCTGCTGCGCCGCCAGCACCGCCTGCCGGATCCGTTCGGCCTGGTCGACATAGGACTGGTGCACCTCGCTGTAGCGACGCGCCTTGTCGGTGGCGTCGAAGAACGAGCCCAGCGCCGGAGGACTGCACTGCATCTCGGTGTTGAGCTTGCGCAGCACCGACTCGGCCTGGCTCAACCGCGACGCCAGGTGCTCGTGGAAGTCCTCAAGGGACAACAGATCGACTTCCGTACGCCCGGCCATGGCAACATCCCCGTCGTTCTGGTTGACAACCGTCAGCGGCATCCAGGTTAGTCCACCGGTGCGACTCCGGGCGACCCGTCGAAGCTGCTCAGCCGTCGGCGCCGGTCGATTCCGTGGACCCCCCGCCGGTCCCGCCGCTCGACGGTGTCGACCCCGACGGTGGCGCCGCGGACGACGATCCCGACGGTGGCGTTGCGGACGGCGCGCCCGAGGGCGGCGCCGCGGATGGTGAGCCCGACCTCGGCGCGGCCGACGGTGGTGCGGACGGCGCCGGACCGTCGGCAGTGAAGACGGCGAACGCGTCCTCGCGGTCCAGCGTCGGCCCGGTCGGGATCAGCGCGAGCAGGGAGCCGGGCACCGCCAGCGGGGTGATCCCGCCGTAGCCGAGCACGTCCAGTGTCTCCGCCGAGCCGAGCGGATACCGGATGCCCTGCGGGCTGATCAGGTAGATCGTCGACCCGGCGGCCCCGGACCCGCTGGTCCCGGCACCGGGTGACGCCTGCGCGATGACACCCTTGCCGCCGGGCAGCAGCACCGCCTCGGCGGTGCGTACGGCGTCGCGCCTGGTCTGGCGCACCGGCACCAGGCCCGGATCACTGTCGGTCAACTCGCTCGGCACCCGGTCGAAGACCTCCAGGGTGGTGGTCGGCGGGCCGCCAGCGCTGCCCTTGCGGTACGTCGCGCACAGCGTGGTCTGACCGGGCTGGGCCGGGTAGAGGGCGGGCATCGTCGGGGGCACCCCCTCCTCCTCGATCCGCCGCTCCTCGAACGCCTCGCTTGCCTGGTTCGGGGTGATGTCGGTGATCCGACCGCCGCTGCTGACGAGCAGCAGAGCGGTGATCTCACTGATCGAGACGAGAGCGTCCCGGGTCAGCACGTAGTGCCGCCCGGCGGCCTTGAACACCGAACCGACGTCGTGCCTCTGCCCGGCCACCGTGCGACTGCTGGGCTCGCCCTCACCGGGCAGCGACGGCCGGCGCAGCGGTGGCCCGGCCGGCACGGCGTTGAGCAGTTGCTGCCCGACCTGGAGTCGCTCGGTGCCGGCCATCCGCAGCGCCGTGATCGTGCGGGACGGGTCGAGCAGTTGGAGTCGGGTGTTGTTGGTGACCAGGTACCGCTGGTCGTTCACCGAGACCAGCACCGCCCGGTCACCCAACGGCGTGCCGCCGGGCAGCGCCCGGTCGATCACCAGCCGGGTGCTGGACCGCTGCCGGTCGACCGGGTCGGGCACGTCGCAGACCGACCAGGGCAGGCCGGTCAGCGACTTGCGGTCCGGCAGGGCGTCCGGTGCCCCGACGATGCCGACGGTGACGCCACGGGGCCGGTCCCGCAGCGACGCCTGAGACATCGTCCGCACCTGGGCACTCGCGTCGTTCACGATGAGGCGCGCCGAGGTGTAGTTGAGCGTCGGGTGCAGTTTGCCCTCGATGAACACGTACGTGGCGCCGGTCTCCCGTTCGATGACCAGGGTCTGGTCGTCCAGCGGCGCCGCGCCACCGGTCAACTGGCCGTAGGCGCCCACTCCGCCGAGCACGATGGCCGCGGTGAGGACACTGCCGAAAACAGCCATGCCGAGCCGTCGCATCGGCAGGTTGGTGGTCTCCGGGTCGCCCGACAGCAAGGCGGAGACGATGCGGCGGGTGACGAAGCGGTACGCCTGCACCTGATCGCGGCGGGTCCGCATGACTTACCTCCGGCGGGGTGGATCCGCGACGATCAGGGTCGGGGTGCCGTCGCGGGCTTCCCTACGATAAGGGGCCGACGGTGGTTCCTTGGGACCACCGCTCGTGGCCGGCACCGGAGGAGACCCGGCGCAGAGTCGTACCGTGCAGGAGGGACAGTCAGCGATGACGCAGGTTCAGGCGCCACCCGCCCGAGCGGTCACGGACCCTGTCGACGTTCCGACCCGGCCGGTGCCCCCGGCCGAGCGGCCCGGCCGTGGGCGGGTCGGCCCCGTGCTGGTCGGGCAGCTCGTCGTACTCGAGTTGTGCGTGGTCGGCGTCTGGGCCGCCACGGCCGGACCCAGCTGGGTGCTCGCCGCGGCGGCTGCCGCGGCGCTGCTGGTGGTCCTGGCCGCCTTCGCCCGTCGGGGTGGCCGCTGGTGGTTCGAGGACCTGCTGCTGCGCCAGCGGTTGCGGCGACGCGGTGAGCGGGCGTCGGCCGCGCTGGCCAGCGGTACGGCGACCGACCCGAGGTTGGCTGCGCTCGCTCCTGAGCTGAGCGTCATCGAGCTGACCGACCGAGGCACCCGGCTCGGCATCGGGCGTGACGACCAGGGCTGGTTCGCCGCCGTCGCCCTGCAGTCCGCGACCGGTGCGGCGGTCGGCTCCGTCGACGCCGCCGCTGTGGACCGCGCGCTGCGGGTGCTCGCGGACTTCAGCGCCCCGGTCTCCCGGGCTCAGGTCGTCGCGCACACGTTGGTCTGGTACCCGGCGCCCGGTGCGCCGCCGGCGGCCCACCGGACCGTGTGGGTGGCGGTGCGGCTCACCGTCCGGGACGCCCGGGTCGAGGCGGTGAGCCGGGGCGGCGGGTTGACCGGCGTACACCGGACGGTGGCGGCCGGGATCGGCCGGCTCGGCAAGGCGCTGACCTCGGCGGGGTTGGCACATCGCCCGTTGGGCCGGGAGGAGCTACGGGCCGCCATCGTCTCGGCCGCCGGTCTGGACCTGGTGCCCGAGGCGCCGGCGGAGAGTTGGCGTGGGTTGCGCGGCGGCGGCTGGACGCACCGCTGCATGGCCCTGCGGGGCCGCTTCGACGCGCCGCTCGGTCCGCTCGTGGACGCGATCACCGCGACCTCGGCGCCGTCGCACACGGTGGCCGTGACAGTCTCGTCGGACGGTCGGGTGGCGGCACCGCTGCTGCGGGTGGCGGCGATGGACAACCACGTCGAGGCCCTGGTCAAGGTGGTTCGCGAGGTCGCCGGCCGGGTGGGCGCGTCCACCCGGCCGATGGACGGGCAGCATGCCCCGGGCGTCTACGCCACCGCTCCGGTCGCGTCGGCGCTGGGCGTCTCCACCGGTCCGCGACAGCGCTGACCGGTGCGGCGGCCCACGGTCAGGGTCGGAGGTTGACGATCCAGCCGTAGAGGCCGCAGACCCAGAAGGCGAGCGGCACCAGCGAGATGATGAGCAGGATTTCGGCGATGTCGAGCAGGCGGCCCCAGACCGGCGAGATGCGCTTGCCGGCGACGGTCAGACCGTAGATCAGGCTGATCACCGCGGCGAGCACCAGACCGCCCAGGATCAGGCCGAGCCGGACCGGCAGCGACCCACCGGCGAAGGTGGTCGCGGCGGCCAGGCCCAGACCCACTGTGCCGGCCAGCAGCACCGGGGTGCGCTGGGCCCGGCCCAGGAGGGGGCGGGCCCGCAGCAGCGCCAGCAGGGCCAGCACCAGGCACAGCAGCACCGCGGGCAGGCGCCCGTCCAGAGCCAGCACGAGTTGCGCGCCCAGCACCAGCAGCGACACCGTCCACAACAGACCGGTGAGGAACTGGTCGGCGCGCTCACTCTGCTGGAGCACCTGCCGGCCGTCCACCGACTCGCTGTCGGTCTTCAGGTCCTCCGGACCGGTCGGGATCGACGGCACCGGCAGCCGGGCCAGCCGGTAGGCCATCATCGGCAGCGCCGGCACCACGCCGAACGCGACTGCCGCGACCACCGCGGCGGAGGCCGCCGCGTCGAGGCCGAGGGCCAGGCAGAGCACCGCGCCCAGGCCGGTCGCGGCCGCGACCCCGATCGCGGCGAAGAAGAGGGGGTACCGGTCGCCGACCGCCAGCACGGCCACCGCGCCGGCCACCACCGCGGCGGTCGCCGCGAGCAGGACATGCGGACTGGCCAGGTCGCTCAGCGATCGATCGCCGGCGAGCAGCAGCAGGCCGCCGGTGGCCGCGTGCACCAGGGCGACCAGGGCCAGCACCGCGCCGATGCCACTGTCACCGGCGGCCCTGGACAGCACCGCCGCGCCCACCAGCAGCGCCACCGCGACCAGCAGCGCGGCCAGCGCGCCGGGCAGGTGCGGTGGACCGGCGAAGAGGGCGGCCAGCGCGCCGGCGCCGAACGCCGCCGCCGCGAAGACCACAGCGAAGGAGCGGGTCGCGCCCACCTGCCAGGCGCCGGGGCGCTGGTTGGTCGCGGTGGCGACCGCGTCCACCACGTCGTCGAAGACGATCTCCGGTGCGGCGTCGGAGCGGGGGTTGAAGTAGAGCACTTCACCGTCGCGGACGCTGAGCTGCGCCACTGTACGACCACCGTCGAGGGGCGCACCGCCCAATCGGGACAGTGCCCATCCGCCGTGCCGCGCGCCCTCGTCGGCCATGTCCTCACCGGCGTAGCGCAGCAGGGTGGGGAGCAAGTCGGCCAACGGCACGTCCGACGGCAGCGCCAGATCCATCCGGGTACGCGGAGCCACGATGGTGATTCGGCTGAGACCACCGGTCGCCGTCTTCGTCGCCACAGTGGCCTCCAGGTGTGCGTCTGTGATCGGCTGGCTGGAATGCTGCGGTCCGGGTCCACCGCGCACACGGCAGATTACCTACGATGACGGCACGTACGATGCCCACCCGCGGGCGGTGTTCCGCGGGCCGCACGTCATCAGGGCCGCTTCTGGGGAGGAGACAGCCGTGAGCACTGTGGTGTTCCGCCGGCTCCCGCGTCAGCCGGGGCCGGCCCTACCGCGCGGCGAGGTGCTGCTGGAGTCGCCTCCCGAGCTGCCCGAGCCGACGCCCCGCGGGATGGGGCAGCTACTCATGATCCTGCCGATGTTCTGCGGGGTCGGTGCCATGGCGTTCCTCTACGCCGGCAAGGGCGGCGGCATGATGACCTACGTCGCCGGTGGTCTGTTCGGTGTCTCGATGCTCGGCATGGCGATCGGCTCGCTGGCCAACAGCGGTGGCAAGGACAAGGCGGAGCTGAACGCTGATCGCCGCGACTACATGCGCTACCTGGCGCAGATGCGCAAGCGCACCCGCCGTGCCGCCGAGCAGCAGCGGGCCGCGATGGCCTGGCGGCACCCGGAGCCCGACGCGCTCTGGTCGATCGCCGCGTCCCGGCGACTCTGGGAGCGGCGGATCACCGAGGACGATTTCGGCGAGACCCGGATCGCCCTCGGCCCGCAGCGGCTCGCCGTGGAGATCGTTCCACCGGAGACGAAGCCGGTGGAGGACCTGGAGCCGATGAGCGCCATCGCGCTTCGTCGGTTCGTCCGGGCACACTCCACTGTGCCCGAACTGCCGACGGCGCTGTCGGTTCGCGCGTTCAGTCGGGTGGTGCTGCGCGGCGACCGCGAGCCGGTGCTCGACCTGACCCGGGCGGCGCTGGGGCAGCTGGCCACCTTCCACGCACCGGACGACCTGGTGATCGCGGTGGTCGCCGCACCCGACCGGCAGTCTTCCTGGGGCTGGGTGAAGTGGCTGCCACACGCCCACCACAGCGGTCGTACGGACGCGGCCGGCGCGCGCCGCCTGGTCTTCGCCAGCCTGGCCGAGGCCGAGGCATCGCTCGCCGCCGAGCGGGCCGGGCGGCCTCGGTTCGCGCCGGAGGCCAAGCCGCTGACCACCGCCCCGCACCTGGTCGTGGTGATCGACGGCGGGGAGATCTCACCGACCTGTCAGCTGGTTGGTCCAGGGCTGCTCGGCGCCACAGTGATCGACCTCTCCGGGACGGTGCCACGCGACGCCGGCCGCTGGCTGCTCTGCCTCGATGTCAATGACGGAGGTTCACTCGACCTGGTCCGGGGCAGCTCGTCGTCGACGCTGGGTCGGCCCGACCGGCTCAGCGCCGAGGCCGCGGAGGGGCTGGCCCGACAGATCGCCCCCTTCCGGCTCTCCCAGCAGCAGACCGGCGGCGACGAGCCGCTGGCCCGCAGCACGGAGCTGCCGGATCTGCTCGGCGTCGGTGACGCCGCGGCGGTGGACGTGCAGAACACCTGGCGCCCGCGTGGGCACCGCGACCGGCTGCGCATCCCGCTCGGCGTCGGCCCGGACGGCAACGTGGTCGAACTCGACTTCAAGGAGTCGGCGCACGAGGGCATGGGCCCGCACGGTCTGGTGATCGGTGCGACCGGCTCCGGCAAGAGCGAGCTGCTGCGTACGGTGGTGGCCGCGTTGGCGGTGACCCACTCGTCGGAGGAACTGAACTTCGTCCTGGTCGACTTCAAGGGCGGCGCGACCTTCGCCTCGCTGGAGGCCCTGCCGCACACCAGCGCGGTGATCACCAACCTGGCCGACGAGTTGCCGCTCGTCGACCGGATGCGCGACGCGCTCGCCGGCGAGATGGTGCGCCGGCAGGAACTGCTGCGGGCGGCCGGCAACTACGTCTCCCGCTTCGAGTACGAGAAGGCGCGCTCGGCCGGTGAGCCGCTGGCGCCGATGCCTAGCCTGCTGATCATCTGTGACGAGTTCAGCGAGCTGCTCGCCGCCAAACCGGACTTCATCGACCTGTTCGTGATGATCGGCCGGTTGGGTCGGTCCCTCGGCGTGCACCTGCTGCTGGCAAGCCAGCGCCTCGAAGAGGGCAAGCTGCGGGGCCTCGACACGCACCTGTCGTACCGGATCGGTCTGCGGACGTTCTCCGCTGTGGAGAGCCGGATCGTGCTCGGCGTACCGGACGCGTACGAGCTGCCGAACGCGCCGGGCCACGGCTACCTGAAGACGGACACCAGCACCATGCTGCGGTTCCGGGCCGCGTACGTGTCGGGGGCGTACCGGGCGCCGGGGCAGCAGGCGTCCGCCTCGCAGGCGTTGGTGCAGCGGCGGATCGTGCCGTACGGTCTCGACTTCGTTCCGGTGCAGGTCCCGCAGGTGCCGGTGGCCACCGCTCCGGAGCCGGAGCAGCCGGCCGACGGCAAGGCCGTCGCGATGCTCGACGTGCTGATCGACCAGCTCAAGGGCCGGGGCCGCCCGGCGCACCAGGTGTGGTTGCCGCCGCTTGCCGACCCGCCGGGCCTGGGTGAGCTGCTCGGTCCGCTGGCGGTGGACCCGACCTATGGGTTGTGCACCGCCTCCTGGCCCGGGCGCGGGCGACTGACGGTGCCGGTCGGTGTGGTGGACCGTCCCTACGAGCAGCGCCGGGACCCCATGATGGTCGAGCTGGCCGGGGCTGGCGGCAACGTGGTCATCGTCGGTCGGTCGATGAGTGGCAAGAGCACGATGCTGCGTACGCTGCTGGCCTCGCTGGCGCTCACGCACACTCCGCGGGAGGTGCAGTTCTTCTGCCTGGACTTCGGCGGGGGCGCGCTGCGCAGCATGGAGCGGTTGCCGCACCTGGCCGGGGTGGCCGGTCGACGCGACGTCGAGGCGGTCCGCCGGACGGTGGCCGAGGTGGTCGCCGTCCTGGACGAGCGGGAGGCTCGTTTCGCCCAGCACGGCATCGACTCGGTGGCGAGTTACCGCCGTCGCCGTGCCGCCGGCGAGTTCGCCGACGACCCGTTCGGCGACGTGTTCCTGGTGGTGGACGGGTGGAACACCCTGCGCCAGGAGTACGAGGAGCTGGAGCAGACCATCACCACGTTGGCCAACCGGGGCCTCGGCTTCGGTGTGCACGTGGTGCTCACCGCCGTACGGTGGGCGGAGATCCGGATCAACATGCGGGATCTGCTCGGCACCAAGTTGGAGCTGCGCCTCGGCGACGCGTCGGAGTCCGAGATCGACCGTCGGGCGGCGAACAACGTACCGGAGAAGTCGCCCGGTCGTGGCCTGACCCGCGACAAGCTGCACTTCCTCACCGCCATCTCGCGGATCGACGGCCGTCGCGACATCGACGATCTGAGCGAGGCGTCGCTGTCCCTGGCCGGGCACGTGGCGGCGAACTGGCCGGGGCGTCCGGCGCCGAAGGTACGGTTGCTTCCGCGCCGGCTGCCGGTGGCGGAGCTGGCCCGGATCATCGACCGGTCGGCACCCGGTCTCCCGATCGGTGTCAACGAGTCGGCACTCGCGCCGGTCTACCTGGATCTGGCCAACGAGCCGCACCTGACGGTCTTCGGCGACGCGGAGTGCGGCAAGACCAACCTGCTGCGCCTGATCGCCCGGGGGATCACCGAGCGGTACACGCCTGCGCAGGCCCGGCTGGTGATCGCCGACTACCGGCGTGGCCTGCTGGGGGCGGTGGAGGGTGACCACCTGCTCGACTACGCCCCGTCGAACCAGGCGTTCGCCCAGGGGCTCGGGTCGATCCGCAGCGCCCTCTCCAACCGACTGCCCGGCCCGGACGTGACAACCGCCCAGCTGCGTGATCGGAGCTGGTGGAAGGGTCCGGACCTGTACATCCTGGTGGACGACTACGACCTGGTGGCCTCGGGCGGCAGCAACCCGCTGAGCGCCCTGCACGAGCTGTTGCCGCAGGCCCGCGACATCGGTCTGCACCTGATCGTCACGCGCCGGGTCGGTGGTGTGTCCAGGGCGCTGTACGAGCCGGTGCTGCAACGACTGCGGGAGTTGGACTCGCCGGGCCTGCTGATGTCCGGAAACCGGGAGGAGGGCGCGGTCTTCGGCACGTTGCGGCCGAGCCCGCAACCGCCCGGCCGTGGCACCCTGGTCCGCCGTCGTGACGGCCAGCAGCTGATTCAGACCGCCTGGTCCGAACCAACCTGAGCGCTGTCGGTCGTTCGGCAGGGGGGTGGTGGGCCGTTCCGGCCCGATTCACCATCATCCATCGAACGTCGCCGGTCAGGGCTGCGAGGGCTGGACACGTTCCGCTACGGTCTTCACAGGAGTGTCCGTCGGTGGGGTGTTGCTGCCTTGCCGCGGGGGAGGGGTGCGGCGAAGCCGCCACCACAACAGACGGAAGGGTGTGAAGCATGGCGTTCGAGGTCGAAGCTGCGACTCTGCATACCGCCGCGAGTGACGTGCGGTCCACGCGCAGCGAGGTCGACGGCGAGCTGAAGAAGCTGTGGAACGTCGTCGATGACCTGGCCATCGCGTGGAAGGGTCAGGCGTCCACGGGCTTCCAGTCGCTGATGACGCGCTGGAACGAGGACACCGTCAAACTGCTGACGGCGATGGACAGCATCGCTGACCTGCTCGACAAGTCGGGTACGACGCACCAGGTCAACGACGAAGAGCAGCAGCAGATGCTGGACAAGTTCCACTCTGCTCTCAACCCGTGATCCGTAGCCGGCAGAGGAGGAAATCGTGACGATCAAAGTTGACTATGCGGTCCTCGAGAGCAGCAACCAGCAGATGCAGGCCATCTCGAAGACCCTCGAGGAAAAGCTTGACACGCTGCGCTCGATGCTGACCAAGCTGCACTGGGACGGCGAGGACCGGGTTGCCTACGAGCAGCACCAGGCGAAGTGGGACGCGGCGGTCCGGGACATCAACCGGATCCTGAACGAGATCGGCGGTGCCGTGGGCATCGCCCGCGAAAACTACCTCACCACGGAGATGAGCAACTCCAAGGTGTGGAGCTGAGGCATTCGCACGAGCGGCTCCGGTCCGGTTCGTCCGGCCCGGAGCCGCACTGTGTCTGGCGTTGGCTGCCGTAGGCGCCGGGACCGGGCTGCGGTGCGCCGCTCAGCCGGCAGTTGGCGCGTCGGTGCGTCGGCCGGGGCGCCAGTCGCGTCGGCGGCCGAGGGCCGTGATCGGTCGCGCGACCAGCAGCAACCCGGCGAGTAGCCCGCCGATGACCGCCGCCCAGATCGCGATGGGGCGCTGCCAGCTCAGCGGGTCGTCCCGTACGGCGGGTGCCGGGAGCGCGCCGGCCGGCGGGTTCGACCGGGTGCCGAGCAGGCTCGACACCGCCCGGTACGGGTTGACCATCCCGTGCCCGATGTCGGCGTTCTGACCCTCGGGTGGGTTGTCCGCGGTGCGTTTCAGCCGATCCGCGACCTGCTGCGGGTCGAGACTGGGGTAGGCGGCCCGGACCAGCGCGGCCACTCCCGACACGTACGCGGCGGCGTAGCTGGTGCCGCCCTCCGGCACGGTGCGGTAGCCGCTGTTTCCGGGTGCCGGCCCGACGATGTTCATCCCGGGTGCGGCGATGTCGACGTAGTCGCCGCTGATCGAGGTGCCGACGTGGCCGCCCTGCTCGTCCACCCCGCCGACCGCGATCACCCCGGGGTACGCGGCCGGGTAACCCGGCAGGTTCTGCGAGTCTTCCGACCGGTTGCCCGCGGCGGCGACCAGCACCACCCCTTTGGCCAGCGCGCGCTCGACGGCCGCCGTCAGTTCGGGGCGGGGAATTGTGGTCAGGGACAGGTTGATCACGTCGGCGCCCTGCTCGACCGCCCAGTCGATGGCGGCGGCGATCTGCGCGGGGAGTTGCGGGTTGTTGACCGCGCCGAGCTGCGGCAGAACCCGGATCGGCAGGATGCGGGCGGCCGGGGCGATGCCACTGAAGGGGACGACGGTGCCCTCCCGGCCCGCGATGATGCCGGCGATCAGCGTGCCGTGCCCGGCCTCGTCGCACTGGCCCTGGCGGGCCGGCAGACCGTTGAAGTCGCGACCCTCGAGCACCTGCCCCTTGAGGAGCGGGTGGGCGGCGGAGACTCCGGAGTCGATCACGGCCACCGTGATCCCGGCGCCCCGGGACAGCGGCCACGCCGAGGACGGCTCCAGCCGGCGGAGCGCCCACGGCACCTGGGTCAGGCTGTCGGTGCCGGTGGGACCGCAGAGGGGCGGCGCGGCGGTCGCGGGGGCGGGTGCCACCAGGCCGGCGCCGAGCAGGACCGCCAGCGTTCCACTGAGGACGCCGCGAAGGGCACGGCGGGACGGGGTCGCGCTCAACGGCGGGCATTCGCGCACCCGCAAAGGTTACCGCCGTGGCCGTCGGTCAGCGGCCCCCGGTGAGCAGGGTCAGGCCCCGGGCTCCGCCTTCGCGGTGGAAGCGTCGGCGAACAGCGCGAGCAGGTCGCCGACCTGCCGGTCGGCCTCGGCGGGGTGCCGGAACCGGCCGGCCGGGTTGAGGGTGTATTCGTTACGTCGCCCGACCCGGGTGCGGTGCAGGTAACCGCCCGCCTCCAGGTCGGCGACGATCGCCTGCGCGGCCCGTTCGGTCACTCCGACCTCGGCCGCGACGTCGCGCAGCCGGGCCGTCGGATCGCGGGCGATGGCCAGCAGGACGTGTCCGTGATTGGTGAGGAACGTCCAGTTCCGCCCGCCGCCGGTGTCGTCCGTCACCGTGCTCGCCATCGTGTTACCGCCTTTCCGGATGTCCGTCTGCCCTCGCGAGAGTCTGGTCCGCCGTGCCCCGGGACGGTTGCCCAGGGGGTGGTCGGAGTCAACGTATGAAATCTAAATCACGCATACCTTGACGCATCTTACGGTGCGTGTGACGGTGGAGCGCGAGCCAGCGCCCGCCGCCCGGCCGGCGGAGAGCCGGTTTGACCAGGTCAGATGCGTCGAGACGAGGTGCGGGATGAGTCATACCGGGAGCTCCGGCGGTCAGCCGGGTCCGCAGCGGACCACCGACCGGGCCACCGCGCTCAGCGAGCCGACCCGGGCGTACGCCGAGCTGGTCGCCGGCAACCGGCGCTTCGTCGATGGCGCCCCACGCCACCCCAACCAGGATGCCGGGCACCGGGCCGCAGTGGCCGACGGGCAACACCCGTTCGCGGTGATCGTCGGCTGCTCCGACTCGCGGCTGGCCGCCGAGATCATCTTCGACCGGGGCCTGGGCGACCTGTTCGTGGTTCGCACCGCCGGGCACACCGCCGGCCCCGAGGTGCTCGGCAGCGTCGAGTACGCGGTGACAGTGCTCGGCACCCCGCTGGTGGTGGTGCTCGGCCACGACTCCTGCGGTGCGGTGCAGGCCGCCCGGGAGTCCGCCGCGACCGGTACCGCGTCGAGCGGCCATCTGCGCGCGGTGGTCGACGCCGTGCTGCCCAGCCTGCGCCGCGCCACGTCCGAGGGCGTGGACGACATCGACGGCATCGTCGACATCCACATCGCCCAGACCGTCGAGACGTTGCTCGGGCAGTCGCCCGTGCTGGCCGACGAGGTGGCGCGGGGGCGGTGCGCGGTGGTGGGGGTGTCCTACCGGCTGGCCGCCGGAGCGGTGCGCACGGTGGCCGCCGTACCGGCCGGCTTCGCGACATTGGAGCCCCCGGCCTCGACCGAGTCGACCGAACCGGCCGCGCCTGCCACCGTCTGACGCGACGAGGGCCGCTCCGCGTCACGCGGAACGGCCCTCGTCGGGGATCGTGCGGGTCAGAGCAGCGACATGTGGACGTGGTCGGTGTGGTTCGACGGCCCGCTGTACGAGCTCCAGCCGGTGGCCGGGAACCAGATCTGCCGGTTCCAGATCACGTAGTAGATGCCGAGCCGGTCGGCGTTACGGATGAGGAACGCGGCGACGTTGTTGCCGTACGTCCGGGTGTCGTTGTTGTGCCACGGGGAGAACCCGCTCTTCTGTAGCGACCAGTCGCAGGCGCGGCCCTTCGGGTGCTCCCACGGCCCGCCGGGGCGGTAGCAGCCGACGAACCGGTTGAAGCCGGCCGCCTTGACCTCCTTGTACGCGTGCAGGGTGCGCGGCGTGACGCAGCCGGACGTGGTGGGGTCGTTCTCGCTGCACGACTGGGGCTTCCAGTCACCGTCGGCCGTGCGACCCGGGCCGATCTTCGCGACCTTGGAGGTGGCATCCACCAGGCCGCCGGTGAAACCCTTGCCGCCGACGAGGGAGAGCGCCTTGTCGGCCTCGCTCTTGCGCTTCGCCATCAGGGCGGTCTGCTTCTGCTGCTCCCGGACCTCGGTGTCGAGGGCGAGCTTGGCCTGCTCGGCGCGGGCCTTCACCTCGTTGACCTCGGAGAGCTTCTTCTCGTTGACCATGTTCATCTCGTCGAGCATCCCGGCGCGCTGGACGAACGAGTCGGGAGCGTCGCTCTCCAGCAGCATCGCGACAGCGCCGATCCGGCCGGTCCGGTACGCCTGGGCGGCGATCCGCCCGACCTGCGGGGCCAACGCGTCCAGGTCAGCCTTGGCCCGGTTGACCTCCGCCGCCAACTCGCTCTGCCGCTTCTTGGATTTGTCCAGCTTGGACTTTGCGGCGGAGTAGTCGCGGTTGGCCTGCTCGATGACGTCGTTGAGCAGCTTGGGCTCGCCGTCCTCCTCGTGCCCGGACGGTGTGGGGTTCGTCGGGGCGGCGTGCGCCGGGAGCGGCCCGGCGAGCACGGTAAGTGCGGCGATCACGGCCACCACGGGAGTCAACCAGCGGCGTAGGGGTGCCGTCACAATGTTCCCTTCCGTCGACCGCCGACCGGGTTAGCTGACGGGTTCGGGGCGGAAGTGGCCCCTACCGCTGACGCGGATTCACCCCAGGCACCTGGGTCCCCGGCTCGCCGGTTGGCGATTGGGCGGTGGCACCGCAGGCGCCGCTTCGCGCCTTCATCGGTAACCGGCAGCGAGGTTACCCGAGAGTCGACCGGCTGAGCTATGCCTGGATGCCGACCAAAAGCGTCATTTCGCCATAGCGTTGAGTGACCAGTGACGCGGTTCTCAGGGTGGATGCCCGATCTGGTCACGCTGAGGAGTGTCACCATGCCGTATCCGTGCTCCTGTTCGACTCCGGCCACCGGTCGGTGGCCTCTGATGGGGGTGCGGTCCGCGTCCGGTCCGGCTCGTCGGAGCCGGCCGTACGCGGTGAGCTGAGTGCGGCCAGTGCCTCGCTGCGGTCCGGCTGGGGCCGGGGCGCGGGAGCGTCGGTGGACGCCGTGGCATCGGTACGCCCGGCGGCGGTCACCACCGCGGCCAGCCCGGTGGTCAGCGGCACGGCGGCGATCAGGCCGAGGGTGGCGACCGCGCTGCGGACGATCTCCTGCGCGAGGAACTCGCTGGTGAGGATCTGCCCGATCGGCCGCGAGTCGGCGGTGAGCAGGAGCAGCAGGGGCAGTGACGCGCCCGCGTACGCCAGCACGATGGTGTTGACGGTGGAGGCGATGTGCGCGCGGCCGACCCGGGTGGCGGCACGGTACAGCTGCAACCGGGTCAGCCCGGGGTTGGCGTTCGCCAGTTCGGTGACGGTGGCCGCCTGGGTGACCGTCACGTCGTCGAGCACCCCGAGCGATCCGATGATGATGCCGGCGAGCAGCAGACCGTGCAGGTCCACGTCGCCCTGGAACATCGACAGGGTGGTGGCGTCCTCGCTGCCGAAGCCGGTGAGGTGGGTCGCGGCCGTGGCGATGGTGGCGAGCACGCCGGTCAGCACCAGGCTGCCCAAGGTGCCGAGCACTGCGACCGAGGTCTGTGCGGTGACCCCGTGGGTCAGATAGAGCACCACGAACATGATCAGGGCCGCGCCGACCACCGCCACCAGCAGCGGTGACCTGCCCGCGCTGATGCCCGGCAGCACGAAGGTGAGCAGGATGGCGAAGCTGGCGGCCAGCCCGGCGAGCGCTGCCAGGCCCCGCCACCGACCGAACGCGACGATCGCGGCCGCGAAGACCACCGCCAGCCACACCATCGGGGTGCCGCGTTGGTGCTCGGCGATGTTCCAGTTGCTGACGGTGGGATCGATCGGATCGGCCAGTTCGACCAGGACGACCTCGTCGCCGACCTCGACCCGGGGTGCGCCGGGCCCGTCGGGCACCGGTGTGCGCACCTGCTGGCCGGCGGTCGGCCCGTCGTCCACCCGGACGTCGACAGTGCCGCACCGCCCGTCGCCGACCCTCGGTGTGCCCTCCGGAACCGACGGCACCGGCGGGCACGGCTCGCTCACCACCCGGGTGACAGTGCCGGGGTAGCGCGGCACGTCCGCACCACCGTCGGTCTGCGGTGACCCGCCGCGCGGCCAGAGCAGCACTGCGGCCAGCACGGTGGCGACGAAGAGGGGTACCACCGTCACGACGAGGATCCGTCGCACCCGTGGTGGGGCGGACGGAGCGGGGTGAGTGTGGTCGGCGGCCAAGGTGAGACTCCCAACGATCCGGTGCGGGATACGGGTCAGCGGGCCGGGCGGTTCACCGTTGCGGTGGAAACGCGGCGGACGGCGGGGCGGATCGCTGCCTGACGACCGCTTGATCACGGACGGTCAGTGCTCGGCCCGGTCGGCCGGGGGCGCCGCCACGACGTGGCGGCGCCGGTGCCCGACTGTGCAGCGGCATTCGGAGGGCCATCGTGGGAGATGCTAGCCAGCCCTCCCGGGGGTTGCAGGTCGTGGCGGAGTGTCGGGCGGCCGAACCGCTCGCGCGGCGGTCTCCGAGGCGGCATGTTGGAGCCGCCCGGCCGGTGGCCGAGGCGGTCGCCGCCGACCTCGGCTTCCGACCTGGGGTCGACGAGGTCTTCGCCGAGGTGCTGCCGGCGGCGAAGGACGATCGGGTGGCCGAGCTCCAGCGGCGGGGGTTGGTCGTGGCGATGGTCGGTGACGGGGTGAACGACGCGCCGGCGCTGGCCCGGGCGGACGTGGGTATCGCGATCGGCGCGGGCACCGATGTGGCCATCGAGTCCGCCGGGGTGGTGCTGGCGTCCTCGGACCCGCGCGGGGTGGGTGCCGTGGTCCGGCTGTCCCGGGCGTCGTACCGGAAGATGCGACAGAACCTGGCCTGGGCGGCCGGCTACAACGTGGTGGCGCTGCCGCTGGCCGCCGGGGTGCTGGCCTGGGCCGGCGTGGCGTTGAGCCCGGCGCTGGCCGCGGTGCTGATGTCGGCGTCCACCATCGTGGTGGCGCTCAACGCGCAGTTGCTGCGCAGGGTCCGTCTCGACCCCGCGCCGGACTGAGCCCGGTCAGCCGCGCTTCATGAGCCGGCCGACCGCCGCCATCATCTCGGTGGCCATCTCGTCGGCCCGACCCTCGGCGGCGCCCTCGTGCATGCAGTGCCGGGCGTGCCCGTCGAGCAGCCCGAGGGCCACCTTGTCGAGGGCGGCCTGGATGGCGGAGATCTGGGTGAGCACGTCGATGCAGTAGCGGTCGTCGTCGACCATCTTCTCGATGCCCCGGACCTGCCCCTCGACGCGGCGGAGCCGCGCGAGCAGCTGGTCCTTGCTGGCGGTGTATCCGCGGATCGGGGTGGGTGCGGTCATGTCGACAAGGATAGCGTACCCCCAGGGGGTATGGTACGGTCGGTTCTGTTGAGATACCCCCACGGGGTACCGGTACCGCGAAGGAGACGATCCAATGGTCAACACGACGTACCAGGTGCAGGGCATGACCTGCGGGCACTGCGTCAGCGCGGTGAGCGCCGAGGTCGGCGCCATCGCCGGCGTGCGTGACGTCCAGGTCGACCTCGCGGCCGGCCGGGTCACCGTCAGCAGCGATCAGCCACTGGACACCGCTGTCATCCGAGCCGCAGTCGACGAGGCCGGCTACGACCTCGTCGACGCGTGATCGGCGGGCCGACGTGCGCACCGTGACGAGACTGGCCGGGTTCGCCGTCGGCCTGGCGGCGATCTTCGGCGCCACCTACGGGATCGGCCGGGTCGTCGACACCGCCCCGGTCGCCGAGAGCCGGCACGACGATGCCGCCACCACCCCGACGGCGGACGAACGGGGCGGGACGGCCGACCGGCTCCCCGGCGGGCTGCTCGTCTCCGACCGGGGCTACACCCTCGAACCGGTCGACGCCCCGGCCGACGAGTTCGCCTTCCGGATCGCCGGCCCGGACGGCCGCCCGGTCACCCGGTACGACGTGGCGCACGACAAGCAGATGCATCTGATCGTCGCCCGTCGGGACCTCTCCGGCTTCCGTCACGTCCACCCCGAGCTGGCCCCGGACGGCACCTGGCGGGTCGACACCCCGCTGGCCGGCCCCGGGCAGTGGCGGGCGTTCGCCGACTTCACCCCGACCGGGGGCGAACCGCTGACCCTCGGCGTGGACGTGACAGTCCCCGGCGAGTTGACCGAACGGCCGTTGCCCGCTCCGGCGACCAGCACCACCGTCGACGGCTACACGGTCACCCTGACCGGAGCGCCGCAGCCCGGCCGCACGTCGTCGCTGACAGTGACCGTCAGCCGGGACGGTCAGCCGGTCACCGACCTGGAGCCCTACCTGGGCGCGTACGGGCACCTGGTGGCTCTACGTCGGGGTGATCTGGCGTACCTGCACGTGCACCCGGACGGAAAGCCCGGCGATGGGCGCACCCGGCCCGGTCCTGCCGTCACCTTCCTCGCCGAGGTGCCCTCGGCCGGCAGTTACCGGCTCTACCTCGACTTCCAACACGGCGGGCGGGTGCACACCGCCGAGTTCACGGTGGTCGCCGGCGCTGCCCCGACCAAAGGGGCCCCCACCCCGAGCGGGCCCGCACCGACCGGCGGGGCCGACCACGGCACCCCCGGGCACGGACACAACTGACGGGACCAGAAGATGACCACCACCAGCAGACCGCTGCCCGAGGCGCCGAACCGGATCGAACTGGCGATCGGCGGGATGACCTGCGCCGCGTGCGCCGCCCGGATCGAGAAGAAACTCAACCGGATGGACGGGGTGACCGCCACTGTCAACTACGCCACCGAGAAGGCGACCGTCCGGTACGCCGACGGCGTCACGCCGGACGACCTGATCGGGACCGTGCAGAAGACCGGTTACACGGCGGCGCTGCCGGCCCCGCCCAGCGCCGAACCCCCGGTGGACCCGTTGCGGGGGCCGCGTACCCGGCTCTGGGTGTCGGTGGCCCTGAGCGTGCCGGTGGTCCTGCTGGCCATGGTCCCGGCCTGGCAGTTCGACTACTGGCAGTGGTTGTCGCTGACCCTGGCCGCCCCGGTGGTGGTCTGGGGTGGGCTGCCGTTCCACCGGGCCGCCTGGACCAACCTGCGGCACGGCGCGGCCACCATGGACACGCTGGTGTCGCTCGGCACCCTGGCCGCGTTCGGCTGGTCGCTCTGGGCGCTCTTCCTCGGTGACGCGGGGATGCCCGGCATGACGCACCCGTTCAGCTTCGACATCACCCGGACCGACGGCGCAGGCAACATCTACCTGGAGGCGGCCGCCGGGGTCACCGTGTTCATCCTGGCCGGTCGCTTCTTCGAGGCCCGTTCCAAGCGGACTGCCGGCGCCGCACTGCGCGCTCTGCTCGACCTCGGGGCCAAGGAGGTGACGGTGCTGCGTGACGGCGTGGAGACCCTGATCCCCGTGGACCGGCTCGCCGTCGGTGACCGGTTCGTGGTCCGCCCCGGGGAGAAGATCGCCACCGACGGGGTGGTCGACGAGGGCACCTCCGCTGTCGACGCCAGCATGCTCACCGGTGAGTCGGTGCCGGTCGAGGTCGGCCCGGGTGACGGCGTGGTCGGCGCCACGATCAACGCGGGTGGGCGGCTCATCGTCACCGCCACCCGGGTCGGCGCGGACACCCAGCTCGCCCGGATGGCCGACCTGGTGGAGCAGGCGCAGAGCGGCAAGGCGGCCGTGCAGCGGTTGGCGGACCGGATCTCCGGGGTCTTCGTGCCGATAGTCATCACCCTCGCCGTCGGCACTCTCGGTTGGTGGCTCGGCACCGGGGCCGGTCCGACCGCCGCGTTCACCGCCGCCGTGGCCGTGCTGATCATCGCCTGTCCGTGCGCGCTCGGCCTGGCCACCCCGACGGCGCTGCTGGTCGGCACCGGTCGGGGCGCTCAGCTCGGCGTACTGATCAAGGGCCCGGAGGTGCTGGAGTCGACCCGCCGGGTGGACACCGTGGTGCTCGACAAGACCGGCACCGTGACGACCGGCCGGATGACACTGGTGGACGTGGTGCCGGCGAGCGGCGTGGACCGGGCCGAGCTGCTCCGGCTCGCCGGGGCGGTGGAGGCCGCCTCCGAACACCCGATCGCCCGTGCGGTCGCGGCCGCTGCCACGGACGCGGGCGCGCTGCCCCCGGTGACCGCCTTCGGCAACCTCGAAGGGCTGGGGGTGACCGGCACTGTCGACGGGTTGGCAGTGCTGGTCGGCCGGGTCCGGCTGCTGCGCGAGCGTGAGATCGACGTACCGCCGGAGGTCGAGTGGGCCGTGCGTGACGCGGAGGCCGCGGGCCGTACGGCGATCGTCGCCGGCTGGGACGGACAGGCCCGCGGCGTGCTCACCGTCGCCGACGTGGTCCGGCCGACCAGCCGGGCGGCGGTGGCCCGGCTGCGCGGGCTGGGGCTGACCCCGGTCCTGCTGACCGGGGACAACACCACTGTGGCTCGTGCGGTCGCCGCCGAGGTGGGCGTCGACGAGGTGATCGCCGAGGTGCTGCCGGCCGGCAAGGTCGACGTGATCAAGCGGCTTCAGGCCGAGGGGCGGTCGGTGGCGATGGTCGGTGACGGGGTCAACGACGCCCCGGCGCTGGCCCAGGCCGACCTGGGGCTGGCCATGGGCACCGGCGCTGACGTGGCGATCGAGGCAGCCGACCTCACCCTCGTCCGGGGCGACCTGGACGCGGCGGTGGACGCCATCCGGTTGTCCCGGCGCACGCTCGGCATCATCCGGGGCAATTTGTTCTGGGCGTTCGGATACAACGTGGCGGCCCTGCCGTTGGCCGCCGCCGGGCTGCTCAACCCGATGATCGCCGGCGCCACGATGGCGCTGTCCTCGGTCTTCGTGGTGGCCAACAGCCTGCGCCTGCGTCGCTTTCGTCCGGCCGCTGCCGATCTGTGACGACGGTAATGGTTGGGCCGGTGACGGCGGGGGTACCTCTGTGGTTGTAGCGACGCTCGCAATGGAGGTTGGCATGGCTTTCGACGACAAGATCAACAACGCCACCGAGGACGCGACCGGCAAGCTGAAGGAAGGCGCCGGTCGGGCCACCGACAACGAGCAGCTGGAGGCGGAGGGTCGCGCTGACCAGTCCACCGCCAAGCTCAAGCAGGCGGGCGAAAAGATCAAGGACGCCTTCAAGAGCTGACGTACGACGTACCCCGCACGCCGGGCCGGTGATCATCACCGGCCCGGCGTGCTGTGTGTCCGGCCTCTCTCGCCGACCCTGAGATCCCCCTGATTCTGTTTTCCGTCCGCACCGCAGCTCGCCGGCACCTGCTAACTTTCCTTGGCATGTGCAAGGGCTGGTTATGAGCACCGCCTCACCGCCGACCGGCGACGACCTGGTCCGGGTGCTGGCCACCCTGGCCAACCCGCACCGGCTGCGGGTCGTCGCCGCGCTGGCCCGCGAGCGTGCGTACGTCAGCGGGCTGGCCCGGCAACTGGGCATCAGCCGGGCGCTGTTGCAGGTCCACCTACGGAAGCTGGCGGCGGCCGGGCTGGTCACCGCCCGCCTGGAGTTGTCGGAGGACGGGAAGGCCATGAACTACTACGAGGTGGAGCCGTTCGTGCTCACACTCACCCCCGCTGTCATCGCGGCGGCGGTCGAGACGCTGACAGTGCCCGAGTCGGGCGAGCAGCCGGGAGCACAGCGATGAGCGAGCACGACTGGACCGAGGTGGTCGGCGCGATCGGCATCTTCGCCTTCCTGATCAGCGTGGTCACTGTGACCGTCGTGCAGCTCGCCAAGACCCGGCGGGCCCGGTACGAGGCGGACCGGGCGGACGACTACCGCCGGCTCGCCGAGACGGCCGCTCAGGCCCAGGCGGAGAACGCCCGACTGCTCGCCGCGATGGACGGCCGGCTGGGCGGGATGGAGACCCGGATGACCACGCTCGAACGCGTCCTGCGCGAGGTCGACTGACCCGGCGGGCGAGAGCGGCCCCGGGCCGTCGAGCGGCTACTCGACGGCCCGGGTGGAAGCAGCATCACCTCGCCCAGTGGGCGAGTTTCACCGGCAACGCTCCTTCGAGGAGAGGACAGCACCTCATGCTGCGCGTACGCAAATCCGCAGTCGGCTGGGCGGTCGCCCTGGCCCTCACAGCAGCCGGCCTGACCCCGGCGAGCCCGGCCGCCGCCCGAGCACAGCCCGCCCCGACGATCGACTGGCGGCCCTGCGCCGAGGACAGCAGCGCCGAGTGCGGCACCCTGTCGCTGCCGGTGGACTGGGACCGACCCCGAGGTGAGCGCTTCGACCTGTCGCTGGCCCGCCGGGTCGCCAAGCCGGCCACCCGGGAAGGCGCGCTGATCTTCGGCCCCGGCGGGCCGGGCGACAGCGGTGTCGACCGGGTGGTGGACGGCAGCTCCCGGTTCAGCACCGACCTGCGTGCCCGGTTCGACATCGTCAGCTTCGACCCGCGCGGCACCGGCGACAGCCACCCCGTGGTCTGTGCCCGGGACCTGCTCGCCCGGCAACCACAGCTGATCGCCGACCAGGCCCAGTTCGACGCCGTCCTGGCCAACAACGCCCTGCTGCGCGCCGACTGCCGGGCCCGCACCGGGGCGCTCTACGACCACGTCGACACCACAAGCGCCGCCCGCGACCTGGACGCGGTCCGCGCCGCGCTCGGAGAGCGGCAGTTGACCTTCCACGGCAGCTCGTACGGCACGTTGCTCGGGCAGCGGTACGCCGAGCTGTACCCCGACCGGGTCCGGGCCATGGTGCTCGAGGCCACGATGGACCACAGCGTCGGCACCCGGGCCTTCCTCGACAGCCAGGCCGTCACCGCGGAGGGCGCGTTCGACGAGTTCGTTGCCTGGTGTGACCGGTCCACGGCCTGTGCCCTGCACGGTCGGGACCTCCGGGCGATCTGGGCCGGGCTGCACGTGCGGGCCGAGCGCGGCCTGCTGACCGACCCGAAACGGCCCGGGGTGGTGCTGACCCCGTTCGATTTGAGCCGGCTCACCCACAAGGAGTTCTACGACACCTGGCGGTGGCCGGGGCTGGCCGAGTGGATCGTCCGACTGGAGGGCGCCGCCATCACGCCGAGCGTCCGTCCGTTGGCGGACGAGGCCGTGGCTCCGTACCCTTTCGCGGTTTTCTGCCAGGACTGGAGCCTGCCGGTCCGCGACTACCGCGAGTACGTCGGACATCTGCGCCGGACGGCCCGGCTCGCGCCGGACCTGCGCTACCCGCCGGCGCTGTTCGCGCTGGTCACCTGTCTGGGCACCCCGACGCCGGTCGCCAACCCGCAGCATCGGCTACGGGTCCATACCGACGTGCCGCTGCTGCTCGCCGCCACAGTGCACGACCCGGCCAGCGGCTACGGCTGGGCGCGCAACGTGGCGCGGCAGTTGGGTCGGCACGGCGCGCTGCTCAGCTACCAGGGGTGGGGCCACGGCAGCTACAGCAGCAGCCCGTGCGTGCAACGAGCCGTCGACTCCTACCTGATCGATCAGGTGGTGCCCGCCGGGGGTGCCAGCTGCCCGGCCGTCGAACCCGAGGTGTGACGGCCGCTGCCGGCCGCCGGGTCGCCCGGCGGTCGGCAGCGGTGTGCTCAGCGTCGTCGGGTGGCGCGTACGACCACGTCGTGCAGCGGGACCTCCCGGCCCGGCATCGTGCGGCGTTGCTCCTCGGCAGTGATGATCTCCCAGGTGCTGCTGTCCAGGCCAGCGGTGATGTCCGCGAGGGTGACCGATGCCTCTTCCGGCGGGTGGTGTCCGTGCCCATGCCCGTGCCCGTGCCCCGCCGCGGTGGCTTCCGCGGTGTGCAGATGCCCGACGATGAGGAGGGTGCCGCCGGGGGCCACCCACCCAGCGACGCGGTCGTAGAAGGCCAGCTGCGGCATCGCGGGGTGCGCGTAGTGCGTCGTTACCAGGTCGAACCTCGTCTCCGGGGCCCAGGTCGTCAGGTCCGCCTCCACCCATCGCACTCGCTCGGACACCCCGCTCTCCGCTGCGCGTTCGGCGGCTCGGGCGAGCGCGACGGGTGCGATGTCGACAGCGGTGACCTGCCAGCCGTGGGCGGCGAGCGAGATTGCCTCGGCGCCCGCGCCGCACCCGGCGTCCAGCGCCGAGCCCGGTGCCAGAGCGCCGATCTCCCGGGCCAGGTACGGGTGCGCGGGACTCGTGCTCATCGCGCCGGGACGGTCGTGGTGTGCCTGGTGCCAGTGCCGCTCCCAGTAGTCCTTGTCGAACTCGTGCTGCTCGGTCATCGGTGCCTGCTCCTTCGCGCGTCGGCAACGACTGTGACCGGCGACCGGACGATGCGCAAAGATTATTGCCAAAACGGCAAGACGATGTCGCTCACCCCTGCCCGGTCAGCCGGGCCGCCCGTACCTCCAGGTAGCGCTGCTCGGGCCGGCTCGTCGTGCCCCGCGCCGCCACCAGGTACGCCTCCCGCGCCGCACCGACCTCCCCGGCCAGCTCCAACAGGTGAGCCCGGACGGCGGCCAGCCGGTGGTGCCCGGCCGTGCGTTCGTCGGCGTCCAACGGCGTGAGCAGGGCGAGCCCGGCCCGGGGCCCGTCGACCATGGCCACCGCCACCGCCTGGTTGAGGGTGACCATCGGGTTCGGCGCGATCCGGGCCAGCAGTCGGTAGAGCGCGACGATCTGCCGCCAGTCCGTCTCCGCCGCCGTCGACGCCTCGGCGTGCACCGCGGCGATCGCCGCCTGGAGCTGGTACGGGCCGGGCGGCGACCAGGTCAGCGCCTCGGTGATCAGGGCGACCCCCTCCGCGATGGCGGCGGAGTCCCACCGGGAACGGTCCTGCTCGGCCAGCGGCACCAACTCCCCGTCCGGCCCCACCCGGGCCGCCCGGTGCGCGTCGGTCAGCAGCATCAGCGCCAGCAGCCCGGTCACCTCGCCGTCGTCGGGCAGCAGCCCGCGCAGGATGCGAGCCAGCCGGATCGCCTCGCCGGTCAGCTCGGCCCTGCGCAGATCCGGGCCGCTGGACGCGGTGTAGCCCTCGTTGAAGATCAGGTAGAGCGCCCGCAGCACCGTTCCCAGCCGCTCGCCCCGCTCGGCCGGCCCGGGCATGGTGAACCTCGCCCCGGCGGCCTCGATCCGCTGCTTGGCCCGCCGGATCCGTTGACTCATCGTCGCCTCGGGCACCAGGTGCGCCCGGGCGATCTGGGCGGTGCTGAGACCGCCGACCGCCCGCAGGGTGAGCGCCACCTGCGCCGATCCGGGCAGCGCCGGGTGGCAGCAGAGGAACAGCAGTGTGAGGGTGTCGTCGTCGGCCGGAACGGCGGGCTCCGCGTCCGCCGAGGGCGCCACCGCGGCGTACGCCGGCTCGCGCCGCGCCACCACCACCTCGCGGTCCCGGCGCGCGCTCTCGCTGCGCCACTCGTCGGTGAGCCGTCGGGTGGCCACTGTGAGCAACCAGGCGCGCGGACTGTCCGGTACGCCCTGCCCGGGCCACTGCGTCGCGGCGGCGAGCAGCGCCTCCTGGACCGCGTCCTCGCATCTGTCGAACTGTCCGTGCCGACGGACCAGCAGGCCGAGGACCTGCGGCGCGAACGTGCGCAGCAGATCCTCGACCGTCCGGTCCTCGGTCACATCTCCGTCCCGGCCTCGTCCATGATCGGGCGGACCTCCATCGCGCCGCCGTACCTGACGTCCGGCCAGCGGGCGGCGATCTCGGCAGCGCGCTGCGGGCTGTCGCAGTCGACGGCCAGGTAACCGGCGAACTGCTCCTTGCTCTCCATGAACGGGCCGTCGAGGACCTCGGGGCTGCCGTTTACGAGCCGGACCGTCGACGTCTGCGACGGACTGGCCAACGCCTGGCCGCCGATCAGCTCGCCGGTCTCGGTCAGCTCCTTCATGATCTCGTCGACCTCACCGAAGAGCGTGGTGCGCTCCTGCTCGCTCAGCTCCTCGGTGAAGCCGGGCCGGTTCCAGATCAGCAGCATGTACTTCACGGCGATGCTCCTCAGGCTCCGGTCGCACCCAACCGGGGCGCGACTCACCGGAGGGTCGGAGCCGTTCCCCCGATCCCTACCGCGTACCGAAGAAAATCGCAGAAACATCCGCTGGGTGCGTTCCCACGCCGGATGGTTCAGCGCGGATCGGGTCGGCCGGGCACCTGTCGGGGCTTCCGGGCACCGCCGACGTCCAGCGAAGCCCGGTCGGCGGCCGAGGTGCCGGACGACCAGCCCTCGGCGTCGCGCACGCTGAGCCGGTGCCGGGTGACGCCGGGAAAGAGCGTGTCCAACCGCTCCCGGACCGCCTCGCCCCGCGCCGCGAGCACCGGCAACAGCCGTTCCGCCCCGGCCGTCTCGGCCGCCGCCTGGTCCGCCGCGTTTGTCGCCGCCTCGGTGGCCGTGCGCAGCCGCTCGCCGATCCGCAGCGCGAACGCGTTGAGGAAGGACTCGTCCCAGACCTTCGTCCGTCGCCCCGACCCCGGCCGGCGCTCGGCACGCCCCCGCAGCATCGCCGCAGTGGCCTGGACCAGCAGCGACGTGTAGAGCAACTCCACCGCCACCAGATCGGCCGGCCAGCCCAGCACTGTGGCGAAGCCGAGATCGTCGGACCAGACCGCCTCGCACCGGTTCGCCGCCGCCACCTCCTGCACCAGCAGCGCCTTCGCGCCCGCGTACGGGGCGTCGGTGCTCAGGCGTACCCCGCCGGGCAGGTCTCCGCGCTCCGACCCGGCTGCCAGCAGCGCCTCGTCGATGCTGTGCCGGGCGATCAGCTCCTGGGCCTTCCCGGTCAGCGCCTCCGCCTCCGCCGGGAAGGTGGTCGACTCGGCCTTCGCCAGCAGCGCCCGCACCCGATCCAGCATCGGCGACCCGCTGCGAGCCGTGCCCGCAGTGCGGGGCAGTGCCGCGCCGCTCGTGCCCGGCGGTGGGCGCAGCACCGCGATCGGCGGCAGGCTCTCCACCAGCGCGAGGGTGTCCACGGCCGCGCGGAGCGCGTCGGCCCGGTCTAGACCCTCCCGGATTGCCCAACCCGCCAACACGCCGCCGTCAGCACCGCCCTCGGTGGCCACCAGCTCGCGTAGCTGGTCGTCCCACCAGGCCGGGATCGGCTCGGCCTGGACGCGTCGCTGGACGGCCATCGCGGCACGGACCAGCCGGGCCGCGCGGGCGTCGAGCCGTCGACCGGTGATCCGGTCCACGTCGACCGGCTGCCAACCGCGCGGCCAGAGCCGGCCCAGGCCGCGGACCAGGCGACGCAGCAGAGCGGCGTCCACCGCCGTGGTGCCGTCCGCGGCGCCGGTGCCGACCATCAGTTGGTCCAGCTGCCGTTCGGCCTGCCGTACGTCAGTGCCGCGCACCGCCGCGAGCGCGTTGGCGACGAGTTCGTCCGCGTCCGGCACGGGCACCTCCTTCTCGGTATCTGGCTGTCGCTGCCCCTCCAGGCTCCATGATCATGCCGTCAGTGGCCCGGAAGTCACGAAACGGGGATGTGCCACCGAGCCAATGGGCCTTCCCGCCGCGTCGGCCCGGCATGTTTCGTGCGGTTCGGGGTATTTGCAACCTGATCCAGCTGACTGCGAGGTGTGTGGTGGTCGATTCGAGCCTGTCGAGGCCCCGTTCCGCCGACGTTCGTTCCTCCACCCTCGTCGGCGTCCTGATCGGCATCGCGATCATGGCCGCGGTGGACGAGATCGTCTTTCACCAACTCCTCGCCTGGCACCACTTCTACGACCGCTCCACCCCCTCGGTGGCGCTGCTCTCGGACGGGCTGCTGCACGCCGCCGAGGTGATCGCCCTGGTCGGTGGGTTCTTCTGGTTCGCCGACCTGCGTCGACGGCATGCCCTGGCGAGCCGGCTGGCCTGGGGTGGCTTCCTGCTCGGCGCCGGAGGATTCCAGCTCTTCGACGGGCTCGTCGACCACAAGGTGCTCCGACTGCACCAGATCCGCTACGGCGTACACCTGGTGCCGTACGACGTGGTCTGGAACGTGGCCGGCGCTGTGCTGCTGCTGGCCGGCGTCGCCGTCCTGTGGCGGGCCCGCTCCCGCCGGCCCGGCGCCGGCCCCCGATGACGGTGGCCGGGCCGCTGGCGCACGCCGGACACGATGCGGCCGGGCCGAACTGGTTCCCGCTGTTCCCGGTCGCGTTGTTGGCGGTCGCCTACGTGCTGGCCGCCGTTCGGGACCCGCGGGGTTGGGACCACCGACGCACCGCCTCCTGGCTGGTCGGCTGCGCCCTGCTGGCGGTCGCCGTCGGACCGCTGGCCCAACTCCCCGACAACCCGAGCGGGCACATGACGCAGCACCTGCTGCTGGGCATGCTGGCCCCGCTGGGGCTGGTGCTCGCCGCCCCGGTGACGCTGCTGCTGCGGGTAGCGCCGCCGCCGGTACGCCGAGCGGTCGGCCTCCTGCTGCGCGCCCGTCCGCTGCACCTGCTCGCCCACCCGGTCACCGCCGCGCTGCTGACCACCGGCGGGTTGGCGTTGGTGCTGCTCACCCCGCTGTACGCGGCGGCCGAACGGCAACCCGTCCTGCACCACGCCGTGCACCTGCACTACCTGGCCGCCGGGTACCTCTTCGCCTGGTCGTTGGCCGGGCCGGACCCGGCGCCGCGTCGCCCCGGACTGGCGGTACGGGTCGGCGCATTACTGGCCGCGTCGGCTGGCCACGCCGTGCTGGCCAAGTACCTGTACGCCCAGGCCGAAACCCTCCCGCCCGGCCTCAGCGACCGGGACCCGGAAGCGTTTCGCTCGGCCGCCCTACTCATGTACTACGGCGGCGACCTGGCCGAGCTGCTCCTGGCGGCAGCCCTCTTCGCCACCTGGTACCACTCCCGCCGCCCTCGCCCTCGCCCGTCCCCACTCCCGTTGATCAAGAAGTTTGCGTCACCGGAAGGCAGTTCCTTGACGCAAACCTCTTGATCAGCTCGAAGGCGGAGTGGCCAGTGCGGCGGAGAGTCGGCCGAAGAACGAGCGGATCTCGTCCTCACCGTGGTGCGTCTCAGCCTGGTCGTTCAGCGGGCCCGAATAGCGCAGCGCCTGGTCCAGTGCGTCCCGCGTCTCAGCCCTGTCTCCCGGGTAGAGCCCGGCGGTCACCCCGTCGACGACCCGGGTCACTACCGAGTCGTCGAGCACCCGGTCGAACTGGATCCCGTAGAGGATTCCGTTGACGTGGCCCTTCCAGCTGTCCGTACCCATGCTCGTCGACTCCCCTAGAAGATCTGGCTGCCGTCCCAGGCAAGGATCGGAACCCCGCCCACGCCGTTGCGCTTGAACTCGGCGTCGAGATTGGCCATGTGGCTCACATCGGGCTGGTAATGACCGCTGCGTGCCGTCGCGTACTGGACCCTACCGTCCTTGACGACCAACTCGCCCGCCGCGGCGACCGGCTGCCCGTTGCCCAGTGTGGAGTGATGGAAGTCGCCGACCTTCTGGTAGTTGGACGCATAGAGGTTGCCGTTCCGGTCCATCACGAAAATCGCCTGACCGTTTCCGCTGAAAACGGTCTGAGCGCTCGACGTGTCGAACGGCTCGCCGCTTCTGGCGCTGCGCAACATGCCGTTGCTGTCGAAGAAGACCCGGTGTTGTTCGAGTTCCTCTGGACTGAGCCGGCGCACCGCCGTCGGGAAGTGCCCTCCGGGCAGGTGCTCGTTGCGGTACTTGTCGAGCATCGGCTTTGTGTTGTGGTAGCGCGGGGAGGTGTGCGGACCGGGCACACCGGGTCGTCCGGGGCCACCCGGCTTCGCGCCCTTGCGGTTGAAACGGCGCAGCAGCGTCTTCGCACGCTTCAACAACCGCGGAATGATCTCCTTGACGACCCGCTCGATGATCTCCTTGATGATCCGCTGGATGGCCATCCGGGCCAGGCCGATCGAGACGGGGATCGAGGCCAACGAGGAGCCGAGGCTGGGTGCCGCTGCCGCCAACGCCATCGCTACCTGAATCACCAGAATCGTCAGCTGGACGATGACGAGGACCTTCTGGGTCAGGGTGATGATGGCCATCACCAGCAACGCCGTACCGATAAGTTCAGCCGCCTGCGCGCCGTCCTCCATCCGGCGCGGTGCACCCTCCTCGCCCTGCCACGCCTGCTCGAACGCGCGGACGTCGTCCCCGCTGTTCGTCATCCCGACCTTCGCAGCGCCCGCCTCCGCCTCCCCGACCGCTGTGCGGAGCCGGCCGGCGAACGCGAACCACAGTTGGGACGCCTGGAAGAGCAACTCCTCGTCGGCGGCCGGCCAGGTAAACCCGACCCATCCCAGGGCCTCGGCGAGTTCAGGAGGGAGCTGCATACCCACTGGGCAGCTCCATCCGCGTGAAGAGTTCGGCATTTGCGATGTCTGTCGCCTCGTGGGCGTCGGCACTGGCGTCGAGGTTCCCGGCGGCCTCCAACAACTGGTCGGCCATCGACCGGTAGACGTCGAGCGCGTGCGTCAGAACTTCCACGTACGCGGCACCGAACAGCGAGCCGGCCTCGTCGTCACCCCACGGGTTACCCGCCCCGTTGACAGTCGACTCAAGACTGGCGATCTCCGCGCCGAGCTGCTGGCCGGTTGTCGCGAGCGACGCCGCCGCGCCGTGGAGAGCGTCGAGGTCGACCTGGATCCCGTCGGACATGACTCAGCGCTGGCCTGTCCGGCGGGTGACGACGTCCAGGTCGCCGATCATCTGCTGGAAACCCCGGAACGCGTCTTCCGAGACACGTTCAAGCTGCTTGCCGAGGGCCACGGTGTCGACGTGAGCGGCCGCCGTCAGCTCAGCTCTGCGGGCCCGCTCGTCGGCCTGCGCTGCCTGGACCGCCTCCAGGACGTACTCGGCGATGGCCCCGGTGCCGGCCCGGGACAGGCTCGGATCGATCACCAGGGTCTGCAGGGCACCGAAGGCGGAGACTTCCGCCTCGACGAGACCGTTCCCGCCGGTGCCCCGCCCCGTCAGCTGATCGACGGCGGGTGCGGCACTGTCGTCCTGCTCATCGACGTCGTCCGGCTGCGCCGAGGCTGAACCCGGAATCTGGCTCAGCAGGCGCATGGCCTCCTCGAGTGAGCGGCTGAGGCCGGCCGGGTCGATTCCGCTCGCCATGCTCGTCCCCTTCGGGTCTGCAGTCCACGATCAAGAGCGACGGTATCAACGCGGCGCCTGCGTGGCTGCCCCACCACGTCCCCTGTGGAGCGGCGCGACCCCTGATCGCCGAGTTCACTTCCAGCCGGTGAGGATCTCCTGGACGGGTAGGACGTCCTGCTCCGGATCTGGCGCCGGGGTTGGCCGTGCGGTCGGCGTGCGGTCGAAGCGGGGCGCGGGGGCCGGTTGGATCTCGCCGCCCACCTCGACGAACGTGCCCCGGGCCGCGTTGTGCGGGTGCGCGTGCGCCTCGCCGGGGGCGAGCACCGGCGCGACGCAGGCGTCCAGGTCGGCGAAGACCGCCGTCCACTCGTCCCGGGTGCGCTCGGCGAACCGATCGGTGAACCGGCGGCGCAGTTCGTCCCAGCCGCTCGGGTCGTACTGGGCGGGCAGGTTCGGGTCGTCGGCGAGGCCGAGGCCGCTGAGCAGTACGGCGTAGAAGGCCGGTTCCATCGCGCCGACCGCCATGAATCCACCGTCGGCGGTGGCGTACGTGTCGTAGAACGGCGCCCCGCCGTCGAACATGTTGCGCCCGCGCGGGGCGGCCCACAGGCCGGTGCCGAGCAGCCCGTGCAGGAACGAGGTGAGCAGCGCAGAGCCGTCCACCATCGCCGCGTCGACAACCTGGCCGAAGCCGGAGCGCTCCCGCTCCAGCAGCGCTGCCAGCACCCCGACGGCGAGCAGCATCCCGCCGCCGCCGAAGTCGCCGAGCAGGTTCATCGGCGCGTACGGGCGTTCGCCGGCCCGCCCCAGCGGCTCCAACGCCCCGGCCACCGCGATGTAGTCGATGTCGTGCCCGGCTCGGGCTGCCAGCGGGCCGTCCTGACCCCAGCCGGTCATCCGCGCGTACACCAGTCGGGGGTTGCGGGCCTGGCACACCTCCGGCCCGATGCCGAGCCGCTCGGCCACCCCCGGCCGGTACGCCTCGACCAGCACGTCCGCGCGGTCGGCGAGGCGCAGCAGGTCCGCCACCCCGGCCGGGGACTTCAGGTCCAGCGCCGTGACCCGCCGCCCGCGTTGCAGCGGCCCGCTGGTCGGTGCGGACAGCCGGCCCGCTCCGGGGGCGCCCGGCCGGTCCACCCGCACCACGTCCGCGCCGAGGTCGGCGAGCACCATGCAACCGAACGGCGCCGGGGCGAGGCTGGCCAGCTCGACCACCCGCACCCCGGCCAGCGGCCCGCCGTGTGCCGCCGTCATGCGACGTCAGCCGGTTCGGCCCGGAGGGCGGCGAGCCGGTCGGCCAGGTCGGCGGGGGGCGTGAACCGGTCGCCGTAGATGCCGGCCAACTCGGTGGCACGGGCCGCGAAGCCGGCCGGGCCGCCCGCGTACTGCCGGACGTAGCGGATCACCCCGCCCGTCCACGCCGGGAAGCCGATGCCGAAGATCGAGCCGATGTTGGCGTCGGTCTCGGTGCGCAGCACCCCCTCGTCGAGGCAGCGCAGCGCGTCCAGCGCCTCGGCGAAGAGCATCCGTTCCTGGAGGTCGGTGAACGGCACCGCCCGACCCGCGTCGGTGATCAGGTCGGCGAGACCGGGCCACAGCCGGCCCCGGGTGCCGTCGTCGTAGGAGTAGAAGCCGCGTCCGGCGGCGCGCCCCGGCCGGTCGTACGCGTCGACCAACTCGTCCACCAGGCGGTGCGCCGGAAGCGGGCGGAACTCCTCGCTGGCCGCCTCGAACTGGCGGCGGATCCGCTGGATCAGCGTGAGGCTGACCTCGTCGGCCAGCGCCAGCGGCCCGGTCGGGTAGCCGGCCTGGAGGGCGGCCTGCTCCACCGATGCGGCGGGGACACCCTCGGCGACCATGCCGACCGCCTCGTCGATGAACTTGCCGATCACCCGGCTGGTGAAGAAACCCCGGCCGTCGTTGACCACGATCGGGGTCTTGCCGATCCGCCGGCCCAGGTCGAACGCACGGGCCAGCGCCACGTCCCCGGTCCGCTCGCCGACCACGATCTCCAGCAGCGGCATCCGGTCCACCGGAGAGAAGAAGTGCATGCCGATGAAGTCCGCCGGCCGGTCCACGCCGGCGGCCAGCCCGGTGATCGGCAGGGTGGAGGTGTTGGAGGCGAGCAGTGCGTCGGGCGCCAGCACGGGCAGCACCTCGGCGAAGACCCGTTGCTTCAGCGCCGGGTCCTCGAAGACCGCCTCGATGACCACGTCGCAGCCGGCCAGCGCGTCCACCTGGTCGGTGGTGGTGATCCGGTCCAGTACGGCACGGGCGTCCGCCTCGGTGGTGCGACCCTTGCGTACCGCGCGGGCCAGTAGCCGCTCGGCGTGTTCCCGGGCCCGGCCGGCGGCCTCCGGCGTGACGTCCTTGACCACGACGTCCAGCCCTGCTTTGGCGCAGGCGTACGCGATGCCCGCGCCCATCATGCCGGCCCCGAGTACCGCCAGCCGGCGTACCGGTGCGGCGTCCACATCGGCCGGTCGGGCCGCGCCACCGTTGACGGCCTTCAGGTCGAAGAAGAACGCACCGATCATGTTCTTGGCGACCTGCCCGGTGAGCAGGCCGATCAGGTGCCGGGTCTCCACGGTCAGGGCGGTCTCCAGGTCGACCTGTGCGCCCTCGACGGCGGCGGCCAGGATCGCCTCGGGCGCGGGTAGCCGGGCACCCTTGAGCTGCTTGCGCAGCGTCGCCGGGAAGGCGGGCAGTTGTGCGGCCAGCGAACGGCTGGCCGGGGTGCCGCCGGGCATCCGATAGTCCGGCCGGTCCCACGGCTGCGCCGGGTGCGGGTTCGCCGCGATCCAGGCCCGCGCCCGTTCCAGCAGCTCGGTGGGCGTGGCGACCACCTCGTCGACCAGCCCGACCGACAGGGCGTCGGTCGGGCGCATCCGCCGGCCGGTGAGCAGCACCGTGGTCAGCGCGCTGGCCAGGCCGAGCATCCGCACGGTCCGGGTGACGCCGCCCGCCCCGGGCAGCAGGCCCAGCGTCACCTCGGGCAACCCGAGCCGGCTGCCGGGGGCGTCCAGTGCGATCCGGTGGTGGCAGGCCAGCGCGATCTCCAGGCCACCGCCGAGCGCCGAGCCGTTGACCGCGGCGACCACCGGTCGGCCCAGCGTCTCCAGCCGGCGCAGGTCCCGTTTGATGGTGCCGAGCAGGGCGGCCAGGTCGGGCGCGTCGGCGCGGGTGGCCCGGATCATCTCGGGCAGGTCGCCGCCGGCGAAGAAGGTCGACTTCGCGCTGGTCACGATGACGCCGGCGAGATCGTGCTCGGCCTCCAGCCGGTCCAGGGCGACGCTCATCGAGGCGGCGTACGCCCGGTTCATCGTGTTGGCGGACTGGGTGGGGTCGTCGAGGGTGAGCGTGACGATGCCGTCGGCGCCGCGGTCGTACCGGATGGTGTTGGTCATTGTCGTCCTCCCCGGTCAGCAGCGCTCGAGAACGGTGGCGACGCCCATGCCGCCGCCGATGCAGAGGGTCACCACGGCGCGGCGCAGGTCACGCCGCTCCAACTCGTCCAACGCCATACCGAGCAGCATCGCTCCGGTCGCGCCGAGCGGGTGGCCGAGCGCTATCGCGCCGCCGTTGACGTTCACCCGGTCCGGGTCGAGGCCCAGGTCACGGACGTACTTGAGCACCACAGCGGCGAACGCCTCGTTGATCTCGAACAGGTCGATGTCGTCGACTGTGAGCCCGGCGACGGCGAGCGCCTTGTGGGTGGCCGGGATCGGGCCGGTCAACATCAGCGTCGGGTCCGCGCCGGTGACCGCCGCGCCGACGATCCGGGCGCGCGGGGTGAGGCCGAGATCCCGACCGACCTGCTCCGAACCGATCAGCGTCAGCGCCGCGCCGTCAACGATGCCGGACGAGTTGCCCGCGTGGTGGACGTGCTCGATGGCCTCCAGCCAGTGGAACTTCTGCAACGCGACAGCGTCGAAGCCGGCCGCCTCACCCATCGTGGCGAAGGACGGGGTGAGCCTGGCCAGCGCCTCCCGGGTGGTCTCCGGGCGCGGGTGCTCGTCGACAGTGAGGATGTCCAGTCCGTTGCCGTCGCGGACCGGCACCACCGAGCGGGCGAAGTACCCGCCGGCCCACGCCTTGGCGGCCCTCTCCTGCGACCGCAGCGCGTAGCCGTCCACGTCGTCGCGGGTGAAGCCCTCCAGGGTGGCGATCAGGTCCGCGCTGACGCCCTGCGGCACGAACGACGTGGCCAGCGCGGTCTGCGGATCGGTGGCCCAGGCCGCGCCGTCGGAGCCCATCGGCACCCGGGACATCGACTCGACCCCGCCGGCGAGCAGTAGATGCTCCCAGCCGGAGCGGATCCGGGCGGCGGCGGAGTTGACCGCCTCCAACCCGGAGGCGCAGAACCGGTTGAGCTGCACCCCGCCCACCTGGTCGGGCAGCCCGGCCAACAGCGCGGCGGCCCGGGCCAGGTCGCCACCCTGCTCGCCGACCGGGGTCACGATGCCGAGCAGCAGGTCCTCCAGCCGGCCGACGTCCAGGCCGGGGTTGCGCTCCCGCAACGCGTCGATCAGGCCGACCACCAGGGAGATGGGCTTGACCCCGTGCAGCGCGCCGGTGTCCCGGCCGCGCCCGCGCGGGGTGCGGACCGCGTCATAGACGTACGCCTCAGAGAGCACGGGCGATCAGCTCCTTCATGATCTCGTTGGTGCCGCCGTAGATCTTCTGGACGCGGGCGTCGGCGTACATCCGGGCGATCGGGTACTCAGTCGTGTAGCCGTAGCCGCCGAAGAGCTGAAGGCACCGGTCGACGACCTCACACTGTCCGTCGGTGAGCCATGACTTCGCCATCGCCGCTGTGGAGACGTCCAGGTCGCCACGCGTGTGTCGGACGATGCAGTCGTCCAGGAAGACGCGGCTGACCCGGGCGCGGGTGGCGCACTCGGCGAGCACCATCCGGGTGTTCTGGTGACCCATCAGGGTCTTGCCGAAGGCGGTGCGCTCCTTGGCGTACGCGACGGTCAGCGCGACCGCCCGTTCCATGGCCGCCACCGCGCCGACGCCGATCACCAGCCGCTCCTGCGGAAGCTGCTGCATGAGCTGGATGAAGCCCAGCCCTTCGGCACCGCCGAGCAGGTTGGACGCCGGCACCCGGAACTCGTCGAAGAACAACTCCGCCGTGTCGTTGGCGTGCAGGCCGATCTTGGACAGCAGTCGGCCTCGCCGGAACCCCGCCGGGTCGCCACCCACCTCGCAGATCAGCAGCGAGACGCCGGACGCCCGCTGCTCGGGGTCGGTCTTCACGGCCACGATGACCAGATCGGCCAGAGCACCGTTGGTGATGAACGTCTTCGCGCCGGTCACCAGGTAGTCGTCGCCGTCGCGGACCGCCCGGGTGCGCATCGCCTGAAGATCGGAGCCACCGTCCGGCTCGGTCATCGCGATGGCGCCGACCAGCTCACCGCTGCACAGGCCGGGCAGCCAGCGTCGCTTCTGTTCCTCGCTGCCGTACGCCACCAGGTAACCGGTGACGATGCCACTGTGGACGGCCAGGCCGAGGCTGCTCTCCCCGGCGTACGCCTGCTCGTGCAGCAGCACCGCCTCGTGGGTGAACCCGCCGCCCCCACCTCCGTACTCCTCCGGGACCGACAGGCCGAGCAGCCCCAGCTCGCCGGCGCGCCGGTAGTGCTCGCGGTCCGGATGGCCCTGCGTCAGCAGGCGCTCGGCGTGCGGCAACACCTCCTTGGTGAAGAAGGCGCGGGCCAGCTCGGCCAGGTCGTCATGCTCCGGCTCGCGCCAGGGGGAGGGGGAGCCGTCGGGCGGGGGGGTCGGCATGTGCACCACCCTCGCGCGCTGTTGGCAGCATGTCAATAAGATGCTGAGTAGCTCAGAGGCAGCTCTGACGACTACTGGGCATCAAGTGATCATGGTGAGGAACGGCGGCCGACCGGTGGGCTGTCGATAGGGTCGGGCAGATGAGTGTCGAGACGGCTCCGCGCCGCCGCCGGCTGGAGCCGGACGCCCGGCGTGGGCAGATCCTGGCCTGCGCGGTCCGGCTGTTCGGCGAGCGCCCGTACGCGGACGTGTCGACCACCGACGTCGCCCGCGAGGCTGGTGTCGCTCGCGGGCTGGTCAACCACTACTTCGGTGCGAAGAAGGACCTGTACCTGGAGGTCGTCCGGGTCATGGTGACCATCCCCGAGGTTGCCCTGGAGCGGCTGCCCAAGGGTGATCTCCGGACCCGGGTCGACGCCAGCGTCACCTGGTTCCTCGACGTGGTTTCCCGGCACAGCACCTCGTGGCTGGCGGCGGTCACCGCCCGGGGGATGGGCGGCGACGCCGACGTGGAGCGGGTGCTCGCCGAGGCCGAGGAGGTCGCCGCGGACCGCATGCTGGTCGCCGTCGGGCTGGCCGGCGAGGCGGAGCACCGCGAGGAGTTGCGCGGGATGGTCCGGGCGTACGGGGGTCTGGCGACCTCGACGGCCCGCGAATGGCTCCAGCGTGGCGCGCTGACCCGCGCCCAGGTGCACCTGCTGCTCACCACGACCCTGCTGACCATCGTCGAGCAGGTCATCCCGCAGGTCCTCGCCGACCGCGAACCGACGCGACCAGAGCGCTGACCGCCGGGGCCGCTGAGCGCTGACCGCCCGGGGCCGCCAAGCGCTGAACGCCGGGGCCGCTGAGCGCTGACCGCCGTCCGCCGAAGGGCGCCGGTCGCTCAGGCGGCGCGTCGGTCGCCGGCCTGGCCGGTACGAGCCGCCGGAGCGGCCTGGCCGGCATGCGCCGCCGGTGCGGCGTACCGGTCGGCCGCCTGCGCCGGATAGGACTCGGGGCGTACCACCCGCAGCGGCCGGTCCACCTCGTCGGCCCCGAACCGCCAGCGCGACGGTGTCGGCTGCCGCTGTGGTGCCGGGCCACCGGGGCGCAGCCCGGGCCGGGACAGCAGCACGGTGATCAGGTAGCCGACCACCAGGAAGCCGTGGCTGATCAGCCGTTCCCCGCCCACCGAACCGGTGGCCAGGTCGTTTACCGACAGCAGCAGCAACGTGCCGACGAACGCGCTGAGCATCGGCAGCAGACCGGCGGGTGGGCTGCGGCGCAGCGCCACGAAGAGGAAGCCCGCGCCCACTGCCACGTTCCACGCCGCCGACTCGTGCCACAGGTGCTGGCCGGTGGGGTGCAGGTGGTCGGCGGTCGCGCCCCGGCCCACCTGGGCCAGGCCGAGCACCAGTTGCACCGCGCCGAGCAGCCCGAGCGCCGACCGCAGGCCGGCGACGAGCGGGCCACGTCCGAACGCCGCACGCAACCCGGCGGCGAGCTGGCCCCGTCCGGGCACCTTCCGCAGGCCGGCGACCAGCGGGCCGCGCCGCCACCGTGAACGGCGGGCCGGGGCCGCGCTGGCGGCGGCAAGGATCGCCGCCGTCCGGTCGGGCACCTCGACCACCAATCGGGTACGAACCCGACGGGTCACCGCGGCCGCCGCCGTGAACCAGGCCCGGCACTCGGCACACCCGTCCAGGTGCCCCTGCACCGCCGTCAGTTCGGCGGCGGTCTCCTCCCCGTCCAGCTGCGCGGACAGGACCTCCCGCCACTGCTCACACCCCATGTATCAGTAGTCGCTCCGGCAGCCGCTCCGGTTCCCGGCGACAGTGACTGGTTGTGGAATACTCGCCGGATCATGACGCGTTACGGCCTGCTGATCCTGCCCGCCACCAACCGGGTGTACGCCCGCGCCGCAGTCGACCTCACCCGAGCCGAGCTGGAGATCTTCGGCCGCTCGGCGCTGGACGGCCGGATCGGCGAGCTGAACACCGAGGTCGTGGGAGGGGCGTCCTACATCACGTTCACCGGCGACGGGCTGACCGAGCGTGACCTGGCCGTCCTGGGCAACCTCTCCGCCGGGTACGCGTTGTTCGAGATCGTCGGCGAGCTGCTGCGACCGATCGAGTGGACCCGCCTGGACCGCTACGACGACGATCTGCTCACCATCCAGAAGTACCCGGGCAAGACCAATGAGCAGTTCACCAAGCTGCTGCTCAACGTCACCCTGCTCGCCTCGGACTGGGCCGCCGAGATGACAAGCCGCCGGTTCCGGGTGCTCGACCCGCTCTGCGGTCGGGGCACCACCCTCAACCAGGCGCTGATGTACGGCTTCGACGCTGCCGGGATCGAGCGCGACCAGAAGGACGTCGAGGCGTACCGGGCGTTCATCACCACCTGGCTGAAGCAGAAGCGGGTCAAGCACCGGGTGCTGGAGTCGGGGCCGGTGCGCCGGGAGCGCAAGGTGGTCGGCCGGCGGGTGCGGATCGAGTTGGCGCCGACCCGCGAGGAGCACAAGGCCGGCCAGACGCAGTTGCTGGACGTGGTCAACGCCGACACCGCCCGGTCGGCGGAGTTCTTCCGCCCGGAGACCGTCGACCTGGTCGTCGCCGACGCGCCGTACGGCGTGCAGCACGGCAGTCGTACCGCTGGGCAGGGGTTGACCCGCGATCCGCTGGCGTTGCTCGCAGACGCCGCGCCGGTCTGGGCCCGGTTGTTGCGCCCCGGTGGTGCGCTCGGGATCTCCTGGAACACCCACGTCGCCAGTCGGGACGACGCGGCGGCGGCATTGGCCGACGCCGGCCTGACGGTGGTCGACGCCGAGCCCTACCGCGCGCTGCGGCACCGGGTGGACCAGTCGATCATGCGCGACGTGCTGGTGGCCCGCCGCCCGGCCTGACGGGCTCGCACCTCCGCCCCGCCGCGCCATGAGCCATCCCATCCGGGTCGCGCGTGGTCTCTCTCCTGCATTCCCCTTTGCTCTGCACCCGCGGAGGCACCAGCTACAGACCGTGAGTGTCGCCTCCGCGGGTGCAGAGCAAAGGGCGGACCACCCGTCTTGACCTCGCGGACCACCGGTGCTCTGTGCCGCATTTCACCTGTTCAGTGGGTAGGTGTGAAAACCACGTCAAGAAAAGGTTCGCCGCCGTCATGGTCGCGTTATGACCCCTGCCGTCCGGCGGGTGGTGGGGCTTTGATTGCCCGGCGCGACCGGAAGGCGGTCGCGACGAACCTTTCCGGCTGAGGAGTCAGCGTGTCTGACGTGGTTTTCGTGGTCCTGACGGTGGTGCTGTTCGCAGTGCTCGCCCTGGTGGTCCGGGCGGTGGAGAAGCTGTGAACGCCGTCAACGCCGTCGGTCTGGTGCTCGCGGTCGTCCTGGGCGCGTTCCTGGTGTTCGCCCTGCTGTTCCCGGAGCGCTTCTGATGACCACGACAACAGCAGGCGTCATCTTCGTGTTGACGCTGGTGGCGGCCCTGGTCGCCGTTTACAAGCCGTTCGGTGACTACATGTTCCGGGCGGTCTCCGGCACGAGGCAGTCGCGGGTCGAGCGGGGCATCTTCCGACTGGTCGGGGTCAACCCGGCCGCCGAGCAGACCTGGGGCGTGTACGCCCGCAGCGTGCTGGCGCTCTCCGCGGTCTCGATCCTGTTCCTGTACCTGTTCCAGCGGGTGCAGAACCACCTGTGGCTGTCGCTGGGGCTCGACCCGGTGGTGCCGCACGGCGCGTGGAACACGGCCGTGTCGTTCGTGACCAACACGAACTGGCAGTGGTACTCGGGTGAGTCGACGATGGGCCACCTGGTGCAGATGGCCGGTCTGGCCGTACAGAACTTCACCTCGGCGGCGGTCGGCATCGCGGTGGCTGTCGCGTTGGTACGCGGCTTCGCCCGCAGCCGCACCGGGCAGCTCGGCAACTTCTGGGTCGACCTGACCCGGATCGTGCTGCGCATCCTCGTGCCGATCGCGGTGCTCGGCGCCATCGTGTTGATGATCGGCGGCGTGGTGCAGAACCTGTCCGGCGGCACCGACGTGAGCACGCTGACCGGTGGCACCCAGACCATCACCGGTGGTCCGGTCGCCAGCCAGGAAGTGATCAAGGAGCTGGGCACCAACGGTGGTGGCTTCTACAACGTCAACAGCGCGCACCCGTTCGAGAACCCCACCACCTGGACCAACTGGCTGGAGATCTTCCTGCTCCTGCTGATCCCGTTCAGCCTGCCCCGGGTCTTCGGCCGGATGGTCGGGCAGAACCGGCAGGGCTACGCCATCGCCGCGGTGATGGGCATCCTCGCGTTCCTCAGCGTCGCCATCACCAACATCTTCGAGCTGGCCGGTCACGGCACGGTGCCGCAGGCGGTCGGCGCGGCGATGGAGGGCAAGGAGGTGCGGTTCGACGTGTCGAACTCGGCCACCTTCGCCGCCGCCACCACGCTCACCTCGACCGGTGCGGTGAACTCGTTCCACGACTCGTTCACCTCGCTGGGCGGCATGATGACGATGGTCAACATGATGCTCGGCGAGGTCGCGCCGGGCGGTACCGGTTCGGGGCTGTACGGCCTGCTCATCCTCGCGGTGATCACGGTCTTCGTGGCCGGCCTGATGGTGGGCCGCACCCCCGAGTACCTGGGCAAGAAGATCAGCTCGCGGGAGATCAAGTTCGCCTCGCTCTACTTCCTGATCACACCGATCCTGGTGCTCGTCGGCACGGCGGCGGCGTTCGGCACCGGCAACAACTCCACGGCGCTCAACGTCGGCCCGCACGGCCTCTCCGAGGTGCTGTACGCGTTCACGTCGGCCAGCAACAACAACGGTTCCGCCTTCGCCGGCATCACGGTCAACACCACCTGGTGGAACACCGCGCTCGGGTTGTGCATGCTGCTGGGCCGGTTCCTGCCGCTCATCTTCGTGCTCGCGTTGGCCGGCTCGCTGGCCCGCCAGGCACCCACCCCCGCGTCCGAGGGCACCCTGCCGACCCACCGACCGCTGTTCATCGGCATGGTCGTCGGCGTCACCGTGGTCCTCGTCGCGCTGACCTTCCTGCCCGCGCTCGCGCTCGGTCCGCTGGCAGAGGGGCTCTGACCATCATGAGGAACGAGGACATGTCCGTCACGTCCGCCCCGACAGAGCAACTCCCCGGCACGCCCGCCACCCAGGGCAACCGGATCGGCGGGGGCCTGCTCGACCCCAAGCAGTTGATCCGGTCCCTGCCGGACGCGGTACGCAAGCTCAACCCCAGCACGCTGTGGCGCAACCCGGTGATGCTGATCGTGGAGGTCGGTGCTGCCTTCACCACCGTCCTGGCGGTGATCGACCCGTCGGTGTTCGCCTGGGCGATCACCATCTGGCTCTGGCTGACAGTGGTCTTCGCCAACCTGGCCGAGGCGGTGGCCGAGGGTCGGGGCAAGGCCCAGGCCGCGACCCTGCGGCAGGCGAAGAAGGACACCATCGCCACCCGGCTGATCGACTGGAAGCCGGGCGCGCGGGCCAACACCTACCGCGACGAGGCGGTGCCGGCGCCGGACCTGCGTCAGGGCGACGTCGTGCTCGTCGAGGCGGGCGGCATCATTCCCGGCGACGGCGACATCGTCGAGGGGATCGCCAGCGTCGACGAGTCGGCCATCACCGGCGAGTCGGCCCCGGTCATCCGGGAGTCCGGCGGCGACCGCAGCGCGGTCACCGGCGGCACCAAGGTGCTCTCCGACCGGATCATCGTGAAGATCACTCAGAAGCCGGGGGAGAGCTTCATCGACCGGATGATCGCCCTGGTCGAGGGGGCCAACCGGCAGAAGACGCCGAACGAGATCGCGCTGAACATCCTGCTCGCCGCGCTCACCGTCATCTTCCTGCTGGCAGTTGTCACCCTCCAGCCGCTGGCCATCTTCTCCAAGGCGTACCAGGCGGCCGCGCCGAACAGTGGGGCGATCACCGACTCCGGTGTCACCGGCGTGGTGCTGATCTCGCTGCTGGTCTGCCTGATCCCCACCACCATCGGCGCGCTGCTCTCCGCCATCGGCATCGCCGGCATGGACCGGCTGGTGCAGCGCAACGTCCTGGCCATGAGCGGCCGGGCCGTCGAGGCTGCCGGCGACGTCAACACCCTGCTGCTGGACAAGACCGGCACCATCACGCTGGGCAACCGGCAGGCCGCCGAGTTCGTACCGGTCGAGGGGGTCGACCCCGCGACGCTGGCCGACGCCGCGCAACTGTCCAGCCTGGCCGACGAGACCCCGGAGGGGCGCTCGGTGGTCGTCCTGGCGAAGAACGAGTTCGGGCTGCGCGAGCGTGAGCCCGGCGTGATGCCGCACGCGACCTTCGTACCGTTCACCGCGCAGACCCGGATGAGCGGCGTCGACCTCACCCCGGACGCCAGCGTGGACGCCGGCGCGGTGGGCGCGGCCCGCAGGGTCCGCAAGGGCGCCGCCGCCGCGGTGATGAAGTGGGTACGGGAGAACGGCGGTCACCCCACCGAGCAGGTCGGCGAGATCGTGGACGCGATCAGTGGCACCGGCGGTACCCCGCTGGTCGTCGCCGAGCACGTCGACGGTGCGCCCGCCCGCGCCCTGGGTGTCATCCACCTGAAGGACGTGGTCAAGTCCGGCATGCGCGAGCGGTTCGACGAGATGCGCCGGATGGGCATCCGAACCGTGATGATCACCGGCGACAACCCGCGTACCGCGAAGGCGATCGCCGACGAGGCCGGGGTGGACGACTTGCTGGCCGAGGCGACGCCGGAGGACAAGCTCGCGCTGATCAAGCGGGAGCAGGAGGGTGGCCGGCTGGTCGCGATGACCGGTGACGGCACCAACGACGCGCCGGCGCTCGCGCAGGCCGACGTCGGGGTGGCAATGAACACCGGCACGTCGGCCGCCAAGGAGGCCGGCAACATGGTCGACCTCGACTCCGACCCGACCAAGCTCATCGAGATCGTGGAGATCGGCAAGCAGTTGCTGATCACCCGTGGCGCGCTGACCACGTTCAGCATCGCCAACGACATCGCGAAGTACTTCGCGATCATCCCGGCCATGTTCGCCGGCCTCTACCCGAGCCTGGACGCGCTGAACATCATGCGGTTGTCCAGCCCGGAGTCGGCGATCCTGTCCGCTGTCATCTTCAACGCCCTGGTGATCATCGCGCTGATCCCGCTCGCCCTGCGGGGCGTGCGGTACCGGCCGGCCGCCGCGTCGAAGCTGCTCAGCCGCAACCTGCTGGTGTACGGGCTGGGCGGCATCATCGTGCCGTTCATCGGGATCAAACTCATCGACCTGCTCATCCAGTTCATCCCGGGGATTTCGTGATGCGCCTACCCACCTGGATCGCCCAACACCTCGCCGCGCTGCGCGCCGTACTCGTCTTCACTGTGCTGCTCGGCCTGGTCTACCCGCTGGCCCTGGTAGCGGTTGGTCAGCTACCCGGCCTCAACCACAAGACCGACGGCTCGCTGATCTCCTCCGGCGGGACGACTGTCGGCAGTGCGCTGATCGGCCAGTCCTTCACCGACGCGGACGGCAACCCCGTCGCCCGGTACTTCCAGTCCCGCCCCTCCGCCGCCGGCGACGGCTACGACCCGACGGCCACCTCGGCCAGCAACCTGGGCCCGGAGAGCGTGGTCGACACCATCGCCACCGATCCGGAGGAGTCCAGCGAGAGCCTGCTCACCCAGGTCTGCGGGCGCAGCAAGTCGGTCGGCGAACTCAACGGCGTCGACGGCCGGCGCCCCTACTGCACCGACGACGGGGTAGGTGCCGTGCTCGCGGTCTTCCGCGCCGACGGTCTGACCGGCCCGGTCACCCGGGTGGTCAGCGTCAACCAGGCCGCCCCGGCCACCCCGTTCGTCCCCGAGTACCAGGGGGTGACTGTGGAGCCGGCCCAGCCCGGCGAGGACTACGTGGCCGCCGGCGGGGTGGTCACCCCGATCCGGGGCGACGCGCTCGCCGAGCCGGCGGTGCCCGCCGACGCGGTCACCGCCAGCGCCAGCGGTCTCGACCCGCAGATCAGCCCGGCGTACGCCGAACTGCAGGTGAACCGGGTCGCGCGGGAGCGCGGCGCGGACCCGGCGGCGGTCCGCAAGCTGGTCGAGGAGCACACCGGCGGGCGTGGGCTGGGCTTCCTGGGCGCGCCCGGCGTCAACGTGCTGGAGCTCAACCTCGCCCTCGACAAGCAGTTCGCCGCACGCTGAGCACCCTCGCGGGCGGGGCCGTGCCGACCGGCGCGGCCCCGCCCGTCGATCTGACCAGGGAGGATGGTCCCCGTGCCACGCGGAGAACTGCGCATCTATCTCGGGGCCGCACCCGGCGTCGGCAAGACGTACGCCATGTTGGAGGAGGCCCGGCGGCGGGCCGCGCGCGGCACCGACGTGGTGATCGGCTTCGTGGAGACCCACGGCCGCCAACACACCGCCGCGATGCTCGGCGACCTGGAGCAGGTGCCCCGCCGCATCATGGACTACCGCGGCGCGGCGTTCACCGAGATGGACCTGGACGCGGTGCTGGCCCGCCGGCCACAGATCGCGGTGGTCGACGAGCTGGCGCACAGCAACGTGCCCGGTTCCCGGCACGACAAGCGCTGGCAGGACATTCAGGAGTTGCTCGACGCGGGGATCGACGTGCTGTCCACCGTCAACGTGCAGCACCTGGAGTCGGTGAACGACGTGGTCGCGCAGATCACCGGCACCACCCAGCGGGAGACCGTGCCGGACGAGATCGTCCGCGCCGCCGAGCAGGTCGAGCTGGTCGACATGACCCCGGAGGCGCTGCGTCGGCGGATGGCGCACGGCAACATCTACCGACCCGACAAGATCGACGCCGCGTTGGGAAACTACTTCCGGGTCGGCAACCTCACCGCGCTGCGCGAGCTGGCGCTGCTCTGGCTGGCCGACAAGGTCGACGAGCAGCTCGACCGCTACCGCAGCCAGCAGGGGATCGCTGCCACCTGGGAGGCCCGGGAACGGGTAGTGGTCGCGCTGACCGGTGGCCCGGAGGGTGAGACGCTGATCCGTCGGGCGGCCCGGGTCGCGGCCCGCAGCAAGGGCGCCGACCTGCTCGCCGTGCACGTGGCCCGCAGCGACGGCCTGGCCGGGGCCGACCCGGCCCAGTTGGCCCGGCAACGCGTGCTGGTGGAGAGCCTCGGCGGCACGTACCACCAGGTGCTCGGCACCGACGTGCCGGCCGCGCTGCTCGACTTCGCCCAGGGCGTGAACGCCACCCAGTTGGTGTTGGGGGCCAGCCGGCGTGGTCGCCTCGCGCAGATCTTCGCCCGGGGTGTCGGGGTGACCACCACAGCGCTGTCCGGGGCGATCGACGTGCACCTGGTCACCCACAAACAGGCCGGCAAGGGCCGGCGGGCGGCGGCCGTTCCGGCGGCGCTGTCCCGACGCCGCCGACTGCTCGGCTTCGGCCTGGCGGTGCTGGGCATGCCGCTGCTCACAGTGCTGCTGAGGACCCTGCCCGACCTGACGCTGACAAACGACATCCTGCTGTTCCTCGCCGGGGTCGTCGGGGTCGCGCTGGTCGGCGGGGTGTGGCCGGCCCTGGTCGCCGCGCTCGGCGGCTCGCTGCTGCTCAACTGGTTCTTCACCCCACCCTTCCGCACGCTGACCATCGCCGAGGCGGACAACCTGCTCGCCCTGGCCGTCTTCGTCGGCGTTGCCCTCGCGGTGAGCTGGATCGTCGACGTGGCCGCCCGGCGTACCCGGGAGGCCGCGCGGGCCGCCGCCGACGCGCAGACCCTCGCCGCCGTCGCCGGAGGCGTGCTGCGCGGCGAACGTCCGCTGCCCGCCCTACTGGATCAGCTCCGGGAGACCTTCGGGCTGCGTGCGGTGAGCGTGCTGGAGTTGGCCGAGGACGCCAGCGGGCGCCCCGACCGGGCCCGCGAGGAGCACGCCTGGAGCGTCGTGGCCAGCGTCGGCGAGGGCCCGGCCTGCACACCCGAAGGTGGTGAGACGGCGGTACCTGTCGACGACCGGATCACCGTCGTCCTCTGCGGCCGGCGGTTGGAGGCCGCCGACCGGCGGATCGTCGAGGCGTTCGCCGCCCAGGCCGCCGTCGCGCTGCGCCAGGAACGGCTCGCCGAGGAGGCCGCCACGGCCCGGCCTCTCGCCGCCGCCGACCGGATGCGCACCGCGCTGCTCGCGGCGGTCAGCCACGACCTGCGTACCCCGCTGGCGTCCGCGAAGGCGGCCGTGACAAGCCTGCGCAGCCACGACATCGAGTTCGACGAGTCCGACCGCGAGGAGTTGTTGGAGACCGCCGAGGAGTCGCTGGACCGCCTCGCCCGGCTGGTCGGCAACCTGCTGGACATGAGCCGGCTCCAGGCGGGCGTGCTGGGCATCTCGGCAACCGCGATCGGCCTGGAGGACGCCGTACCCCTGGCGTTGGACGACCTTGGCCCGGCCGCCGCGACCGTCGGTACGGACATCCCGGCCGACCTGCCCGCTGCCACCGCCGACCCGGGCCTGCTGGAACGGGTGCTGGTCAACATCGTCGCCAACGCGCTGCGGTACAGCCCGCCGGACCAACCGCCCACGATCACCGCCAGCGCCCACGCCGGCCAGGTCGAGCTGCGGGTGATCGACCGGGGGCCGGGCATTCCGGAGGACCAGTGGGAGCACGTCTTCCTGCCGTTCCAACGCCTCGGTGACCGGGACAACCAGACCGGCGTCGGTCTCGGTCTTGCCCTGTCCCGGGGGTTGGCCGAGGCGATGGGTGGCAGCATCACCCCGGAGACCACCCCCGGCGGTGGGCTCACCATGGTGCTGCGGCTGCCCGCCGCGCCGACCAGCTCGGAGGGGCCGCAGGAATGACGCGCATCCTGGTCGTCGACGACGAACCGCAGATCCTGCGTGCCCTGCGCATCAACCTGCGCGCCCGCCGGTACGACGTGGACGTCGCCGGCACCGGGGCCGCCGCGTTGAAGGCCGCCGCCAGCCACCCGCCCGACCTGGTGGTGCTGGACCTCGGCCTGCCCGACATTGACGGCGTGGAGGTGATCCGGGGCCTGCGCGGGTGGACCACAGTGCCGATCATCGTGCTCTCCGGTCGGGCCGGCAGCGAGGACAAGGTCGCGGCGCTGGACGCGGGCGCGGACGACTACGTCACCAAGCCGTTCGGGGTGGAGGAGCTGCTGGCCCGCATCCGCGCGGTGACCCGCCGCCTCGGCGCGCCCAGCGAAGCGGTGCCGGCCCTGCGGATCGGCCAGCACACGGTCGACCTGGCCGACCACAGCGTGCTGCGGGACGACGGCACCGAGGTCAAGCTGACCCCCACCCAGTGGAGTGTGCTGGAGAAGCTGCTGCGTCACCCCGGCAAGCTGGTCAGCCAACGTCAGCTCCTGCAGGACGTGTGGGGGCCGGAATACCAGAACGAGACCAACTACCTGCGGCAGTACCTGGCCCAGCTGCGGCGCAAGCTGGAGGACGACCCGGCCCGCCCCCGCCACCTCATCACCGAGCCGGGAATGGGTTACCGCTACCGGCCGTGAACCGTTGACACCCGCCGGCAGAGATTGAAGAATTTCTTTCGCAGCGGCAGCGGCGTGCTTCTGTAACCGTCCCCTTCACCGGTTACCCCTCGGGAGCCCGCCGTGTCCGTGCCCCTGCCCCTGCCCCTGTCCCGTCGCCGGCTGCTGGTCGCCGGCGGTGCCGGCCTCGTCCTCGCCGGTCTCACCGACCCGTTCCGGGCCGTCCCCGCCCGAGCCGCCGTCACCACCGCCGACCTGGTCGTCTACGGCGCCACCTCCGGCGGGCTGGCCGCCGCGATCACCATGCGCCGGCTCGGCCGCACCGCAGTGGTGGTGGAGCCCACCGGCCACGTCGGCGGGTTGAGCACCGCCGGGCTGGGCGCCACCGACACCGGCGTCCAGGCGTCCATCGGCGGGCTGGCCGCAGAGTTCTATCGCCGGGTGTACGTGAAGTACCACGGCGGAACCCTCACGCCGACGTCACCGCTGCGGATGACCTTCGAACCGCGCGTCGCCACCGCCGTCTTCGCCGAGATGCTGGCCGAGGCGGGCGTCCCGGTGGTCGTCGACGCCCGGCTGGCCGGCATCGGTCGAACCGGCAACCGGATCACCGAGCTGCGCACCGAGGACGGGTCGATCTACCGGGGTGGGGTGTTCGTCGACGCCACCTACGAGGGCGATCTGCTGGCCATGGCCGGGGTGGGGTTCACCGTCGGGCGGGAGTCCAATGACACCTACGGCGAGACGATCAACGGGGTGCAGTCGCGCAACACCCACCAGTTCGCCTACCCCGTCGACCCGTACGTGACGGCCGGCTCGCCCGCCAGCGGGCTGCTGCCGGGCATCTCCGCCACCCCGCTCGCCCCGCAGGGCAGCGGCGACGACAAGATCCAGGCGTACTGCTTCCGGATGTGTCTGACCCAGGCGGCCAACCGGATCCCGTTCGGCAAACCGTCCGGTTACGACCCGATCCGGTACGAGCTGCTGCTGCGGCACATCCAGGCCGGCTACGCGGGGCCGTACTTCACCACCCACTCGGTCGGCGGCGGGAAGACCGACTCCAACAACAACGGGGCCGTGTCGACAGACAACATCGGCTTCAACTACGCGTACCCGACGGCGAGTTGGGCCACGCGGGAGAGCATCATCGCCGAGCACCGCACCTACCAGCAGGGGCTGATGTGGTTCCTGGCCAACGACCCCCGACTGCCGGCGTCGGTACGCGACTCGACGGCCCGGTGGGGGCTGCCGGTGGACGAGTTCACCGGCACGGGCGGCTGGCCACCGATGCTCTACATCCGCGAGGCACGCCGGATGATCTCCGCGTACGTGATGACCGAGGCCGACTGCCGGGGCCGGGTACGCGCCACCGACTCGGTGGGCCTGGCCAGCTACACGATGGACTCGCACAACTGTCAGCGGGTGGTCGTCGACGGCAAGGTGCGCAACGAGGGAGACGTGCAGATCGGCGTGCCGGCGCCGTACCCGGTGAGCTACCGCGCGATAGTGCCGCACCAGGCGCAGTGCGCCAACCTGCTGGTGCCCGTCTGTCTCTCGGCGAGTCACATCGCGTACGGCTCGATCCGGATGGAACCCGTCTTCATGATCCTCGGGCAGGCCGCTGCCACAGCGGCCTCCCTGGCGCTCGCCGGGAACCTGGCAGTGCAGGCCGTCTCCGTGCCCGCCCTCCAGACCCGGCTGCGCCAGGACGGCGCGGTGCTGGAGTGGGGCTCGACGAGCGAGGTGATCCTGGACAACGCCGCGTCCAGCGGGATCACCCGGGCCGGGACGTGGCTGCGCAGCACCAGCATCGGCGGCTACTACGGCCCGGACTACGAGCACGACGGCAACACCGCCAAGGGCGTCAACCGGCTGCGGTTCCGCCCTTCACTTCCCGCCTCCGGGTCGTGGACAGTGCAGTTGCGCTGGACCGCGGACCCGAACCGGGCGACGAACGTGCCGGTGGACATCGCGTACTCCGGGGGGTTGGTCACCCGGACGGTCAACCAGCGACAGTCCGGCGGCCAGTGGGTGCCGTTGGGCACCTATCAGTTCACGGCGGGCAGCGACGGAAGCGTGCTGATCCGCACCGAGGACACCGACGGCCACGTGGTCGCGGACGCGGTGCGCTTCGTGCGTGCCTGACCGGAGGCGGGTGCCGGGTCGACCCGGTCAAGTGGCGGGGCCACCAGCAGCGGGTCGACCTGGATCACCTCGATGCCGAGCGGGCGCGGGCCACCGCCATTTCTTGACGCCGCGTTCACGGCGGGGCGCCCCAATCAGTTGCCGGGGTACTCGACGCCTACCAGCCGCTCTGAGGCAGCCCAGAGCCGGGCGGCGTCGTCGGTGCTGCGCGCCGAGCGGTAGACGGTCAACTCGGTTGGTGCGCCGGTGAACTGGCCCACACCGTCCGGGCCGTAGAACCGGCCGCCCTGCGCCTGTGGGCTGGTGGCCGCGTACAGGGCAGGAAGCAGCCCAGCATCCACCGAATGCACCAGGATCCCCCAGCGGGCCAGCCGACCCATGATCGAGTGGTGCAGCGAGGGGCGGCTGCGGCCCAGATTGGGGCCGGACGCGTACAGGTTGGTCATGGTGGTGCCCGGGTGGGCGACGTTGCTCACGATGCCCCAGTCACCGGCCCGACTGCGCCGGTCGAGTTCCAGCCCGAAGTGCAGGGTGGCCAGCTTCGAGGCGTTGTAGGCGCGGATCGACGCGTACCTGCGGTTGCTCTGGAGGTCGTCCCAGTCCAGCCGGCCGGAGCGGGCGGCGCTGCTCGACATCGTGGTGACGCGGGCCTGCCCCGCCCGGAGCAGCGGCAGCAGCCGTCCGGTCAACGCGAAGTGGCCGAGGTGGTTGGTGCCGAACTGGAGCTCGAAGCCCTCCGCGGTGGCGTGTCGGGTGGGAGGGGTCATCACGCCCGCGTTGTTGATGAGAAGGTGGATCGGTCGGCCCTCGCCGAGCAGCGTGTCGGCCAGCGCGGCCACCGACCCCAGCGAGGCGAGGTCCAGCGGCCGGGTCGACACGACGGCACCGGGCGCGGCGGCCCGGACGGCCTCCAGCGCGGCGGTGCCCTTGGCCGGGTTGCGGACCGGCAGCACCACCTCGGCACCGGCGCGCGCCAGCCGGGCGGCCAGACCGAGGCCCAGCCCGTCGCTGCCTCCGGTCACCACGGCGAGCTTTCCGGTCAGCTCCGGAACGGTCAGGTCGAGCACGACAACCCCCAGGTCAACGGTGTCCTTTATTGGTCGCCACCAACACTGGGTCAGGCTCCGGCCACCGCCCAGGGTGGCCTTGTCCAGGGATCGGCAGTCCCTGGCTGACGGACCGGTGCCGTACTCGCCGCTCTGGCGAGTAACGTTCCGAACGGACCAAGATCGGCGTACGAGGAGGCGCGGTGCTGACGACGACGGTGGACATCCCGACCAGCGACGGAGTGGCGGACGCGAGCCTGACCCGACCGGACGGGGACGGCCCGTTCCCGGCGGTGCTGCTCTTCATGGACGCCTTCGGACCGCGCCCGCGCCTGGTCGAGATGGCCGAGCGGATCGCCGAACGCGGCTACCTGGTGCTGACGCCCCACCTGTTCTACCGGGCCGGCCGGGCACCGCTGTTCGACCTGTCCCGCCTCGGCGAGGCCGACCAGCGCGCCGCCCTCTTCGAGAAGATCATGCCGCTGGTTGGCGCGTTGACTCCCGACGTGATCAACCGGGACACCGCCGCGTTCCTCGACTTCCTGGCCGCCCGCGACGACGTCCAGCCGGGCCCGGTCGCCATGACCGGTTACTGCATGGGCGGCACGAACGCGCTGCGGGCCATCGAGGCGCACCCGGACCGCATCGCCGCGGTGGCGAGCTTTCACGGCGGGCGGATCGTCACCGACGCGCCGGACAGCCCCCACCTGGGCGTCGGCTCGATCACCGGCGAGGTGTACTTCGGGCACGCCGACGCCGACCAGTCGATGACGCCCGAGCAGATCGCCACGCTGGAGGAGGCGCTCGACGCCGCCGGGGTGCGCTACCGCTCCGAGGTGTACGTCGGCGCGCACCACGGCTACACGATGGCCGACACCCCGGCGTACGACGAGCAGGCCACCGAACGCCACTGGGCCGCCCTCTTCGACCTGCTGGACCGCACCCTGCCCGTCAGCTGACGAGCGCGCCTGCCTGATCAGCGGCGCAGCAGCACCGGACCGGCGTCGATGCGGGTGCGGAACAGCGCGTACGGCTTGCGTCGCAGGTCCTTGCCCAGCTGGTACTGCGGCTGCCGGTGCAGTTGGTTGGCGGTGACGTAGAGGTACCCGTCGGTGGCCACCGACATGGTGTCCGGCCAGAGCAGTCGCGGGTCGTGCACCAGCGTCTCGTACTCGCCGTCGGGCAGTCGACGCAGCACCGCGTTGTGCTCGTACGAGGTGAGGTAGAGCCGTCCGGCGTCGTCGCTCTCCAAGCCGTCCGAGGCGGTGCCCCGGTCGCCCTCGTCGACGACTGTGGCGGCGACCGCCTCCTGGGTGACGCCCGGGTCGGCCAGCGCCTCCGTGGACACGCTGTGCAGGCGTCGGGACGCCAGCGGGCAGTAGTAGAGCCGGTCGCCGTCGGCGGAGATGGCGATGCCGTCCGAGCCCATGCTCACCGGCTTCGGCGGGCCGTCGGCTGGCCGTTCGAGGAACGGTCGGCCCTCGACCACCGGCCGGAACGACGTCAGCGGCTCCGCCTTGGTGGACGGGTGGTCGTGCAGCCGCCGCCAGGAGGCTCCGCTGGCCAGGTCCACCACGATGATCCCGTTCGGCCCGGAGTCGGCGGAGTCGGTGATGTACGCGACCCCCGCCTCGCCCCGCCGCAGGTCGAAGCGGACGTCGTTGAGATACGTCGTCGGCAGCGCCACGTCCGTCGGGAAGGTGATCACC
>NZ_JAGPXY010000150.1 GCF_018070325.1 Micromonospora sp. H61
CGCAGAGTCTGGCCCGGTTGGCGAAGTACGTGGGCCGCGCGGCCGCCAAGACCAGCCCGTACAGCACCTTCACCATCAGTGGCCTGGGCGCCTGGGTCAACGGCTCGGCCCCGGAGGTGTTCGCCAAGGCGTCGGTCAGCGGGCTCCTGGAGCTGGATGGTTTTCTGCTGCAGAGCGTGATCCGCGCCCTGCGTGAGATCCCCGCGCTGAAGGCGTCGCTGTGGGTACGGGCGAACCCGAGTGTGACCATGTCGGCAGGGAAGATCACCTTTTCCGGGTTGCCGCCCCGTGAGCCGATCGTGACCATGCCGGAAACCCCGGCAATCCGCGCCGGCCTGCGCATTGTCGAAGAAGGTCCGCCCGGCACGCTGCGCGGACTGCAGGAACGGCTCGTCTCCGGCGCCAGGACCCGCGGCGAGATTCGGCCGTTCCTGGATGCGCTGGTGCGGGCCGGGCTACTGATCCTCGAACCACCGGTGACGGACCAGGCCCTCGATCCGTTGTCGGATCTGATCGCCTGGGTCCTCGCCGACGGGGGCGAGGACCTGGCCGACGTCGCGGTGCTGCTGGACCGGCTGCGGACGGAGGTCAGTCTGCCGGTGCCGGTGGAGGACGTCGACGGGCACTGCGCCCGCCAGGACCGGCTCCGTGACGCTGTCGGCGACATCGTTGACCGTCTCGGGTTGCCCTTCCAGCCGGTGGCCGAGATGAGCAAGGCGGTCTACCACGAGAACGCGGTGTTTCGTGACCCGTCGGTGGAGTGTGCTACCGGACGGTGGCGTCCGGCGCTGGAGGATCTCGACGCGGTGCGGGGGTGGCTTGCCGTCTTCGACCCGGCGCTGCCGCTGCGACTGGCGCTGGGTGTCTACTTCCGGGAGCTCTTTGGTGCGGGCGCACGGGTGCCGGTGCTGGAGCTGTGCCGGGCGGTGCACGAGGAGATGTCTCGTGCGGACGGGTCCGCCGCCGGTCAGGAGGTTGCGCAGTTCCTACGCGCGTCGCCGCTGGCCAACAGCACCGCGCTGGCCACCAGCCCGCTGGGCAGGCTCCGGGATCTGGGCCAGCTCCAGGAGACGGCCCGGCAGGGCGTACTCGGCGCGGTGGAGGTAGACGGCGTCATCCGTACCCCGGCCGAGAATCTGCGGGCAATGACGGCCGGGTGGCCGCGGTGGGTCACGCTGCCGGGGTCCCTGGGTTGCTACGTGCAGGTGGTCGAGCGAGGGGGCCAGCTCGCGCTGGCGTTGAACGTGGCGCATTCGGGGTACGGGCGCGGGCGCAGTCGTACGACGCGGTTCACCACTCTGGCCGGGGGATCAGTGCCGCCGAGCCGGGCCTGGTCCGAAGCGTCCGGTGGACCGATTTTCGCGGAGTTGAGCGGGACGTTCTCGTCGGCGTTGAACGCACGTACGGTCAGCACCGACTACGAGATCGACTACCCGTTCACCGTCAGCGGACGGTCCGCCGATGAACGGCTGCCGTTGGGGGATCTGGTCGCGGTCCACGATTCGGCGACCGGCCTGGTCAATCTCGTCTCGACGAGGCTGGGGCGGCAGGTCGTGCCGCTACACCTGGGCATGATGGCCGATGTCCTACTGCCGCCGATCGCCCAGTTCCTCAGCTGGTCGTTCGGGGTGACCTACTACCTCCACCCCAGTTTCTCGCCGTTGGCCGGTGGCGCCGACCTGATGCCTCCCGATCGGCTCACCACCCATCCGAGAGTGGAGGCCGGCCGAATCATCCTGCGTCGTGCGCGGTGGCGGGTGCCGACCGGTCAGGTACCCACCCGGCACAAGGCGGAGGCCGATGCCGACTATCTGGTGCGCCTGGTCGGCTGGCTGCGCAGCCACGGAATTCCGGACCGCTGCTATGTCCGGATGTGGACCGACGGGCTGTGGGGAACTGACCCGGGGGATGACACGTGGGGCAAGTGGGTGCTGGACAAATCGCGCAAGCCTGTCTATATCGACTTCGCCAACTGGCATCTGCTCGCGGTCTTCGAACGGATGCTACGGGCACCGGGTCCGGTCATGGTGTTCGAGGAGGCGCTGCCTGTTCCGGGTGGCGGCGCCGCGCTCGCCGGTGAGTCGACCGTCGCCGAGTACCTCGTCGAGATTACGGAGCGAGGGTGAGATGGACGAGACCGACTGGGTCAGCGCACACGCCTTTTACCAGGGCGACCAGGACCGTCTGCTGGTCGACGCGATCGATCCGCTGGTGACCGAGCTGACCTCCGGCGGCCGGGCCGAGGGCTGGTTCTACCTGCGGTACTGGGACGGCGGGCCGCACCTCCGCTTGCGGGTGCTGCCGGCCCCCGGCGTCAAGGCCGATGAGGTCAGGGAAGCGATCGACACACGGTTGGGCGCTTACTTCCGGGACCATCCCTCCAACCCCGTGATGACCGAGGAGACGTACGCACAGAGCGCGGCGATGCTGGCCGAGTGGGAGCAGGTCGAGCTGGGGTTCGCAGCGCTGCAACCGAACGACTCGGTGATCCACGTCCCGTACCGGCGGGAGCACCACCGCTACGGCCACGGCGCCGCGATCGAAGCGGTGGAGCGGCATTTCGTGCAGTCGAGCACGCTGGCGATGCGGCTGTTGCGGCAGGGTGCGTCGCCGCAGGAGCGGTCGACCGCCGCGTACGCGATGATCCTCATCGCTTGGCTGAGTTGCGAACCCGACCCGGTGCGCCTGCGTGAGGGGGTCGGATCCGGACCCAGGTACGACGACGCGGTGGCACCCTTCGAACTGCCGAAGCCGTCGGCGCAGCAACTCGGCGCGGCGGTGTCCATCGCACAGCGGATGCGTGCCCTGGTGACGGTCAGCAGCCGGCACACCGACCCGGGAACGCTCGCCAGTTGGGCCCGTTCGGTCGCGGCACTGCGGGACGCACTCGATGAGCAATTGGACAGAGGCGCACTGACGCCGCCCGTCTCGGGCTGGGAAGGCCCCGGAGGCCTGGTGATCGCGAGGCCAGACACGTCGGCGCTGACCGTCATCGACATCTGCGCGCACCTGATCTGCAACCGGCTCGCCGTCACCCTGCCGGCAGAGATCTCGTTGCGTCAGCTCGCCGGGGCGGCCGTGATGGCGCTCGCGGAAGGGGAGTGAACCGTGCGTTGGCACTCTTTCCAGGTCTACTACCACGCCGAGGACAAGAATTCGCTGATCCTGGAAGCGATCCGGCCAGTGACGCGGCGGCTCCGCCACCAGGTCGACTCCATGTACTACCTGCGGCACTGGCTGCACGGCCCGCACGTGCGGCTCTACATACGCTGTACACCAAGCCTCCTGGAGACGCTCGTCCGTCCCACGGTCGAGGAGGTGGTTGGTCGCTTCCTGGCCGCACGGCCGTCGACGGCACGCCTGGATCCGCAGGAACACCTGCCGATGCACCGGCGCCTGGCCGAATTGGAGTCGGTGAGCGGCGACCTGTTGCCGTGGTACCCGGACAACTCACTGAACCTCACCACGGAGGCGGACCCGGTGCCGTCCGAGGCCACGTCGGCCCGGCTGCTGACGGACTTCTACTCGAACACCACCGACCTGGCCTTCCAGATGACCGAGGACATCGCCTTCGGGGGCCAGCGGCTTGCGATCGCGTTCGATCTCATGATCGCCACGGCGCACGCGCTGTCCGGAGTCGGGATAGCCCGCGGCGGCCTCTCGTTCCGCTCGCACGCCGAGGCGTTTCTGCACGGATACCCGGAGGGGGAGGGCCTGCGCGAGGCCTGGGACCGGCACTACCACCGGCGCAGCGCGGCGCTCGTCACCCGCGTCCGGGCCGTTGTCGCCGACCTGGACGGCACGACATCGGCGGTGCCGTACGTGCGTGACTGGGTCGACGTGCTGCGGCCGCACCGGGATCGGGCCAGCCGGCTGGTCAGCTCGGGGCTGCTGACCGAGCAGGAGCCACCGGTCGACGCCGACATCGAGATCGTCGACTTGACGCAGGTCAGCCCGTTCCATCGGGAGCTGTTCGCCAGCAGCGCATGGCAGGAGCAGACAGCGGCCACCGAGTGGTTCCTCAGCTACAAACTGGTGCTCAACCACACCTACCTGCACCTGACCCGGTTGGGGGTCAGCCCGGTCGAACGGTTCCTCCTGTGCCACCTGGCTGCCGGTGCGATCGAGCAGGCGCACGGGATGTC
>NZ_JAGPXY010000151.1 GCF_018070325.1 Micromonospora sp. H61
GAAGATGGCGCTCGCGGCGATGTTCCAGCCGAAGTGCAGACCGATCGGCAGCCACAGCTTGCGGGTGGCGATGTACGCGGCGGTCAGCATCCCGCCTGCCTCGATGGCGATAGCGATGGCACCCAACAGGGTGGCGTTCGCGTTGGCCAGGTGGATCAGGCCGAACAGCGACCCGGTCAGCGCGAGCGCGATCCAGGTTCCGGTCCAGCGCTCGATGTTCCGGAACAGGACACCGCGGAAGACCAGCTCCTCGGCCACAGCGGCACCCGCCATGATCCCGAGCAGGCTGACGGCACTCGCCGGCGTGCCCAGGCCGTTGATCGTGTAGTCACCGAAGAAGGCGATGTTCGCGATCACTGCCCCGAACAGCGCGATGCCGAGCAGCGTGCCCCAGCCGATTCCAGCACCTGCTCCCCTCAGCGAGACCTCGACGGGGGCGCGGTGCTCGGTTCGCCGCACCACCCAGCCGTAGACCAGGACCCCGACGACGGCCGTCAGCAGGCCGGCCACGAGCGCCAGCCAGGGGGTGTCCTTCACCGCTGCCGTGCCCAGATTGCCGAGGATCCAGACCGCCGCAACCGCCAAGAGTTGCCATACCAGACGCACGATGACTCCTTTGAGAAGCCGCGGCGGGAGCGTCGCGGGCTACCCCGAACGCTATGGATTTGCCCGCCCAAAGTAGTCACCGCACGGTGGACATTCGCAGGTAGCTCGCACGGGGGACAGACTGTGCTGCACCGGGCAGCCCCGCCCGAACGTCAGCAGACGTCCTGGCTCGGCATCGACGACGAGCAGTTCTACGACCCAAACGCAGGCCACTAGCCCAGGAGACCAGCTCGTACCGCATCGTCCGGGCAACTCAGCCGCTCGCGATCGCGCTACGCCCACACGGCAACCTCGACTCGGTACGCGCGTTCGTTGAGGCGCACCGCGATGCTGCATGTCGACGTCACCAAGTACGGCAACAATCCCCGACGGTGGCGGCTGGCGCTACGTCGGCCGTTTCCAGGGCCGCCGCCACCGCAACGCCACCGCCGTGCGCACCGGAAACCGCGGCAAGAACTGGGCACCGAAAGTCGGGACCGCGTTCGTGCACACCGTCATCGACGATCATTCCCGCGTCGCCTACGCCGAAATCCGTGACGACGAGAAAGGCGCCACCGCCGTCGACGTGCTCCGCAACGCCGTCGCCTGGTTCACCGCACGCGGTGTCACCATCGAGCGGGTGCTGTCGGACAACGGCTCTGCCTACAAATCCTTCGTCTGGCGCGACGCCTGCCAGGAGCTGGGCATCACCATGAAGAAGACCCGCCCCTACCGGCCCCAAACCAACGGCAAGGTCGAGCGCTTCCACCGCACCCTGACCGACGGCTGGGCCCTGGCACGCTTCTACAACTCCGAACAAGCCCGCAGGAAGGCCTTACCGGCCTTCCTGCATCACTACAATCACCACCGACCCCACACCGCCACTGGCGGCCTACCACCGATCACCAGGTTGACCAACGCCCCTGGACAGCACAACTAGGCGTGGTCACGGTGGGCCTTGCCGGCAACGGGGTCGGCCACTGGGACTTCGCCCTCGGCGTCAACGAATTCACCGGCTGAGCCCCGGGGCCGAGCAGTCGGCGAACAGCGAGCCGTACGCCCTGACAATGGTTGATGGAGCACCGACTCGCTGATGTCGGATATTAATGAGATGCTTCTATAACTGCCAAGTGGTGCTGGTAGCTGGTTGGGCGTTGTTGAGGGTTCGGAAAAGTTGCCTGCTGATGTAGCGCTTGAGGTTGCGCATGACCTCGCGTTTGGTGCGGTCTTCGGCGGTGCGGCGGGCGACGTAGTCGCGGGTGCGGGAGTCGTGGCCCATTCGGACCAGTGCGACGGTGCAGAGGGCTCGGTTGAGGCGTCGGTCGCCGCCACGGTTGAGTCGGTGTCGCGTGGTGTTGTCGGATGACGCCGGTAGCGGTGATGCACCGGCAAGGGCGGCGAACCGCAACGGACTCCACCGAGCTCACCCGCAACGCTCTACATCGATCCACAGCGCACCTGCAGGCGCGGCGTTAGGCGACCCGAGACGCCGGCCCGCACCAGCCGTCCTGGGAGCAGCGCCACCTGACCACTTCGCCGCTCACTGGGAGACCACGGCGCACCAACTGACCGCATCACCACAGGTCATAGCCCCCGTCTCTGTCCCGCGTCGGTGAGTACTTCGGGCGCGGTGACCACTTCGCCAACCTGCACCTAATCTGCTCTCATCTGCAAGGCCAGACCGACCAACGGCTCCTTACCGACTTGACCTGCGCGCACTCCCCCACCAGGTGACATAGAGCGTTGTCGACTGCTGCGCAGAACCGCGGAGCACTCCGCGGGAACCAGGACGCTCCACCCGCTCTGAGCTGCGGAAGCCTGGATCCGCAGGCACCGGTGGGTGCAGGTGGGGGACGTTGGAAGCCGTTGGATGCAGTTCAAGGACGTTCAGTGCACACTGTTGCTCCCAGCCTGCTCCCCCGGTCCTGGGCCCGTACCGGACCACCGTCGGATCGTCGGATATCCATCACGTCCGCATGAAGGCCTCGTGGGCTTGGCGAGGAACCCTCAGCCCGCGTCGACGATTTCCACCGCGGGTGCGAAGTGGCGGACCGCCGCCTCAATGCTCGGGCGGTGCAGTCGCCAGAGGGTCGCCGGCCGGCTGTCGGCGAGGACGGCCGGCGGCACGTGCGGGACGAGCGCCCGGTTCATCCGCCGCAGGCCGCGCGAGCGCGCCGAGCCCGGCAGCGGCGGCAAGCCGGGGTGCCGCTGCAGCCCGACGTACGGGACCGTGGTCGGGCCGGCCTGTTGCGTCCACAGCACGACAGCCTCGATGTTGGACCACAGCACCAGCGCAGTGTGTGAGGACGGCCAGAGCGAGGTTTGACCCAGAGTGACCCCGGCCGCGTCGACGCGCAGCGCCACACGGCAGCTCAGCACGGTGACGAACCGCAGCAGCAGGAACATGCAAGTCCGGCTCGCGTTGCGCCCGGTCAGCTGCTCATGGTCACAACGGCGGCATCGCCTCGCGACGCCAGGATCGCGGCAGAAGAGTGCGTCGCCACAGCAGCATCATCGCTGGGGCGTGGAGACCTTAATCAGTGGCTGTCAGCCGCACGCAGTGGTGAGTCCCATTCGCGTCAATGCCACGGTCAGGGCCGAAAGCCGCCAGCCATGATGATTCGTTCCAGGAAGACTCAAGCCGTGCCGATCGAGCCGACACAGCGGCCCCTGCGGTTGCGGAAGCGGTGGACGGGCGGCGGCGGACGGTGCCTCCCTACTTGGGACGGCGACGTCCGGGGGCACAGCCGTCCTCCGTGCTGATGACCGGCTCGACGGGCGCGCGAGCGGACCGTCGAGCGGCATCGTCCGCGAGCGTTCGATCGTCTCTGCATTCACCTGATTGATGGAGATACACCATGACCGAAGCACTCATCACCGATAAGGCTCGCACGTTGCGGGCGTTGCACGATCAATCCGTGCTGGTGCTGCCGAATGCTTGGGATCCGGCTAGTGCGGCTTTGGCGACTACCAGCGGCGGCGTGGCCTGGTCTCTCGGCCGGCCCGATGGGGAGATGCTGACACGGGAAGAAATGATGGCGGCGGTGCGCCGCATCGCAGCGGCCGTCGATGTACCGGTGACTGCTGATGTCGAGGGTGGATACGGCCTCACGCCCCAAGACGTGGCAGCCACTGTCCGGGCGACAATCGAGGCGGGCGCCGTTGGAGTGAACATCGAGGACTCCCGCGCCGCAGACGGCACGCTGCTGCCCGTCGAGGAGCAGATGCAACGTATCCAGGCCGCACGGAAGGCGGCGGCCAGCGCCGGGGTGCCGGAGTTCGTGATCAACGTCCGCACCGACGTCTACCTGTTTCAGATCGGCGAGCCCGCAGGACGGCTTGACGCCGTCCTCGCCCGCGTTGCCGGATACGCCAAGGCCGGCGCCGACTGCCTGTTCGTGCCAGGTCTGCTGAACCTCGACACGCTCAGCGTGCTGACCGCAGCGTCACCGCTGCCAGTTAACGCGATGGCGGGACCGGGCGGACCGACCGTCGCCGAGCTGACCGCTGTCGGGGTTCGCCGGATAAGCGTC
>NZ_JAGPXY010000152.1 GCF_018070325.1 Micromonospora sp. H61
CGTCAACGGGATGTCAGCCTCGAGGAGTTCCGAACTGCCCTCGGCTCCCGTCCTGAACTCCAGCAACTCATTGCCCGCAGCATCGATCATAATCGGGGACGCCATGAAACAGATTCTGCCACACGGTACAGGTACGTGTGGCCGCCTGTGAATGGCGATCCCGATATCGGCGCGGGTCGGGTACGGCGACCAGGAGACTACTTTCGCACGTCCGAACGTCCTTGCACTCCGGACGCGCGCTCATGATCGACGGTCACTGACAGCGCTGGACGGATCAGCGCTACCGCGCTCATCTGCCTGCGGCAGATGAGCGCGGTCCAACTCAATGCTGAGCGGCGTGTTCATGCGTTCAAGTTCCTGCTATTAATTGATCACTCGCCGCAGCATCGGCGTCATCCTCAACACTCTCGTCGCTCGGCTTGCGATTAACAATTTTTTCGCGAAACCACTTCATCCGCTGCCTTTTCATATAAAGAGCAGCTAGCTCCTCTCTGTCGCCTCTCAGCCTGGCTGCGATCTCCTCGGGTGAATCCGGATAGTTCCGCAAGAATTCCAAGTGCACGTCGAAATAGCTGTTCGGCTTGAAAATGGCATAAACGCCCTCCGGCGCGACGCGGCTCAACGGCGTCCCCGTAGTGCGGATTTCACTCCACACTCAGGTTCATCGAAATCCGCCGGAAAGAAAGAAAGAAAGAAAGAAAGAAAGAAAGGTGGGCCTCGCAGACTTCTCTTTCTTCTTCTCTTTTTCTGATTATCTGAACCCAGTCATCCACCTGCTTTCTCGCGATGACCTGGAAGAGTGCAGATTGGCCGGGGTAGAGGACTTTCTCACCGTGGATAGTTGTAGCCGGTTCTTTGGCTGCCTATCCGGTAAAGGGGTGGGTGCCGGCGTAGAACTGCACACTTTGCGAAATCACGCGAGCCGGATCGTTCCCAAAGTTGAACAGCAGCCCATGCGAAACGAAGAAACTGAAATTGCCGCCAAACTTCATTCGGCTTTTATTGACGCCGTGCGCCGGGAGTTGGGAGTCGTCTCGTCCTCGCGAAAGATAGTCCTGGATGAGAACACGCCGTTCGGATTCTTCGGTGCTTCCATACGCGTTGCAGCTTCGGCCCTTATTGACGGACTTGCCTCATTCGTGGCTATCCGGATTCGTCGCATCCAGCGCTAGGCCAATTTAGGCCGACCGCTGAATCAGGGGGCGTGTGCGCCTGATGATGGCTCCGACCACCGGCCTGCCTCGGCCCTCGTTGCAAATCTCGACGGCGGCCCTCAGCAGCGGAAAGTCGGCCGTGTCCCAGAGATTCTCAGTCATGGCGATCACAAAAGGCGATGGGTGCGACAGGGGCGCTGCGGTCACGCGTCGCCCATCAGGCTGATTGATCGTCCTGTGCGGCGAAATAGCCTCGTAGCATTTCGGTGCTCCAGCTAGCTTGCTGTACCGAGCCGCGGGGTCCGAACTCTGAGAACCACGGCTTGATGTCCAGGACTGGCGTGCCGTCCACCGCATCCAGGTCCTCGACGTGAAGGTCAAGCCCGTCAACCTTGATCAAGCGGCACCGACTTACGCCAAGCCAATTGATCCGACGCATGTTGCGATGGCCAAAGATGCCGACTTCCGGCCACTCCGGGTTGTCTCTGGGGCGACGTGCACCGAGGTTCAGGTCAGTGGGATCCGTGAGATGGAAGCGAAACACGACCTCAAGATGAGAGAACTCCTCAAGTCCTTTGGTGGCTTCTGGCGTGAAGCGTTCTTCATCGACTCGAATGACAGCTCTGGTTCCGCCCCAGTAGTCGTCTGTTGGCTCGGTTCTTCCCCCTACGACGCGAGCAATGGACTCCACGGTGAATTCTTCGGCTGCCATTCGGGCCTCCCGGTCTATAGGTGACTTCTTCTAGGCAGAAGTAGAGAGGTAGCTTTTGGCGCGTGCATCGATCTCCTGGACCCCTCGGATCCTGCGGTTCTGATAGGGGGAGAGGATGGAGCGCATCTCGGCGGCTACCTGACGCGTACGGCCCGAGCGAACGCCTTCCATCGCGTCGAGGGCGCGGGACCACGTTGCGCAGGCTTCCTCAATCTCACCCTGCCGGGCCTGCACTGCCCCGAGGTAACCCAGCGTGACTGCGTGGGTTCGGGTGAAGGCTGCCGCTTTGCGTGTCCTGACACTGCGGCGGAAATGACTTGTTGCCCCCGCTAGGTCGCCGGTGTCACGTAACGCGCATGCCGTCTCGTGCGCGAGGCTGGCCTCAGCGAAGAAGAAGACTCGTCCGGGCTCGTCGTCTCCTCGGGTGGCGGCGGCAAGGTCGTTCTCTGCTCGGAGCAGCGCGCGGGCCGAATGTTGGGTCTCGCCATTTACTGCTAGAGCGCGAGCATGGACCACTCCGATGAGAGCGCGTTCCCGTGGAGCTGCCGTCTCGTAGCGGTCGCCGCGCACCGAGGCATCGGCGAGATCGAGAGCGTGTTTGTGGTGCCCAAGGTCGATCGCCTGGTGTGCCATCGCCCGGAGGACGTGGCCCGCCATCGCCGGGTTGTCGGCTTCGGCAGCTAACTTCACTGCGATGTTGAAATAGTGCTGCGCGACGTTGTGTTCGCCATTGTCAAACGCCATCCATCCCGCAAGGTAAGAAAGCTCGCTGGCCGCGGTGAACATGTAGCGTCGCAGCTTTTCGTCTGCGTAGCGCCCGCGTAGGTAAGCCGCCACGTCGGAGCTGAGATATTGGACCACTGCTGATCGGGCGTGCCCGCCGCCCCGGCGCTGGTCCACGTGCGAGAACAGCGACACCATGTCATGTACCGCGTCAACGTCGCCCCTGCCTACGGTCCTGCCGGCGGGCGTGCCCCGCGCTCGGCCTAGCTCGGCCATGCGCGTCCACCAGGGATCGGCTGGCAGGGCAAGCGCAGCAAGCGAGTAGGCGGCGGTGCCCAGAACGCGCCTGCGCTCAGCGTCCACGTCGACTCTCCCGAGTTCGGTCAGCGCAGCCAGCGTATCGACTCGCCACCCGAGCATGTCCGCTGAGGACAGCAGTGCAGCTGGCAGACCGATGTCCTCCAAGGTCAGCGCGCGTCCGAGCTTGCGTGACAACGCTTCGCATAGCAGCACGGGTGCTCGTCCAGAGGGCTTCGAGCCGGCGATCCAGTGCGAGACGTGGGAACGGCCGACCCCGGTCAACTCGTCCGCGTTGCTCTCCTGAGCGACGCGGACCAGTGCTCGTGCCACCTCGGCATGGGACATCCCAGCTTCCGCGATCACGGCTGCGAGCTTGGTGTTGCCGGGTCCCGCTTGCGGCACTGTGCACCCCCGCATAGAAGTCGATCTTTCACCACGTTCACCGCTTCGACGTGCGTCACAGAGTACCTAAAGGCGGTGGTTTGCGATTCGCTGTAGGTACGCAAGACGACGACGAATCGGCAAATTGATTAGCCCTGCGTCGCGTCGGTCTTGTGTGGCTGAAATCTGGACGGAATCCCCATTGCTGCGAGCGGTGTGCGCCGTAGTGGTGGGTGACGGGCAGGGTGCGTCGCGTGGACGAGAGGTTGTTACTCATGCGGCGTCGCCCTGCCCCCTCGGGAGGTGAAATCGCGTGACTACTTACTCCGGCGGCGGGCAGATTGACAGGGCGCAACTGGTGTTGGATCGGCACACGGTTTTGAGCGCCAACGGTTGTTGCGCCGGCTGCGGAAAGTCGGGGTCATGCCCGCAACGCGAAGACGCCGTTCGAGTATTCCGCCGCTCACTGCGTCTACCCAGGCGCAACCCGGGAGCGACACGCCCTGAGCTGATCAACGCGCGTCGGATCGGCGGCCCTGCATTCTTCGGAGCATCGTCTCGGGCCGTCGTTGGGGGCGTCGTGAACACCCCACCCTGCGGAAGCAGTGACGGCGCACATGGATGACGACGACGCGGACCTGATCCGACCAAGGCATCGCCCGCACCGGTCACTCCGCTTCCCTGGTGGCCGCCCGTGTGCGTGTCCCTCGTGCCGCGCGGCGCGCAAGCGAGAGCGGAAGCAACAAGCGTTTGGTGCCGCGCCGCCGGCTCCTCGCTCTCTCCCGTTG
>NZ_JAGPXY010000153.1 GCF_018070325.1 Micromonospora sp. H61
CCTTAGCTGAAGAGTCCGCGGACGCGATCCGACGGTGGAGCACCTCCCCACCGCTCGGCCCGCAGGCGGCGGTACTTCTCGGCCAATGCGGTCGCCTCGGCCGCCTGCCCACGCAACGTCTCCACCCACGAATACGACCCGGCGGCGACTAGCAGATGGTCCCAGATCAGGCCGAGGGCGAAGGCGTGCCGACCCAGCACCCCCTCGTGCCGCAGCGTGAAGCCGTCGGGGCCGGACGTCAGCCGTACGGTACTCGACTCGTCTTCCGGCAGCGTGTCCAGCGGATCAGGGAAGATCGGCTCGTCGGCGGCGGCCCATGACCACCTGAGAGTCTCGCCGTCGACCCGCTCCAGCCGGACCTCAAGGTCACCGGCGGGCAGCTCCCCTGCGGCGAGCTGACGCAACGGAGGTACTCCGACCATTCGCCGACCTTCGACGCCCACATCTACAGTAGCGTCACGCCGTCGAGTGCGGCATCAACCGGCTCAAACGCCATCGAGCCACGGCCACCAGGTTCGACAAGCTCGCCGTGCGCAAGCAGGCGAGGCTCGCGCAAGCCTAGCTATGGTGGTGACCTCTTCGGCGGATCCGAAGAGGTCACCACCATAGGGGACTGCGTCCGTCCGTCGTCATGCATCGCTGACGGGATCCGCGCCGACCGAGGGTTACAGCAAGCTGCCAGCTTTCGGCGATGCCGGCCAAGGGTCGCTCGCACGAACGAGGATCGAACTTTCGGACGTCCCGGGCTAGAGGCGCGTGGCCGATACCGGCGTGAGGTTGATCGGAACCGCGGGCCCGGAGCGTTCGGTCACGACAAGAGGCTGGGCGGTCGACGCCGAGGCACTGGCGCCCTTTGCAGCAAACACCGGCAGCCAGGCTCCGAACCGATTGAGAACGTTCTGGATGGGATTGAAACACATCCTTCCGTTTTCGTTCAGTACAGCGACCACGATTCCGATCGCCATGACGCCGTTGGCGTCCATCCGCCAGACCGGTCCCCCGCTGTCACCGCGAGCCGCGGGGACGGTCGAGCACAGCAGATAGTCAAGTGTGTCGGCAATGCCGTCGCCGTTCTCGTCGTAACCGACGTGCTGCCAGTTCGTCACGGAGCCTTCGGTCCAACCAGTTGTCCGGCCCATTTTTCCGATGACGAAGCCCGGGGTTAGGGCGCTATTGTTGTAGTAGCCCATCACCCGTCCGTTGCCCGGTGACCTGCCTGTCAGCGGGTCGACGACGATCTGCTGGGCGTCGTTTCCTGCGTCGAGCTTGACCAATGCTCCATCGAAACTGTTGTCGCGGTAGTCGCCGATGTTGTCGTTCCTTATCGCGTATCCGAAGCGGGTGTCCGTGCCGTAGACGACGCGTTGCGCTGCCGGCGGCAGACCGGAAGTGCCGAAACAGTGCCCGGCGGTAGTGATGAACATGCCGGACGTGCCTCGAACGGCGTAGCCGCCGGTGCAGTAGTCATCTGGGTTGTTTGGAAATCCGAAGAACATCGGGTGTCCCGGCTTGAACATGTAACCGGCCGCGACCGCCGGTGACGCCGTCGAGGCCAGGAGTAGTGCCACGACCGCAATGGACGAAGCGATGAGTCGTCGTAACAAGCGAACCTCCAGATGATGGAACGACGTGGTGATCGGTTTCAGGGCCAAGGCGGCCCCGCCCTCCGCCCAGGAGATGCGGAGAATCCTTTGTTCCAGCTATCCCTCACGGCTAACGGCTGTCAGCCGGTATGACGTAGGCCGCGGTGTGGGCGCTTGCCTGGTTGAAGGGTCTGCTAGGCCGTCAGCGCCGTGGTGATCGCTCTGATGAGGATCTGCTCTGCTCCGTCGGGAGATGCAGCTGTCGGTTTTCCTCTGAGGTGCCCCAACCAGCCGTAGACGGTCATCGAGCCGCCGGCGATGCCCGGGAAGTCGGTGTCGATCCCGCCGGCGTACGTCGCGGGCCTGCGCAGCAGTTCGTCGCTGGGCAGGTACGCGGGTACCTCGTTCGCGTAGCCGGCGAACAGCAGCTGGCTCGACGTGCCGTATCGCGCCCGGAAGTAGACGGCGTATCCGGACACGATCTCGCCGCCGGCCAGCAGCAGCCGAAGGTCCGGGCTGCCGGCGAACCTCCAGGACTGCAGGGGCACCGGAATCGACGTCGCGAACGTGCCGGCGTCGATTTGGGCGATCATCTGCTGCGCGTGCCGCCGGTAGTAACCCGGCAGGGAAAGGTTGTTGGACCGCACGGCGTAGGCCGCGGACACGTCCCGAAGATTGCCCGCGGTCAGCGTCACATCCAGCGGCAGGCTCACCTCCCGGTAGTGGGTTGTCGTCGGACCGGCGACCGGCCGTCCCGGCCGCAGCAGCGCCGTCGTGACGGCCTGCGCGAGCTCGGCGCCCCGCAGGCTCCGCTGGGCCCAACCCCGCGCGCCGTCAGGGTTCTGGTCGCCGGCCGGCCCGAGAAGGAACTGGGCGAAGGCCCCGGTCGTCTGCTCGATCCGGGTGACCGCGTCCCCCGGGTAGTCCGGGTCGAACATGGTCTGCGACCCCGCCACCACCGGATGGCACCCGTAGCTGAACAGCACGGCCAGCGGCTCACCACCCGGCGTACGGGCCGTCAGGACAGGTACGTCCGACTCGACGTACGGCAGATTTTCCCGGTTTTTCGAGAAGTGCTGGTCGACAACCTGGTAGTCGAGGGTGCACGCCGTTCGTGGGCCCTCAAGTGTGTCCCGGACCAGCTGCACGATCTTCGTGACCAACTGGTCGCCGTAGGCACGCACCTGTGCCTGCAGAGTGGAATTCATCCCGTACGAGATGAACGGGTCCAGTTTGTCGGGGAGCACTGGACCGTTGTGTGTGTGCGTGGCCGTCAGGGCGAAGTTCTCCGACGCCAGCCCGAGATCGACCACCTGGCTGCGGATCGACCGGTGCAGGCCACGTGCGAAGCCGAGAACATCGGCGGTGACGATGACGCGGGGCACGCCCTCGTGCCACAGGATTGTGCACCGCGCGAACAGCGGGGCGGCGGTCCCGGACGCCTGGCGGGGCACATCGACGCCGTAACCGGCCAGGTACGTGTCCGCCGCCGGAGTGATCTCCACCTTTCCGACGGACAGCTCGGTGCCCGCCGCCCCCAGTGCGGAGCTGCCGAGGAGGCCCTGACCTACCAGTGACGCGGCGACGATGGACCCACCGGTGAGCAGGCGGCGACGACCAACGGTCAGTTGCCGATCATCCGGTCTGTCGCCCTCGGCCGCCTGCGCCCGAGATTCCGATGTGGTGGCAGCCCTGACTCTGGACATGGTCATCCGGCAACGATCTCCCCCGTGAGACGCCGACGCGCGACCGCCGCCTCGCATCAGCAATGGATGTGCGAGCGACGGCCATCAGTATCAAGTTGAGAGCGATCATGGCGCACGCCAGGACCGCGGTCAATGGCCGCGTGCCATCTGCATCCCGCAGACGGTTCGCTCAAGGTGCGCGCGGACCGTGTTGGCAGGGCGACACGACCGATTGCCTCACCGATGACGATGCTGAACACCTACGGCTCGAAGTGGACCACTGTGTTAGCCCGGAGTCTGTGGATCTAAGGGTGTCTCCGGTCAGACCTGCCGGGGCGTTGTGCCTGGTGAGGGTGCCGTGATGACCGTGACGCTGAACGATCAGACTGGACGCAAGAAGCGGCCCGAGCCGTCGGCTAAGGCGAAAGCCGCGGCCGAGTTGGTCCGGGCCGCGAAGGAGCAGGGCCTGTCGTTGACGGGTCCGGACGGGCTGCTGAAGCAGTTGACCAAGCCGGTCTTGGAGACCGCGTTGAACGAGGAGATGACCGAGCACCTTAGCTAGGAAAAACACGACCAGGTCGGCGCCGGGTCAGGTAACAACATCCGCATCGGCGTTCCGCAGACGTGGGCGGGCACGTGAGTTACCTAAGA
>NZ_JAGPXY010000154.1 GCF_018070325.1 Micromonospora sp. H61
GGGTACGCCGTCCCCGTCGGCGTCCAGCCGCTCCCGCTGCGCCACCCTCCGGTAGGCCGCGTTGCGGCGTCTGAGCACGGCGGCGGCCAACCCGGCGGAGATCACCGAGCCGAGCAGCACGGCAGCCTTGACCCGGTCGTCGGCAGTGCTGCCCGCCCCGAACGCCAGGTCGCCGATGAGCAGCGAGACGGTGAAGCCGACGCCGGCCAGCAGGGCGATCCCGAGCAGGTCGACCCAGGTGATGTCCTCGTCCAGTTCGGCGCGGGTGAACCGGGCCAGCAGGTACGTCGAGCCGAAGATGCCGATGCTCTTGCCGAACACCAGGGCGGCGACGATGGCGATCACGATCGGGTCGCTCAGCAGGGCGCCCAGGTCGGTGCCGCGTAGGGTGACCCCGGCGGCGAAAAGGGCGAAGATCGGCACCGCGAAGCCGGCCGACACGGGCCGCCAGCGGTGTTCCAGGCGGGCGGCGAGCCCACCCTCGCCCGCCTCTGCGCTGGCGCTGGCCGGCTGGCCGCCGTCCGCCCGTCGGCGGGCGAGCACCGGCACCGTGAAGCCGAGCAGGACACCGGCGACAGTGGCGTGCACGCCCGAGGCGTGCATCAGTGTCCAGGCGGCGATCGCGAGGGGGATCAGCGCCCACCACCAGGTGCGCCCCCGCTGCACCAGCACCGCGAAGAGCCCGATCGGCGCGAACGCGGCGAGCAGCGGAACGGGATGAAAGTCGGCGGTGTAGAAGATCGCGATGATGGTGATCGCGAACAGGTCGTCGACCACCGCGAGGGTGAGCAGGAATGCGCGTAGCCCCTGGGGCAGATGTGAGCTGACCACAGCGAGTACGGCGAGCGCGAATGCGATGTCGGTGGCGGTCGGAATGGCCCACCCGCGCAGGCCCTCCCCGCCCCCGCTCAGCACCACCGCCACGTAGATCAGCGCCGGCAGCACCATCCCGCCGAGCGCGGCCGCCATCGGTAGGGCGGCTCGGCGCGGGTCGCGGAGGTCACCGGCGACGAACTCCCGTTTGAGCTCCAGGCCCACCACGAAGAAGAAGATGGCCAGCAGGCCGTCCGCCGCCCAGGTGGCCAGGTCCAGGTCGAGGTGCCAGGGCGCGCCGGGCCAGGGCACCACGTCGCCGAGGCGGGTGTACGAGTCGGACCACGGGGAGTTGGCCCAGACCAGCGCGATCACGGCGCCTGACAGCAGTAGCGCGCCACCGACGGTCTCGGTGCGCAGCACGTCGGCCAGGTGCCGGGCCTCCGGCCAGGACGATCGGGAGAACAGCCGGATCTTCGGCGGACGCGGATCGGCTGGCGGGGTGGGGGAGGTCAACTTCGGGCTCACCTACAGGAGTCGGGACGGCAGGAATCCACTCGCCGACCAGACTTCCCGGCACACCGCTGTCGACCCTATCCGGAGGTGCGGTCGGCGGCGACCGCTGGGCCGATCGGACGCCGTCCGATCGGCCTTCGACTTTTTTCCCGGTTGTCGCCGCTGCCGAATGGACGTTTGTCGGGTTGGTCATGCGGGCGCACATCTCGCCGCCGGAATATAGGTAACTCCGGACATAAGCCGCATGAGCCGCTTTAATGGTTTCACGAGTTTAGAGACGACCTTGGGGGTTTTCGTGAAGTTATTTGCCGTAACCGGACCGGCACGGGGGCGCTCCTGATGGACCTGCTCCGCCAATTGCGCCACGTGCGTCGGCACTGGTGGGTCGCGCTGGTCACGGTCATGGTGGCTCTCGGCGTCTCGGCGTTCCTGACCGTACGGGCCCAACCCCGGTACGTCGCCTCGGTGACCTTCTTCGTCACCACCCCCAACACCGGCGTCACCGACGCCTACCAGGGCGGGCTCTTCCTCCAGCAGCGCGTCAAGTCGTACGCCGACCTGCTCAGCAGCGACCGGCTGGCGCAGAGCGTGGTGGCCGAGACTCCGGTCGGCCTCACCGCCGACGAGGTGCAGCGTCGGGTGAGCACCTCCACCGAGACCGGCACCGTTCTGCTGCGGGCATCGGTCACCGACACCGACCAGACCCGCGCTTTGCGCGTGACGGAGACCCTCGCCAACAAGTTCGTCGAGCTCGTACAGAAGGTGGAGACGACGCCGGAGGGCAAGGCGCCCATCAAGATCGAGGTGGTCAGTGGCCCGCGGGTCAGCGCCGACCCCGTCTCGCCGCAGCCGGTTCGCAACCTCACCCTCGGTGGCCTGATCGGCCTGATCCTCGGCATCGGTCTGGCGATCCTGCGCGGCGTCGCCGACGTCCGACTGCGCGACGCCGCCGGCCTGCAACGCGCCACCGGCAGCCCGCTGCTCGGTGAGATTCCGTTCGAGGCCAACGCCCGCAGCGCTCCGCTCATCGTGGGCGACGCCGCGACCTCGGCGCGCGCCGAGGCGGTCCGCAAGTTGCGGACCAACCTGCGCTTCGTGGACGTCCACGAGCCGGCCCGGGTCATCGCGGTGACCAGTGCCCTTCAGGGCGAGGGCAAGACCACCCTCTCCTGCAACCTGGCCATCGCGTTGGCCGAGGCGGGCTGGCGGGTGCTGCTTGTCGACGCCGATCTGCGCCGCCCGAAGGTCGACGACTACCTGGGCCTGGACGCCGGCGTCGGCCTCACCGACGTGCTGGTGGGCGACGTGAAGGTGGGCGACGTCGTGCAGCGCTGGGGCGACAAGTCCCTGCTGGTGCTGCCCAGCGGGTCGGCCCCGCCGAACCCGAGCGAGCTGCTCGGCTCCAAGGCCATGTCGGACCTGTTGCTGGCGCTGCGCGAGTCGGCGGACATCGTGATCATCGACACCGCGCCGCTGCTGGCGGTGACCGACGGCGTGGTGGTGGCCGTGCAGGCCGACGGCGCGCTGTTGGTGACCCAGCAGGGCCGTACCTCGCGGACCCAGGTCGCCGCGGCGGCCCGGTCACTGCACTCGGTTTCGGTCCGGCTGCTCGGCTGTGTGCTGAACATGGCGAAGGTGGCCAAGGCCGAGGCGTACCAGTACGAGGCCTACCGGGTGGTGGCCTCGACGGCCGAGACGTCGGTGCCGGCCGACCGGGCCGCGTCCGGCCGGCACAGCGCGACCGCCGACGGGGTCAACGGGGTCCCCGACCACACCCAGGAACTCACCCGGCTGCCCCGATGAGTGCGGCGAGGGGTCGCAGCGACCGTTCGATCTCCTCGGCGCAGCGTCTGAAGTCGGCCGCGGTACCGCCGATCGGGTCCCGAAGGTCGTCCTCGTCCGGGGCGGCGGGTTGCAGCCGTCCCCGGGCCTGGGCGGCGGCGGCGATCGCCGCCCGCAGCGGGTCGTCGGCCGAGTCGGTGGGCGTCTCGGCCGCCGCGGCCAGCCGGCCGAACTGGCGCAACGTGAACGTCCGGTGCAGCGCGCCCGGCGCCAACGCGGTGCAGACCGAGCGTTGGCGTCGGGTCGCGGTCAGCACGAGCGTCGCGTCGACCAGATACTCGGGGCGCAACCCCCGGGTCCGGAACGCCGCCGGGTCGGTGCCGCTCTCGGTCGCGACCTCCAGGGCGTACGGGTGCATGGCCAGCCCGTCGATCGCGTCGGTGCCGGCGCTGGCCACCTCGACGGGTCGGTCGGCCAGCAGCCGGCGGGCCAGGTACTCGGCCATCGGTGACCGGCACAGGTTGGCGTGGCAGACGAACAACACGCGATCAGCCATCGGTGCCCCTCTCATCGGTACGGACACCGCAGCGCGCACCGCGAGGGCGGTGCGTCGACGCCGGTGGCCGCGCGGGGAGGGGTTGTCGGCATCGTACGCGCGCCGCACGCCGGCCGGTCGTGGTGCCGCGCCGGTCGCCGGCGATCCCTGTGGGGCGGGGGCGCACCGGTGAAGATCGGCATCCTGTCGTACCACTTTCCGCCCGAGCCGGCGGTCATCCCGGGGAGCCTCGCCG
>NZ_JAGPXY010000155.1 GCF_018070325.1 Micromonospora sp. H61
CCTCCTCCCGAACCCCGCGGTTCCCCTTCAGGAGGAAAAGCAGAACGTCGTTGATCGAGGTCGAGCTGGCTCGTGTCGTCCCGCCGATGGACTTGGGGTGCGTAGCGGCGAGCAGGAACAGGCAGGACAACGCAAGGTCGCCGGACCCGTCGTCGAACGACGTGGCCTGGGCGGCGAGGGCCGCCGGCTCCACTTGGGAATCGAGATTTCCCTCGATACTCGGCAGGATGGCCACGAGGAGCTGCCATGGGCTCAGTCGTGACATTCGCGCAGATTGCCGGTCGTGCAGCTGCGCCTGTAGCCGTGTCACCACTGATGGCTCCAGTAGCAGGCTGTCGGCGGTTCGCCAGGTCACACTGCCGGTGACCGTTCTGATTAAATTGGCGATCAGGTCGGCGTGCCGAGGCTTGCGCAAAAGCTTGGAAAAGGTGGCGACCTCGTCGGTCGCGGCATCGTCGTACTCGGCCACGGTCATCTCCCCGGCCTCGAACCGTCGCCACGCCTCCTTGGCTACCAGGAACTCCTGGAAGGACCGATGCGCAAAACGAAGCCGCTCCCCGTACCGCCGGTCCAGGGGTGACGCGACGACGAGATCCCGGCGGACGGATCGTGGATCCCGTCCGGCAGGGACGAACGGCGCGACGAGTTCGTCCGGGATTCGGTCCGAGGTGATGATGCCGCCGCCACGCTCCGTCCACATCCAGAGGGCCAGCCGCTGGAGGAAGTCTCGGCGGACCTTGCCATCGAAGGCCAGCCGACTCGGCTTTTCCTCCTCCCGCAGCATGACCTCGTCAATCAGTTGATCGATGAACGTGTCGTAGAGGGTTACGAGGTCAAGTTCCTCGATCGCCCCGGTGTAGTGCGGCAGGATGTCGGCCAGCATTCGTAGCTGCACGGGTCGGTGCGCGATGTCGCGTAGATGCTTCGACCGTACCTGGCGCCAGATGAGGTCGAGATCGTACGTCTGCCGCCCCACATGGTCGCGGTAGGTCAGGTACTTAATCAAAAAGTTTCGGACTTGGTCGAGATCCAATGGGGAAAGTTCGACCTCGTGGTAGTCGACCGTACCCGGGGCGCGCATCGGACCCAGAGGACCGACATGTTTACCGTGCAGGGCATGCTCCTGCTCCTCGTCGTTCTCGAAGGCCGTTGGCCGGCCCAGAAGGATGACCTTTGCGTTCCCGACGGCTAGGCGGTTGAGCTGGGCTAAGTTGTATTTGAATTCCGTCCAACTGAGGAGTTGCTTCATCTCATCGAAGCCGTCTAAAATGGTGACAAAGCGACCGCCTTTGTTCAGTTCTAAGAATGTGCTGAACGAGTATCCCGGCACCGCGTTGGTCGCAGTGAAATGAGTGCCGAGCAGTCCTTCAAGATTCTGCTCCGCCGCGATCTCGCCTAGGCGGATGAGCACCGGGACGCGGGCCGTCGGATTTGTTAGGGTCCGCTCCGCCAGCATCGACGTCAGGCGGATGGCGAAGGAACTCTTACCGATGCCATAGGAGCCAAGGATGGCCAGCGGGCGTTCGACCGGGAATATTGAATCGGGCGAATCGTCTAACCACCTTAGTACGAGACCCTCCAGCGGATCGCCGTCGCGGGTGTGCGGGGGGACGTAGTACTTCGCCAACCCGTCCGGTGACTCCTCGAAGGTTGTGGCAGCAGAGCGCAGGTAGCTAGTCAAATCTAGGGTGCTGGCCAGCAGCGACGCCAGCGACTGCAACGAAATCCCGGGCCGTGACTCGGCCCAGGCGACCGCACCGGATGCCGCCGGCCCCGAGCTGACGACCAACAACTCGTGCACCTGGCCGGTCTGGTACAGCGGCTCGTATTCGGCCCACAGCCGGGTCAGCTGGGACTTGGACAACGGCCGATCCTCGGTTCGGCACTCCACCGCAACCCGCCACTCCCGTTGCCACCGATGTGTGGTCGCCAGCACTGGTACCTTTTTGTTGTCGATCAGTGGCCCGAGTCTGACCGTGTAGCCGGCGATGGTCAGAGCCCGCTGTACCTGCTCTCGAAAGGCTTCGCCGGACCGGGCGGGTTGGCCGGCGGTACGAGTGGTCGTGGCCCGGATGGCGGGACGCCAAGACAGCGGAGCGGTGATCCCGTCGAGGAGATCACGAAGGTGTTCGGTGCGTGCCACCCACACCGAGTCGCGTAGCCACCCGTCGGCGGAGTTGTACCGGGCCGACACGATGCCGACGACGACATCATCCAAGAGCCGCCGTACCGGTGCGCCGCTCATCCCCGGCATGACGTCAATCGACGTCAATCGGCCAAGTTTCACCTGCTCGTCCTCAATGGTCCCGTCCTGTGCGTCCCGGGTCGTCCCGCCCTGCCAGGTTCCGGTCGCGTCCAACCACTCGTACCGGTACTCCAGGTCACCCACCTCCGACACGCCGCTGATCGTGACGGGGGTAAGTGTGTCCGTTTCGTCGGTGGGGCTGAAGCCGGTTACCGATCCCATTAACGGCTCGGTACGGATGAGGACGGCCAGGTCATGGCGGGGATCCGTACGCACCACGCGCGCATCGACTGAAGGCCCGCCGCCGGCCAGGCTGTCCACCCAGACGACTCCGTCGACAGCACCCGAGCCCATTCTCTCGACCACATGCCACGCCGTGACCAGCACCCCCGGCGCCGCCTGAAAGCAGGTGCCAACAGGCTTCCCGTCGGTGGTGAGAACGCGACCAAGGTACGGCCGCACCCGGTCGTCAGCCGAGCTCGCCATTCCAGCCTCCACAATGTTTCTACCGAATCACGTCCCGCAGTCTGTCTCTTCGAAGGTGAGCGTAGTCATCGGTCGCAGCGATCATGCTCGAGCAACCACGTCTGTCGATGGTGGGTCTTCGAGTCGTGCAAGGGTCTGTGAGACGAGCGACCCTGGCACGGTCGCGGTGGTCTATGCAAGCAGGACCCGTTCGCGCAGGACTCGAATCATCGCGATCATGGTGCCGCAGGTGATCTCTTGAAGCCATGGTCGTGCGACATCGTGCGCCCCGTCTCGCGGGACCCAGCCGGTTCGCCGATCGACGCTTGGTGGAGCCGCCGACGGTCGCGCAAGTGAGAAGTTCGTCCGGACTTCCTGGCATGGGAAGCATTTGACGATCCGCGGTAACGAGCCCGGTAACGGAAGGGATCGCAACGGGCGGATGGGGCGGTGACCCCAGCATGAAACGGCATCTGAAGGCTTCGTTTTATCCTTATCTAAGGACGTTTCAACCTATCCTGACATGGCGTGACAGAATCGTTGTAGAACTGGGGGTCAAGGGGTCGTCGGTTCGAATCCGGCCGTCCCGACCGATTGACCTGGGCAGATGAAGATCTTCTCAGGTAACGGCGGTAACATCCGGTAACGGATGATCTTTTCTGCAGTAACCGTGTGGACGGTTGGGCGTCGGCCCGACCGCCGTGATAGCTCTGACCTGCCGTTTCATCCGCGATCTGATGGAGCGGCATTTCGGTCTCTTGATTCCGCGGTAAGTGATGGGTGCGGCTGTCCCTTGGTCGCCGGTAGGGCGTCGCTGTGGTTGCCACCTGAGGATGAGGCAGGCAGGAAATGGTCGCTGAGGAGCCAAGAGCGCGTCGCCGTGGCCGTCTCTGAGGTGTAGTCGGGCGAGGTTAACCAGGGATTTCAGGGCATGCCGCGCGGCATGTTAGTGGCACCACTCCTGGGTCAGCTGAGCTGGTCGCAGTCGCAGTCGGAGGCGACCAGCGCTGCCTGGTATCTAGGCGGCAGACATCTGTCAACGCCGGCTGAATTATCACGCGGCGCCGACAACATCCTCCCGGAATCCATCACGATCCTTATCCTGGATGTCCGTCAACGGTCATGCCCTCGGGCCTTGCCGATCAAGCCGAGGTGGGTGT
>NZ_JAGPXY010000156.1 GCF_018070325.1 Micromonospora sp. H61
GCTCGGTGGGTGCTCGGGAGCCGATGGACCGGGGTGGTCCCGGCGGGACGCGGCATGGTGCTTTGGGACGCTGGCCGGTGGCTGCCGGTGCGGGATGACCAGGCGGCCGGGGGAGGGGGAGGGGCCTGGCCGTCGGTGGTTCCCGGATCGGCTGGCGCCAGGGATGGCCCGATCTTTGCGCGGCGTGGTTTGCCGGTTCTGAGTCTTTCGTGGTCCGCTCTTCGATGGATTCCTCGAACAGTGATCATGGAAAACGTCTCACAAATCCCGTTTTGAGGGTGCAGGAGTTCCCTCCGGGCGCCACCAGCAGCCGTCCGGTCGTCGGGATGGCCGGGAGCCAATGGTTAGGGGATCATCGATGGGTGGCCGGTGGTCGTGAGCTGACGCCGCGGGGGTGGCGGATCCTGCCGTTCCTGGCGTTGCACGGGGTGGCGACCACGAGCGACGTCGCCGTGGTGGTAGGTATGCCGCGTTTGACGGCACACCTAGGCCTCACCTGGCTGCATGCCACAGGACTGGTGGGCCGGGAGCGGTCGGCGGAGGACCGGTCGCATGCCTGGTGGTATCGGATCACGAGGGAGGGCAGCGACCTACTCGGCCGTGACCTCGTCTCGTCGGGGCAGCCGGTGCCGTTGCGTCTGGGTCAGCGGCACTGGGTGCGGCGCACCACCTGCTGTTCCTGCCGCTGCTGGAGGCCTCGCGGCTGGATCTGGGCCGGTGTGGGCTGTTCCAGTGGTCGACGACGTTGGACACGTCGGTGTGGCTGCGGGAGCGGGGCCTGGCGCATCTGCGCGCTGACGACTACGGGGTGTGGTTGGAGGACGGCCGGTGCTTGCGGTTCCTGGTGCACGTCGACCCGGGGCCGGTCGGTGGCGCGATCGGCGAACGGGAGCGGTCGACTGCCGGGCTCGGCGCTGTTCTGGCCGGGTACCGGCGTACTGACCCGTTCGTGCCGGTCGGCGCGGTGCTGGTCATTGCCCACGACGCCGCCCAGGAGGCCAACCTACTGGCGGACCTCATGAATCGGCCGCTGCGGGCGCCGGTCGCGGTCACCACCGCCGACCTGCTTCACCAGCAGAGGCCGCACGAGAGTGTGTGGCGGGTTTCGGCGGCCACCGCACGTCACCGGTTGATCGAAATTCCTCCTGCGGTCAAACTATGCCCGATAAGTCGAAGGTAGGCAGACCGCGGCAAGCGAATGCCGCACGGACCACCGTGGGGCCGACACCCTGACAAGCAAGTCGACCGTATGGAGTATCCGCTTCTGCCGAGAACAGTGCACCTGATCGTAGGACCGATGCTCACACTGGCCAAAACTCCGTGAACCGACGACCCAGGACGAAAAACCGGAGCTCGGCGATCCCTGGCCGGTTGAGTGGCGATGATGCGAGTCGGTGTATCGGGCATGGGCTATGGTTACGCCTTGGCTTTGAACGACCCTCTGGCATGAGAAGAAGTACCGGTGGACGACAGGATCGCCCGGATTCAGGTCAAGATCGCAGCTTTGCCCGCAGCGGAGAAGGCCGTTCTCGGCCCCGTGCTCACTGAGCAGCAAGTCTCAGATTTCGAGGAACTGCACGGCACCCGGATGCCGGAGGAGTTCCGCCAGTTCGTCACCCACATCGGCCATGGCGGATACGGCCCTACCTATGGACTGCTGTCCATGGAACGGTGGGTGTCCGGGGCCGCAGGAGTCAACGGAAAACTCGCCGAGCCATTTCCCTTCGTTCCAAACGTGCACATCGCCGCATGGTCCGCCGGTAGGCAAGGCAGCGCTTCGCCCACTTTCCCGGGCGCGATCGCTGTCGTCTACCGAGGATGCAGCGATTTCACCCTGCTTGTCGTCACCGGACCCGGCCGCGGCCGTCTGGTCGAGGTTAACGCCGAGGGATTCTTCGCGCCTCACTTCCACACCGACCCGGACTTCCTCGCCTGGTATGAGCGTTGGTTGGACTTCACCCTGGCCGGACATCGCAATCTGAACCTGTTCGCAGATCAGATGGCCGGCGACGAAGCAGCGCTCGTGGCCACGCTGCTGAACGACGCACTCGCAACGCGACGGCGTGCTGCCGCGTGCACGTTCATCACGTACCCAGCGCCAAGTGCTTCGCTCCCCGATGTCCTGACACATGTGCTGTCAACGGAACCGCACCCGCCCGTGAGAGAAACGATCTTGCGCGCTCTGTCTGCCCAAGGCGAGCACGGCCGCGATCGTCTGCCCATAGCCCTCGCAGATCCGGTACCCGGTGTTCGATCCCTCGCGGCCATCCTCATGACCACGAACACACCACAGGGAAGACGCCTGAGCCCCCAGCTACGCCAGACCCTCGGCAATCATCTGACAGTGGAGGAAGACCGCTCAGTGCGTGACACCATCCAGAGGATGCTCGACCACTCACACTGATCCACACGATCCCGGCGAGTCCGCGGCCTTCGGGGCCGACCCCGCCAATGACCCGGCGAACCGTTCGCCGACCATGCCTACGATCATTGCCGCAAGACTCCAAGATCCGGTTTACTATTTTGCCGCTGTCATCGCACGTCGTCCCGGTGCCGAGGCCACGGCCCTCTACGTCTTAAACGCGGCGCCTGCCGGGTAAGCCGACGCGGTTGTGAGGCTGCCGGGGTATAGATTGCGGTCTGTCCCGGGTGGGTCCGTATCAGTTGGACAGTAAGCCGTTCACATCAGCGGTGAGGAAGCCCCAGCTGAGGGCGAGATCATTGAGGCTGTCGACCACCACGCGCTGGCGGGCTGCGCGGTCTGGCTCGAACGGACCGACAACGCGTAGGCCCGTCTGCGTCCGGAAAACATCGTGTGGGCCGTCGCCGAGCGGGGTGAGATCGAGGACGTCCGAAAGATTCAGCTGGCGGGCGACGCCCTCGTCCCCGGCGTCGCGCACGGCCGTTCCGGCGTGGATGTAGAAGACGACGAACGGGGGCGCCGCGTACGGCAGCCTCATGAAGTCGGGCTCCAGCGCCTCGGGCAGCGAGACTATGGTCTCCCACATCGCGACCAGAGAGTCAACGAGGTCGACGATTGACAGGCGAGAACGCATCGCTTGCATACTGCCCGGGTTCAACGGACGGTGCAGCTTCGGGAGCAGTCGAAGATTAGTGCCCAGGTCAACGGTGGCCAGGACCGACGACGGAGAACGCCAATTGCCGGTTTGCAGCACCGAGTTCGCGGTCACCACCGGCGGGCCGTCAGGCGGGGTGATCTGTGCCCGGACGTGGGAACTGATGGCTGAGTGATTGCTGTCGGAGCCGCTGGCCAGGTTCCACGCCGGCGCAACGACTTCCTCTGTGTGGCGGTGCACGAGCCTGGACATGTGCGCGGCGAGGCCGGACTCAGTGAGCAGGTCGCGGTGCCTTTGCCGGACCGCGACCGGTAGCGACTGCGGCCTGTACTTCCAGCTTTGCCAGGTGACGTCGAGGACCGCACGCAGGTACAGCTCGGTGAGTTCGCCGGTCGCGAAGTTGTTGTGGTGCATCTCGAAGTCACGGCTGGTGTGCGGCCGCCACAGCAGCCGCCCGCCCGGCGACACCTGGGCCAGCCGGCCGGGTCCCCACCGGCCGCCCTCCAGTTCGACCGTCTGCGCGTCGGCGCGGATCAGCAGAGAGGTGGTGGCCGGGGCCGAGGGAAGGCCGACGTTGCTGATGGTCGTCTCCGTGTCGGCGGCGTTGCCCGCCTCGCACAGGTCTTCCCAGATGTCGCCCGGAACAACCGCGCCCCCTCGGTCAGGCAACACAGTCATTACTGGGCCGGGCGCGCCGTCGCGGCCGGCGAGCGGTTGGATCAGGCCGGGGCCAACCGCGGCGACCGGCTGCG
>NZ_JAGPXY010000157.1 GCF_018070325.1 Micromonospora sp. H61
TCGGTGAACGTCGTGGTCACTGAAAGTTGTGCCATCAGGTCGGGTCGCAGGTTCGGAGTGAAACAAGATGTCGACTCCGAGGAGACCGGGGAAAGCGGTGCCCACCTGCTGCCGGACCCGGTCGACGCCCTGACGCGTTGTCTGGCCAACCTTGATCCAGAACTTACCCGACTGGCCGGTCGCTCGCCGCCACGGCTTCGCGTTGCCCGTGTGCGTGTAGGCGTAAATGTAGTTCGTCACTCGCCCTCTGCCTCGTCATCATCTAACCCGTTGGCGGAGCCACTCGCCCGATACTTGTGACCTCCCGGCAGGTGCGAGGCAGGGATAGCTGAATTCAGCGAGAGGACGGGCTCCCGCGGGTGGAGGCTCGACTCGATGTATTGGATCTCGTCGGGGGCTAGATCGAAATAGCTGTAGAGATCAGCATCGGTCCAACGCTGAGTCATCGGAAGTGAAGGGACGAACCTGAAGCGCTCGGAAGTGATGTCCTGCGTCGCCTTGCGCTGAAGAACCAAGAATCTTGCAAACTTTGTAGATAGGTAGAACGCGTAGTTCTCGCACTCATCCTTCGTGTCGAACGCGCCAGTCACGAAATAGGACTCGGTACAAGCGGACCCTGGCGCGACAGCTAGGGGCTCGCCGATGACATAGGAGACCTCGCGCCCATGCCCATCGCCGGCCTTGGGCAGCAAAACCTTCCACTTTGAGACGAGGTCAAAGTTGCGCTCGAAACTCTCTGGGTGGACGTAACCCACACCGCTATTGTGGATCAGCGGGACACTGCCCTCGAAGGGCTGTTCATTCTCGCCACGGTAGTTGGTGCGCCACTCCTGCGAAAATGCGAGGCGTGGCCAGAACCAGCTCTCGACCGAGCCTCCTGATTGCTCAAGGATCTTGTGGACGAGTGCAGAGGCCTTGTTGTCTCGGATCACCACGCCGTGGCCTTCGCGTAGGTCCCGGATGGCGGTAGAAATGATCCGGCCGTCGATGCGGGTAGAGAACTCACAATCGTCGTTGTGGTCGCGATCCCACAGAAAGTAGGAGACGCCGCCCTTGATTTCGACCTGAGGGAAAACGTCGAACAATTTGGGATTGTCCACCAGTTTAACGAGACGACGATCCTTGATCATCTCATCTCGGTACTCGTCGAGACCAAGGCCCCCGGTGAACCAGCGAGACGGCGTGATCATCAAGACGTACTTCGGTTTCAGCCCAATGGCTTTGCGGACGAAGTGCTGGTAGATCGGCATCGTTCGCGTAGTGCCTTCCGCGCCGATCTGGTACGGAGGGTTGCCAACAATCACGTCGAACCTCACGCCTGTCATCTCCTTGACGGGGTACGCGTTATGAATGAACGAGTATGCATAGTGCTCGCGACGCTCGCGGACGAGAGCGGCTGGCGCGTGGCATATTACGCAGTGTCGACCATTGCGATCCAGAGTGTGTTCGGTTGGAACATAGCTGATGTTTCCATCCGGATCTCCGAACGGCACGAGGAGACCGCGCATCGATTCATCCTTCAAGCCTGCCCCCGTGGCGTCTCTCGTTTGATACACCGACCGGCGCGCGATGTCCCCGGACATCTGGGTAATCGCGGCTCCATAGAGCATTTTCCGGAGAATGTGCTGCCGTCGGTTCGCGGGGTTGGGCTCCCACTCGGCAAGCCCGATCATGAGACGCTTAGCTGCCTCGCGAAGAAAGACGCCGGACTTCGTTGCGGGATCCAGCCAGCGGAAGTCGGGTCTCGTCCACACCTCGGAAGGGAGGATGTCCAGCATGGCGCCTGCCAGCTTTGGCGGCGTGAAGACCTCGTCGTTAGGCAGCTGCGCGAGGGTCTCCAGCACGTCTGGAATGTGCACCGGCAGTGATCCGGCGGCCAATCTGGTCGTGCTCATGCTTTTTGTACCCCCAGCTGGGAGTAGTGCACCGTGGCTAAGGGTTCCGGCGGCACATAGAAAAGGTCCATGTCGGGAGCCTCCAGGGGCGACGGGATTCGGGCGAACCTCTCGCCGTCAAGGGGCTTGTACTCAATGAAGATGATGTCCGCAGCAGTGTTCAGGAAGTCGCCGAGCACGATGTTGCTGGCCAAGATTGCCGTCACTGCGCCGCCGAACCCTACGGTTGGCTCAATCTGCCGATTAGTGACCACCGTGTCGATGACCTCGCGCATCCGATGGCGCGCCTCATGCACGTTCTGCTGGTTGATGTCGATGGCATAGATCGACACGAGGCACCGCAATAGCGCGAACTCGTACCAGTAGTCGGTGCCGCCGTGTGCTGTTTCGGTGATGATCGCGATTTTTCGCTCCAGGATCGCGGCCAGGAAGTTTCCGTTGCCGCACGCAGGCTCCAGGAACCGGCTGTCGATCCCAGCGAACGCTTCAGGGATGAGGTCGAGCATCGCCTGGACTTCGCGCGGCTGGGTGTACACCTCACCGAGGTCACGAACCCGTTCTCGGGACTTGATGTGACCGCCCGCTCCACCGGTTGGAACTCGTGACGAGGCGCGTCCAACGGGCCCTTCGGTCACCACCGCGACAGGTTGAGCACTGGTCATCAGCCAATCTTGCCGTACGAGGCAAGCAGGCGACCGAACGGCTCGGCATGGCCAAGAGGCCGAGGCACACCAGCGGCCGCGCAGGCTGCTATCCCGCAGAGGGCATCATCGGGCCGACCGGCGGCCGGGTCACCACGCCATCGATCAACGGTCTGTCGGTCTGGGGCGGCCCTCCAGGCTTCCCTGCGCTCCGCGCTAGTCGGCGGGCATCAGGTGTGACGGTGGCCGAGCGACAGCGGCCAGCGCGCGCCCAAGTGGTGGTACGTGCGGCCCGTTCAGGGTGCCCTAGAAAAGGTGTGCTGAAAGTGTGCACAGAGTATTACGCCTTACTCTGACCGCTTTGCCCGGAATAGCCGATAGGTTCTGACGACCTTTCCGACGGCCCCATTCGTTCGGGTGACGAGCTCTTGTTCAATCAGTGTCGTACCCACCTCAACGGCGAAAAGGACTGCAAGCTCCGGGTCGGCGGCGACTTGGCGCTGTCGTGTTTCTGGGTGAGGGCTCTTGTCCGGCCTGCCCTCCTGTCGGCGGAGGTGTGCGTAGGTGCCGCGGCCCTGTTCGGTGGCCACCAAGCCTGCCTCGCGTAGTACCGCTATGGCTTGACGAATCGTGCCGCGGGCTGCTCGGAATTCGGCGGTGAGGGTGCTCTCGGCCGGTAAGAGGGTGCCCGGCGGGATAGCGCCACTCTCGATGCGTTCCCGCAGCTCGTTCGCGATCATGCGGTAGCGGGGCTGTCCGTAGTGCGGGGTGGGCACCTGCTCACCGTACCTGGCACTTGTCTTACCAAGTGCCAATCAAGTGACCCGATTCGACGTCTAGACAACTTGTCCACTTGTAGATACGTTTCCTGGTGTGCGGTTGGGATGACGGTTCGTGTCAGGGGTGGCCTCGCGCCCGTCTTGGTCGCAGCTGATGCGCGGCGTCCTGTCGGACCGGTTGCGGTAGCCGCGCGTACAAGATGGCTCGGCGATACCCGACCCGTCCGGCGTCGGACGGTGCGCCGTGCCTTCATCCGGGCCGGTGGCCTGCCGCATTCCCCCGTGGCTGGCCACCGGTCTCCGCCTACCTGTGGAGGTGCGATGCCCGGCTCTCACCGTCGGCACCATTGGCTCT
>NZ_JAGPXY010000158.1 GCF_018070325.1 Micromonospora sp. H61
AAACCAGGCTGCCCCAGGCCGCAGCGTCGGCCGGGTCAATACTAAGAATTCGGGCAAGGTGTTCCCGCAGTTCCTCGCCGGAGAGGCGGTAGCCGGGCACGCGGTGCAGGCTGGCGAGGACCTCGGGCACCTGGCTGATACCGCTAGCAACCGCCACGGGGACGACACGGCCCCCCGCCTCGAGGTGTCGACGAACGTACGACGCCAGCCAGGTGTCCTGGACGGTTGCGGCGGACAACGCAACCACAAGGATCCGATGATCTCCCGGTGCGACGTCAACGACAGGGATTCCCAGCAGGTCCGCGATGCGCGTGATCCACGTCCGGTCGGCCGGCGTACCGACGACGGCCGCAGGAGCACCATCCATGGTGCCTCCGGTCAGTCGGTTCTCCGTCACCGTTTCCCCTCGTCATTCACTGTTCGAGACAATATCGAGTCGAACCTGAAAAACTTGTCGCCTTCCCGATAGATGCGGTTCGGCCTTTCGGCGGATTGACAGCCGACAGCAGATCGGGAACCGTTTTTGAAGTGGACGAGCTCATCGGCAAACGGCCGACAGCACGGATCGCTCATCGCAGGGTGATCGGCTCGCTGCTGATCATCCTTGCTGCGGTGCCAAGCGGATGCCGGGACGACCCGCCACGACCAGCGGGCGCCGCCCCGTCGACCGTATCGCCCGAGTCCGCACCCCAACCGGCACAGATATCTCCGGCTGCCATCGATGCTGCCATCACAGCGTTCCTCGACGCGTGGAAGATCGGCGACCGCCGCACAATGCTGCGCTTCGCAGAGGCAGAACTGGTGGACAACTTCGTCCACGAGAACCGCCACGCCGAAACCTATTCGTATCGGTGGAATGATCACTGCGCATTGAAAGTCACCGGCGCGGGCAGTTGTGAGTTTCTCATCGGTGATCCTCGCTATCCCTGGGGGCTGATCTTCCGGTTGAGCTACACAGCCCAAGACGCCGGAATTTTGATCTACGAGATCAGCTTCCAAGGCGATGCGGGCTGAGGTCCGCCCCGTGTTGCGATTCGCCCCCCCGACCAGAAGGGCAGCGCTCGGCATTAAGGGACGTCTCGTAAGCAGCTTCTCTCGACAGCGCCGGCTCATCGGGATGCTGCAGGAGGACCAGCCGGTAGGCCAGGTTCCGCACCCAGACCGGCAAGAGGCCGTCGACCACCTGCGGGCACAGCTCGCGCAGCATGGCGAGGATCGACTCCGCATCAGCAAAGGTGAGTTCCTCAATGAAGTAGCGCCCGTCGTGATCAGCGCTGCAGAGCAGGCCTGGCCTGTGACGACCGACGACCCGTAATCCCGGGGATCCCGGGGACACAGGCCACGCTGGGAGCAGCGAACCCTGACCGCTTCGGTATCCACTGGGAGGTCACACCGCACCGCTTGAGCGCATCACCGCAGGTCAGAACTCTCGTCTATGCCCGGTGTCGGTGAGCACTTCGGACGCGTTGACCACTTCGCCAACCTGCACCCAATCTGCTCCCATTTGCAAGGCCAGGCCAACCAACGACTCCTTACCGCCTTGACCTGCGCACACTCCCCTGCCAGGAGACATAGAGCACTGACGATCGCAGTCCAGAACCGCAGAGCACTCTGCGGGAAACAGGACGCCACACCGACTCTGACCTGCGGAAACGAGAAGCCGCAGGCAGGGGTGGGTGCAGTTGAACGCCGTTCGATGCCGTTGGAAGCAGTTCAAGGCTGTTCAGGGCACCCCGCTGCTCCCAATCTGCTCCCCCCAAACCGGGCTCGCACCGGGCCGCCGGCCGCCGGCCCATCGTGAGCTGCCGCCCCCAGTCTCTTGGTTGGCACCAGTGCTGGCGCCCGCAGCCGCATCGGTCGATCGCGCTGGGAGCGTCGCATCACCGGGTTGACCGGCGTGCCGGCCACCGTCGCGAACGCCAGTGTCAGCCGCTCGGTCAGCAGTTTCTCCAGATCCATGGGTACGCCGATCTCGCTCGGATCCGCTGCGCGGATCACCGAATGGGGATGCGAGCGGACCGAGGACGATCAGCGGGGGGAAGTCCTCGGCGGCATCGAGTGGGCCGGTATCGAGGAGACGGACCCAGATGAACTTCCATCGCCCGAACTGCTCGACATCCGGGCTGCTTGATTCGCCAGCCCACCTACCGCTCGCTATCGGCATGAGCGGACACCGCCCCCGCATCTGCAGCACACGCCAACGTGCCCCGAAGAGGTCAGCTGCCTGACTAGCCCTCGGCACAATCAGCCGACGCCGCGCAGAGCTCGGTCGCCTGTCGTGGCCATTTCGCTGAATCGAACCATGGTGAGCCGAAGCTGAGGGCGGTATCTGCACGTCGGTGAGGTGAGGCGCCTCGATGCGAACCATCGCGCGCTGACCGTGGAGGCGGGGCTACAGATCATCGTCATCCCAAAGGTGTTCTTTTGATCTCGTACGCGGTGATGGCGATGTCGTCCCTGCGCCGATACACGTCTGACGGAGTGAATGCCCCGAGAGCGGCCGCATCGCGAAGGAGGGTGCGGCGCCACCGCGTACGCAGGTCTTCGGTCCATCCGGGGTCGATGTCCGAGGCGAACGCGAGCAGCCCGTCGACATGGCGGGCGAGGCCTAACACTGAGGGGAAGCCTCTGGCGATCTGGTGCCCTCGCAGCCCAAACTTCTCCATGCCGTGTATGTGCGTGGAGATCCGCGACCTCATCTCTTTCGGCAATCGCACCCGGTCGCCGTCGACGAGCAGACCGAGCACGATGCGGCGAGCGCCGGGCGGCGTCAGCCGGCTCTTTCTGTCGTGGACGGCGAACCCGCAACCTGCGACCTCACGCCTGGCCTGGCGCATCAGGGACGCCGCCATGCGCCGGTCAAAGGGTCCGGAGCTGGAGAGGACGATGTCGTCGGCATACCGTGTGTAGACCAGCCGGTGTTTCGACGCGAGCGCTGCGAGCGCTTCGTCCAGGGGCCGGACCGTGAGGTTCGCGATGGCCCCACTGGTTGGTGCTCCCTGTGGAACGAACCCGATCGCCCCAGTTGAATAGTTCGGGATGGCCGAGTGGCGCTGATGTCGGACCAGAAAGCGGGTCGGGTGCGGGAAACCGTTGTGGGCTTGCCGGGTGCACAGTCGGGCCAGTTCAAGCGCCAGCAGGGGCGCGTAGCCAAGATCAGCGAAGATTCGGTAGACCTGGCGCTCATCGATGGTGTGGAAGAAGTTGTGCAAGTCCATCTTGATCAGCGAGCGGGCGCGGAGATGCTGATCGGCGCACATGCGGATTTATCTGCCGCTCTGGTTGGCATTGCTAGCTGGATGAGGCTGTACTTGGTCCAGTATTCTTGCGAGTACCGTGCGCTGCTGATCGATTAGCATTGGGCTGGGTGAGGAGATCAGCCGCGGCTTCTTCCCGGCACGGCGGTTGATCTCAAATGAGTGATAGGGATCGATGGATCTTTCCACCACACGACGCAGGTACGCGTACGGCGAGCCGCTACGTCGCGCGAGGTGTCCGAGGGTGAACACGACGGCGATGCCCTGGGCGCGCAGCCGTGCCGCTACCACCTCGACAGCGTCGATGACCTCGTCGGATCGGCCGAGGCGCAGCGCTCGCTGACGGTATAGGTGAGGGG
>NZ_JAGPXY010000016.1 GCF_018070325.1 Micromonospora sp. H61
ACCAGATCTGACGCAAACCTCTTGATCACCGAGGCGGGCACCGGGTGGGGGTGGGGGTTGGGGGTGGTGGGGTTAGGGGAGGAGGGGGTGGAGGACTACGTTTTCTTCTCGGCCTGGGCCTACGCCTACGACGCTCACCCTCGTGTTGCAGAGTTCTTCGACCCTCGCGATGTAGCGGCGGGCGTTCTCCGGAAGGTCGTCGATGGTGCGGGCCTTGGTGATGTCCTCCCACCAGCCGTCGAGTTCCTCGAAGACGGGCTTGGCGTGGTGGAAGTCCGTCTGGCTCATCGGCATGTCGTCGACCCGGACGCCGTTGATCTCGTAGCCAACGCAGATCGGCACCTTGGGCAGGCCGGTGAGCACGTCCAGCTTGGTGATGACCAGGTCGGTGACGCCGTTGAGGCGGCAGGCGTACCGGGCGACGACCGCGTCGAACCACCCGCACCGGCGCTCCCGCCCGGTGGTGGTGCCGTACTCCGCGCCGATCTTGCGCAGGTGGTCACCGTTGGCGTCGAACAGCTCGGTCGGGAACGGCCCGGCACCCACCCGGGTGGTGTACGCCTTGCTCACCGCGATGACCTTGTTGATCGCGGTCGGCGGGATGCCCGCGCCCACGCAGGCGCCACCGGCGGTCGGGTTCGACGAGGTCACGAAGGGGTAGGTGCCGTGGTCCATGTCGAGCATGGTGGCCTGGGCGCCTTCCAGCAGCACCGTCTCGCCCCGGTCCAGGGCGTCCCAGAGCATCGCCCGGGTCTCCGCGATGTACGGCTTGAGGCGCTCGGCGTACGCCAGGTACTCCTCGACGGTCGCCTCGAGGTCGATCGCCTTGCGGTTGTAGACCTTGAACAGGATCTGGTTCTTCTCGCGCAGCGCGAGTTCCAGCTTCTTGCGCAGGATGCCCGGGTCGAGCAGGTCCTGGAGGCGGATGCCGATCCGGGCGACCTTGTCGCCGTACGCCGGGCCGATGCCGCGGCCGGTGGTGCCGATCCGGGACGAGCCGAGGTACCGCTCGATGACCCGGTCCAGCGCCCGGTGATGCGGCATGATCAGGTGCGCGTCACCGGAGATCCGCAGCCGGGACACGTCGACGCCGCGCTCCGCCAGGCCGTCGATCTCGGCGAGCAGCACCTTCGGGTCGACCACCACACCGTTGCCGATGACGATCATCGCGTTCGGCGAGAGCGCACCGGACGGCATCAGGTGCAGCGCGTACTTCTGGCCGTCCGGGGTGATCACCGTGTGCCCGGCGTTGTTGCCGCCGGAGTAGCGCACGACGTAGTCGACCCGCTCACCCAGCAGGTCGGTAACCTTGCCCTTGCCCTCGTCGCCCCACTGAGCGCCGATGAGCACGATCGCTGGCATCTTTTCCGCCTCCAGAAGGCTCGGGTGCCAGGTGGCGACCGCTCGGCGAGCCCGGGGTGTCAGGTTAACAAGTAGTGACGGCGCGGCCGGCAGGGGTCGCGTCGAGAGGCAGGAGGCTCCTTCCGTGTACGACGTGGTGCTGCTCACCCTCGGTTCGGAGCGGGACGCTCCCGGGGGCTGTGGCAGCGGCGGGGCCTGCTGCGGCGGCGCGACCGGGGCCGACACCGCCCCGACGAGCCAGACCGACACCGGCCAAGCCGACACCGACCAGACCGACACCGACCAGACCGACACCGGCCAGGCCAGCACCGACACCGGGCAGTGCGCGACGGAGCGGCCCCGGGTGCCGGTGCTGGCGTGCGCCGACGCGCTGAACGCCCGGGGCGCCCGGGTGGAGACGGTCACCGCCCGCTCCGACGCGGAGATCGACGCGGTGTTGGCCCGGCTCGACGGCCCGACCCGCCCGGACGGCCTCACCTGGCCGGATCCGGACAGCAAGACCCGGCTGGTCGTCGCCACTGCCAGCGACGGGCAGTTGCGCGCAGTGCTGCGCCGGCTGGTCAAGCGGTACGCCCCGGCGCCGAGCAAGCGCCCGGCGGACCTGCCCGGCAACCGGACCCTGCCCGACCTGCCGCCGGTGGCCGTACTCCCGCTCGACCCGGCCCGCGGCGGCACCCAACGGGACCTGGTCGCGCAGCTCGGGCTGCCCCGTGACCCGGCGGCGGTGGCCACCGCGGTGCTGGACGGCACGCCGCGCCGGTTGGACCTGCTGCGCAACGACGGCGGCTCGGTGACCCTGGACGGCGCGCTCCTCGGCGCGGCCGACGACGCCGGCCGGCCGCTGCACTGGCGCGCCCGGGTGGAGGTCGACGACACCATCCTCACCGACGGTGCGGAACCGCTGCTGGCCTGCGCCGTCGGCAACGCCGGCGGGTACGCGACGCTCAACGACGTGACGCTGCTGACCGCACCGGACCCGGCCGACGGCCAGGTCGAGGTCGCGGTGGCCGTGCCGGTGGTCGTCCGCTCGGCCTGGGGGCGCAAGCGGGTACGCCTCGAAGTTCGGCGGGCCCGTGGGCGGGCGGTGTCGGTGCTGCCCAGGGAGGGCAAGGTGCCGTACCTCGACGATGGTGTCGAGGGCGAGCTGACCCGGAAGCGTTCCTGGTGGGTCGAGCCGGGCGCGTGGGCGGTCTGGTCGATCTGACCTCGACCGCACCGACCGGCCGACCTGCCTGCGCCGATCGGCCCTGTTGGGCGATTGGGCCTATCCTCGCAGGAGGACTGGGGAGGGCCGTAATGGACGAGAACGCCGACCGGGCGCAGGTGCCCGGCCAGCAGCCGGTGCCGGAGCGGGACGTCGAACCACTCTGGCCGCCAGATCCGGGCGACCGGGGCGCGGTGCCGCCGTGGGCTGCGGTCACCGAGCAGCGGGGTGGGCCGTCGCCGGTCACACATCCGGTCACGCCACCGGTGGCCGCGCCGCCGATCGGGCGACCGCCGGTTCCCGGCCAGCCGGGCGCTGCGGCCCAGTCGCCGCCCTCGCCGTCGGACTACCCGTCGCTCACCGGCGCCGTCCCGGCGCCCGGGGGGTGGGGGGCCAGCGGCCCGTCCGGCGCCGGGTCGGGTTGGGCGCCGGCGCAGCCGAGTTGGCCGCCGCCGACCGACCCGGCCGCTGCGTCACCGCCCGCTCCGCCAGCGACCGGCGCCCGGCCGACGCCGCCGGCGACCGGCCCGGGGAGCAACGGTGGGCCAGCCGGCACCAGCATGCCGGCTGCCGCCGCGACGCCGAGCACCACCTCCGCGCCGAGGGACGGCCGTCCCTCCGCTAGCGACGCGGGCAGTGCCGCGCCCGACCCGGCCAGCCAGGCCGGTGAAGCGACTCAGGTACAACCCGGCGACCGGGGCCCGACCGCCGGGCCGATCACCCCGGGCGGCGTCGACCTGAACCTGCCGTTCACCCTGGACAACCCGACCGCCGCCGACCGCCCCGCCGCATCGGCAGCCGCCGACCGCCCCACCACGGCCGCAGCCGCCGACCGGCCCGTCCCGGCGGCCACCGCGTCCGCCGCCAGCCCGAACGCCACCGACAGCCCGACGGCCGCCGGCCCCGCACCGGCAGACCCCTCGGCCGCAGCCCTCGCGGCGGCCGGGCCGGCACCGCAGCCTGGCGGGACCGTGCCCCAGACTGGTGGGCCGACACCGCAGGCTGATGGGCCGACACCGCAGCCCGGCCAGCCGGTGCACCAGGCCGGCGGGCCCGGTGCGGACGGGTCCGCCGACGGGCCGGCGCGGCCGATTGCCGAGTCGCCGTGGGCGTACCCGCCGCAACGCCCGGCCGGAACGGCCACGCCCGCCCAGGGCGAGTCCGGCGCGACGCCTCCGATTCCGCCGCCGCCGGTCGCCCCGCACGCCGACGCCGGGCAGGCACACCCCGGGCAGCCGTTCATCCCCGGCCAGGCCGGCCCGGCGCAGATTCCACCGCCGCCCGACGTGACGCAGTTCAACAACCCACCGCACGGCATTGCCGCACCGCAGCACGCTGCTGGGCAGGCCGGGCCGGGGACCCCACCACCCGGGCCGTTCCCGCCCTCGCCGGGTTGGTACCCGCCGCCCTGGCAGCAGGGCTCGCCCGGCGGCACGCCCGGGCAGCCGTACCAGGAGGCCGACGGGGTGACCCGGGTGCCGGCCCCCGCGTACCCGGACGCGAGCTGGACACCGGACACCACCGCCGCTCCGACCGCCGAGGACTTCGCCCGACGCCGCCAGGTTCGACCCGCCGACCCGGTGGCGACAATGGGTGTACGCGCGGTGGTCAACAAGATGGGCCTGCTCCGACTCTCTCCCGGGCGGCACGAGCAGGAGCTCAAGCGGGACATCGAGATGGTGCGCCGCAACTTCGGCGGTCTGCGGCAGGTGACCGTGGTGAACCCGAAGGGTGGTGCCGGTAAGACGGTGGCCATCCTGCTGCTCGCGATGACGTTCGGTCAGAAGCGTGGCGGCTACGTGCTGGCCTGGGACAACAACGAAACCCAGGGCACCCTGGGGATGCGCGCCCAACAGGACTTCCACTCCCGCACCGTGCGGGACATGCTGCGTGACCTCGGGCAGTTCCAGGGTGCGCACGGGCGGGTCGGCGACCTGTCGCAGTACGTCCGCTCGCAGGGCGAGGGGATGTTCGACGTCCTGGCCTCGGACGAGTCGGCCACCGGTGGCGAGATGTTGACGGCTGCCGCGTTCGCCGAGATCCGTGAGGTGGTCAGCCGGTTCTACAAGTTGATCTTCGTGGACACCGGGAACAACGTCCGGGCACAGAACTGGCAGGCGTCGATGGACGCCACCGACCAGTTGGTGGTCACCATGTCGGCCCGTAACGACTCCGCCGAGACCGCCGCCCGGATGCTCGACCACCTGGAACAGAGCGGCCGGCAACGGCTGGTCCGTCAGGCCGTGACGGTGGTGTCGATGCCACCGTCCCGCAAGGAGATCGACCTGCCGGCCATCCAGGAGCACTTCGCGGCCCGCACCCGGGCGGTGCTGCTGGCCCCGTACGAGCGGCTCATCGACAGTGGCGAGCCGATCCGGTACGGCGGGCTCTCCTCGGCCACCCGGGACGCCTGGCTGAAGATCGCCGCGGCGGTCGCCGAAGGGCTGTAGGGCCCAACCCACCGACGGCCGGCCCGATGTCGGGCCGGCCGCCGGGGCGGGGTCAGTTGCTCGCCAGCGCGTCCGCCGCTTCCGGGTCGCAGTCGCGCAGGAACTGGGCACAGCGGGCCGCCTCGTCGGCCTCGCCGATCTCGTCGGCGGCGCGGGACAGCACGTAGAGGCAACGGAGGAAGCCCCGGTTGGGCTCGTGTGACCACGGCACCGGGCCGTGCCCCTTCCAACCACTGCGGCGCAGCTGGTCGAGGCCCCGGTGGTAACCGGTGCGGGCGTACGCGTACGCCGTCACCACCTGGCCCTGCGCGAACGCCCGCGCCGCGAGCTCCGCCCAGGCCGCGCTGTAGGTCGGGAAGCCGGCCGCCACGTTGGCGTACGCCTCATCGGTGCCGGCCTCGTCGGCGGCGGCCAGGGCGGCGTCGGCCTCGTCGTTCACGGGCAGGCGGGTGGCCGGTGGCTCTGGCAAAAGGTTCTGCATCGCCCCATTCAACCCGCTAGACAGGGCGACACGCGAGCGGGTCGGCCGACGTGTCCCGCTGAACGGCTGAGGAGTTGGTCACGCCTGCGGCCTATGCCGCTGCCTGGCGTTTTCCACTACAACTAATAGTCCGGAGCCTCCCCAGGAACCGGTTATGCAGGAGCCCGGTGGCCACGACCATCGGGCTCCTGTCGGTTCCACCCCTGGCCCGAGGTTTGACCGGCCCCTGCGGAGGGGCAGGATGGCCCGGTGCCGACCCCACCTCCCGCGGACGTCATCGAGCCGCACCTGCACGCCGGTGAGATCCAGACCCGGGCCGAGTTCGACCAACAGCTGGCCACCGGTCGGCTGACCGGGCTGACCGTGCAGGGCCTGCGGCTCGACCTCGCGCCGGTGCCCGACCTGACCGGCGTCGACGTCGCCGGCACCCTCTTCGTCGGTTGCCGGTTCGCGTCCCGGGACGTGGGCGCCGACCTGGTCCGGCGCGGCGCGAACGTGGTGCCGCCGTTCTCCGGGTTGCCGTACCCGACCCAGCCGACGCACCTCTACACCCCGGACGAACTGGCCGCCGGGTTCGCCGAGGGCGGGTTCACCGGGATGTACGACACCCGGGTGTACGACCACTACCGGGCGCACGGTGGCGCGTTGCCGGACGTCAAGGAGGCGCTGGGTCAGCGGCTGCACGACCACGGCGTGGACAACGCGCTGGCCGACGCCACCCGGATCTGGCTGACCGCGCACGGGCCGCAGTCGGTGGTGGGCATCATGGGCGGGCACGCGGTGCGGCGCGGCAGTCCGGCGTACCGGATGGCGGCGGTGCTGGGTTGGGAGCTGGCGCGGGCCGACCGGCTGGTGGTGACCGGCGGCGGCCCGGGTGTGATGGAGGCCGCGAACCTTGGCGCCTACCTGGCGGACCGGCCGGCGACCGATGTGACGGCCGCGATCGACCTGCTGGCCACCGCCCCCGACTTCACCGACCACCACCGGTACACGGCCACCGCGCTGACGGTCCGGCAGCGGTACGCGGGGGTGCCCCGGCAGCGCGGCGACGACCTGGACTGGGCGCGTGCGGGTGGTCTGGCCATTCCGACCTGGCTGTACGGGCACGAGCCGGCGAACCTGTTCGCCGGGCGGATCGCGAAGTACTTCTCGAACGCGATCCGCGAGGACACCATCCTGCGCCTCGCCCGGGGCGGCATCGTCTTCGCGCCGGGGCGGGCGGGCACGGTGCAGGAGGTGTTCCAGGCGGCCACCAAGACCTACTACGGCACCGACGGCGCCAGCGGGGCGTACATCTTCCTGGACCGCGCCTACTGGACAGTGGAGTTGCCGGTGGAGGCGCTGTTGCGTCCGCTGCTGGCCGCGTCCCCGTTCGGTGACCTGTCGTCGACGATCCACCTCACCGACGACGTGCGCGAGGCCGTACGCCTGCTGACGGCCTGACGACGAACGGCCGGCTCCCCGTGCGGGAAGCCGGCCGTCGGGTCGGACGTCGTTACTTGGTCATCGTGGTGCCGGTGGAGCGCAGGTGCTCGCAGGCCTCGACGACCCGGGCGGCCAGGCCGGCCTCGGCGGCCTTGCCCCAGGCGCGCGGGTCGTACTGCTTCTTGTTGCCGACCTCGCCGTCGATCTTCAGCACGCCGTCGTAGTTGCGGAGCATGTGGTCCACGACGGGGCGGGTGAAGGCGTACTGGGTGTCGGTGTCGATGTTCATCTTCACCACGCCGTAGTCCAGAGCCTCGCGGATCTCGCTCAGCAGGGAGCCCGAGCCGCCGTGGAAGACCAGGCTGAGCGGCTTGTCCTTGCCGTACTTGGCGCCGACGGCGTCCTGGATCTGCTTGAGGATCTCCGGACGGAGCTTGACGTTGCCCGGCTTGTAGACGCCGTGCACGTTGCCGAAGGTCAGCGCCGCCATGTAGCGGCCCTTCTCGCCGAGGCCGAGCGCCTCGACCATCGCCAAGCCGTCATCGGTGGTGGTGTAGAGCTTGTCGTTGATGGCGTTCTCGACGCCGTCCTCCTCGCCACCGACGACACCGACCTCGATCTCAAGGACGATCTTGGCCTTGGCGGCCTCGTCGAGCAGCTGCGCGGCGATCTGCAGGTTCTCCGCGACCGGCACGGCCGAGCCGTCCCACATGTGCGACTGGTACAGCGGCTCCTCGCCGCGCTTCACCCGCTCCTGCGAGATGCCCATCAGCGGACGCACGAACCCGTCCAGCTTGTCCTTCGGGCAGTGGTCGGTGTGCAGGGCGATGTTCACCGAGTACTTCTTGGCGACCTCGTGCGCGTACGCGGCGAACGCCACCGCGCCGGTGACCATGTCCTTGATCGAGGGCCCGGAGAGGTATTCGGCGCCACCGGTGGAGACCTGGATGATGCCGTCGCTCTCCGCGTCGGCGAAGCCCTTGAGCGCCGCGTTCAGCGTCTGGGAGGAGGTCACGTTGATCGCGGGGTACGCGTACCGGCCAGCCTTGGCGCGGTCCAGCATCTCCGCGTAAGCCTCGGGGGAAGCGATGGGCATGTGATGCGCTCCTTACTTACCACTCTCGGCCGTGCTGGCCGCTGTTCTTCATTTGTGCGCCGGACCGCGCTGTCCTCCGCCCGGAAGTATCCCGTAGGTGAGGTGCGCCGGAACAACCGACCCGGGTGCTAGCCGTTCACCGGCGATCCAGGTTGTCCGGCACGATGACGCTGATCAACCAGGTCACCACGGTCATCACGATGGCTCCCCAGAACGCCGGCCAGAATCCGTCCACCTGGAACGGCAGGTCGAGCCCGCGGGCGATCCGGTCGGTGAGCAGGAACAGCAACGCGTTGACCACCAGCGCGAACAGGCCCAGGGTCAGTAGGTAGAACACACAACCGACGACCCGGATCACCGGCTTGAGCACCGCGTTGATCACGCCGAAGATCAGCGCCACCACGATCAGGGTGAGCACTGTGTTGCCACCCGAACGACCGTGCACGTCGACCCCGGGCACGATCAGCGTGGTTATCCACAACGCGACAGCGGTGATCGCCAGTCTGATGAGGAAGCCCACGGCACCATCCTGGCACCGGGTCGCGTCGCCGAGGGCTGATTCCGCCTACTCCGCTTCCGGGCGGTGCGCCGGCCCAACCCGTACGGTGGGTGGGAACCGTGCCCCGAGACCCCCGGGAGGGATGATGGGTCAGCCCGACGAGGACTTCACCCCCGGCGACCACCTCGCGCCCAACGAACGGGACCCCGAGGCGAACCCGGCCGACGCGGTCGAGCAGGCCACCGTCGCCGGCCCGGCCGACGTCGACAGTGAGCCGCACCGCGGCCTGGAGGTCGACGACTGGGACGCCATGGAGCAGGCCCGGGTGGTCACCGGGGACGAGGACGACTACCGCTGATTCCGTCACGGGGTCGGCTGCCCGTTGCGACAGGGGTGTTCAGCCGTTCGGGTCATTAGACGAATATCGATCCGAGAGGGGTTACCGGAGGAGTCTGGCGTCCCTAGGTTTGACGAGCGCCACCTGTACCCCCACGGGAGGACCCCCATGCTCAAGCACTCGCTCCGCTGGCTGACCGGCCTCGGCGCCGCAGGCGTGTTGATCGCCGCCTCCGCCACCCCCGCCGTCGCCGCACCCACGATCGAGCCTTACTTCCAGGACGCCACGCTGGCCATCGGCTCGGAGGCGACCATCCGTGGCCTGTTGCTGCACGCCGACGAGCCGACGGTCCTCACCGACGTCTCCGTGCGGTACGACTACCGCTCCCTGGCCACCAAGATCACTGTGGCTCCTGCCGACGGCCAGGAGTGCACCGCGCCGGAGCCGGGCGTTCTCGTCTGCACGGAGCGCTCCGATGTCGTCCTGTACGAGATGCCGCCGCTCGGCAGCGGGATCTACCGCAACGGGGCCAAGCGGGTTCACCTCGGCCTCACCGAAGATGCGCAGCTCGGCGACTCCGGCGACGTCGCTGTCAGCTTCCAGGCGGCCGGCGGGCGGCGCGGCAGCTACACCTCCCGGGTCCGGGTCGGCGAGGGGGTCGACCTGGCCGGCGGACCGTACACCAGCCTCTCCGCCAAGCCGGGTGGGAAGTTCACGGTGCCGCTGGTCGTGGCCAACGCCGGCGACAAGGCCGTCACCGGGTTCGTCGCGGTCTTCGACCTCCCCTACTCGATCCGAACCAAGGACCGGTTCAGCAACTGCCGCTACTCCGGCGACCACCTGGTCTCCTGCCACTTCGACGAGGACATCCCGGTGGGCACCGGGCTGGCCACCACGCTGAACCTCGAATTCGTCAAGGACACCTACGCGCCGGCCAGCCACTCCGGCTACGCCCAGTTCATGACCAGCGCCGACTTCGAGGACCTGACCCGGGTGCGGACGGCCGTCGGCGCACGAGCGGCCAACCCCGGCAGCGGCCCGAAACTGACCATGACCGAGGCACCCAGCAGGGTGCGGCAGGCCGACCAGACCGATGTCGGCCCGGGTAACGACTACACCGCATGGATTATCAGGGCCACCGGCGTGAACGGCACCGACCTCGCGGCGATCGGCGCCACGCTCAAGGGCGCGGCCGGCACCGTCGTCACGGCGACAGTCGGCTTCCGGAACAACGGCCCGGCGACGCTCGACGGAACGAACGGAGACTTCGAGGCCGCCACCCACACCGACGTCGAGCTACCGCCGGGCACCACCGCCGTCGAGGTCCCCGACAACTGCTGGTTGCGGCAGGACACCACCCGCACGTACTCGTGCGCCTCGGAGATGCTCCTGGTGGCCGGGCAGACCTACGCCATGAAGTTCCGGCTGCGTATCGACAAGGTCGTCTCCAACGCCCGGGGTGCGGTGCGGGTCAACGCACCGTGCGAGTGCCCCGGCGGCGAGGGCTTCAAGGACGACATCGAACCGGCCAACGACAAGGCCACCATCGTGGTCAACGCGGCCCAGGGCGGCGGTGACCAAGGCGACGGTGATGGCGACGGTGGCGCGGGCGGTGGCGGTTCGCTGCCCATCACCGGCGCCCCCACCAACCTGATCGTCGGCATCGGCGCCCTGCTGCTCGTCACCGGTGTGGGCTGCTACCTGCTCGCCCGACGCCAAGGCAGCCGCTTCCCCGCCTGACCCACCCCGACCCGACCGACGCCCCGCCGTCCCTTACCGGGCCGGCGGGGCGTCGTCGCGAACTCCTCGTACGTCACTGCGCCTCCCGAGGGCTCCTGCCTCAGATGACGGAAGCGGACCGACCGACATTGCGGTGACTTCGATCAACCTTTTGGTTCGTCTTGCCCAGCGGGCGGTTTTGAGGGCTGCAGTCAGCCTTAGCGATTCCTTAAGATCCGCAGGCTCCACCTGATCCCCCAACTGGAGGAACTCCCCTGATGCTCACCCACTCCACCCGGCGTTGGCTCGCCGGGCTGGGCGTAGCAGGCGCGCTCGTCGCCGCCTCCGCCACCCCCGCCTTTGCCGCACCGGCAGCCCTCGCCGCACCGGTAGAGAATCTCGACCTGTACGCCAACAACGTGATCGTCGCGCCCGGCGGCACCGAGAAGTGGCTCACCCTCTTCTCGCTCACCACGGAGCGGCAGCCCGACGACTACACGATCAAGGTGGACCGGAGCAAGGTCTACGGTTTCGCCGACGTCGAGAGCAGCGGGGACAACTGCACCGAGTCCGGTGCGATCCTGACGTGCAAGGTCGAGGACCAGGACGACGACGGCTCGTACCTGAACCTCGTCTCCCTCGTCGTTCGCGCAAAGGCCGACGCCAAGCCCGATCAGAAGGGCGAGCTGAGTTTCACTGTCACGCCGGACGGCAAGTCCGGATCCGCCTCCTACAGCTCGACGGTGGAAATCGGCGAGGGCGTCGACCTCACCACCAACGAGTCCCTGGAGCTCAAGGGCGCGCCCGGCGCCACGCTGAAGGCTCCGTTCCAGGTGACGAACCGGGGCGAGGTGCCCGCAAAGGACGCGGTTCTCTACGTCGTCGGCGCGGACGGTCTTCAGCCGTCGAAGCGCTACGAGAACTGCGAGTACACCGAGGGCCCGCTGCACGACTTCGCGTTCGTCTGCCGCTTCGACACGACCATCGACGAGAACAGTAGCTTCCGCCTCGACGACAGCTTCGGGTTCACCGTGCCCGCCGACAGCTGGGCGCCGAACGCCTTCGGCGGGTTCTCCACCTGGTTCACGCCTGCCGACTGGGACGAGTACCGGTCCGTGGCCGAACTCCCGGCCAAGCTCGGGCCGAACGGGACCGAGGGTGAGCTGAAGCTCGAGCCGGTCATGAACCTGCGCTCCCGGCAGACCGACGTCAACCCGTTGGACAACTCGACCTGGGTCGACCTTCAGGTGACCGGCGACCAGCGGGCCGATGTGGCAGCGCGCGGCGCGACGGTGACCGGTGACGTCGGCGCCACCGTCGCGCTCACGGTCGGCTACGTCAACAACGGGCCGGCGGCCGTCAACGCGGGTGGCGGCGAGTCGCCCTGGATCGGCACCACCGTCACGCTGCCGAAGGGCGTCACCGCCGTCCGCGCTTCGGAGAACTGCTTCGACTCCGAGGACGACGGGTGGGAGCCGGGCAAGCCCGGCGCGCGGGTCTACCGGTGCTTCGTGGACGGCTCGATCAAAAAGGGCGAGAAGGTCGACTACGAGTTCCAGGTGCGGATCGACCAGGCCGGCGACCAGGCCGGCGAGGTCACGCTGCGTACCGGGCACGAGGAGACCGAGATCAAGGACCTGAACCCGGCCAACGACACCGCGCAGATCCTGGTGAACGGCGGCGGAGACGGCGGCCAGGGCGGCGGTGACGACGGCGGCTCGCTGCCGGTCACCGGTCAGTCCACCGGCCTGATCGTCGGCCTCGGCGCGCTGCTGCTCGCCGCGGGCGTCGGCGGCTACCTGGTGGCCAAGCGCCGCCGGACCCGCTTCGTCGCCTGACCCACCCCGCACCACCGGCGCCCCGTCGACCACCACGGTCGGCGGGGCACCGTCGTTGGACCCCACGACGCCGGGGCACCGTCGTTGGACCCCACGACGCCGGGGCACCGTCGTTGGACCCCACGGCGCGGGCGGGTGGTGACGGGCCGGTCCGGCGCGGCCGGGGCCCTGGGCTTCGGTACCCTTTGTGGCCGTGGACACAGCTGAGAAGACCCGCGCTCTCGTGGAGAACGTCGCCCTGAACCCGCTCGATCCCAAGGATCTGTTGCAGACCTTCGGGCTGATCGGCGTGTGGGTGATCCTCTTCGCCGAGACCGGCCTGCTGGTGGGCTTCTTCTTCCCCGGTGACTCGCTGCTGTTCCTCGCCGGGGTCGCCTCGTCACCGGTGGCGGACGCGATCTTCGGCGACGGCACCCGCCTCTCCCTCACCGGTCTGCTGATCGGTGGGCCGATCTGCGCGATCGTCGGCGCGCAGCTGGGGCACTGGCTCGGCGCGCGGTACGGCCGGCCGATGTTCGAGCGGCCGAACTCCCGTCTCTTCAAGAAGGAGTACGTGGAGAAGGCCGAGTACTACTTCCAGAAGTTCGGCCCGGCGAAGGCCGTCGTGCTGGCGCGCTTCATTCCGATCGTCCGCACGTTCCTCAACCCGGTCGCGGGCGCGCTCGGCATGCCGGCCAAGAAGTTCCTGCTCTGGAACATCGTCGGCGCGGTGCTCTGGGTGGACGGCATCCTGCTGATCGGCTACCTGCTGGCCGAGCAGATCTACCAGGCCATCGGCGACAAGATCGACCACTACATCCTGCCGGTGGTGGCCCTGATCATTGTGATCTCGGTGCTGCCGATCTTCTTCGAGTTCCTGCGCGACCGGCGGGCTCGTAAGCGCGGCGAGGCGGTCGCGGTGGTCGCGGCGGCCAGTGCCGCCGGCGCGGTGGAGGCGGCCCGTGAGGCGTTCGACCACGACCGGCACGAGCACGGCCGTCAGCGCCCGGAGCACGGTCAGGACCGTTGAGCGGTACGACGACGGCCGGCCCCCTGGTGAGGGGGTCGGCCGTCGGCATGTCGAACCCGGCCTCCGGTGGTGCGACCGGGGACGAGCAGGTGTCAACCACCGGTGGCGCCACCCCTGGCTCGCCACCGGACGCCGCCCCGGCTCGGGACGGCGTGTAGTGCCTAGGTCAGCGGGCCTTCTTGGTGGCCCGCTTACGCGGCGGGGTCAGCAGGTCGGCGATCGTCGCGATCGCACTCGGGACCAGGCTGTAGTACGCCCAGACACCGCGCTTCTCCCGCTGCAACAAGCCAGCCTCGGTGAGGATACGCAGGTGATGACTGACCGTCGGCTGAGAGAGGCCGAGCGGCGCCGTCAGGTCACAGACGCACGCCTCGCCCTCGGGGGCCGACTGGATCAGGCTGAGCAGCCGCAACCGAGCAGGATCAGCAAGGGCCTTGAGGACCCCGGCGAGACGCTCGGCATCGGCACGTTCGATCGGCTCGCCGTTTAGCGGCGAGATCTGAGGCATAGTCATTTCGGCCAACGCAGTTCCCACGTATTCCATCCTTCCACCAGCAGCATCGATCCGCCTGCATATCAGCAGATCCGAATCGGCAGACTTTTACGCCACAAGGCCGAGGTCAGCCAACGTATAGGCCGCCCGGTACGGCAATCCGGCGGCTCGCACCGCGTCGCCGGCGCCTCGATCAACAATAACCACCACGCCCACGACTTCCGCCCCGGCCTCGCGAAGCGCCTCGACAGCGGTCAAAACACTTCCGCCCGTCGTGGATGTGTCCTCCACCGCCAACACTCGACGGCCAGCCACCTCCGGTCCCTCGATCCGCCGCTGAAGACCGTGGGCCTTGCCCGCCTTGCGCACCACAAAGGCGTCCAGGGCCCGGCCGGTCGGAGCGGCGGCGTGCAGCATCGAGAGCGCGACAGGATCCGCGCCCAGGGTGAGGCCCCCAACGGCGTCGAACTCCCAGTCGGCGGTGAGGTCGAGCAACACCCGGCCGACCAGAGGAGCGGCCCGGTGATGGAGCGTGACGCGCCGCAGATCCACGTACCAGTCTGCCTCGCGCCCCGACGAGAGCACGACCCGGCCGTGGACCACAGCCAGGTCGGTAATGAATTTACGCAGGTCGTCGTGGTCCCCCATGGCGATAGAGGTTACTGCGCAACTCTGAACGCCGTGTGCGGGGTCCACCCTGATCAGCCCCGGGGGGAACCGATGACTGGCGATGCTCGACTACGCTCAGCAACTGGCCCGACAGCGGCGTGCCAACGCCGTCCCACCACTCGCTCGGTGTCGGCGGGCCGGTCGAAGCTCAGCGCTCGTCGCGACCGATCCGGCCGCGGGTGTCCCGCGCGACCGCCTGGAGCAGCCGCCGCGGCGCGTGTCGCATGCCGGCGACGACCACTTTGTACTTCCACGCCGGGATGCTGACCATCTTGCCTTTGCGCAGGTCACGCAGGGCTTCGTCCACCACATCCTCGGCCCGCAGCCACAGCCACTCCGGCGTCTTGGACATGTTGATGCCGGCTCGCTGATGGAATTCGGTGCGGGTGTAGCCGGGGCAGAGGGCCATCACCTGTACGCCGAACGGCCGCGCCGACTGCCCGACGGACTCACTGAAGTTGGTGACCCACGCCTTGCTGGCCGAGTACGTCGATCCGGGCATGGCCGTACCGAAACCGGCGACCGAAGAGACATTTATCACTGCCCCATTTCGCCGTTCGGTCATCGGTCGGAGCGCCGCCAGGGTCAGCCGCATGACCGCGTGCACGTTGAGTCGCAACAGTCGCGCCTCGTCCTCCGCCGTGGAGCGCAGGAACGGTTTGTTCAGGCTGATCCCCGCATTGTTGACCAACAGGTGCACCGGGCTGCCGTCGGCGAGCCGCTGCTCCACGGTGGCGCATCCGTCGTCGGTGGACAGATCCGCCGAGATCGTCTCCACCTCGCGTCCGTACGTGGAACCCAGCTCGGTGGCCAGCTCGGTCAGCCGCGCCGCGTCGCGGGCAACGAGCACCAGGTGCCAGCCGTCGGCGGCCAGCCGCCGCGTGAACGCCGCGCCGATGCCGGCGGTGGCCCCGGTGATCAGGGCTCGGCGCTCGGCAGTGGTGGGGTCGAGCGTCACGGAGTGGTCCTCACCTGGGCGGGTACGGGGGCGCGGGCGGCGCCGACGGGGGCTGGTGCGGGGCGGGCATGAAGTGGGGCGGTGCGGTTGGTGTCGAGCGGTGGCGGCCGAACCAGCTGCTCGCGGCCGGCAGTGCCAGCAGCGTAGCTACTACAAGGTAACCGAGCCCTTGGGCGACGGAAAGCCCGGCGTTGAGCGGGATCCACCAGGACGGGTACGCGTCGCCGATCAGGCCCAGCAACTCGGCGAGAGCCTGCTCACCGGAGCCCAGTTGCAATGGCGCGGCCCGTTCGCCGACGACCACCGCCACGCTGCAGCAGCCGCCGAGAAGGCCGAGCCCGCTGACCACCCAGGTCGCCACCCGGACGCCGTTGCGGCCGGCCAGCAGCCCGAGGGCGAGGCCGGCGAGCAGTGGCGCGGAGAGCGCCGCCACCACCGCCGACAGCACCGCGGACGCGCGGAGCAGAGTCACCACGTCGTCGATCTGCTCGGGGCTTGCCGAGGTGTCGCGGGCGGCGGAGCGGAACGCGTCGACAGTCCCGCCCAGCACCACCAGGTCGACCACGGCGTACGCGAGCGCGGCGACCGCCATCACCAACAGCACGGTCGCGGCCGACAGGACGGCGGCGGGCCGGCGGGCCGGTGCCGATTCCGGGTACGACACGACGAATCCCTCCGGTAGGCGTCGGGTTGCAACCTACTCGGAGGGATCGTCGGCGTCGTGCTTATCGAGCCGTCAGTTGGTCGGCGGCGGGGTTGACCCGGGCCGGTCCGTGGGCGGCGTGTCGTCCGGCCGGTTCGCGACCGGTGGCGGCGGGTAGCTCGGCTCCCCACTCGACGGATAACCGGGCTCACCCGATGCCTGCGGGTAGCCCGGCTGACCGGGCGCCTGCGGACCCGGGTAGCTGGCGCCCGGGGTCGGCGGCTCCCAGCCCGCGGTCTGCTTGCGGAAGAACGGGTTGGCCTTCGGCAGCGCCAGCAGGACCAGCGCCGCGATCAGCGCGATCAGGCTGAGCACGCCGAGCAGGAGGCTGACCGGGGTGACCCAGGAGGGCAGGGCCTCCTCCAGACGGCGCTGGATCTCCTCCGGGCTCGGCCCGTCGCCGGCATTCCCGCCACCGGTGTTGAGACCACCGGCCGCGTTGCTGAGCAGGCCACCGCCGACGCAGCAGACCATGATGCCGCCGACGATCCAGGTGGTGATCCGGGCGCCGTTGCGGCCCTGGTTGTTGAACAGGGCCAGCACGCCCAGCACGACCGCGAGCAGCAGCAGGACGATGCTGCCGCCGATGCCGATGACGGCGAAGACGTCGGCCACCTGGTCACCGTCGGTGGCGCTGTCCGCGTACGCCGCACGGAGCGCGTCCCGCGTCTTGCCGAAGGTGCTGAGCGTGATGATCAGAGTGATCACCTGGAGTGCCAGGAACAGGAAGAGCAGGTAACTGGAAATCGACACAATGGATGGCCGCTGACGGGCCGGCGTGCTCTGGGAATCGACCACGATTCTCCTTCCCTAAGATCGCGCCCACACCGTATCGACAACCAGCCAGTTCGGCATGCCGTGACGAGCCCGGCGCGTCCGCCCGGTCCGGTTCAGCGGGTCTCAGGCACGGGGCGGGCGGATCGTCAGGTCGGCGGGGTCGAGCAGGTCACCGCGGGCGACCCGCCAACCCTCTTCGCCGTACGCCTCGAAGGAGAGCCGCGCGGCACCGCCGGACTGGTAGTCGTGGTAGCGCATCGTCCCGGCCGACGGCAGGTCGGTCTCGCCGGTGGCTGTGTAACGCGCCTGCCCGGTCTCGGCCCAGGTGTAGCGCCGCCCGCCGAGTTCGATGGTCGGGGCGCCCGGGGTGACGGTGGCGCCCGGTTCGGCGGTCCAGAACACCAGCTCGAGTTCGGGGCCGTCCTCCACGGAGAGCCGGTGTCGGGTGCCGGAGTCGTCGTCGAGGAGGTGCTGCACCCAACTCCAGTCGCCCTCGACCAGCCGGATCGTGGCGCTCACCGCGTACTCCCGCTCGCGGATCCGCACGCGGTCGCCCGGGGCCAGGCGGAGCGGGCCGCCGCGCGGCGGCTCCGCCTGCTGGCCGTCGGGCCGGGCCGTCGGCCGTCGGCGGGCCCGCACGACGACCACCACCACCACCACCGCGAGTACGGCAACAGCCGCCACCAGGCACGTCACCAGCGCGTCCACCCGACCACCTCCCCAGGTACGTCGGCGCAGACGGTAACAACCCTCGGCACCAGGAAGGCCCGCGCTGTGGCCGACAGCTCAGCTAGCGAGTGTGGTCGGGTGCGTCCTGCGGAGGTGCCGCCGGGGGTCCGGTCGGCCCTGGTGAGGTGCCCGGCGCGCCCGGGGTCAGGTGCGCGGCCGGGTCGGGGCAGATCAGGTAGCCGGGTGGGAGCGGCTGGTTCGGCGGCAGGAAGCCCGGCACGAGCGGAGCTGTCGGATATCCGTAACCGGTCGGGGCGTAGGTGGGGACGGGCATCACCCAGGCCGGGCCGGGCAGCGCCTCGTTCGCGGTACGCGGCGTCGGCGACCGGCAGAACCAATCGGGCAGCACCGACCGGCGAATGGATCATGCTGCGGCGAGCCGCCGACTGGCGTACGTGCCGAGGGTTTCCCTGTCCATCACGCAGCCGACGAAGGTGGTGAACTCGCTCGGATCGTCCCGCAGCGACGTCCAGGCCGCTCGGGCCGCCTCCGGGTCGACCCGCTCGAGCAGCGTGGCCGCGTACGCCCGGCCGGCGGGCGTGCCGTCGGCCAGCACCCGGTCGAGCTGGCGGCGTACCTCCTCGGGGTGGTCGCTGAGGGCGGCCTCGACCCGGTGGTACGCCTCGGTCACCGGCAACAGGGTCCCGGCGAAGCCAACTCCCCCGAAGGCGAGCGTGTCAGCCGCCACCAACTCGTCGACGGCGGCGCCCAATTCGCGCTCCCAAGCCTTCCGCATCCCAAACATGCCTCCACCCTTTCCCCGTCCGCCCCCACTCCACCCCGTTAATCAAGAGGTTTGCGCCATGAGCGGACACTCTCCTGACACAGCCGCCTTGTCCAGGCGCCAGGTCGTGGGGGTCAGTAGCCGCGCCACTCCGTGCGGGCGTAGTCGAGGACCCTCGGTCGAAGGAGGGTGCTGGGGGGCACGTTCAGGCGGGCGCGGTCGGGGGGAAAGGCCGCCGCCGCCCGCAGCACGCCCGGGTCGAGGAAACGCAACCGGGGCGCGTCGGCCGGCAGTTCCAGCACCGGCGGGACGGTTCCCGCCGTGGCGAGCAGGAAACCCCAGTCGCCGAAGGACGGCACGTCGACGTGGTACGGCACTGTGGCGAAGCCGGCTTCCCGCACCGACGCATCGATCGACCAGTAGGAGCGGGGCGCGAAGTACGGCGAGCCGGACTGCACCACCAGCCGTCCCTGCTCGGCGAGCACCGACCTGATCAGCGCGTAGAACTCGACCGTGTAGAGCTTGGCGGTGGCCGTCTCGTCCGGGTCGGGCAGGTCGGCGACCACCACGTCGAAGCGCTCGGCGGCGGTACGCAGCCAGCCGAACGCGTCAGTGTTCAGCACCCGCACGCGGGGGTCGTCGAGCGAGCCGCCGTTGAGCTCCCGTAGCTGCGGCACGGTGCTGGCCAGCGCCACCACCGCCGGGTCGAGGTCGACCACTGTCACCCGGCGGACGTCCGGGTACCGCAGGATCTCCCGGACGGCGAGGCCGTCGCCGGCACCGAGAACCAGGACGTCGCCGCGCGGGCCGCGCATCGCCGGATGCACCAGCGCCTCGTGGTAGCGGTACTCGTCGACCGAGCTGAACTGAAGATCACCGTTGAGGAACAACCGCAGGTCGGTGTCGGCGTGGCCGACCTCCCGCACCGACCGGGTCAGCACGATCTCCTGGTAACGGGAGCGTTCGGCGTACACCACGGGGTCCCGGTAGAGCTGCTGCCGGGCGGTCACCTCGAAGTCGGCGGCGGTCACCCAGGCGTACCCCAGGCAGAGCGCGACCACGACAGAGCCGGCGCCGAGGACGAGCCGGGCGCGGCGGCTCAGCTCCCTCCGGAACACCGTGCAGACCAGGGCGAGACCGGCCACCGCGTTCACCGCGCCGACCACCAGGGCGCCCTTGAGCTGGCCGAAGACGGGGATCAACAGGAACGGGAAGGCGAGCCCGCCGAGCAGCGCGCCGACGTAGTCGGCGGCGAACAGGTCGGCCACCGCACTGCCGGCGGCCTGCTCGCGGATGCGCTGCAGCATCACCATCAGCAGCGGAATCTCCGCGCCGATCAGCAGGCCCAGCACGAAGGCGGTGCCGACCAGCGCCGGGCCGTACAGGTCGAGCCAGGCGAAGGCGGCGTAGAGGCCGAGCACGGACAGACCACCGAGCAGGGCCAGGGTCAGTTCGATCACCGCGAACGCGGCGGCGGCCCGGGGCTGCAACGGCTTCGCGACCAGCGCGCCGACCCCCATCGCGAAGACCATCACGCCGAGCACGATCGACGCCTGCCCGACGGTGTCGCCGATCAGGTAGCTGCCGAGCGCGACCAGGGCCAGCTCGTAGACCAGCCCGCAGGCGGCGCAGACGAAGACCGCGACCAGCACCGCCGCGCGGGCCAGCCGCCAGTGCGGCCGGGCCTCGGTGCCGCCGTCGACCACCCGCGGCGCCCCGGTGCTCATGACCGCCCCGGGTACGGCCGACCGGCACCGCGCGGTCGCGGTCCCCCGGTCATCAGAGGATCGCGGCGGCGATGATCGCGCCGGTGGCCAGGTGCACCACTGCCGACACCCACACGGCGGGGTGCGGCTCCGGGTCGACCAGCAGCTCGCCGAGCCGGCCCGGGGTCACCGCGTCGAGCAGCAGGAACGCCGCGGCCATGATCACCAGGCCGACGATCCCGTAGGCCGCCGCGCCGACCAGCCCCAGGGCGAGGTCGTCGTCGCTGGCGACGATCGCCGCGACAACGATGGTGCCGACGCCGAGCAGGTTGGACGCGAGCAGCAGCGCCGCGTTGCGGTTGCGCTCGGTCCAGATCAGTTCGTGGAGCTTGCCGGGAGTGGTCAGGTCGACCAGCCCGTAGCCGATGCCCATGAGGACGACGCCGACCGCGCCGAAGGCAAGGGTGGCCAGTAGATCGATGACGAGGTTCTGCACGGAGGGCTCCAGGTCAAGGGGTCGGGCGTCGGGCTACTTGCCGGTGCCGGGGCCGCCGCCCCGCACGCTGCTGCCGCGTCCCCAGCCCCAGTACGACCCGACGGTCGAGTGGTAACGAGGGTGAGCGGTTTTCATGTCTTCGAGCAGAATCACCGAGCCGGCGGCGATCGGCAGGATCACCACCGAGTCGTCGTCGTAGCGCAGGTAGACGCCGCTGCCGTCGGCGTACCGGTCGGACGGCTTCCACGCGTCGGTCAGTTCCTCGGCGACAGTGGTCGGTGACTTGGACGAGGTGTACGCGGTCGCTTCCCGGCCGATGTCCCGGCTGGCCGCTCGCGAGTACCTGTCCTGCACGTAGGCGCGCGGGGAGAAGGTGCCGTTGACGAGCGCGAAGGCCGCGACCAGCACGCCGACCACTGCCGTCGCCGCGCCCACCACGAACCAGCGTCGGTACGTCATCGCAGTGCCACCACCGTCTCGGTCAGGACCAGCTCATTGGTCTGCGGGTACGCGTGCCAGGTACGCCAGCCGACCGACAGGTGCGGCAGGTCGGTGCGCACGGCCAGCGCGGTGACCGCGTCCGGATCACCGGGAAAGACTCCGACCAGGGCATACGGGTCGTCGGCCAGGTCGGCGCGGAGCCCGGCGATCCGGGTGTGCAACTCACCGTCGGCGGGGCGCAGCACGCTGGCGGTGAAGCGGTAGCCGCCCGCCTCGTCGTGCAGGGCGCCGGGCAGGTGCGGCGGCCGACCAGGCAGGCAGGCGACCGTCTCGGTGAGTCCGACCGCACTGCCGGGTTCGGCCAGCACGACCTGGTGGGACGCGCCGAGCAGGCGCAGCCGTAGCCGGACGTCCCCGGGCAGCGTGAGATCGCGGACGTGCAGCGCGGGCCGCTCCGGGCCGCCGAGTGCCAGGCTCAAGTCGGCGGCGCAGGTGTCGACGTATGGGGTGTGGAGGCTCACCAACACGTCAGCTGGCCTCCGGCCCGGCCTGCGGGTACACCATCACGTCGGCGCGGTGCAGCTGCTCGCCCCGGGCGACCTCCCAGCCGGCCTGGCCGTACGCCTCGAAGGAAAGCCGTTCGCCGCCCTGGGCCCGGTAGTCGTGGTATCGAAGGGTGCCACCGGGGTCGAGGCCGGTGCTGCCGGTGGCCGTGAAGCGGGCCTGACCGGACTCTTCCAAGGCGTAGCGGCGGCCGGCAAAGTCGAGGGCGGACGCGCCCGGGGCGATCGTGGCGGCCGGCTCGGCGGTCCAGAGCACCAACTCCAGGTCCGGGTCCTCCTCCACGGAGAGCCAGCGCTTGTCGCCCTCGACGGTGTCGAGCAGGTGCTCGGCCCAGCTCCAGCCGCCCTCATTCAGATGCACCGAGCCCCGGACCGCGTACGACACCCGGCGGATCTCGACGATGTCGCCGGGCTTGAGCCTGCGCGGGTCACCGCGGAGCGCGTCGCTGTCGGTGTCCCGGAACGGGTCTGCGGGTGCAGCCGGCCGGGCGGCCTTGCGGCCCTTGCGAACTGCCACCACCGCCACCACGACCCCGGCGACTCCGATCAGACACCCCAGCGTCGCCACCAGGTACGCCACGGGACCGTTCATGCCGACCACCTCCCCAAGTGCGTCGGCGGGAACGGTAACAACCCCGCGCACCTGGAGAAACTCATCATTGCCTGGTGATACGGCAGCTACGGAGCGTCCCGGTGGGGCACCGTCGGGGGCAGAGAACGGGTCGGGCCGACCCCGCCTGCGAGGCGGGATCGGCCCGGGTGCGACGGATCAGGCGGCGGTGACGGACAGGGTGTTGGTTTCGGTGGCGCGGTCCACCTTCACGGTTTCGCCGTCGCGGATCTGGCCGGACAGGAGGGCCTTCGCCAGTTGGTCTCCGATTGCGGTCTGAACCAGGCGGCGGAGCGGTCGCGCACCGTAGATCGGGTCGTAACCGTGCTCGGCCAGCCAGTCCCGGGCGGCATCGGTGATCTCCAGACCCAGCCGGCGATCGGCCAACCGACGCCGCATCCGGTTCAACTGGATGTCGACGATGGAGCGCAGGTCGTCCCCGCGCAGCGAGGCGAAGACCACGATGTCGTCCAGCCGGTTGAGGAACTCCGGCTTGAAGTGCGACCGGACCACGGCCAGCACGCCCTCCCGGCGCTGCTCATCGGCGAGCGTCAGGTCGCTGATCACCGACGACCCGAGGTTGGACGTGAGGATCAGAATCGCGTTGCGGAAGTCCACAGTGCGGCCCTGGCCGTCGGTGAGCCGGCCGTCGTCGAGCACCTGGAGCAGCACGTCGAAGACGTCCGGGTGGGCCTTCTCCACCTCGTCCAGCAGCACCACCGAGTACGGCCGTCGGCGCACCGCCTCGGTGAGCTGACCACCCTCGGTGTAACCGACGTAGCCGGGCGGGGCCCCGACCAGGCGAGCGACCGAGTGCTTCTCGCCGTACTCGCTCATGTCGATGCGGACCATGGCCCGCTCGTCGTCGAAGAGGAACTCGGCGAGGGCCTTGGCCAGCTCGGTCTTGCCGACGCCGGTCGGGCCGAGGAAGAGGAAGCTGCCGGTCGGGCGATCCGGGTCGGCGATACCGGCCCGGGCACGGCGTACCGCGTCGGAGACCGCGCCGACCGCCTCGGTCTGGCCGACCACCCGGCCGCCCAGCGACTCCTCCATCCGCAGCAGCTTGGCCGTCTCACCCTCCAGCAGGCGGCCGGCGGGGATGCCGGTCCAGGAGGCGACCACAGCGGCGATGTCGTCCGCGCCGACCTCCTCCTTGAGCATCGCGCCGTCGGACTGGAGCTGGGCCAGTTCCTCCGCGGCCTGCTTCAGCTCGACCTTCAGGGCGGGGATCCGGCCGTAGCGCAGCTCGGCGGCGCGTTCCAGCTCGCCGTCCCGCTCGGCCCGCTCGGCCTCACCGCCGAGGCGTTCCAACTCCTCCTTGGCGGTCGAGAGCTTGGTGATGTGGCTCTTCTCCGTCTGCCAGCGCTCGGAGAGCACTGTGAGCTGCTCGCGCTTGTCGGCCAACTCCTTGCGGAGCCGCTCCAACCGCTCGGCCGAGGCGGCGTCCGGCTCCTTGGCCAGGGCCATCTCCTCGATCTCCAGCCGGCGGACCGCCCGCTCGATCTCGTCCACCTCGACCGGACGCGAGTCGATCTCCATCCGGAGCCGGGACGCGGACTCGTCGACCAGGTCGATCGCCTTGTCCGGCAGGAACCGCTCGGTGATGTAACGGTCGGACAGCGTCGCGGCGGCCACCAGCGCGGCGTCGGTGATCCGTACGCCGTGGTGCACCTCGTAGCGCTCCTTGAGCCCGCGCAGGATGCCGATGGTGTCCTCGATGGTCGGCTCACCGACGAGCACCGGCTGGAAACGACGCTCCAGCGCCGGGTCCTTCTCGATGTGCTCGCGGTACTCGTCCAGCGTGGTGGCGCCCACCATCCGCAGCTCGCCACGGGCCAGCATCGGCTTGAGCATGTTGCCGGCGTCCATCGAGCCCTCGCCCTTGCCGGCGCCGACGACCGTGTGCAGTTCGTCGAGGAACGTGATGACCTGCCCGTTGGAGTTCTTGATCTCCTCCAGGACGGACTTCAGTCGCTCCTCGAACTGGCCGCGGTACTGCGCCCCGGCGACCATCGCGCCGAGGTCCAGCGAGATCAGCTTCTTGTCGCGCAGGGACTCGGGCACGTCGCCGGTGACGATCCGCTGGGCCAGGCCCTCGACGATCGCGGTCTTGCCGACGCCGGGCTCACCGATCAGCACCGGGTTGTTCTTGGTACGCCGGGAGAGCACCTGGATGACCCGACGGATCTCGGAGTCCCGGCCGATGACCGGGTCGATCTTGCCGTCCCGGGCGCTGGCGGTGAGGTCGACGCCGTACTTGGTGAGGGCCTGGTAGGTCTGCTCGGGGTCGGCGGTGGTGACCCGACGGTCCCCACCGCGAACGGTCGGGAAGGCGGCGACCAGGGCTTCCTCGGTGGCGCCGGCGGTCTTCAGCGCGCCGGACACCGCCCCGCCCACCCGGGCCAGGCCGGCGAGCAGGTGCTCGGTGGAGGTGTACTCGTCGCCCAGCGGTCGGGCGATCTGCTCGGCGGCGCCGATGGCGTTGACGAACTCCCGCGCCAACGTCGGCTCGGCGAGGCTGGAGCCGCGGGCGGCCGGCAAATTGTCGACAGCGCGCTGGGCGGCCTGGCGCAGCTCGGTCGGGTCGGCCCCGACGGCGCGCAGCAGGCCGGTGGCGGTCGAACCGTCGGTGTCCAGGAGTGACAGGAGCAGGTGCCAGGGCTCCACTGTGGCGTGACCACGCTGGTTGGCCAGCGCGACAGCGCCCGTGATGGTTTCGCGGCTCTTGGTGGTGAGTCTTTCGGTGTTCATGGGCTCCCCCGGATCGGCGTTGTCCACTGGGTTGGACACAACCAGAGTTGAGCGTATTCCGCTCAACCTTAGCGCGTGACGCCCATCACTCCCGGCGTCGCCACCGCCAGTCGAACTCGCCGGCCGCCGGAGGCGGGCCGGGCAGCGGGCCCGCACCCGGCACCGACGACAGGCCGGCCAGCAGGACCGCGAGCTGCCGGCGGCGCAGTTGGCGGGTCCGCTCCGGATCGGGTACGCGGACCGCGGCGCACGCTTCCAACAACAACCCCAGGTCGTGTACGACAGCGTCGGGGCGCAGCCGCCCGCTGGCGTGCGCCCGGTCGACCAGGGCGGTGGCCAACTCGCCGGCGCGCATCGCGTCCCGGCCCATCTCCTCGGTCGGGGTGAAGGTGCCGGCCAGGTGGACGGTGAGCGAGTGCACGTCGGCGTCGACCACCCGGGCCAGGAAGCCGGTGAACGCGGCCCAGTCGTCCGGCTCGTCGAGGGCGGTCTCGGCCTCCGCGACGTACCGGCGCAGCCCGTCGTGGCAGAGCTGGCGCAGCAGGTCCTCCTTGCCCGCGTACCGCCGGTAGAGGGCGCTGATGCCGACGCCCGCGCGCTCCGCGACGGCGGCGATCGGGGCCTTCGGGTCGTTGAGGAAGACGGCGCGGGCGGCTTCGAGGATGACCTCGTCGTTGCGGGCGGCCTGGGCGCGGCGACCGCCCAGCGTCTTGCCGGAAGTCGTTGACATGCCCCCAGCCTAACAGTGGAACGGATCGTTCCGCTCTGCTATGGTGATTGCAGAACGAAACATTCCGTTCCGAAGGAGTTCCGCCATGAGCGACACCGCGATCCGCCCGTTCCGCGTCGAGATCCCGCAGACCGCCCTCGACGACCTGGCCGCCCGGCTGGACCGCACCCTCTGGCCCGCCGACCTGCCCGGCACCGGCGACTCGTACGGGATGAGCACCGACCGGGTGCGCGACCTCGTCGACCGGTGGCGGGGCGAGTTCGACTGGCGTGCCGTCGAGGCCCACCTGAACGCTCACCCGCAGTTCGTCACCGAGATCGACGGCGAGCAGATCCACTTCCTGCACGTCCGGTCGTCCCGGCCGGACGCCACGGCACTGGTGCTCACCCACGGCTGGCCCGGCTCGGTGCTGGAGTACCTCGACGTGATCGCCCCGCTCACCGAGCCGACCGACCCGGACGCACCGGCCTTCCACGTGGTCGTCCCGTCACTGCCGGGCTTCGGCTTCTCCGGCCCGACCCGCAACGCCGGCTGGAACCGGTTCCGCATCGCCCGCGCCTGGGCCGAGCTGATGAACCGCCTGGGGTACGACAGCTACGGCGCGGTCGGCAACGACGCCGGCTCGATGATCGCGCCGGAGCTGGGCCGGATCGCCCCGGAGCGGGTGCTCGGCGTACACGTCACCCAACTCTTCTCGTTCCCCTCCGGCGACCCGGCCGAGTTCGCCGGGCTCTCCGAGACGGACCAGGCCGCGCTCGGGCACCTCCAGTGGTTCTACGAGAACAAGTTCTCCTTCAACCAGGTGCACAGTCAGCAACCGCAGACCCTGGCGTTCGCGCTGGCCGACTCGCCGGTGGGGCTGCTCGCCTGGAACGCCCAGCTCTTCGACGAGAGTCTGGACGCCGACTTCATCCTGGCCAACGTGGCGCTCTACTGGTTCACCGGCACGGCCGCCTCGGCGATCCGGCTCTACTGGGAGGACGCCCACGCCGGCGAGCCGCCGACCGAGCCGACCACCGCTCCGACCGCGCTGGCCATGTTCCCCGGCGACTTCCAGTCCATCCGCCGCTTCGCCGAGCGGGACCACGCGAACATCGTCCGGTGGACGGCGTACGAGACCGACGTCGACGGCCGGGGCGAGGTCGGCGGCCACTACGCCGCCCACCAGGCCACCGAGGTGCTGGTCGCCGACATCCGCGAGTTCTTCAGCAGCCTCCGCTGACCTCGACGTCCGGTGCGACCGATCGGTGCCCGCCCCGCTCGACCGGGGCGGGCACCGACCGCTTGATCTGGTACGGCCCCTAAGGGCCGATTCGCCGGGGCAACCGGGCGGTGCACGGGGTTTCGTGGTCGGCGCGGAGCACGCAGCGACGGTCACCGTCCAGCCGCCGGTCGCAGAAGACCCAGTGCCGTACCCCCTGGTTGTCCTCGGTCGAGACGGTGATCCCGCCGAGGTCGATCCGAGCCAGGAAGGCCAGCGACCGACCGGCGGTCCGCCCCAGCATCTTCGCGCGGGCCAGATCGGGCGCGGATATCGGCAGGTGGATGACGTACCGCCCGGTCATCGCCGCCACCCTCGATCCACCATCAGCGCTGTTCCTGTCCTGGGGGTGCGGATCGCTGGCACGGCCGTTTACTCGAGGGAGCGCACGGCCGTGCCAGCGGCGACGCGGACGACCCGGCCGAGGAGGCCGGCTGCCTACCAGGCTTTCCACACCCCGAGTGCCCGCCCGGTCAACATACAATGCAAAGCATTGCAGGACAACCAGTGACCATGCTTAGCACGCGAAGTGTTGGCCGACCGGCCAACCGCATGGGAAGATCTTGGGGCCTACCAGGAGTTGCCCCATGCCCCGAGTTTCGGACCGCCAACGCATCGCGCAGGACATCCGCGACAAGATCGCTTCTGGCGAATACGCGCCGGGCGACAAGCTGCCCTCGTTGCGTGAAATGACCGCGCACTACGGCGTCTCCGCCGAGCCGGTCCGATCAGCGCTGCTGATTCTGCAGGCCGAGGGTCTGACCGAGGGACATCAAGGCAAAGGCACCTACGTCAGCGACCCAAAGTAAATGGCCATTGGGCTGCGCCGGGGCCGGCCCGAGGGATGCTGTCCCTCCAAGATCTGCGCTCTGTTCACAAAGCGGTAGCCTTGGAGGGTGCGAGTACGTGTCGAGCAGACCGCCTTACCCGGGATCGGGGTACGTCACGATCTGGTGACGGAGTCCGGACGCCGCCTGGGCGTCGTTTCTCACCGCAACGGCCGCCGTGATCTCGTTCTCTACGATCCCGACGACCCCGACGCCTGCCAGTCAGACATTCCGCTGACCGACGACGAGGCTGAGGCTCTGGCCGACATCCTCGGCGCGTCGCTGATGCTCGGCCAGCTCTCCGGGCTCCGGGAGCAGGCCGCCGGTCTGCTCACCGAGCAGATCGCCATCACGGCCGGCTCCCCGTACGTCAACCGGAAGCTCGGCGACACCAAGGCGCGTACCCGCACCAGCGCCTCCATCGTGGCTGTACTGCGTGAAGGCGAAGTGATCGTCTCGCCACTCCCCTCCTTCCGCTTCGCGGCCGGCGACGTGGTGGTCGTTGTCGGGACCCGTAGAGGTCTCGACGGCGTTTCCGCCATCCTCGCCGACAGTGACCCGGACGGCTGAGGCGGATGCACGATTCCACCACTCTGCTCGTCGAAGTCGGCGCGCTGCTGCTGCTCCTTGGCGTCCTCGGGCGGCTCAGCCGCCGGGTAGGGCTGTCACCCATCCCCCTCTACCTGCTCGCCGGGCTGGCGTTCGGGCACGGTGGGCTGCTCCCGCTCGCCGCCAGCGAGGAGTTCTTCGCGGTGGGCGCCGAGATCGGCGTCATCCTGCTGCTGGTGATGCTCGGCCTGGAATACTCGGCCAACGAACTGGTCGGCAACCTCCGGTCGGCGGCCCCCGCAGGGCTGATCGACGGCGTGTTCAACGCGCTGCCCGGCGCGGCCTTCGCCCTGCTGCTCGGCTGGGACTGGGTCGCCGCCCTGGTACTCGGCGGCATCACCTGGGTCTCGTCCTCGGGCGTGATCGCCAAGGTCCTCGCCGACCTGGGAAGACTCGGTAACCGGGAAACCCCGGTGATCCTCTCGGTCCTCGTGATCGAGGACCTGGCGATGGCGCTCTACCTGCCGCTGGTCACCGCCGTGCTGGCCGGCACCGGCCTGCTCGGTGGGGGCATCGCACTCGCCGTCGCAGTGGGCACGGTGCTGCTCGTGCTGGTGGTCGCCATCCGGTACGGCCACCTCATCTCCTCCGCCCTGTCGGCGAAGGACCCGGAGGCGCTGCTGCTCGGCGTACTCGGTCTGACCCTGCTGATCGCCGGGCTCGCGGCGAAGCTCCAGGTGTCGGCGGCGGTCGGCGCGTTCCTGGTCGGCATCGCGCTCTCCGGCCCGGTTGCGCACCACGCGACCGAACTGCTCTCGCCGCTGCGAGACCTGTTCGCGGCGGTGTTCTTCGTCTTCTTCGGCCTGGTCACCGACCCACGGGACATCCCGCCGGTGCTGCTGCCGGCGCTCGCGTTGGCAGTGGTCACCATGGCGACGAAGACGCTCACCGGGTACCTCGCGGCCCGCCGGGTCGGCATCGCGGAACCCGGTCGATGGCGAGCCGGTCTGGCGCTCGTACCTCGAGGTGAGTTCTCCATCGTCATCGCCGGTCTCGCGGTGGCCGCCGGGAGCGTCGAGCCGCAGTTGGCGGCGCTGGCCGCGACGTACGTCCTGATCACCGTGGTGACCGGGCCGATCCTGGCTCGGCTGCCCGACTTCCCGTGGTTCAAGCGGTGGCTGCGCAACCGTGCGGCGGCCCAACGGCGGGAGCCGGTCCCGGTGGTCGACTCAGTGCCCTGAGCTCCACCTGAACGCCGCGGCGGCGTGGGTCGCACCCTCGCGGAGGTAGAAGCGGTGCGCCTCGGTTCGGGCCAGGCCGGACTCCAGGAAGACGTAGTCGGCACCCTGTTCGTGCGCCCACGCCCTGGCCGCCGTGAGGAGGCTGGAGCCGACACCCCGGGAGCGCCACTCGGGGTGCACGGCGAGATCCTCGATCGACGCCCGACGGCCGAAGCGCACGGAGAGGATGTCCACGTAGACGCTGGCCACGCCGACCAACTGATCTTCGTCCGATCGTGCCGCGAAGAGTGCGACGTCCTCGTGGGCGAGCAATTGCGCGGTTCGCTCGACGGCGCGGTCGCGGTCCCAATCCCCGGGACGGCTACCGGGAGGGGCGAAAAGCCACTCCAGCCCGGCGACGAACTCGGCCTCGGCGCCCCGCTGGAACCGTCTAACGTGGATAGTCATTGGTGCATCATCGGCTGCGCTGTCGATGCAATGGACCCGCCCGTGCCAACGGTTGCGGAATTGCTCCCCGCGGGTACTACCGCAGCACCCGACGGCGGGTTACCGTTTCGCCCCAGCAGCCAGGGTCCGCAGGCAGCGTTGCCAAACGCGGGCGAGAGCGGAAGGTTGGCCGGTGAGCGTGCAGGAGTCGACGTTCCACGGCTTCGCCAACCCCGTCGATCCGACTCCGGCGGAGTTGCGAGCTTGGGCGTACAAGCCCGATTCGGTGCCGTTGGCCTCGATGCCACCCGACTGGGACCTGCTGGTCTCCGGCGACCGGCTGGTGTTGACGCTCTTCGAGTTGGCGATGGATCCAACCTGCCCGGCCCGGCGTTTCGCGCTGCACTGCCTCTACATCTACGCGGCCGACGGCATCCGGACGAACTTCCGCGCCCACCCCAAGCGCCGCTTCCGCAAGCTCGTCGAACAGGCCGAGCGTGACGGCGACGAGCTGATGAGGATCTGGGCGCACAACGGCCGGGTGCTGTTGGCCCGACCGGACCTCTTCGTCTACCGGGACTGGTGCGAGGGCGGCTTGGTCCGCGAGAACCGCCGCCTCGGCTGAGGCACGGCCCGCACTCAGTTACGGCGAACGGGCCGCGACCCCGGCGCGGCGAACGGGCCGGGACCCCCCGTGGGTCCCGGCCCGCACGTCGGTCACCGGTCAGTCCTGCTTGCGTTCCGTCTCGGCTCGGCCCCGTTCGCCGGCGTGGTCGCCGTCTTCGGCGAACCGGCCCGCGATGATCCGGTCCCGGTAGGTCCCCTCGGTCACCTTGTCGAACTTCTTGCGGACGGTCTCGGCCAGGTTCTCCAACCGGTCCTCGGTCTGCTGGGCCACCTTTTTCGCCGGTTCCGCCATCGCTCCCCCTCGCCATGCCGGTAGGTCCATATTAAGCCGATTGGACCCTTATCGACAGGCTAACTGAAGCGGCCCGGACCGCGCCGGGAATCCAGCGCGGTCCGGGCCGAGAAGACAGATCCGGGTGAGCGGCAGGTCAGCGATCGGGCGTCCGGCGGGGGCGCCACACCACCAGGGCGGTGGACGTGCGGTTGGTCGGCACCAGATCCCGGCCCGGGAAGCGGGCCAACGACTCCAGCTCCGCCACCCGGCGGTACGCGGCGTCCAGCTCCGCCTCCAGCCGGGCCACCCGCTGCTGCGCCTGCTCCAGCAGCCGCTCCAGCCCGATGATCCGCTTGACGCCGGCCAGGTTGATCCCGTCGTCCTGGCTGAGCCGCTGCACCTCGCGCAGCAGCACCACGTCGCGGACGCTGTAGCGACGCCCGCCACCAGCGGCCCGGCCGGGCTGCACCAGCCCCAGTCGGTCGTACTGGCGCAGGGTCTGCGGGTGCATCCCCGCCATCCGTGCCGCTACCGAGATCATCAGCACCTTGGCCTCGTAGGCAGGGTCGCCCGAACCGAGGAACTCGCCCGACATCCCGCTCACCTCCGCGTCCATTCCACCGGACTAACTGACTCGACGCACCCGTGCGTCGAGATGTTCCCGGGCCGCCGGCGGGGTCTGCTCGGCGAACGACTCCAGCGCCGTACGCGCCTCGTCCGACAACCGGGCCGGCACCACCACGTCCAGCGTGACCAGCAGGTCACCGGCCTGCCCGTCGCGACGGACCACACCCTTGCCCCGGGCCCGCAGCACCCGCCCGCTCGGCGTTCCCGGCGGCACCCGCAGGGTCATCGCACCGTCGAGCGTGGGCACCCGCAGGTCCGTGCCGAGCACGGCCTCCGCGAAGGTGACCGGCACCGTCAGCGTCAGGTCGTCCCCGGTACGCCCGAACAGCTCGTCCGGCCGAACCTTGACGTGTACGAAGAGGTCGCCGGCCGGGCCGCCGCGCTCGCCCGGCTCGCCACGCCCGGCCAGCCGGATGCGTTGACCGTCGGCCACACCGGCCGGGAAGCGCACGTTCATGGTGCGGGTCTTGGTGACACCGCCGCTGCCGTGGCACTCCGGGCACTTCTCCTCGACCACTGTGCCGACGCCCTGGCAGTTGCGGCACGGCTCGGAGAAGCTGAACGACCCCTGGTTACGGGTGGTCACGCCGGCACCATGACAGACCGGGCAGGTACGCGGCTGGGTGCCGGGCTTGGCCCCGTTGCCGTGGCAGGTGTCGCAGACTCCCGGCGCGCGCAACGTCAGGGGCAGCGTCACTCCGCGCACCGCGTCGCCGAAGTCCAGCGCCACCTCGGTCTCCACGTCCCGACCACGGGCCGGACCGTGTGGTGCGGCCTGCCCACCGGCCTGACCGCCACTGAAGATCGAGCTGAAGAGGTCCTGGAAGCCGGCGCCACCGAAGCGACGATCGCCGCCTCCGCCGCCGCCGAACATGTCGGAGACGTCGAACGGCATGCCGCCCGGCTGACCCCCACCCCGGGCGTTGCGCCGGAACGCGCCCGAGCCGAACAGCGAACGCATCTCGTCGTACTCGCGACGGCGGCCGCTGTCCGACAGCACGTTGTACGCCTCGGACGCGGCCTTGAACCGCTCCTCGGCCTTCGGGTCGCCCGGGTTGTGGTCCGGGTGCGACTCCCGGGCCACCTTGCGGTACGCCTTCTTGATGTCATCCGCGGAGGCGGCCTTGTCCACGCCGAGCACGGCGTAGAAGTCCTTCTCGATCCAGTCCTTCGAACTCACCGGTCCACCTCCTTCCGACCCTGGTGGCCCGGCCGTCCCGCCCACCCCAGAACGGTGGGCGGGACGGCCCGGTCACTGTCTGGCACTATTCCGGATCCGCGACCGCGACCAGCGCGGGGCGCAGCAGCCGCTCACCGAGCTGGTAGCCGCGTCGCATGACCTGTACGCAGGTCGGCTCGCTGACGTCGGCCGAGGTCTGGTGCGCGACCGCCTCGTGCCGGGTCGGATCGAACGGGTCGCCCTGCTCGCCGAAGGCGTTCAGGCCGAACTTGCCCAGCGCGGTGGTGAGTTGTTCCGCCACCGTGCCGAACGGCCCGACCAGGTCGCCGTGTTCCCGGGCCCGGTCCAGGTCGTCCAGGATCGGCAGCAGCGCGGCCAGCACCGAGCCGGTCGCCTGCTCCTGGACGAGGCTGCGGTCGCGGTCGACCCGCTTGCGGTAGTTGGCGTACTCCGCCGACACCCGCTGCAGGTCCCTGGTCCGCTCGTCGAGCTCGGCCCGGAGCGCCTCCAGCTCAGCGCCGAGCGAGGTGCCCGTGCCGCCGCCGTCCACCGGCTGCGCCGGGGCGTCGACCACCGGCGGACCGGACGGCTCCGGCCCGTCGGTGGAGTTGACCTCGACCTCGATCTCGTCGACCACTACCTCGGCGTCCTCGACCAGACCCTCGGCCGGCACACCGGTCTCCGCGTCGGCGGCGGTCCCCTCCGGCTCGGCGGTGTCGACGAGCTTGCGGTTGTTGCGGATGACGACCCGCTCCCCGTCGCCGGTCGGCTCCGTGGTCGCGGAGCCACCCGGCGCCGACCCGGTGTCGCCCGGGTCGGCGGCTCGTGGCTTCTGCGTCATGCGGCTACCTCATCCCCTTCGCGGTGAGAACGTGTCGGAGGCCGACGGTCACTTCTTGCCGTCCTCGTCCACGATTTCCGCGTCGACCACGTCGTCGGCGCCGCCGGCCTGCGCGCCGGTCGCACCGGTCGCACCGGTCGCACCCGGGCCGGGCTCGCCACCCGGCTGCTGACCCTGCTCGGCCTGCTGCGAGTAGAGCAGCGAACCGGCCTGCTGGGAGACCTGAGCCAGCTTCTCGTGCGCCGACTTGATCTTCTCGATGTCCTGACCGCCGAGGGCGCCACGCAGCTCGCCGAGCGCCTCGTTGAGCTGCTCGCGGTTCTCACCGGGCAGCTTGTCGCCGCTCTCGGCGAGGAACTTCTCGGTCTGCCACTGGAGCGCCTCGGCCACGTTGCGGGTCTCGGCGTCGTCGCGGCGGCGCTTGTCCTCCTCCGCGTGCTCCTCGGCGTCCCGGCGCATCCGCTCGATGTCGTCCTTCGGCAGCGAGGAGCCGCCGGTGATCGTCATCTTCTGTTCCTTGCCGGTGCCCAGGTCCTTGGCGTGCACGTTGACGATGCCGTTGGCGTCGATGTCGAAGGCGACCTCGATCTGCGGCACGCCGCGCGGCGCCGGCGGGAGGCCGGTCAGCTCGAAGGTGCCGAGCTTCTTGTTGTACGCCGCGATCTCACGCTCACCCTGGAACACCTGGATCAGCACCGACGGCTGGTTGTCGTCCGCCGTGGTGAAGACCTCGGAACGCTTGGTCGGGATGGTGGTGTTGCGCTCGATCAGCTTGGTGAAGATGCCGCCCTTGGTCTCGATGCCCAGGCTCAGCGGGGTCACGTCGAGCAGCAGGACGTCCTTGACCTCACCCTTGAGCACACCGGCCTGGAGGGCGGCGCCGACGGCGACGACCTCGTCCGGGTTGACGCCCTTGTTGGGGTCGCGGCCGGTGAGCTGCTTGACCAGGTCCGTCACGGCGGGCATCCGGGTCGAACCGCCGACCAGGATGACGTGCTCGACGTCGGAGATCTTGATCCCGGCGTCCTTCACGGCCTGCTCGAACGGGCCCTTGCAACGGTCCAGCAGGTCCTGCGTCATCCGCTGGAACTCGGCGCGGCTGAGCGTCACGTCGAGGTGCAGCGGGCCGGCCGCGCCGGCGGTGATGTACGGCAGGTTGATGTTGGTGGTGGTGGCGGCGGACAGCTCGATCTTGGCCTTCTCGGCTGCCTCGCGGAGCCGCTGGAGGGCCATCTTGTCCTGAGCCAGGTCGATGCCGTGCTCGCCGCGGAACGTCTTGACCAGGTGGTCGATGATCCGCTGGTCCCAGTCGTCGCCACCGAGCTGGTTGTCACCGCTGGTCGACTTGACCTCGACGACGCCCTCGGCCAACTCCAGCAGCGACACGTCGAAGGTGCCGCCGCCGAGGTCGAAGACCAGGACGGTCTGCTCCTTGGAGCCCTTGTCCAGCCCGTACGCCAGGGCGGCCGCGGTCGGCTCGTTGACGATCCGCAGCACGTTGAAGCCGGCGATCTCACCGGCCTCCTTGGTGGCCTGGCGCTGGCTGTCGTTGAAGTAGGCCGGAACGGTGATCACCGCGTCGGTGATCTGCTCACCCAGGTACGCCTCGGCGTCCCGCTTGAGCTTCATCAGCGTCCGGGCCGAGATCTCCTGCGGGGTGTACTTCTTGCCGTCGATGTCGACGGACCAGTTCGTGCCGACCTCGCGCTTGACCGACCGGATCGTCCGGTCCGGGTTGGTCACCGCCTGGCGCTTGGCGACCTCACCGACGAGCACCTCGCCGTTACGGGCGAACGCGACGATCGAAGGAGTCGTCCGCGACCCCTCAGCGTTGGCGATGACGGTGGGCTCACCGCCCTCGAGAACGCTGACGCAGGAGTTCGTCGTGCCGAGGTCGATACCGACCGCACGTGCCATCTTCGCTTCCTCGCTTCGTAAGGTTGTGCAGGTGACGGGCATCGCCCGTGGGCTGCTGGCGAGCACCGCTCGCAGCGGGCCCCACCACAAGTTGAGTGAACTTGACTCAATAGTGCCACGCGTTGGCCAATCGTCAAGTTGACTTGAGTCAACCCGACGCAACCCAGCCGTTATTACCGTCCGGTTGTCTTCCCTTGCATCGGTCGGGCACGCTTTAGCGGTGACGACGCACGGCGATCCCGCCACCCGTTCCGGTGCGCCCGCCGTCGCAGCCCGCACCGACCCGCCGGACGCCGCGGAGGAGCCGCCCGCCACCACCGGGGACGACAGCCTCCCCGGCGCACTGTCGGGTCTCCGGGAGGCGATCGGCGCGACCCGGTATCCCCTCGCGCTGCCCTCCGCCAACTCTGCCCGGCACAGCGCCACCGCACTCACCGACCAACTCGACGACTACCTGCTGCCCCGGCTCGCCCGGTTGGACGCCCCACTGCTCGTGGTCGTCGGCGGCTCCACCGGCGCGGGTAAGTCGACCCTGGTCAACAGCCTGGTCAAGGCCCGGGTCAGCGCCGCCGGCGTGCTCCGGCCGACCACCCGCTCCCCGGTGCTGGTCTGCAACCCGTCCGACGCGGCCTGGTTTCGGCAGGGTGACCTCCTGCCCGGGCTGACCCGCACCACCGAGCCGAGCGACGATCCGCGCGCCCTGCACCTGGTCACCGCGCCGGCCCTGCCCGCCGGGCTCGCCTTCCTCGACGCGCCCGACATCGACTCGGTAGTCGACGCCAACCGGGCGCTCGCCACCCAACTGCTGGCCGCCGCCGATCTGTGGCTCTTCGTCACCACCGCCGCCCGGTACGCCGACGCGGTGCCCTGGGAGCTGCTGCGCAGTGCCCGGGCGCGCGGCGCGGTGATCGCCATGGTGCTGGACCGGGTGCCCGCCGAGGCCACCGACGAGATCGCCGCGCACCTGACCGAGATGCTCGCCGAGCAGGGCCTCGGCCGGGCACCGCTGTTCGTGTTGCCCGAGACCTGGGTCGACGGCCAGGGGCTGCTGCCCGAGGGAGTTACCGCCCCACTGGCCGACTGGTTCGCCCGGTTGGCCGCCGACGTGGACGCGCGGGCGGCGGTGGTCCGCCAGACCCTCGACGGGGCGCTGGCCGCACTCCACCCCGCCGTGGAGGATCTGGCCGACGCCGCCGACGAGCAGCTCGCCGCCGCCGACGGGCTGGACGAACGGGTCCGGGCCGCGTACCGGGGTGCCGAGCGCACCGTCGAGCAAGGGCTCCAGGACGGCCGGCTGCTCCGGGGTGAGGTGCTCGCCCGCTGGCAGGAGTTCGTCGGCACCGGCGAGCTGTTCCGCACGCTGGAGGCACGGATCGGACGCCTCCGGGACCGGGTGGTGGCCGCCGTCACCGGTCGACCGGTGCCCGCCGTCGAGCTGCGCAACGCCATCGAGTCGCAACTGGTGACGCTGCTGCGCGGGGTGGCCTCGGAGGCCGCCGAGTCCGCGTACACCGGGTGGAAGGCACATCCGGCCGGCGCCGGGCTGCTCGACCCGGCGCTCGCCCACCCGAGCGACGACCTACCCGAACGCGCCGAGCGCATGGTCCGGGACTGGCAGCGCGGAGTGCTGGAACTGGTCCGGGTCGAGGGCGGTGACAAGCGGTTCGTGGCCCGCACCGCCGCGTACGCGGTGAACGCCACCGGGCTGGCCGTGATGATCGCCGTCTTCGCCTCCACCGCGTTCATCCCGACCGGGCTGGAGCTTGCCACCGGGGCCGGCACCACTGTCGCCGCGCAGGCCGTCCTCCAGGCGATCTTCGGCGACCAGGCGGTGCGTACCCTCGCTGCCAAGGCCCGCGCCGACCTGCTGGACCGGGTGCGGACGCTGCTCGACGCGGAGGCGGACCGCTTCCTGAGCCGCACCGCCGACGCCCGCCCCGCCGAGGACGCCGGCGACGGGCTGCGCCGGGCCGCCGGCCGGGTCGAGCTGGCCCGGCACCGCAGCGGCCTGTCCGCCGCCGACGAGGAGGGTTCCCGGTGAGCAACATCGCCGGCCGGGTACGCGAGGTGTTCCGCGGGGATCAGCGGGTCGACGCCGACGCGCTGATCGCCCGCCTGGACGCGGTACGCCGGTTCCTGACCGCCGTGGACGGTCTGCTGCCGGACGCCGACCTGGTGCCCGCGCACACAGTGGTCGAACGGGCCGGCGCCCGGCTCGCGCTGTCCCGGGACCACACAGTGGTCGCCCTGGCCGGTGCCACGGGCAGCGGCAAGTCCAGCCTGTTCAACGCGTTGGCCCAACTGGAACTCTCGCCGGTCGGGGTCCGTCGGCCGACCACCGGCGTCACCCACGCCTGCGTGTGGGGGCCGCTGGAGGGCGCCAACCATCTGCTCGACTGGATCGGCGTACTGCCCCGACACCGCTTCGTCCGGGAGAGCGCCCTGGACGCGGACGACGAGACGGCCCTGCACGGGCTGATCCTGCTCGACCTGCCCGACTTCGACTCGGTGCAGCGATCGCACCGGCTCGAGGTGGACCGACTCCTGGGCCTTGTCGACCAGGTGGTCTGGGTGGTCGACCCACAGAAGTACGCCGACCGGGTCATCCACGACAGCTACCTGCGCGAGTTCCACAGGCACCGCGAGGTCACGCTGGTCGTGCTCAACCAGGCCGACCGGCTGCCCCCGGTCGAGGTACCCCGGGTCCTGGACGACCTGCGTCGGCTGCTCGACACGGACGGGTTGACCGGGGTGCCCCTGCTGGCCACCACCGCCATCGATCCGGCCGGGATGGTCGGGCTGCGCAGTGCGCTGGAGCGCACCGTCGCCGAGCGGCAGGCCGCGTTGCGCCGGCTCGCGGGTGACGTCGACACGGTCGTCGCCGGCCTGGACGAGCTGGTCGGTTCGGCCCGGCCTGCGGGCGGGCCGGACGACACCGCCGTCAACGGGCTGAACCGGGCGTTGGCCGGGGCGGCCGGGGTGCCAGCGGTGACCGAGGCCGTGGAACGGGCGTACCGGCACCGGGCCGGCGCGGCCACCGGCTGGCCCGTGGTCCGGGGCTGGCGGCGGTTGCGACCCGACCCGCTGCGTCGGCTGCACCTGCCCGGCCCGACCGGCGACCAGGCCGACCCGGCGGAGAGCCTGGTCGCGGCCACCTCGGTACCGGACCCGACGGCCGCCCAACGCTCGGCGCTCGGCCTCGCCATCCGCGCGGTGGCCGACCGGGCCGCCGCCGACCTGCCCGCCGCCTGGCCCGGCGCGGTGACCTCCGCCGCCCGGTCCCGCCTCGGCGACCTGCCGGACGCCCTGGATCGCACGATCGCCGGCACCGACCTCGGCCTCGACCGTCGCCCGCTGTGGTGGCGGGTCGTCGGCGGTGTGCAGTGGTTGGTCACCCTCGCCGCCGTGGTCGGGCTGGGCTGGCTGGTGCTCGGCTACGCGCTGCGGGCGCTCGGCCTGCCCGCGCTGGACAACCCGATGGTCGGCCAGGTGCCGCTGCCGACAGTGCTGCTGCTCGGCGGCCTGCTGGCCGGGCTGCTCGTGTCGGCGCTGACCCGGCCGGTGGTGCGCTGGGCCGCCCGGCGCGCCCGGGCCCGCGCCGACCAGCGGCTGACGGCGCGGGTCGCCCAGGTGGGCGACGAGTACGTGCTGACACCGGTACGGATCGTGCTCGGCTCGTACGAGGAGGCACGCGACGCGCTGCGGGACGCCGCACGCCGCTGACGCTCCGCACGGCTCGCTACCGCTCTGCGTACGCCTCCGGCGGCGTAGGGTCGGAGCATGGCCACGCCTCAGACCCCCTACGACGCGGTGCTGCACGCCGCACGCGACGTGACCAAGCTGGAGTCCGCCCTCGACGCCGAGATGCTCGGCAGCGCCCTGCTGGGCAGTGTCTACGCGATCGCGGAGACCGACCGCGACGCCGCCGTACGGGAGTTCGTCACCGGCTTTCTCGCCGCCACCGCACGCCGCAGGATCGCGGCGGCGACCACCATCCGGCAGGTCTTCGCCACGCTTGTCCCGACCGCCGAGGGTGCCGATCGGGTGCGCCCGGGCAGCCAGGCGCCCACCTGGACGGCCCAGCTCGGCCGGGTGCACCTAACCGGCACCTGGGCGTACGGCGACGTGTACGGCGACCAGACCTCCTACCTCGCGACCTTCGCCTACGACGACGAGTCCGGCGGCTCGGAGCACGCGCTGGTGGCCCTGGTGGACCACAACATCGGGATCACCAAGGACATCTTCGTGGGCGGGCCGGCCGAACGGATCCTGGACCAGGTCCGGCAGATGTGCGCCGACGACGAGTTGACCTGGTTCCGGGCCGAAGATCCAGCCCGGTTCCGGGGCGAGGTGGCTCGCCATCTTGCGGTCACCGACGACCTGGGCGAGTTGCCCGGCGAGGGGTCACTCGCCACCGACCGAGCGTTGGTCGGGGCCCGGCTGGCGACGCTGCCCATCGCGGCCGTTCCGACCGGTCCGGCGGAGGTCGAGCCGCTCTCCGCGGCCGAACGCACCGACCTGGTCCGGCGGTTCCTCGCCGCGCCGGAGGCGGCCCGCTTCGGGCTGGACGCCGTCGACGGCCCGGAGTTGGCCTCCCTGCACTTCTGCCTGAGCCTGCTGCTGGACCACTCGGCGAGCTTCCCGGACGCCGATCCGATGCGCTGGAGTCCGGCGGTGTCCGGGCTCTTCCTGCTCGACTGGGTGCACCGCCGGGCCGTGCTGGACATGGACGACGCGGCGATGCTTCCCCGGGTGCTGCGGGCCTGGGCGCGGTACGCGTCGCGCCAGCGCGGGCTGCCCGAGGCGGCGGCGACGCGCACCGACGAGGCGATCGAGGAGATGGTGCCGGAGTTCGCCCGCCTCTACTCGACCGGTGAGCGGCGCAGCGCTGCCACCGCTGCGGTGGCGCAGCTGATGGCCGACGGGGTGGACCCGGACGACCCGGCCGCGCTGGACGCGTGGATCGAGGCGAACCGCCACCGCCTCGCCGACGACGGCGCCTGACGGCGTCCCAGGGTGGGCGGCCACGCGCCGCCCGCCCTCGGCCCGGCCGGCGTCGCCCGCCAGGGCTGAGCGGCACGCCGCCCGCCCTGGATCGGGCTAGCGCAGCGGTCCGAAGATCGCCGCGGCGATCAGGGCGCCGAGCGCACCTCCGGTCAGCACCTGCGCCAGCGTGTGGTCTTTCAGCCGTACCCGGGACCAGCCGACCACCGCCAGCAGCGGTGCGGCGGCGACCAGCAGGGTCCCGAAGGTCAGCATCAGGATGACCAGCGTGCCGGCGGCCACCGCCGAGTGGATCGACATCTTCCACCAGTGGCTGACCGACACGGCCACGACGAGGCCGACGAGGCCGGCCACCGCCAGTGCCAGCACCGGGCGGGGTGCGCCGAGCACGGCGAGCAGGGCGAGCCCCGCCGCTACCGAACCGAGGCCGACCAGCAGCGGCGCCCGGCGCTGCTCCCGGCGGCCGACGTGGTGGTCGGTGAGCCGGCCACGGCGTACGCCGCCGACGATGTAGGCGAACGGGATGCCGGTGACGAACAGAGTGGCGAGCAGACCCCAGACGAGGCCCTGACCGGGACGGCTGGCGCTGTGCCAGCTCACCGTGATGATCAGCAGTGACACGAGCACCGCCGGGGCGGTCACCTCGGTGACCAGCCGGGCGATCCGCAACCCCGGGCCGGGCCGGGTGGTGACCGGGCGGGGTTCCGCACCGCCGCCCACGCCACCCCCTCCGGTACGCGCCTACCGCCGAGCGCCGCCGTCGCCGGACAGGCCGCGCCTGATCGTCACCGTACCGTCGGCGACACCGCGGGGTACGTCGGTCCGGCCAGTGGCGCCGGGCTGACGCTGGGCGTCGAGGCGACGGCCGACGGCGACGGGATCGCCGGGCTGGGTCGGCGGGTCGGTACCGCGGGCGGCGTGGGTGTGGGAGCCGGCACGGACCGGGTGCTGGTCGGCACGGCGGTCGCTGTCGCGTCGTCGGTCGGTGTGGGTGTCGGCTCCAGGGTGGGCGTCGGGTCCACCGTCAGGGTCGGAGTCGGATCGGGGTCGGCCGAGCCGGTCGGGTCCGGACCCGGCGAGTCGGTCGGGTCCGGGTCCGGCGGATCGGTCGGGTCGGGGTCGGTCGGCGGTGGCGGAGCGACGGGCGGGGGCACCGGCGGCGAGGTGCTCCGCGGGGGTCTCGGTGCCACCGGCGGGGCGGTCGTCCACCGGGCGGGCCCGGGATCGGCAGCGGCGGGCCCTTCCCGTGGGCGCGACGGGGCGGCCGGCAGCCAGCCGCTGGTCGGGCCGACGCTGGGTGTGCCGAGCGGGGAAAGCGGTGGTTGGCTGGTCATCGGCATTGGGATCACCACCGGCCCGACGGACGGGGTCGGCATGAACGGGGTGCTGCTGTCCGGTAGTGCGGTGCTGCCCGGGGTGGCCGAGCCCGCGCTGATCGCGGCGAGGATGGGCATCGACGCCGTGCCGGCCAGCAACGCGACGGTGAGCAGGTAACCGCGGGAGGGGCCACCGGCGCCGGGGGCCCGGTGGACACCGACCATCCGGCGGTAGCCGCCGGTTGACCGGTGCCTACCAAGCGCTGGTGTGCCGGGACCGTCACCTGGCTCGTACACCGCACACCCCTAGTCGTCGGCCGTCGGAGGACATGAATGGGCGCCACCGGGGCAAGAAACCCGACAAATAACCCGATAGGCGCGATCCTGCGGGAATCAGCCTCGCGCAGTCACGGTGGGTCAGCCAACCTCCACCGCGTGTCGACACGCAGTGCTGCCCGAACGGTGACGAATCGTGCCGCAACGCATGGGAAACGCGGGCCGGCATGATGGCGACAAACGGCGTCAAAGCAGGGGCGGTCGGATTGCGGAGGCAGGCGTACTGTGGGCGCGCTCACCTGCTCTGCGAATATGGAGCACGACGGCAACGCAGCCGTGACCTCCGCGCACCCTCGCGGCAGGCGCGGTTGAGCGCCGGCGCTCCCGATCCGGGTTCGGCCAGAACCCGGATCACGCCGTGCGGCAACCCCCACCGGGGCTAGGCGCGGCCGCCAGGAACCGGTCCGGCAGCAGCCGGGCAGGCGCACGAGTTGCGCGGCCGGGTGACCCCCCGGTGCCGACGCAGACACGACAGGGAGAGACCGATGGCAAAGGGCGACCCCGGGGGCACCACCCGCAGCAGGCGGGCCGCACCCCGCTCCAAAAAGGGCGCGGCCGGCGACCCCGCGCTGGTGCAGCTCCTCACCCCCGAAGGCGAGCGGATCGACAGCGCCACCGGGCCGGACGGCACCGAGTACCGCGTCGACTTCACCGACGAGGAATACCGCGGTCTCTACCGCGACCTGGTGCTGGTCCGGAAGCTGGACGCCGAGGCGACCGCTCTCCAGCGCCAGGGCGAGCTGGGCCTGTGGGCCAGCCTGCTCGGCCAGGAAGCCGCCCAGGTCGGCTCCGGGCGGGCGCTGCGTACCCAGGACATGGCCTTCCCGACCTACCGGGAGCACGGCGTCCTCTACTGCCGGGGCATCGACCCGATCATGCCGCTCGGCCTGTTCCGCGGCGTCGACCAGGGCGGCTGGGACCCGAACGAGTTCAAGTTCAACATGTACACGATCGTCATCGGGGCGCAGACCCTGCACGCGACCGGCTACGCGATGGGGATCACCATCGACGGCAAGACCGGCACCGACGACGGCGAGGCGGCGATCGCCTACTTCGGCGACGGCGCCACCAGCCAGGGCGACGTGAACGAGGCGTTCGTCTGGGCCAGCGTGTTCAACGCGCCGCTGGTCTTCTTCTGCCAGAACAACCAGTACGCGATCTCCGAGCCGCTGGAGCGGCAGACCCGTGTCCCGCTCTACCAGCGGGCCGCCGGCTTCGGCTTCCCCGGCGTACGGGTGGACGGCAACGACGTGCTCGCCACGTACGCGGTCACCCGCACCGCGCTGGACAACGCCCGCCTCGGGCAGGGCCCGAGCCTGATCGAGGCGTACACCTACCGGATGGGCGCACACACCACCTCCGACGACCCGACCCGCTACCGCATCGCCAGCGAGGTCGAGGCGTGGCAGGCCAAGGACCCGATCGCCCGGGTCAAGGCATTCCTGGAGAAGCAGCAGATCGCCGACGCGGGCTTCTTCGCCGAGGTCGACGAGCAGGCCCGCCGCGAGTCGGTGCACCTGCGCGAGCGGGTCCTGGAGATGCCGGACCCGGAGCCGGTGACGATGTTCGACCACGTCTACCCCAACGGGTCTCCGCTGCTCGACGAGCAGCGCGCGAAGTTCAGCCGCTACATGGAGTCGTTCGAGGGGAGCGCCCACTGATGGCCACGGAGACGCTCACCATCGGAAAGGCCCTCAACACCGGTCTGCGCCGCGCCCTGGAGAACGACCCCAAGGTCATCATCATGGGCGAGGACGTCGGCAAGCTCGGCGGCGTCTTCCGGATCACCGACGGCCTCCAGAAGGACTTCGGCGACCAGCGGGTGATCGACACCCCGTTGGCCGAGTCCGGCATCATCGGCACCGCTGTCGGTCTGGCCATCCGCGGCTACCGGCCGGTCTGCGAGATCCAGTTCGACGGCTTCGTCTACCCCGCGTACGACCAGATCGTGTCGCAGGTGGCGAAGATGCACTACCGCTCGGGCGGCCGGCTCAGCATCCCCATGGTGATCCGGATCCCGTTCGGCGGCGGCATCGGCGCGGTCGAGCACCACTCCGAGTCGCCGGAGGCGTACTTCGCGCACACCGCCGGCCTGAAGGTGGTGACCTGCGCCAACCCGCAGGACGCGTACGTGATGATCCAGCAGGCCATCGCCTCGGACGACCCGATCGTCTTCCTGGAGCCCAAGCGGCGCTACTGGGAGAAGGGCCAGGTCGACCTGGACGCGCCGCTGTCCGACGCGTACCCCCTGCACTCGGCCCGGGTCGTGCGGCCCGGCACCGACGTCACCGTGTTGGCCTACGGCCCGATGGTGCGGACCTGCCTGGAGGCGGCGACCGCCGCCGCCGAGGACGGCCGGGAGTTGGAGGTCATCGACCTGCGCTCGCTCTCGCCGCTGGACCTGACGGCGGCGTACGAGTCGGTGAAGCGCACCGGCCGTGTGGTCGTGGTGCACGAGGCACCGTCCAACATCGGCCTCGGCGCCGAGTTGGCCGCCCGGATCACCGAGGAGTGCTTCTACTCCCTGGAGTCGCCGGTGCTGCGGGTGACCGGCTTCGACATCCCCTACCCGGCCGCCCGGGTGGAGGAGGAGTTCCTGCCCGACCTCGACCGGGTGCTCGACGCTGTCGACCGCACCTTCGGCTGGTGAGCGACATGTCCCGGATCAAGACGTTCAACCTGCCCGACCTGGGCGAGGGGCTGACCGAGGGCGAGATCCTGGCCTGGCTGGTCAAGGTTGGCGACACCATCGAGTTGAACCAGCCGATCGTCGAGGTGGAGACGGCGAAGGCGGCCGTGGAGATCCCGGCGAAGTGGGCCGGCCAGGTCCAGGCGATCCACCACCCGGAGGGCACCACTGTCGAGGTCGGTACGCCGATCATCGCTATCGACACCGACCCGGGTGCCGGGCCGCTGGACGCGCCGTCGACCACTGCCACGCCCAGCGGTGACCTGCCCACCCCGTCTGCGGCCTCGCTGGCGGCGGTGCAGGTGGCACCGGCCGAGGGCATGGTCGAGCCCGGCCTGATCGGTGGGGCGGCCCCGGGCGGGCGGACGGCGGTGCTGGTCGGCTACGGCCCGCGTACCACCGCCGCGAAGCGCCGCCCCCGCAAGGGCGCGGTCCCGGCGCAGGCCGTGGCGGCTCCCGCACCGGCGGCGCCGACTCCGCCACCGGTGGTCGCGCCGGCCCAGAACGGGCGGGCCGCGGCGGCGACCGGCGGGGTGCTGGCCAAGCCGCCGGTGCGCAAGCTCGCCAAGGATCTCGGGGTAGACCTCGGCACGTTGACCGGGTCGGGGCCGCTCGGCTCGATCACCCGGGAGGACGTGCAGCAGGCGGCGAGTGGTGCGAGCGTTGTGGTTGCCGAGCCGATCGCGGCGACGACAGCGCCCAGCTTCGGCGCGGACCGGGAGCAGCGCATCCCGGTCAAGGGCGTCCGCAAGCTGACCGCCGAGAACATGTCCCGCTCGGCGTTCACCGCCCCGCACGTGACGGAGTTCCTGACCGTCGACGTGACCCGGGCGATGAAGGCCCTGGACCGGCTGCGCGGCCGGCGGGAGTGGCGCGACGTACGGGTCTCGCCGCTGCTGCTGGTGGCGAAGGCGGTGCTGCTGGCGGTGCAACGGCACCCGATGGTCAATTCGACCTGGGCGGGCGACGAGATCGTGGTCAAGGAGTACGTCAACCTCGGCATCGCGGCGGCCACCGAGCGCGGTCTGATCGTGCCGAACGTCAAGGACGCCGGCCGACTCTCGCTGCGGGAGTTGGCGGACGCGCTGACCGACCTGGTGCAGACGGCGAAGTCCGGCCGCACCTCGCCGGCGGCCATGTCCGGCGGCACCCTGACCATCACCAACGTCGGCGTGTTCGGGGTGGACACCGGCACGCCGATCCTGCCGCCGGGCGAGTCCGCGATCCTGGCCTTCGGCGCGGTGCGGGAGATGCCCTGGGTGCACAAGGGCAAGGTCAAGGTTCGCCAGGTCACCACGCTGGGGCTGAGCTTCGACCACCGGATCATCGACGGTGAGCTGGGCTCGAAGTTCCTGCGGGACGTCGGCGACTTCCTCACGGATCCGGAGGCGGCGCTGCTCGCCTGGACCTGATCGTCTCGAACGCCAGCCACGGCCGGTGTGCCACGGGTTAACGCCCGGCACACCGGCCGTGTCCGTTGGGCAACGGAACCGTCGGCCAGATGGCTTGTTGACCTTTGATTGTTAGGCAGGTGTCTCAGCTCACCTAATAATCGATGGAATTTCGCCGGCTTCTGCTGTTGAATAGACGTATCAGGGGCTGACAACCGAATAGCTAGGGGGACCCACCAATGAGCATGATCGAGCGAATCCGCAACCACCGCGACGCGACCCGCCGCGCCCGTGCCATCGAGCACGCGCTGCGCTCCGCGAACTCGCCGGCGGTCCGCGAGGAAATCCTCGTCATCGCCCAGCGTCACATGAGCTGACGCTCCACGACATTCCTCACCTCCTCCAGATCGATGGCCCACCCGGCCCACCGGGTGGGCCATCGGCGTTTCCCAACCACCACCACCGGGATTCCGCCCTGCCGCAGCGCCCGGTACGGTGGGCTTCGGTCGCCGCCCGCCGACCCGGCAGAGGCCGAGCCGACAAAACTGCTCGACATCAACCGGCCACGGTGAGTGACGACCAGTGCTCCTTGGACGTGCCGTGCCAACACCCGATACCGTGCGGGGAGCCGGCACAGCGGTACGCCGGTGACGCCGGCAGCCACGCCGAGGAGACCGATCGGCACCGGCGAGCCGACATGTGATGGAGGAGGCGCACCCATGACGTCCGAGGGCCCGCACCGACCCGGCCAGGAGCCGGACGAGGTGTCACCGGGCGCCGGCGGACCGGCGCCGTACGGCGACCGCCCGGCGCAGCCGGACAACGGCCAGAACGCCGCCGGCCCCGACCTGGGCTGGGCACCCCCGCCCCCGACGCGGCCCAACCCGTCGGCGCCGGCATGGGCGGCCCAGTCCGAGCAGCCGCCGGCCCCCGCCTGGGGTGCCACCGCGGCTGCCCAGCCCAACGACCCGGCGCAGCCCGCCTGGGCCGCCGGTGGTGGCGCGAGCGAGCCGCCGCAGCAGCAGCCCGGCGCGTGGTCCGGCAACGACGGCGCGCCGGCTCCGGCACAGCCCGACCCCTGGGCCGCGCAGCAGCAGGGCTGGACGCCCGCCGAGCAGAGCGCACCCGCACCGACCTGGACCCCGAACGCCCCCGCCGAGCAGCCGGACTGGGCGCAGGCCCAGCCAGCCGCACGGGGCGCCGCGCAGGTTCCCCCGGCCACCGCCGCCTGGCCCGCCCAGGAGGACCCGGCCAGCGGCTGGGGCGGCGCGGCGCAGGGCAGCCCGCCCGCGGCTGACTGGCGAGCGACCGAATCTCCGCAATCCGACGCGCCGCAGGCCGCCGGCTGGTCCGGCGGGGCCCAGCAGGACCAGGCCACCGGCAACGGCGGCTGGCCCGCCGCCGGTGCCGCCCGCGACGACCAACCGGTGTGGACGCCGGCGGAGCAGTCGCCACCGACCTGGAGCCAGCCCGCCGAAGCGACCGAGCAGCCCGCCCCCGGCTGGGGTCAGGCCGCCCAGCCGAGCCCGGCCCGTGGCGCCGCCCAGGTCCCGGCCCCGCCGACGAACTGGCCCGCGCAGGACGATCCGGCCAACTCCGGCGGGTGGGCCGCGCAGCAGCAGCAGGCGCAGGCGCAGGCGCAGCCCGCAGTGTGGAACGACGGCAACGACGCGCGGCAGGATCAGCCCGCGCAGCCGGCCGCCTGGGGCGAGGCCGAGGGCCGTCCGCAGCAGCCCGACTGGGTGCTCTCCCAACCGGAGCAGCCGACCGAGCGGCCGGAGCAGGCAGGGTGGACCCAGGCGGAGCCGAGCAACCTCCCCGCCCGGGCCAGCGCCAGCGTGCCCACCAGCGGCGGCGCGCCCAACTGGGCCGCCGGCCCGGACAACGCCACCCAGGGCAACTCCGGCGGCGTGTCGGAGGTCGAGCCGTGGGCCCCCGGTGAGGTGTGGGGTCGCGCGGAGGCCGAGGCTTCCGCCCAGTCCCGTGGAGGCTGGGAGGCGGACCGGGGCGACGAGGCACCGGCCTACCAGCCCGGGCCCGCGCCGGGCATCTCGCCGGCGAACGCGGTGCCGCTGCCCCCGCAGGAGCAGCGCGTCCCGGGTGCCAGCCTGGCTGCCGCCCCGCCGGCCGATTACGCGCCCCAGGCACAGTTCGCTCCGATCCCCGAGCAGCCCGCCTACGCCGAGCGGGAAACCCCGGACGCCGCCGCGCAGTACGGTGGCCGCCCCGAGGACGTCTCCGCGAGCGGCGCGGTGGTGCCCGCCCCGCGTACCTCTCCGGAGTCCGGAGCGGGCCGCGCGGTCGTACCGGTGTCGGACGCCGAGTCGGCAGCCGGCGCAGCGGCCAGGGCCACGGCGAGCGCTTCGGTGCCGCTGGCCAGCCGGGTGATGCCGCCGACCGACCAGGCCATCCGACCGACCGGCACGGCCAACCCGCAACCCCGGGTGTACGGCCGTCCGGCGCGACCGGAGCCGGAGGCCGAGCCGGAGCCGGAGGCGTTCCAGGGCGACTCGGGCGCGGACCGCCAGGGTGCTCCGGAGTGGCAGAACGACGCGCCACGGCAGGCCACGCCCGACTGGCAGCACGAGGGGCAGCGACAGATCGCTCCCGACTGGCAGAACGACGCGCAGCGGCAGCAGTCCCCACCCGACTGGCAGCACGACGCGCAGCGGCGGGCTGGGCCTGGCTGGGGCGGCGAGTCCCCGGCCGATCCGCGCTTCGACGACCGGCAGCCCGCACCGAACGCGTTCAACGAGGCGCCGGCTGCGCCGCCGGCGTTCCCGCCGGGTGTGCCGTCCTTCGTCGACGCCCCGGGCAACAACAGGCCGGTGAACGGCACCCGTCCGCACTCCGGTGCCGAGCCGCCGGCGGACCAGTTCGGCGGCCCCGGGTCACCTGCCGCCGGTGCTGCCACTGTGAACGGGGCGGCGACCTTCGGTGCGCCGAACTTCGGTGGCCCGGGCACCGGCGCGCCGGGCTTCGGTGGGCCGGCGACCGAACCGGCGCCGGGCGGCGGCTTCCCGTCGTTCCCGCCACCGCCGCAGCCCGCGCCGTCCTGGGGCCAGGAGGCCGGCCAGGCGGACCAGGGCCGGTTCGACTCGTTCAAGCCGGACGCCGACGAGCCGAAGGTGGAGCCACCGACGCCGAAGGTGCGCAACGGCCGGGTGCTGGCCGCGGTGCTGATCGCCGCGATGCTCATCCTGGCGGTGCCGCTCGGCCTGCTGCTGCTGCTCGGCAAGGTCGGCGGGAACGACACGCCGTCCTTCGACCCGGCAGTCGGCACCTGCGTCAAGCAGTCCGGGCAGGGCGGCGCCTCGGCGGCGGACTGCGGCGAGGCGGGCGCGTTCACGATCGTCTCGAAGGTGGACGCCAAGGAGAAGTGCACCGACACGACCCAGCCCCACGTGGTGCTGCCGGGTGAGGGCACCAACCGGGTGCTCTGCCTGAAGCCGGCCACGAAGTAGCTGCACCGACGGCGGGGTCACGGGTAACCGTGACCCCGCCGTCGTCGTACCCGCAGGTGGTACCGGAATCTCGCCCCCTCCGGCCGAACACGGGCCGATGGTCAGGCACGATGGGTGCATGAGCGCACGAGTACGGGCTCCCGAACTGCGCGGTCGGGGCTGGCTGAACACCGGTGGACGCGACCTCAAGCTCGCCGACCTTCGCGGCAAGATCGTCATTGCCGATTTTTGGACGTTCTGCTGCATCAACTGCCTGCACGTGCTCGACGAGCTGCGCCCGCTGGAGGAGAAGTACGGCGACGTGCTCGTCGTGATCGGCGTGCACTCGCCGAAGTTCGAGCACGAGAAGGACGCCGACGCGCTCGCCGCCGCCGTGGAGCGGTACGGGGTGCACCACCCCGTACTCGACGACCCTGAGCTGGACATGTGGCAGCAGTACGCGGCCCGGGCCTGGCCGACCCTGTCGGTGATCGACCCCGAGGGTTACGTGGTGGCCACCATGGCCGGCGAGGGGCACGCCGAGGGGCTGGCCCGACTGATCGACGAGTTGATCGCCACCCACGAGGCCAAGGGCACCCTGCACCGGGGGACCGGCCCGTACGTCCCGCCGCCGGCACCGGAGACCGCGCTGCGCTTCCCGGGTAAGGCGGTGCTGCTGCCCAACGGCAACCTGCTGGTCTCGGACTCGGCCCGGCACTCCCTGGTCGAGATCGACCCGGACGGCGAGACGCCGGTGCGTCGGATCGGCTCGGGCGAGCGCGGCCGGGCGGACGGGCCGGCCGCCGCGGCGACGTTCTCCGAGCCGCAGGGGGTGTGTCTGCTGCCCACGCACGTCGCCGAGGTGGCCGGCTACGACCTGGTGGTGGCCGACACGGTCAACCACCTGCTGCGCGGCGTACGGCTGGAGTCCGGCGAGGTGGTCACAGTGGCCGGCAGTGGGCGGCAGTGGCGCGCCGAGGTCGACGACCACGCCCACGACGCGTTCGCCGTCGACCTCTCCTCCCCGTGGGACCTGGCCTGGTACGACGACAAGCTGATCATCGCGATGGCCGGCATCCACCAGCTCTGGTGGTTCGACCCGATCAAGCGGACCGCCGGCATGTACGCCGGCACCACTGTGGAGGCGTTGCGCGACGGCCCGCTGGCCGAGGCGTGGATGGCCCAGCCGTCGGGGCTCTCCACCTCCGCCGACGGCACCCGACTCTGGGTGGCCGACAGCGAGTCCAGCGCCGTCCGGTACGTCGAGAACGGTGTGCTGGGCACCGCCGTCGGGCAGGGTCTGTTCGACTTCGGGCACGTGGACGGTCCGGCGGAGACTGCGCTGCTGCAGCACCCGCTGGGCGTGTGCGCCCTGCCGGACGGCTCGGTGCTGATCGCGGACACGTACAACGGTGCGGTGCGCCGCTTCGACCCGGCCAGCAACCAGGTCTCCACCGTCGCGGACGGGTTGGCGGAGCCGAGCGACCTGGTGCTCACCCCGTCCGGTGAGGTGCTGGTGGTGGAGTCCGCCGCGCACCGGTTGACCCGGCTCGCCCCCGGCGCCCTGTCGGCGGCGGGTGCCAGCACCGTGGACGGGCCTCGGCACCGCACCGAGCGCAAGCCGACCGACGTCGCGGCCGGCGAGGTCACCCTGGACATCGTCTTCACCCCGGCGCCGGGGCAGAAGCTGGACGAGACGTACGGGCCGTCGACCCGGCTGGTGGTCTCCGCGTCCCCGCCGGAGCTGCTGGTGGACGGTGCCGGCACGGGCACCGAACTGTCCCGCCGGCTGGTGCTCAACGGCGAGGTCACCGCAGGGGTGCTTCAGGTGACCGCGCAGGCGGCGACCTGTGACGCGGACGTCGAGCACGCGGCGTGCCACCTGACCCGGCAGGACTGGGGCGTACCGGTCCGGGTGGTCGACGGTGCCGTGACCAGGCTGCCGCTGGTGCTTCGCGGCCTGGACGCCTGACGCGATCGGAGGGGCCCGCCGGCCCCTCCGATCACGCGAACGGGGCCAGTGTGATGTCGGCGTCGATCAGGGTGGCGCGGACGAGTTCGGCGGCGGACACCGCGCCGGGGGTGTCGCCGTGCACGCAGATCGAGTCGACCGAGCACGGGATGACTGTGCCGTCGACCGCCACCACGCTGCGTTCGGTGGCCATCCGCGCCGCCCGTTCGGCTACCTGCTCGGGGTCGGTGATCACCGCGCCGGGGGTGCCGCGCGGCACCAGCGCCCCGTTGGGCAGGTAGGCGCGGTCGGCGAACGCCTCGGCAACCACCGGCAGGCCCGCGCCCACGGCGAGTTGGGCGAGCGTCGAGCCGGGAAGGCAGAGTACGGGCAGCTCGGGGTCGTAACCGCTGACGGCGGCGACCACCGCCGCCGCCTGGGACTCGTCGGTGCTGGCCGCGTGGTAGAGCGCGCCGTGCGGCTTGAGGTAGCGGACCCGGGTGCGGAACAACCGGCAGAACGCGTCCAGCGCCCCCAACTGGTAGGTCACCTCGTCGCGTAGCTCGGCGAAGTCGTACGCGATGTGCCGCCGGCCGAAGCCGGCCAGGTCCCGGTAGCCGACCTGCGCGCCCACCGCGACCCCGCGGCGCGCGGCACCCTCGCAGACCCGCCGCATGGTGGACGGGTCGCCGCCGTGGAAGCCGCAGGCGACATTGGCGGAGGTGACGAGGCTCAGCAGCGCCTCGTCGTCGCCGAGTCGCCAGATGCCGAATCCCTCGCCCAGGTCAGCGTTGAGGTCCATGGAATCTGACGGTAGTACCTGGCCGGGCCTGCGCGAGCGGGGTCACGTCGGTGACCACCCCGATGACTGGGTATCCACCGGTGGTCGGATGGTCCGCGAGGAAGATCAGGGGTTGTCCGTCCGCCGGTACCTGCACCGCGCCGAGCACGATGCCCTCGCTGGGCAGTTCGCCGGCCACCGCGCGGGGCAGCGCCGCGCCGGCGAGCCGCGCGCCGACCCGGTTGCTCACCGGGCTGATGGTGTACGCGCTGCCGAAGAGCCGGTCGAACGCTGTCGGCGTGAACCAGTCCTCGCGAGGACCGGCGCCCAGCGTCAGGTGCAGCTCCTCAGGCGGCGTGGAGCACACGGTCAGGTCCACCGGTGCGGGGGTGCCGACCGGATCACCGAGCGGCAGCAGGTCACCGTCCCGTAGCGGGGGCGGGCCGAGCCCGGAGAGGGTGTCGGTGGCCCGGCTACCGAGCACCGGTGACACGTCGATGCCGCCCGCCACCGCCAGCCAACTCCGTACGCCCCGCCGGGCGGGACCGATCCGCAGCACCGTCCCCGCCGGCACGGTGAGCGGGCGTCCCGTGTCACCGGGTCGGGCACCCGCCTGGACGGGGACCTCGGCGCCGGTGACCGCCACCGTCGCCGCCCGGGTCAGCCGCAGGGTGCAGCCGGTCAGGGTGATCTCCAGGCCGGCCGCGTGCTCCGGATTGCCGACCAGTCGGTTGGCCAACCGCAGGGCACCCGGATCGAGAGCACCGGACCGGGGTACGCCGAGGTGCGCCCAACCCGGCCGGCCCAGGTCCTGCACTGTGGTGAGCGCGCCGGCGCGGAGCACCTCGATGGTGGCCGGGTGGGTCACGCCGCCACCATCCGGACCGTGGTGCCCGGACCGAGTCGGGCCGGCGGGTCGGCGGCCACGTCGAACAGCACCAGGTCGGTCCGACCGACCAGCTGCCAGCCGCCCGGGGAAGCGCCCGGGTAGATGCCGGCGTACGGGCCGGCCAACGCGACCGAGCCGGCCGGCACCCGGGGACGGGGCGTGGCCAGCCGGGGCAGCGCCAGCTCGGCGGGCAGCCCGGTCAGGTAGGGGAATCCGGGGGCGAAGCCGCAGAAGGCGACCCGGAACCGGGTGCTGGTCAACCGGTGCCGCACTGCCGACACGTCCACGCCCCAGTGTTCCGCCACCGCCGGCAGGTCCGGCCCGTCGAAGGTGACCGGTACGACCACGTCCGCCGCGCCGTCGGCTGCGTCTCCGGCTGTGGCGTTGTGGTCCTGGGCGTCGGCGTGGTCTTTGGCGTGGGCGTGGGCCTGGTTGGGGCGGGTGATCGCGGCGGTGACGGCGGATGCCCATCGGGTCAGCTGATCGGCCGTGGTGGTCGGGTCGGGCAGGCCGTCGAGCAGCACGGTCCGGGCCGCCGGCACGATCTCCACGGCGATCAGGTCACCCCGCTCCCGACGCCGCCACAGCTCGGCCCGCCACGCTTCGACAAACGCGGCCTCGGGGGTGTCGGCGACGTGTTCGGGGGTGTCGGCGGGGGCGGTGCAGTCGAGTAGCAGGGCGTGCGCCCCGACCTGTCGGATCCGCATCCGCTCATCCTCGCCGATGTCGTGCCGATCCGGTGTTCACGTTGACGGTGCCGGGTGTCACCAACGCCACTACTTACAAGTAACCTACGGTGCCGTAACCTGATTGGGTGACCACCTCCGCCCCGCTTCGCCTGAAGCCGGTCGACATCGGTAAGCCCCGGATGCGCGGCTGGCTACACACGTACGCCTTCTTCGTCGCCGTGGTCTGCGGCATCGTGCTCTGCTCGATCGCCGCCACCCGGCCGGGGTGGGCACCCCTGGTGAGCTGCCTCATCTACAGCCTGACGGTCTGCGGGCTCTTCGGCACGAGCGCGCTGTACCACCGTCGCGTGTGGTCAGAGCGCGGCTACCAGGTGATGCGCCGGATGGACCACTCGATGATCTTCGTGTTCATCGCCGGCACGTACACACCGCTCTGCGCGATGCTGCTCGCGCCCCGGCCGGCCACAGTGATGCTGGCCCTGGTCTGGGGCGGCGCGCTGGCCGGCGTGGCGGTCAAGGTGGTCTGGCCGCACGCGCCGCGCTGGGTGTCCGCGCCGCTCTACCTGGCGCTGGGCTGGGTGGCGGTGGCCATGCTGCCGGAGATCCTGCACGGGGGCGGCGTCGCCGCGCTGGTGCTGCTGATCGTCGGCGGCGCGATCTACAGCATCGGCGCGGTCTTCTACGCGTTGCGCCGACCCAATCCGTGGCCGACCGTCTTCGGCCACCATGAGTTCTTCCACGCCTGCACACTGCTGGCGGCGCTCTGTCACCACATCGCGATCTACTTCGCGCTGTTCGCCTGACCCGACCGGCTTCGGGACCGGGCCCGCACCGCAAGGGTAGTGGGGGCCGGCGGTCCCGGCGCAGACGCGAGCCGGGGCCCCGCGACGCTGCGGGACCCCGGAGTGTGTGGGCGAGGATCAGACCGGTCGGCCCGGCCGACGCACCTCGCGGTACTCCTGCATGACCTGGTTGTCCTGGACCGGCACGACCCGGTCGGCCACCACGCGCTCCTCGCGAACCGGCGCCGCCACCACCGGGCGACGGCGGCTGTTCCAGAAGTAGAGGGTGGCGAGCAGGCCGGCGACGCCGGCGAGCATCAGTACCCAGCCGACCACGGCCAGGTCCAGCCAGCCCAGGTCGGCCTCCACTGCGAACGCGAAGATCGCGCCTAATGCGATCAAGAAGATGCTGCCACCAATGCCCATGTCTCGCTCCTCGGCTCTAACCTGGCGTACGTCGCGCCGCGGCCGTCGGTAGGGGTGCGGCATCCATCGACTTACCCAGGCGCAGAGATCGCCAATCGGGCAAGCTGGGGGCATGACGGACGCCGACCCCGACACACGGACTCTGGTGTTGCTGCGGCACGCGAAGGCCGAGCAGGGCAGCGACGCGGCGGACGACGCGGAGCGGCCGCTGAGCGCACGTGGAACCGCCGACGCGGCTACGGCTGGGGCCTGGTTGGCGCACCAGGGGCTGCTGCCCGACGTGGTGATCTGCTCGACGGCCCGACGCACCCGGCAGACCTGGCACGGGGTGGCGATGGGGATGACCGGTTCACCACCGGAGGGTGGCCCGACCGGTCCTCGCCCGACCGTCCGTTATGAGCCGGGTGCGTACGACGCGCACCCCGAGGAGTTGTTGTCGCTGGTCCGCACTGTGGATCCGGCGGCCCGCACAGCGCTGCTCATTGCCCACAATCCGGGCATCTCGCTGCTCTCCGCGCTCCTCGACCCCGAGGGAGTGGACGACGAGGGTTTGCGCACGGCCGAGCTTGCGGTGCACCGCTGCCCGCTCGGCTGGTCGGAGTTGAGCAGGGCGGGAGCGCCGCTCACGGCTCGGCACACCGCACGCGACTGAGCCACCCGCCGATCAGACGGGTGGCTCAGGGTACGTGTTGTGCGGGGATCAGGACGGCGGTGCGGTTGGTGGCGGCGGGTCCGGCGGTGGCGGCATCATCGCCGTCGGATGAGACAGCCGGTTCTCCTCCACGATGAGGGTTCGAGCCCTCTTGCGCCGGTCCTGCCAGAACCAGACAGTGGTCAGCAGTACGGCCAGCCCGGCCAGGATGAACACCCAGCCGACCGCGCGTACGTCGATCCACCAGACGTTGGCTCTCAGCGCGAAGGTCAGGATCGCGCCGATCGCGATGAGAAAAATGCCGCTTCCTACACCCATGTGCGCTGCACTCCCCCGTGCGGTGGCTCTGGGCGTTCCCTTTCGAGGTCACGCGACGGTTACCCGCCACGCCAGCGGCATACCCGACCGGGCTCGGCCAATACGTGCCGCCGTCGGGCCGAGACGGCGACGGCCGGCGGGGCGGAAGCCCCACCGGCCGTGGCAAGTGCCGGGTGGTGCGACCCAGCACAGGACCTAGAAGGCCTCCTCCGGGAGGTCCATGATGTCGAGGTCGGCACCCTCGATGATCCGCCGGTCGGCGCCGATGCGGGGAAGCACCTCACGGGCGAAGAAGCGGGCGGCAGCCACCTTGCCGGTGTAGAACGCCTTGTCGCTGGCGGAGACCTCGCCGGCCAGCGCCTTCAGCGCCACGTCGGCCTGCCGCTGGAGCAGCCAGCCGACCACCAGGTCGCCGATCGCCAGCAGGAACCGTCGGCTGCTCAGCCCGACCTTGTAGAGCGCGCGGGTGTCGCCGCCCTGCGCCTCGCCCAGCCAGCCGGTCAGCACGCCGAGGATGTTCTGGATCTCGGCCAGCGCCTTGCCGAGCGCCTGCCGCTCCTCCTTGAGCTGGCCGTTGCCCGCCTCGGAGGAGATGAACTCCTGGATCTCGCCGGAGACCGCGAGCAGGGCCTTGCCGTTGTCCCGAACGATCTTGCGGAAGATCAGGTCGAGGCTCTGGATGGCGGTGGTGCCCTCGTACAGGGTGTCGATCTTGGCGTCGCGGACGTACTGCTCCAGCGGGTAGTCCTGGAGGAACCCGGAGCCACCGAAGGTCTGCAGGGCCTCGTGTCCGAGCATCTCGTACGCCCGCTCCGAACCGACGCCCTTGACCAGCGGCAGCAGCAGGTCGTTGACCCGCTTGGCCAGCTTGGTGGCCTTCTCGTCGCCGGCAGCCTCGGCCAGCGCGACCTTGTCCTGCCAGGTGGCGGTGTAGAGGACCAGAGCGCGAAGACCCTCGGCGTACGACTTCTGCAGCAGCAGCGAGCGGCGCACGTCCGGGTGGTGGGTGATCGTGACCCGGGGGGCGGTCTTGTCCGCCTGCTGGATCAGGTCGGCGCCCTGCACCCGGTTCTTCGCGTACTCGAGGGCGTTGAGGTAACCGGTGGAGAGGGTGGCGATGGCCTTGGTGCCGACCATCATCCGGGCGTACTCGATGATCATGAACATCTGCCGGATGCCGTCGTGCTTGTCGCCCAGCAGCCAGCCCTTGGCCGGTACGCCGTGCTCGCCGAAGGTCACCTCGCAGGTGTTGGAGACCTTCAGGCCCATCTTGTGCTCGACGTTTGTGGCGTAGACGCCGTTGCGCTCGCCCAACTCGCCGGTGGTCTCGTCGAAGTGGAACTTCGGCACCACGAAGAGCGACAGGCCCTTGGTGCCGGGGCCACCGACACCCTCCACGCCGACCGGGCGCGCCAGCACGTAGTGCACGATGTTGTCGCTCAGGTCGTGCTCACCCGAGGTGATGAAGCGCTTCACACCCTCGATGTGCCAGGTGCCGTCGGGCTGCTGGATCGCCCGAGTGCGTCCCGCGCCAACGTCCGAGCCGGCATCCGGCTCGGTGAGCACCATCGTGGAGCCCCACTGCTTGTCGATGAAGAGCCTGGCCCACTTCTTCTGCCGCTCGTTGCCCTCGACGTGCAGCACGTGCGCGAAGGACGGGCCGGAGGCGTACATCCAGACCGGCGCGTTCGCGCCGAGCACCAGCTCGGCGAGCGCCCACCAGAGAGCGCGCGGCGCGTTGGTGCCGCCCAGCGCCGGCGGCAGGTCCAGGCGCCAGAACTCGGATTCCATGAATGCCTGGTAGGACTTCTTGAACGACTCCGGCAGCGGCGCGGTGTGCGTCGCCGGGTCGAAGACCGGCGGATTGCGGTCACTGTCCGTGTAGCTGGCGGCCAGATCCTCGCGGGCGAGGCGGTCGACCTCAGCGAGGAAGCTGCGGGCGGTGTCGGTGTCGAGATCCGAGTACGGCTCCTGGCCGAACGCCCGGTCCGCCCCGAAGACCTCGAACAGGTTGAACTCGAGATCCCGGAGGTTGCTCTTGTAGTGGGTCATGCTCGCTGGCCCCGCTTCCGGACAGGTGTTACCGATCAGTAACCCCGACTGTATTACTCGCGGGTAGGCAGCGACAAGCGGATCAGCCAAGTGACGGCGATTACACACCTGCGGACGCGGTCGGCCGCTCAGCTCTCGGCGGCGCCGACCTCCCAGCTCGGGACGGCGACGGCCGCGCCGGTACGGGCGCCCACGTACTCCATCAGGACCAGCGCGATGTCGTCGTCGAGTCGACCGTGCACCCACTCGACCAGGGCGGTCTCCAGCGATGCCAGCCCGTCGGCGACAGTGCCATGGCCGAGCAGTCGCCAGGCCCGGTCGGCGGTCGGGAAGAACTCGCCGTCCCGCCGCGCCTCGCCGAGACCGTCGGTGAACAGCAGCAGCCGGTCCCCGGGCTCCAGCCGTTCGACCCGGGGGCGGACCACCGGCATGAACCCGAGCGGAGGCGCCGGGGCCGGCGGTTCCAGCGGGATCACCGCACCCCGGCGTAGCAGCAGCGGTGGCGGATGCCCGCAGTTGACGATCGTGAGGGTGCCGCCACGCTCCTCGACCAGTGCCGCCGTGACGAAGTCCTCGTCGCCGACGTTGCGGGCCACCGCGCGGTCCAGGTCGGCGACGACGGCCCGCAGGTCGGCCCGCTCGTACGCAACGTGCCGGTAGGAACCGAGGACGATGCTGGCCAGCCGGACCGCGTCCAGACCCTTGCCCCGCACGTCACCGATGATCATGCGGACGCCGTACGGCGTGTCGATCGCCTCGTACAGGTCGCCGCCGATCTCGGCCGTCGCGGTGGAGGAGATGTAGCGCCCCGCTACCGAGAGCGTGCCGACCTGCGGCCCGAGCGGGCGCAACACCGCCTGTTGGGCCACCGCGGCGAGCTTGGTCAGCTCGACGATCCGCTCGGCCTGCCGCTGGCGAACCCACGCCACCGCCACGGCCATCCCGGTGGCGAGCGCGACCGCGACAACGTTGACCGAGGTGACCAACGAGACCTTCGGCGCGACCAGCGCGAAGCCGGCGCCGATCACCGTCGCCGCGACGCCCACCCCCAGAACCACCACCCAGGACGCCAGGGCGGCGGCGAGGACCGGCGCGGCCGCCAGGAGCGCGACGTAGTGCACCTTGCGGCCGTCCGCCGCCTCCACCGCCGACACGATCGCGAGCAGAGCGAGGGCCGCGCCGAGGCCGGCGCGGGATCCGGGGCTCAGCGGGCGACGGCCCGACTGGAGGAGTCGCGTGGGTACGAGGGACAGTTTGCCTGATCCACGTGAACCGGTGAATGAACCTGACCCCTCGTCCGAGGAGGTTCTGTCCGGCCGGCCCAGTCGGCCGGCCGAATCGGCGTCGCCGGTCCCGCTCAGCCGAGGACCTCGTAGCGGACGGTGAGCGCGCCCACGTCGACCGAGGCGATGCTGGCGAAGGCGGCCCGGGAGAGGTCCAGGCAGCGGCCGTCGATGAACGGGCCGCGGTCGTTGATCCGTACCGTCACCGACTTGCCGTTGGCCGGGTTGGTCACCCGGACCTTGGTGTTGAACGGCAGTGTCTTGTGCGCGGCGGTCAGCGCGTCGGGGTTGAACGACTCGCCGTTGGCGGTGAGCTGCCCGTCGGAGTAGAACGAGGCACCGCACGAACCGCTGTCCAGCACCTTCGCCGCGGCCGTGGTCTTCTTGACGGTCGGCTTCGGCTTCGGCGACGCGGTGCGCTCCTTGCCTCGGGAGGCGGCCTGCTGCGAGCGGGTCGCCGACGGGCTGGCGGTCACGCTGGGCGAGGCGCTGACGCTCGGGGTGGCGGCCGGAGCGCTGGGGGTGAGGCTGCTCGCGGCGGTGGTCGGGGTGAGGTCGAGAGCTACCGGCCCCGACTGGTCGGGGCCGGAGACCAACTGCACGGCACCTACAGTGCCTCCGACGGCGAGGGCGACGCCGACCGCCGCGGTGGCCACGATGCCCGCCGGCGAGGAGAAGATGCGGGTACGAGAGTGCTTGCCTGCCACCGGCCCGGTCCTTTCGTCGTCTGAACAAACCGGGTCGGACCGTAACGAGAGAAGCACTTCCGAAGTCAACGTGATCATGATGTTATGCCCGCATTTGCACAGGTACGTGTAGCCGATCATCCGACCCCGGGTGGGCCGGGTGGCCCGGGTGCCACCACGCCCGCCGCCCGTGCCGCAGGATGAGCGGATGCCCGCCGATCTGACCGAACGCCTGGCCGCCCTGTTCCACTGGATCGACCCCGGCCCGGACACCAGTCACCTGGTCAGCGACATCTCCGGCTGGTGGCGTGACCCGGCGGTGCTGGCCGAGCTGGGGCCGGCCCTGGTGGCGCCGTACCGGGCCGCCCGGCCCACCGTGGTGCTCGCGCCGGCCGTCACCGGGCTCCTCCTCGGGCCGTTGGCCGCCACCGCCCTCGGAGTCGGCTTCGTGGCCGCCCACAAGCCCGGTGACGGGCGACTTCCGGCCGGGCCACTCACCTGGGCACAGAGCCCACCGGACTACCGGGGCCGACGGGTAGACCTCGCCGTGCGCGACCGACACCTCGGCCCCGACGACCGGGTGCTGGTGGTCGACGACTGGGTGCGCACCGGCGCGCAGCTACGCGCGCTCTACGACATCTGCGCCGCGCGGGGCGCCGAGGTGCTGGGCACCGCTGTGGTGGCCGTGGACTGCCCGCCCGAGGTCGCGGCCGACCTACGGATCACCGGCCTGATCGACGCCGCGGATCTGCCCGCTTGACCTGAAGCGAGGTTCAACATCGACGATCGGCGGATGAGCGACGGAGTTCTCGACGAGGCGTACGAGCGGCTGCACCACACCGGCCCCGAATATCAGGGCTGGCTGTCCAACCACGGGCCGATGGCCGTCGAGGCGTTGGTCCGACACGGGCACCCACACCGGGTGCACCGTTGGCTCGACGACTACCTCGGCCGCCTCGACGAGTTGCCCCGAGGGCTGCACCCGATCGACGACTGGCGGTCAGCGCTGGGCGATCCGAAGCGCGCCGGTGACTGGCTGGCCTACTTCGACAGGCAACTGCGCGAACACCCGTGGCGTGCGGTGCTCGGCACCTGGTGGCCCCGGCTGCTGCCGGGCATCGCCGCCGGCGCCACGCACGGTGTGATCCGGGTCGGGCACGCCGTACGCGCGCTCGACCCGGACGACGCGAACCGACAGCGGCTCACCGAGTTGGGCCAGGCCCTCGGCTACTGGGCGGCCCGATGGCAGCCGATCCCCGGCACCGACCGGCTGCTCACCGGCGAGACGGACCAGCCGGGCACTGACGACAACGACGTGGCGGCCGCGCTGGCCGGGCTGCCCCGGATCGACGACCAGACCGGCGGCGTCCGGGATCGGCTGGACCAGCTGCCGGGCGTACCCCGATGGGAGCCGGCACTCGCGACGCTGCGCCCCGTGCGGAGCCCGGCCGAGGCGGAGCGCGGGCTCACCACGCTGGTGCACCGGGCCGGCCTGGACTACCTGCGCTTCGGGCACGCGGCGCCGGTCATGTTGGTGCACGCGGTCACCGCGCCGACCGCAGTGCTGCGTACCCTGCCGGCACTCGACAGGGGTCTGTGGGCGCCGAGCTTCGCCGCGGCCTGGGCCGCGACGGCGGCCATGACCTCCGTGTACGCCCCGGCCAACGGCATCGCGGCACCGACAGTGACCCCCGCGACGCCGGCGGAGGTCTTCGCCCGCGCGGCCCGCCACGGCGACGAGCACGTCGTCAAGCTCGCCGACGCGATCCTCGACGCGTACGCGACCAGTGCTGACGAGCGGCTCCTCACCGCACCCGGCTACGCCGGCCAACTGATCTGAGCGGGGCGACGGGTATTGCGGCGGCGACCCGGCCCGCGCTGGCCTAGCCTCGGCAGGATGTGGCCTCGGATCGGTGAACTGCGCGCCCTCGCCCTCGGCACCCCCGGCGAGTTGCGGTCAACCCTCAACACCCTGGTGCTGGCCGGTGTGAAGACCGCGACGGCCGGCCGGCTCGCCGAGTACGCGGAAGAAGGCGAGGAGTTGGAGCACGTCGGCGAACGCCTGGCCCTTGTCGACGACGACAACGCACTGGCCGGCGTCGTGGAGATCACCGGAGTCGAGGTGGTCCGCTTCGCCGACGTGCCCTGGGACTTCGCCCACGCCGAGGGCGAGGGCGACCGCTCGATCGAGGAGTGGCGGGCCGGGCACTCGACCTACTGGGCGCGGCTCGGCACCCCGGTCGACGGCGACACCCCGATCGTCTGCCTGCGTTTCCGCCTGGTTTCCGGCGGCGAGGGCGGTGTGACCAGCGGCGACCTCGGCACCTGACCGGCCGTCTCAGCCAGGGCTTGGTGTGGCGGCCTCAGCCCCGTAGTTGTGGCAGCAACCGGGTCGCCACGTCCACCAGGATGGCCTCGTCACCGGCGTACCAACTGCTGGCGCGCGGCCAGTGCGTCACCACGTCGGTGAAGCCCAACTCGGCGGCCCGGCCGACCTGATCGGCGAAGAACTGTGCGCTGCTGAGCGAGAAGACCGGCGCCGCGTCCAGCGAGAGGTAGCGGTCCAGGCTGGCCGGGTCGCGGCCGGCCTCGTCCAGGGTCCGGTCCATCCGCGCGGACAGCGCCGACACACTGGCCCACCAACCCGCCAGGTCGTTGTCGTCACCGGTGCCGGTGGTCACCCACCCCTGCCCGAAGCGGGCCACCAACCGCATCGACCGTGGCCCGTTGGCGGCCACCACGAACGGCACCCGGGGCTGCTGCACGCAGCCGGGGTTGTTGCGGGCATCCACCGCGGCGAACCAGTCGCCACGCCAGGTGGTGCCGTCCTCCCGCAGGATCAGGTCCAACAACTCGGTGAACTCGGCGAACCGGTCGACCCGCTGACGCGGCGGCAGCGTCTCACCACCCAGCACCGCCGAGTCGAAGCCGATGCCGCCCGCGCCCAGGCCGAGCAGCAGGCGGCCGGCGGAGACGTCGTCCACAGTGGTGATCTGCCTGGCGAACGCGGCCGGGTGCCGGAAGTTCGGCGACGCCACGAGGGTGCCCAGTCGAATCCGCGAGGTCACCGTGGCCGCCGCGGTCAGCGTGGCCATCGAGTCGAACCACGGGCCGTCGACCAGGTCACGCCAACCCAGGTGGTCGTACGTCCAGGCGTGGTCGAAGCCCCACTCGTCGACCTGCCGCCAGCGACGCTGCGACTCCGCCCACCGCTGGTCCGGCAGGATCACGATGCCAATCCGCATGATCGCCACCCTAGTCGGGCCGGTCCTCCGCCCCCAGCATCACGCTGAGCAGAGGACCGGGCCAGCGTTCGGAGCACCATCGCCGTCCGGCAGTCCTGGAGCTACCGCTGCGGCCAGCCCGTACCCTCCGGGGGTGCCCGCCGAAGCAACCGCCCCCCGCGTAGCCCCGGATCGGACCCGCCGGCTCCGCCTGATCCGCACGGTGGCGTTACTGGTCGGGGTGGTGGTTCCGTCGCTCATCCTCCGCGAGCTGATCGAGTCTCGGTTCGGCCGCGGGCCGGTGGCCGACCTCAGCGCGGTCGCGGTGCCGATGGCGGCAACCGCGTGGCTCGCGCCGTACGCCTCCTATCGGCGACGCGACGCGCTGCTCTGGCTGGTCGGCCCGGGCCTCTACTTCTTCGCGGTGATCGCCTGGCGGGTGGCCCTCGCGCCCTACCGGGACTGGAGCCCTCGCCCGGAGGAGAGGGCCCGGATGCGCTGGTCACGCGACCCGGAACACGCCGGGACCTGGCTCCTGACCGAGCCCGCAGGTGACACGGGTCACACTTCATCCCGGTAGGGCCATCGTGTTCGGCTCCGACCCCTCCGGGAGCGGCACCCACCGGGAGGGGGCCGAGCTGACGCCGACCCGTAAACCTGAGAGGAGATGCCATGCCACAACTACTGCGGGTGCAGTGCTTCAACGTCTCGCGCGACGGGTTCGGGACCGGAGAGGGGCAGAGCCTGGAACGACCCTTCGGTCACGCGGACCCCACCCCAATGTTCTCCTGGCGTGCCGCCACCGCCAGCTTCGTCTATCGCACCGAGCCGGGCGGCACCCGTGGCCTGGACGACTACCTGACCCGCGACGCCGAGTGCAACATCGGCGCGGAGATCATGGGTCGCAACAAGTTCGGCCCCCAGCGTGGCCCCTGGAAGGACCACGAGTGGCAGGGCTGGTGGGGGGACAACCCGCCATTCCACACGCCGGTCTTCGTGCTCACCCACCACGTGCGCCCGTCGTTCAGCCTGTCCGACACGACGTTCCACTTCCGCGACGTCAGCCCGGCCGAGGCACTGGCCGAGGCGAAGCAGGCAGCCGCCGGTCGGGACGTACGCCTCGGTGGTGGGGTGGCGATCATCCGCGAGTTCCTCGAGGCCGACCTGGTCGACACGATGCACATCGCCGTCGCGCCCGTCGACCTTCACCGGGGCGAGCGGCTGTGGGACAGCCCCGACGAGCTGCTCGACCGCTTCCACCTCGAGTCGGTGCCCAGCCCCAGCGGAATCACCCATCTCCTGTTCTGGAGGCGATGACCGACCTCCTTCCCGGCACGGTCGCCTAGAGCCGGGCCAGCACCAGCAACCGGTTGCCGTCGGGGTCGGTGACCCGCGCGGACCGCTCACCCCAGGGCTGGTCGACCGGCTCCTCGATGACTGTCGCCCCGCCCGTACGCAACGCGCCCACTGCTGCGTCGCAGTCGTCGGCATAGACGCACAACTCCCAGCGGTGCGAGTCGGCCGGCCCGCCAGCCTCCGGGTTGGCGGCCAGGCCGAGCTCGCTGCTGCCCAGCCGCAGAGCGACGAACTCCGGGGCGCCCTCGTCCGGGAACCGGTAGGTCAGCTCGAAGCCGACCACGTCCCGGTAGAACGCGATCAGTCGTGGCAGGTCAGGTGTCGTCACGATCGGAAAGGCTTCGGTGAACACGGACCACCTCCACGCCGGACCCTAGCCGGTGCCGAGGCCCGGCAGGAACTACCACTGTCGTTGCCGTTAATCGATGCGTTCAGACCCGTGTCAGTGGCCGTGTCAGGGCCATGTCAGGGGGGTGACAGCCCAGCCGCCGATGGTAGTTGCATGACGAGTTCAGCGATTGCAGTCTCCGGGCTGCGAAAGGCCTACAAGGACAAGGTCGTGCTCGATGGCATCGATCTGGATGTCCGTGCGGGCACGATCTTCTCCCTGCTCGGTCCGAACGGGGCGGGTAAGACGACGACGGTGAACGTGCTGACCACGTTGGTGAAGGCCGACGGTGGGACCGTACGCATCGCGGGGCACGACGCCGCCACCCAGGCCAAGGCGGTGCGCGCCGCAATCGGTGTCACCGGTCAGTTCGCGGCGGTGGACGAGCTACTGACCGGCCAAGAGAACCTGCAGCTGATGGTGGATCTCAGTCAGGTTCCCGGCAAGGACGGCAGGCGGGTCGTCACGGAGCTGCTGGAGCGGTTCGATCTGGTGGAGTCAGCACAGAAGCCGGTGTCGACTTATTCCGGCGGTATGCGCCGCAAGCTGGATCTGGCGATGACGCTCGTCGGCGACCCGCGAATCATCTTCCTCGACGAGCCGACCACGGGCCTGGATCCACGTAGCCGTCGCACGATGTGGTCGATCATCCGTGACCTGGTGGCCGACGGCGTGACGATCTTCCTCACCACTCAGTATCTCGAGGAAGCCGATCAGCTCGCCGACCGGATCGCCGTACTCGACCAGGGGCGCCTGGTCGCCCAGGGCACGCCCGACGAGCTCAAACGCCAGATCCCGGGCACTCACGTCCGGCTCCGGTTCGCCACCGTCGCCGAACTCGACGCGGCCGCCCGGGTGCTCACCGACTCCACGCGGGACGACGACGCACTGGCCCTGCGGGTTCCCAGCGATGGCGGCACGGCCTCGCTGCGGGCCCTGCTGGACCGGCTCGACGAGTACGCGATCAGCGCCGAAGGGTTCTCCGTGCAGACGCCGGACCTCGACGACGTTTTCCTCGCCCTGACGGGCAGCCGCACCCAGGAGGTCTCCGCGAAATGAGCACCAAGTCCCACTCGATCGTCATGCTGCGTCGCAACTTCAAGCACATCGCCCGAAACCCGACCTCGGTGTTCAACGCGGTCCTGATGCCCATCGTGATCATGTTGATGTTCGTCTACATGTTCGGTGACGCCTTCAACGTCGGGGTCGACTACATCGACTACGCGACTCCCGGACTGATGCTGTTGGCGGTCTGTTACGGGCTGGGGGCCACCGCGACCGCGGTGAACTCCGACATGACGAAGGGCATCATCAACCGGTTCAAAGTCATGCACGTCTCCCGCGGTGCGGTGCTGACCGGTCACGTCGTCGCCAGCGTGCTGACCAACCTGGTCGCCATCGCGGCCCTTGTCGGGGTGGCCTTCCTGCTCGGATTCAGCCCGTCGGCGAGCCTCCTCGGCTGGCTCGGCGCGCTCGGCATCATCGTGCTGCTCGGCTTCGCCGCCGGCTGGCTCACGGTCGCCCTGGGTCTTTCGGCGAAGTCTCCGGAAACGGCGGGTCTGGCCTCCGTACCGCTGGTCATGCTGCCGTTCTTCAGCAGCGCGATCGTGCCGGCGGACAAGATGGGGCCCGGGCTGCGTGAGTTCGCGGAATACCAGCCCTTCACGCCGATCATCGAAACTCTGCGCGGGTTCCTCAACGGGACACCGTCCAGCGGTAACGTGATCCCCGCCCTCGCCTGGTGCGTCGGCATTGCTCTCGTCGGCTACCTGTGGGCGCGTTCCACGTTCACGAAGCGAGCGTGACAGCGACCAACCGGTTCCAGTCCGTCCGACTGCCTTCTCGCGCCGCCTCTGCGAAGCTCACTTCGCCGAGGCGGCGCCGTACTTCCTGCTCGATCCGGGCCACATCCGGCTGGGAATGATCCTGCCGTCCGCGCACACCGCTGCTGGCCGCGAGCAACCGGGCGGCGTGCTCGTACTGGTCAAGGCGCAGCGCCAGGTCCGCGACGCCGACGATAACCCGCGCTATCGAGGGTGCGTGCCCTGTCTCGGCGGCCGCCACGCAGGCCGAGGAGTGGTGTCTGCGCGCCTCACCGAGATCGTCCGCGACATAACCGAGCAGGTCGTGCGTCATCACGCGGATGTACGCCTGCTTCGCCTCATCGCGCAACAGGGTCGTCGCGACACCGACCTGCCGGCCCACCTCTTCGGCATCGCCACTCCAGCGAGCGAGTTCCGCCTGTGACAGAGCCAGCACGGCCAACGCACCCGGCCACGTGACCCGCTCCGCGCATCGCCGCGCCTCGGCCATGGCAGCCGCGCTGGACTTCTCATCGCCAAGCAACCAGTACAGCTGAGCCTGCCGGGACCGCATCCGGATGATGTCCTCGACGGTGCCGACCTCGGTGACGACCGCGGTCGCCTCCTCGTAGAGCTCGCACGCACCGACGAACTCACCGCGTACGGCAATCAGCTCCGCCAGCTCGGTCAGGGCGAATGAGATCCCGAACCGTTCGCCGAGTGCCCGGAACTCGGCGAGCGCCGCCACGAGATACTCGTCCACCTCCGGACCGTCCTGGCCGAAAATGATCCGCATCTTGCCGAGTTGCAATCGGGCCAGTGCGCGTACCCAGGGATCCTCGTCGTTCAGCAGCGGTTCCCATGCGGGCAGGATCGCGTCCGGCGCTCGCAACATCCGTTCCAGCGGGACGACGAGTGCCGTCCCCGGGTGGCCCCCGTTACTGCGCTGGCTGAACTCGTACGCCTTGTGGATCCACTCCGCCGCCTGGTGCTCGTCGCCAGGCCCCGAGTTGATGAAGAGCACGACGAGCGCGTACACAGTGGCCCGGATTTCGTCGCTGACCTCACCAGGCGTCTCGGTGGCCGCCGTGATCAACTCCATGCCTTCGGTCCGGTGGCCACCGAGCCACCAGTACCAGCCGGCACCCGCGGCCAACCGCATGGCCGCGTGGGCTTCGCCGGCAGCGAGGGCACCGCGCATGGCGGCACCGATGTTGTCGTGCTCGACTTCGAGAGTGGTGAGCCATCTCACCTGGTCCGCGCGGCGAAGCTGCGGCTCTGCGGTCTCGGTCAGTTCGGTGAAGTACGCCAGATGCGCGTGGCGAGCCAGGTCCGATTCCCCCGCCTCGGCGAGGCGGTGCACGGCGTACTCCTTGATCGTGCCGAGCATCCGGTAGCGCGGGGCTTCGCCGCCCTCGGCGACCAACAGCGACTTCTCGGCCAGCGCGGTGACCAACTCGAGCACGTCATCCTGCTCGACCTCGTCGCCGGCGCAGACCCGTTCGGCCGCTTCCAGGCTCACCCCGCCCGAGAACACCGACAGCCGGCGCAGCACCGTCCGTTCGGCGTCGGTCAGCAGCTCCCAACTCCAGTCGACCACCGCGCGCAGCGTCCGGTGCCGGGGCAACGCAGTACGGCTGCCGCCGGTCAGCAGGCGGAACCGATCGTCGAGCCGCCTGGCAAGCTGGTCGATGGACATGGTGCGCAACCTGGCGGCGGCCAGTTCGATCGCCAGCGGCATCCCGTCCAGCGCCCGACAGATCCGCGCCATCGTCGACAGCGTGGAGGCGTCGACCGCCAGATCCCGCCGCACCGCGACCGCTCGGTCCCGTAGCAGTCGGACAGCCGGAGAGGTTTCGATCTCGCTGGCGTCGGCGTCGGCGTCCGGCAGGGCCAGTGGCGCGACCGGCCAGAGCGCCTCACCGGTGATGCCGAGCGGCTCCCTGCTCGTCGCGAGGATCCGCAGTCGCCGACACTCCCCGAGCAGCCGGTCAGCGAGCACCGCCGCCGACTCGATCACGTGCTCGCAGTTGTCCAGGATCAGCAACGCCTCCCGCTCGCGGATCGCGGCGACGAGCCGGTCGACCAACTCCATGCTCGGTGGCTCGCCGAGCAGAGCGTCCCGGAGTCCGAGCCCCGCAAGCGTCGCCTGCACCACGTCGCCGTCCGCGCCGATCGCAGCGAAATCGACCAGCCAGGCGCCGTCCGGCAGGTCGTCGAGCATCCTGCGCGCGGTTTCCGTGGCCAGCCGGGTCTTCCCGGAGCCACCCGGCCCGATCAGGGTCGTGAGCCGATGTTCGGCGACGAGCGCGCCGACCGCGGCAACGGCCTCGTCCTTGCCGATGAAGCTGCTCAACTCGGCACGAAGGTTCGTCTTCCGGCCCTCCGCGCGCCGCCGCACCTCGCCCCGCAGGAGCGCGACGTGCAACGCCGAGAGTTCCGGCGAGGGGTCGACGCCCAGCGCGTCGGCCAGGGCCTCACTCGTGCGCTGGTACACGAGCAGCGCCTCGTTGTCGCGGCCACTCGCGGCGAGGGCTTGCATCAACCCGAGAACCAGCCGTTCCCGCACCGGGTGCGCGGCCACCAGGTCGGTCAGCTCCGCGACCAGCTCCGGACCGTGGCCGAGACTGATCTCAACGTCGAAGCGATCCTCCAGGGCCGTCAGACGCAGCCTGTCGAGTCGGGTGACCGCCGCGTCGAGCGCCGTACTGTCGACCAGACCGACGTCCTGCATCGCCGCACCGCGCCACAGGTCGAGGGCCTCGCGCAACCGTCGTACCCGCTGCGGGCCCTCATCATCGCGAGCCAGGCCGACGAGGCGTTCGAACCGTACGGCATCGACGACGTCAGGTTCGACCATCAACCGGTAGCCGTCCGTCTGTCCCTCGATCGACCCCTCCGGCAGCGCCTTCCGAAGCCGGGAAACCAGGCGGTGCAGGGCGTTCACCGCGTCATTGGGCGGATGTTCGCCCCAGATCCAGTCGACGAGGGTCCCCTTCGGGACCACGTGACCCGGGCTGAGCGCGAGGGCGGTCAGCAGCCCGCGCAGCCGCGCGCCCGGCACGTCGATGACGGTGCCGACGTCCGTGCGAACCTCGAATGGACCAAGCATCCCGACCTGCACCTGGCAGATCCTGCCATGAACACGAAAGGCATCCGTGTCGCCGATGCCCGCTCCGCCGACGGCGGTCGACCACGCCTTCCCGGCCCACTGGCACGCCGGGAGATCCCCGTGGTTCTCCTGGAACGCGTCTCGAAATGAGATGCGCACCGGCTGGCGCACCTGTTGGATCTCGACATGAAGCATGAGCTTGTTCGCCCTCGGAAGGCACGCCCGGGGGACCACCTCGCGGTGCTCTCACCGTCCTTCGCCGCGGCCGGTGCCTATCCCGGGATCCACGAGCAGGCCATGCGACGGCTCGCCGACCTGACCGGCCTCGTTCCGGTCGAATACCCCACCACCCGCCAGGTGGGCGCGAGCGCGGCAGCGCGGGCGGCGGACATCAACGCCGCCTTCGCGGACCCCCAGGTACGCGGCATTCTCGCCGTCGTCGGCGGCGACGACCAGATCACCGTCATCCCCCACCTGGACGCCGACCTGGCCCGCGCCGACCCGAAGCCGTTCCTCGGCACCAGCGACAACACCAACCTGCACCACTGGCTCTGGGGCCTCGGCATCGCCAGCTTCTACGGCGGGTCCTCCCAAGTACACCTCGGCCCCGGGCCTGCCGTCGACGACATCCACGTCCGGTCGCTGCGAGCGGCGTTACTCACCGGGGAACGGCTGGAGATCACCGACCCGGGTGAGTCCGAGGACATCGGCATCGACTGGGCAGATCCGCAGGCGTTGACGTCGTTCGGCGAGCGCGAACCGACGGAGCCGTGGAGCTGGTACGGGCCGCCGCGCGCAGTCACCGGCCCCACCTGGGGTGGCTGCCTGGAAGTCATCCAGTGGATCCTGACGGCGGGACGCTTCCCGTTTCCCCCGGAGGTCCTGCACGGCGGGGTGCTGATCATCGAGACGTCGGAGGAGCTTCTCCCCGCCCGCGAGGTCGGCTGGATCGTCCGATCACTGGGTGAACGCGGTCTTCTCAGCGCCGTCGACGCGGTCCTGGTCGCCCGTCCGCCGGTCTCCGACCACACCCGTCGGCCCCCGGCCGCGGATCGGGCACGGCTCCGCGAGCAGCAGCGCGACACTGTCGTCGACATGGTGGCCCGCTACAACCCCGAGGCGGTCGTCTGCGTCGGGGTCCCATTCGGTCACACCAGACCACAGTGGATCCTTCCCCACGGCGGCCCGGTCACCGTCGACGGCGTGGAACGTCGAATCTTCGCCGACTACCGATAGGGCCTGGCGGCGTGGAGGATCTTCGTCGTGTCCCCTTTGCCGCAACCCGACGACCTCGCATCGCTCGTGCTCCGGACCGACTTCACCGACGACGGCGCCTGGGAGGCCGTCAAAGAAGAGTTTCGCCGGTGGGACTGCTACTACAGCGCGACCTTCGTCGACGACCCCGCCTACAGCGAGGCGACCGTCAAGCAGTTGATCGACGCGAACGCCCCCATCAGTGATGAAAACTGGCTCACCTACCTGTTCGTGGCCGACGCGGCCACGATGACCGACGTCGAACGCCCGCTGCTCGCTGTCGACCTGAGCCGCGAGCCCGGTCGCACCTTCCGCGTGCCGCCCCGCTGGTACGCGGACGTCTCAGCCAACCTCACCATCGCCAACATGGACTTCGCCGAGTTCGCCGACGCCGCCGACGAGTCCGGAACGTACCGGGGCTTCGAGGCAACCTGACGACCTGGCGAAGCAGCGGCTAGTGGCACGGCACGTGATGGTTTGACCGTGAACGTCGAAGGCCCCGGCCGGGACTCACGTCCTGGCCAGGGCCTTCGGTGTGGAGCGGGTGACGGGAATCGAACCCGCACTGTCAGCTTGGGAAGCTGATGTTCTGCCATTGAACTACACCCGCAAGCGGCACCACTGTACCCGAGTCGTCGAGCCCGTGCACCCAGGTACCCCCGGAGGCCGTAGCTGTCCGCACCCCGCTCCGCCCGGGTCGACCCCGGGTTGATCTCGGCGGCGGCGGGCCGGTGCGTACGGCGGTGCCGGCTCCGTTGGTACGGAGCCGGCACTGATGATCTTTGAGCTGTGGTCAGGCGGCCGTGCACTGAACGTCACGGCTGAGGCGGGTCGGGCGCGCCTGCGGGACGGCGAGGGGCGCGGCCACCGCCGACGGGGCGTTTGGGTCGAGCCAGACCCGAACGGCCGGCCGACTCGGCGCGAGGCCCGGAATGCCGGCGATGTGCTGCTCGCGGCGGGTGAGCATGGCCACGTCGACGGTGAACTCGAAGAGCCGCCAGTCGACCTGCGGCTCGGCCCGGGCGCTCTGCGCCAACTGCGCCACCCGGATCGGATCGGTCACCGGACGGGCGCGCCCTGCCACGTACGCCTCGTCGTCACTCTCCTCCGCCGGGAACGAGTGCAGCGCGTAACGGCCGTCACGTTCGAGGTCGCGGCGCTTCGGCGAGTCGATGATGAAGCAGAACAGCCCCTCGGCGGTGATGACCGGGGAGACCGGATGGACGCGGGGCCCGCCGTCGGCGCGGACCGTGGCCAGATAGCCGAAGCCCGGCCCGTACTGCTGGAGGAGAACGCGGATCCCGTCGGCGAGTCGGGGCTCGTCGGCGGCGAATTCGGACCAGGAAGCCATGTGGGCATTCTATCGAACAAATGTACGAGCAGCGACCTCGACGCGCTGGTCACCGGCACCGAATCCGGCCACTTTTGGCAGCGCGGCTATGGTGGTCCGATGCTGCTCTCCGACCGCGACCTGGTCTCCGAGATCAAGGCCGGCACGCTGGGCTTGGAGCCGTTCGAGCCCACCCTGGTCCAACCGTCCAGCATCGACGTCCGACTCGACCGGCTGTTCCGGGTCTTCAACAACCACCTCTACACCCACATCGATCCCGCGATGCAGCAGGACGACCTGACCTCGGCGGTCGAGGTCCCCGACGGTGAGCCGTTCGTGCTGCACCCGGGGGAGTTCGTGCTCGCCTCGACGCTGGAGGTCATCTCGCTGGGTGACCAGCTCGCCGGCCGACTGGAGGGCAAGAGCTCCCTGGGCCGGCTCGGGCTGCTCACGCACTCCACTGCCGGCTTCATCGACCCGGGCTTCTCCGGTCACGTGACGCTGGAACTCTCGAACGTGGCGAACCTGCCGATCACCCTCTGGCCGGGCATGAAGATCGGGCAGCTCTGCATCTTCCGGCTCTCCTCGCCGGCCGAGCACCCGTACGGCTCGGTGGTCTACGGCTCGCGCTACCAGGGCCAGCGGGGGCCGACACCCAGCCGCGCCTGGCAGCACTGGCGGACCTGGCCCACCCGCTGAGGTTCAGCAGCTGGCCCCGAGACGACGAGGGCCCGCCGCGACGGATCGCGACGGGCCCTTCGATCACTCGGGGTCAGCCTGGACGGCCGTAGCTGTGGATCGGGCCGTCGTCGACCTTCTTCATCTTGACCGGTTGACCGGCCTGCGAGGCGTGCACCACCCAGCCGCCGCCGACGTACATGCCGACGTGGTGGATGTCGCTGTAGTAGAAGACCAGGTCGCCGGGGCGCAGGTCGCCCTTGCTGACGTTCTTGGTTACCCGGCTCTGCGCGGCGGCGTTGTGCGGCAGCGACACGCCGGCCTTCGCCCAGGCGGCCAGCATCAGCCCGGAGCAGTCGTACGAGTTCGGGCCCTCGGCACCCCAGACGTAGGGCTTGCCGATCTGCGCGCAGGCGAACTTGACAGCGGTGCCCGCGGCGCCGCCGGGGTAGCTGCCCGGGCAGGGTGCCGGGCGCAGCGGACCGCCGCCGCCACTGCCGTACACCTTGAGGCGCAGCTTCTGCAGGCGGTCGATCTCGTCGTTGATCTGCTTCTTCTTCGCCGCCAGCTGAGCTTCCGTGCGGGTCAGCTGGGCCACCATCTCGTCCAGTGGCGCCTTCTGCGCGGCCAGCTGGTCGCGCAGGTCGGCCACCTGGCGTACGTCCTTCTGCTGGTTGTGCGCGAAGCGGTCGAGCATTTCGAGCTGGCCGACCACCTCGCTGGGCGACCGGCTGCCCAGCACCGCGTTGACTGTCGAGACGTTCTCACCCTTGTAGGCGCGCACGGCCAGGGCGCTGACCTTGTTCATCGCGGCGTCGACCTGGCGCTCGAGCGGAGTGATCCGGGCGGCCAGCGCGTCTGTCTGCTTGCGCTTCGCGGCGAGGTCGGTGCGGGTGGCGTTGTGCCGTTCGATGATCGGTTCGAGCTTGTTCCAGTCGGCGTCGATCTGGCGCTCGATCTCGGCGACGGACGGGTCGGCGTGGGCCGCCGTGGCACTGCCGGTCAGAACGACGGCGATGCCGGCCAGCGCGGCGAGTGCGGTGGTGAAGCGGGACCAGCGTGGGCGCGGCACGATCGACGCCGGGCCGGCTGATGCCGACCGCTCGGACGACGGCCGCGGGGCATGGAGTGCCACCGGGTTCCGTACTCCTTCTTCCTGACCGCCTACCGGGTTAGCTGACGGGTTCGGGCGGGAAGTCGGCGCCCTACCGCAGTGGCTGCGGATTCACCCCGAGGGACCTGGGTCCCCGGTTCGCTCGGAAACGACTCGGCGGTGTCGGTCCGTTACCGCCCGGGCTGGGCGGAGCTGCTGTCGGGCCAACAAATGACCAGAGTAGAGACGTCTGTTACCGATCCGCAACCCGTGCGGCAGTGACACTCCGTACGGATTGAACGAGGTAACCGACCGTGTGTGAAGAATTCTTTCCATCCACTTCGATAGATAGAAAGGTATTGACGCGACCTCCCGGACGGCGCGATGGTGACCTGACCTCACTCCGCGAGAATCTAGGGGGTTCGATGCACCATCCAACCCTGTCGACCGGCTGGCGCGGGCTGCTCGCCGCCACAGTGGTCGCCGCCGCGACCACTGTGCCACTCTCCGTCGGCCCGGCCGCCGCAGCGCCCACCACCGACCGCCAGCAGCAGTACGCCGCAGCGGCCACCGAGTACGGCGTGCCGGCCGTCGTGCTGCTCGGCGTCTCCTACCTGGAGTCCCGTTGGGACACCAACGCCGGTACACCGAGCACCAGTGGCGGCTACGGTCCGATGCACCTGACCGACGCGCGGCACGTGGCCGCCCTACCCGGACGCGGCCACCACGACGCCGGCGCCGAGGACCCACGCGGCGACGACTCCCGCACCGCCCGCGTACCCGCGCCCCGGCCGGTCGAGGCACCCGCGCCATCCACCGCCGCGTTGCAGACCGTCGACGCCGCCGCCACGCTGACCGGCGCCACCCCCGAGGCACTGCGCACCGACGCGGGCCTCAACATCCGGGGTGGGGCCGCGCTGCTGAGCGCGTACCAGAGGGATCTGGGCGCGCCGGTCGGCGCGGACACCGACCCGGCGGCCTGGTACGGCGCGGTGGCACGCTACTCGGGCGCGGACAGCGCCGACGCCGCGGCGGCCTTCGCCGACGAGGTCTTCACCACCATCGGCGCGGGCGAAGCCCGGGTGACCGACGACGGCCAGCGGATCACCCTGCCGGCCCGCGCGGTGCGGCCCGAGCGTTCCTGGCTGGACCGGCTGGGCCTGCGCCGGCTGGCCCGCCCGGACGGGGTGGAGTGCCCCCGCACCATCTCCTGCGAGTGGATCCCGGCGCCCTACGAGGCGTTCGGCGACGGGGACTACGGCAACCACGACCTCTCCGACCGGCCCGCGCGGCAGAAGATCGAGTACATCGTCATCCACGACACCGAGGCGAGTTGGGCCACGACCCTGCAACTGGTCCAGGATCCGACCTACGTGAGCTGGCACTACTCGCTGCGCTCCGTCGACGGGCACATCGCCCAGCACGTGAAGACCAAGGACGTCGGCTGGCACGCCGGCAACTGGTACGTCAACGCGAAGTCGATCGGGTTGGAACACGAGGGCTTCGCGGCGCAGGGCACCTGGTACACCGAGGCGATGTACCGGACCTCGGCGAAGCTGGTCCGGTACCTGGCGATGCGACTGGGCATCCCACTGGACCGCCAGCACATCATCGGCCACGACAACGTGCCCGGCACCATCCCCTCGACTGTGCGGGGAATGCACTGGGATCCGGGCCCGTACTGGGACTGGACGCACTACTTCGACCTGCTGCACGCACCTCGACTGGACACCGGCACCCCGGCCACCGGAATGGTCCGGATCGACCCGGACCACACCACCAACCAGCCGGCGTTCACCGGCTGCGTCACCCCGGGCGTGCCCTGCGCGCCACGCGGCTCCTCGGCGGTGGTGCTGCGCAGCGCACCGTCCGCGGACGCGCCGCTGGTCAACGACGTCGCGCTCCGCCCGGACGGCAGCCCGAACACGATGGCGGTGTCGGACCACGGAGCCCGGGCGTCCGCCGGGCAGACGTACGCGCTGGCCGGACGGCAGGGCGACTGGACGGCGATCTGGTACCTCGGGCAGCGGGCCTGGTTCCACAACCCGTCGTCCGCGCCGACCGCCAGCTGGACCGTCGGCGTCGTGGCCACGCCGAAGCCCGGACGGACCACCGTTCCGGTCTACGGAAGGGCGTACCCGGAGCAGTCCGCGTACCCGGAAGGGGTGCCCTACCAGGCGATCTCGCCGCTCCAGTACACCCTGGCCGCCGGGCAGCGGTACGCCGTCGGCGCGGTGCTGGCCGGCGAGTACTACCGGGCCAGCACGTTCGACGGCTCCTCGCCCGGCGACTGGACGGTGATTCGCGGCAAGAACCGGTACGCGCAGATCCAGTTCGGCCACCGGATCATGTACGTCGACCTCGCCGACGTGCAGCTCTTGCCGTCCCCGGTCGGCGCCCCCCGCTGAGAACCACGACGGCCCCCGGTCGGTGACCGGGGGCCGTCGTGTCGCGCGAGGTGGATCAGCCAGGTCTGCGGAACCCGGCGACGGGCATGGTGTTGATGCTGGACACCTGCACCGGCTTACCGGCACGTGGCGCGTGCACCATGGTGTTGTTGCCCAGATACAGCCCGACGTGACTCAGGCCGGAGAAGAAGAAGACAAGGTCACCGGGACGAGCGTCGGCTCGCGAGACGGCCTTGCCCTCGTTCCACTGGTCACCGGTGTGGTGCGTGAGGTAGATCCCGGCCGCCTTGTAGGCGTACTGGGTCAGCCCCGAGCAGTCGAACGAGTTCGGGCCGGTGGCGCCCCAGACGTACGGCTTGCCGACCTTGCCGCAGGCGGTCTTGATCGCGGTGCGGGCCGCCTCGTTGACCACACCGTTGATGGTCGGGCAGGCCGCGGTCTTGACCGTGGTCTTGGGCATCGATGCTTCGAGCTGCTTGATCTCGCCGTCGATCTGCTTCTTCTTGGCCGCCAGCTCGTTCTGCTGCTTGGTCTGGGTGACGATCAGCGCGTCCAGCTTCTGCTTCTCGCCGTCGTACTTGGCCCGCACGGCCAGCACACCCTCGACCTCCTTGCGCTCCTGCGAAGCGAGCCGGTCGAGGATGGTGAGCTGCTCGGTGAGCGTGTCCGGCTTGGCGCTGACCAGCAGCGCGCCGATGTCGTGCGACGGGCCCGAGATGTAGTAGCGGGAGGCGAGGTCGCCAACCCGGTTGAGCGCCAGCTCGCTCTGCAGCGCCAGCGGCTCGATCTTCTTCTGCAGGTTCGCCGACTTCTGCCGGTTGACCTTCAGCTGCGCCCGGACCTTGTTGTACTGCTCGATGGTGGGCTCCAACTGCTCCCACTTCTTGTCGATCTGCGCCTCGATCTCGTCGACCGTGGGCGCGGCATGTGCCGGCGCGGTCAGCAGACCGGCGCCGACCGCCGCGGCGGCGACCAGGACGAGCACCCGGTGCGCAACGCGGCGCAGGCCACCAGAGCGAGCAGACGCAAACAGGTCGTGACGATGAGGGGGCATGGTTGCCACCGGCACCGACTCCTTTGCAACCGACCGCCGGGCGCCTCGCGTGAGGGAAGGGCCGAGGCAGACGACCCACAGCGGTCGGTGCCCCACATTAGGGAAGCTCGGGGCGGTAATCAAGGCGAGGGCGGTAACCATCACTGTCGTGCAACCGCTTGCACACCAAGGGTATTGGTCCATCACCCAACGATTGCAGTCAATACATCGTCAAGAGTCACCACACCGAGTGGCTTTCGCCCGTCGCTGACCAGCACCATGTGCCGCCGTTCGCGACGCATCGCCAGCAGCAGGTCGGCCAGCGTACGGTCCGGCGGCACCACCGCCAGCGGCCGGTAGACGTCGGCCGGCACCGGGGACCGGCGGCCCTGCCCGGCGTACCCGAGCACGTCCTTGACGTGCACAAAGCCCAACACCCGACGGGTCGACCGCTGCACCACCGGGAACCGGGACCGGCCGGTCCGGGTCGCCAGCACCTCCAGCGACGCCGGCGACACGTCCTCGGCCACCGTCACCACCGTCGACCACGGTTGCAGCGCGTCCGCCGCCGTCCGGGCGTGCAGGGCCAGCGCGCCGGTGATCCGCGCGTGCTGCTCCGCGTCGAGCAGCCCCTCGGTCCGCGCCTGGGAGACCAACCCGGCCAACTCCTCGGCGGTGAACACCGTCTTCACCGCCTCGGACGCCTCGATCCGCCAGAACGCGAGCACCCGCCGGGCCGCCCATTTCATCGCGAGCAACAACGGCTTGGTGGCCACACAGAATGCCAGCATCGCCGGGCCGAGCCAGAGCGCGGAGACCTCCGGACCGGCCAGCGTGATGTTCTTCGGCACCATTTCACCGACGACCGTGTGCAGAAAGACCACCATGCCCAGTGCCAGCACGAACGCCACCGGATGCACCACGCGCTCCGGCAGGCCGGCCGCGTGGAACGGCGGCTCCAGCAGGTGAGCCAGCGCCGGTTCGGCGATCGCGCCGAGACCCAACGAGCAGACCGTGATGCCGAGCTGCGCGCCGGCGATCATCAGGGGGATCTGGTTCATCGCCGACAACGCCCAGCGGGCGCGTTTCGACCCGGCCGCCAGCGGCTCGATCACCGTCCGACGGGACGCGATGAGCGCGAACTCGCTGCCCACGAAGAACCCGTTGCCGAGCAGCAACAGCACTGTCACCAGCAGTTCAGTCATCGTCGTCCGGATCCGCCGGACGCAACACCCGGACCTGCTCGATCCGGTGCCGCTCCACCTCGACCACTGTGAACTCCCAGCCGTCCGTCTCGACCGTCTCGCCGGCGAGCGGGATGTGCCCGAGCTGGGCCATCAGGAACCCGGCCAACGTCTCGTACGGCCCCTCAGGCAGCCGGAAACCGGTCTGCTCGGCCAACTCGTCGGAGCGGAGCACACCGTCGACCAGCACTGTGCGCTCACCGCCCGGAACTGTCAGCTCGGCCGACCCGTCGTCGTCCACGCTCGCCGGGTCGAACTCGTCGGCGATCTCTCCGACCAACTCCTCGACGAGGTCCTCGACGGTCACCACGCCGTCCGTGCCGCCGTACTCGTCGACCACGATGGCCAGGTCGGCCCCGGCCGCCTTCAGCGCGGCCAGGACACCGTCCAGGTTCAGGCTCTCCGGCACGTACACCGGCTCGCGGGCCACCGAGCCGACCCGGGTCGACGCGCGGTCGGCCAGCGGCACGCCCAGCGCGTCGGGCACGCCGGCCACACCGGTCACCAGGTCCAGGGTCTCCTCGTACACGGGGAACCGGGTCCGCCCGGTCCGCCGCGACTGCTCCAGCAGCTGCGCCACGGTGGCGGTGGCGCGCAGCGCGACCACGTCCACCCTGGGGGTCATCGCCTCCGCGGCCCGCTTGTCACCGAAGCGGATGGTGCGACGCAACAGCATCGCGGTGTCGGTGGGCAGTGCGCCGGCCCGCGCCGAGATACCCGCCAGCAGGCCCAACTCCTCCGGCGAGCGGGCACTTGCCAACTCCTCCTGCGGCTCCACGCCGAGCGCCCGGACCAGTCGGTTCGCCGAGCCGTTCAACCCCCGGATCACCCAGCCGAACGTCCGGGAGAAGGTGTGCATCGGGCCGGCCGTGGCCAGTGCCGCCGGCATGGGCCGGGCCAGCGCCGCGTTCTTCGGCACCAACTCGCCGAAGAGCATGGAGATCAGCGTGGCCAGGGCCAACGCGATGAACGGGGTGAGCCGCTCGGTGCTGTCTCCGGCCAGCGGGCGCAGCAGCGGGGTGAAGAGCCGGGCCAGGGCCGGCTCGGCCAGGTAGCCGGTGAGCAGCGCGGTGATGGTGATGCCGAGCTGCGCCCCGGAGAGCTGGAAGGAAAGTTCGCGCAACGCTGTGCGTACCGTCAGGGCGGCCTGGTCGCCCGCGGCGGCCCGCCGGTCGATCTCCGCCCGATCGACAGTGACCAGGGCGAACTCGGCCGCGACGAAGAACGCGTTGCCCGCGGTCAGGGCTACGAAGCCGACCAGGGGCAACAGCGTCGTCAAGAGTAGGCCGTCGATGAACAAATCCCAGGGGTACGCGTCTCAGCCGCCGATCGGCGCGGTCTCCTTGCCGCCCTGCGGCTGCTCGGGCTTGACCGAGCGGAGCAGCACGCTGGCCACGTCGATCACCTCGACCTGTTCGCCGGCGCCCTTGCCGTTGACCCCGTCGCTGAGCATGGTCGAGCAGAACGGGCAGCCGACCGCTACCGTCTTCGCCCCGGTGGCCATGGCCTCCTCGACGCGGTCCACGTTGATCCGCTTGCCGATCTTCTCCTCCATCCACATCCGGGCGCCGCCAGCACCGCAGCAGAAGGAGCGTTCGCTGTTCCGCGGCATCTCGGTCAGGTCGCCCGCGATGGCGTCGCCGAGGACCTCCCGGGGGGCCGCGAAGACGCGGTTGTGCCGACCCAGGTAGCAGGGGTCGTGGTAGGTGACGCCGCCGTCGACCGGCTGCACCGGCGTGAGCTTGCCGGTGGCGACCAGGTGCGCGAGCAGTTGGGTGTGGTGGACCACCTCGAACTCGCCGCCGAGCTGCCCGTACTCGTTGCCCAGCGTGTTGAAGCAGTGCGGGCAGGTCGCGACGATCTTGCGCTTGGCCTTGTCCCGGCCCTCGAACGCCTCGTTCAGCGTCTCCACGTTCTGCTGGGCGAGCATCTGGAAGACGAACTCGTTGCCGATCCGTCGTGCCGGGTCGCCGGAGCAGGTCTCGCCCTCGCCCAGGATCGCGAACTTCACGCCCGCCTCGTTGAGCAGCGTGGCCACCGCGCGGGTGGTCTTCTTGGCCCGGTCCTCGAACGCGCCGGCGCAGCCGACCCAGAACAGGTACTCGAAGTCGTCCACCTCGCCGACCCGGGGCACCTCGAAGTCCAGGCCCTTGGTCCAGTCCTCGCGGGTGTTCTGCGGGGCGCCCCACGGGTTGCCCTTGTTCTCCAGGTTGCGCAGCATCACGCCGGCCTCGGAGGGGAAGCTCGACTCGATCAGCACCTGGTAGCGGCGCATGTCGACGATGTGGTCGACGTGTTCGATGTCCACCGGGCACTGCTCGACGCAGGCGCCGCAGGTGGTGCAGGACCAGAGCACGTCCGGGTCGATGACACCGCCCTCCTCGGCGGTGCCGATCAACGGCTTGTCGGCCTCTGCGAGGGCCAGCACGTCCAGGTGGGCCAACTGCGCCTGGGTGGCCTTCTCCTCGCCGGTCAGGTCCTTGCCGCCGCCGGCCAGCAGGTAGGGCGCCTTCGCGTACGCGTGGTCGCGCAGGCTCAGGATGAGCAGCTTGGGCGACAGGGGCTTGCCGGTGTTCCAGGCAGGGCACTGCGACTGGCAGCGACCGCACTCGGTGCAGGTGCTGAAGTCGAGGAGGCCCTTCCAGCTGAACTGCTCGACGTGGGCGACGCCGAACTGGTCCTTCTCCGGGTCCGCCTCCTCGAAGTCGAGCGGCTTGCCCTGGCTCGTCATCGGGCGCAGCGCGCCGAGACCGGAGCCGGCCGGCTTGGCCGGCTCCCGCTTGAAGAAGATGTTGGGGAACGCCAGGAAACGGTGCCAGGCGACGCCCATCGTGACGTTCAGGGAGATGACGATCAGCCACGTCATCGAAATAATGATCTTGATGGCCGCGGCGACGCTGACGCCGTCCGCCCAGTCGGGCAGCACCGCACCGACCGCGTGGCTGACCGGGGTGGCCCAGAACGGGAACTCGAAGTGGTCGGTGGCGACCTTGAAGCCCCGGATCACGAAGCCGAAGATCAGGACCAGCAGCACGATCCACTCGACGAAGTAGCCCTGCCACATGGTCGAGCCGGTGAACCGGGACCGCCCGCCCGGGCGGGTCGGCCGGTTGCGCAGCCGGATCGCCATCAGCACCAGGATGCCGACCAGACTCAGCACCCCGATGATCTCGGTGACCAGACCGAAGATCGTCCAGTGCCCGATGATCGGCAGACCGCCGTCGGTGGTGCCCACCTCGAAGTACGCCTCGAGCACCAGCAGCGACAGCACGACGAAGCCGACCATCACGAACCAGTGCGCGGCGCCCACCACGCCCCACTTGAGCATTCGGGTGTGGCCGGCCGTCTCCACCAGCATCGTCCTGGCGCGGGCGACCTTGTCGGAGAACCGCTCCGGCGCGGGTTGCCCGAGCCGGATGACTGCCACCATCTTCAGGACCGCACGCACCGCAAGCCACACCGCCACGGCGGTGATGGCGACCGCGAGGATCGTGGTGACGATCTGGACGCTGCCCATCGAGTTGGCCTCCCCGGTCTGCTGCCTGATGACCTCGCTCTGCTCGGTCATGCAGTGCAGCCTACGCGAAGGTTACCCAGCGGTAACGTGAGTCATCTCGCAGTAGGCCGCGCTGCCTGCGCACACCATAGGGGGCCCCACCCGATCCTGCTGGGCAGGGGCTCGACGGGGTGACGTGGGACCGCCGACGCGACGGTCTGCTCGGATCAGCGCCAGCGAGAGAGCAACGCCAGCGAGGCGACCATCGCACCGAAGCCGACGGCGAGGTTCCAGTAACCCCACGCCATGACCGGGTACTCCTGCTCGGACAGGTAGTAGAGCACCAGCCAGCCGATCCCGACGACGATCAAGGCGACCGCGGTGATCGGCAACCACACCGGGCTAGGCTTGCGCGACGACGACGACGACGCCGTCGTCGGACGGACGTCCGTCGGCGGGGTGTACACCTTCTTCTTACGGACCTGAGACTTGGGCACGGCGCTCTCCAGAGGGGTGACGACCTCGTCCGGCCTGACAACCGGGCGCGGGGGCGACGGTCCATGGCCAATAATGTTCGAGAGCTAGCGTAGTCCCGATTGGCCGCCTGGACCACGAATGGGGTCAGGCCGGTGCACGGAGTGACCGAAAGAGGCGGGACTGTTCGCATCACCGGCCGAGCCGGCACGGACCGATCCCCGACACGCGGAAGGAACGCTCGGTGGAGTACACATCCGGCGCAACCTCCTGGCAGAAGGTCCTCCGACGGGCTGCCGCCGGGCTGCTGCCCCGGCGACCGCGCCAACGCCGTCCGGGCTGGTCGATCGGGGTGCCCCTGATCGCCGCGGCGGCCGGGTTGCTCTTCACCACCACCGCGACCACCGCGGGCGGCACCGCTCTCCGGGAGGACCGGCGCCCCCAGCTCAACCAGCTCATCGAGGACCGCCGCGAACAGGTCGCCGCCAGCGAGCGCCGCGCCGCCACGCTGCGCGGCGAGGTCGAGCAACGGACCAACACACTCGCCGGGTCGGACGCCCCGATCAAGGCTCAGCAGAATCGCGCCCAGGGCAGCGTCCAGGACGCCGGGTTCACCGCCCTCAGCGGGCCCGGGGTCACAGTCGAGCTGAACGATGCGCCCCAGCTCGACCAGACGCAGTCGGACGCCAGCAACGACGACCTGGTGGTGCATCAGGGAGACGTACAGGCGGTGGTCAACGCGCTCTGGGCAGGCGGAGCCGAGGCCATGTCAATCATGAATGTCCGCGTGCTCACCACCAGCGCGGTACGCTGCGTCGGTAACACCCTGCTACTGCACGGCCGGGTGTACTCCCCACCGTTCAAGATCGTAGCGATCGGCGATCCCGCTGCCCTCCAGCAGGCCCTCGCCAGCTCTCAGGGAGTCCGGTTGTTCAAGGACGCGGTCGACGACTACCAGCTTGGCTACAACGAGACGGTCTCCACGGTGCGAGTTCCCGCATTCGAGGATTCCACCGCCCTACGCTCGGCTACGGTGCCCAAGTGAGCGGGCCGGACGAGCGACGCGACGGGCGACACCGGGACCAGACCGACGAGCCGACCGCCTTCCTGCCCAAGTTCGACCGGCCCGAGTCGGCACCGGACCGACCGACCCCGGCCATCAACTGGCCCGAGCCGGTGCTGCAGCCGCCACGAACCGGGCAGCCGCCACGAACCCAGCAGCCGCCGAGCGCCGAGCAGCCGCCGCCGAGCGCCACTCGACCCGAGCCGACCGGAACCCCGGGCCGCCCGGGTGCCGAAGCGCCGCCGCCCTGGCCAGGCAGCGCGGCTGCCGGGCCGAGCTCGCACGGCGGTGCCGGGGTTCCCCCCGCGAGCACCGCCGGCCGACCGACCGCCAGCAACCAGGGCCCGGTTCGGCCCGCTGCCCCCGGCAACGCCCCGACCCGACCCCCCGCCCCCAGCGCCGCGTCCACCCGACCGACAGCGCCCGGCGCCGGACCGACCCGCCCGCCGTCCACCGGCAACCCACCGGGTGCCGCACCGACGCGCCCGGCCACGCCCGGCGGGATGCCGATGCCGACCCGGCCGGCGGCCTCCGGCACGCCGAGCCGGCCTGTCTCCTCCGGGCCCTCGACGCCGCCGCTGGCCGACTCGCCGACCGCGTACATTGCGCAGGTCACCGCCCGTCCCGGCCGACCCACCGGCTCTCCGGCCACCCCGGTCTCCCCGGCCGCCCCCGAGCGCGTCGCAGCGGCCGGGCCGGAAGGCTTCCCGCCGACCGGGCCGGGCCGGGTCCCGCCGAGCGCTGGCGGGGATCGCGGCGCCGACCCGGCCGCCACCGCGTTGATTCCGGCAGTGCCCACCACTCCTGCCACCAGGCCGCCGACAATGGACTCGACCGCGTTGATGGGTGCCGTCCCCCGCACCGCCGTCCCGGACGAGCCGACCGGCGCCAACCCCGCCGACCCTCCCCAACCCCGACGCGGCGAGCGGGTGGTGCAACTCCGGCCGCACCAGACCGGCGACGGCTACAAGAGCGTCTACTCCGAGCTGACCCGCCCGTCGTTCGGCTCGCGACTGCGCACCGGCGTCCGCGTCTCCGGCGAAATCCTGATCACCTTCGGTCTGGTGGTCCTGCTATTCGCCGGCTACGAGGTCTGGGGCAAGTCGGCCATCGTCGACGCCCACCAGAACGACCTCAACAACCAGTTGGTCCAGGAGTGGGGCCCGACCGACGACCCGACGGTGGCCCCGTCGGTCGGCCCGAGCGTCAAGCCGTCCCCGCCGGTACGCGGAAAGCCGCTCGCGGGCCTCTACATCCCCAAGCTCGACAAGAACTGGGTCGTCGTCGAGGGCGTCACTCAGCAGGACATCCGCTTCGCCCCCGGCCACTACCCGACCAGTGCGCTCCCCGGCCAGGTGGGCAACTTCTCCGTCGCCGGCCACCGCAACCGGGCCACCTTCTGGCGGCTGGACGAGCTGAATGAGGGCGACCCGATAGTGGTCGAGAGCAAGACCGACTGGTACGTCTACCGGGTGTCGCAGTCCCGGATCGTCCGGCCGACCCAGGTCGAGGTGGTGGCGCCGGTGCCCGGTGAACCGGACAAGAAGGCGACCAAGCGGATGCTCACCCTCACCACCTGCAACCCGAAGTTCGACAACTACCAGCGCCTGATCATCCACGCCGAGCTGGACCGCACCCAACCCAAGTCAGCGGGCCGCCCGGCGGAGCTGGGAGGCTGACCCGATGTACGCGTTCATCTGGCGCAAGCTGCCGTTCGGCGTGGTCGGAAAGTTGACCGGCTCGGTGCTCCTGGTGGCTGCCACTGTGGCCCTGTTGTGGTACGTCGCCTTCCCGTGGGCCGAACCCCTGCTGCCCTTCGACGACGTGCAGGTCGAGTCCGGCGTACCCGCCGAGACGGGCGGCGGCGACCCGGTGACGGGGGAGACGCCGGCCGGCGACGAGCACGAGCTGCCGTACGACACCGATCAGAACAACCCCGCGCCCCCCTCCCCGAGCAGGTGACCATGCGCGTCCTGGTGATCGACAACTACGACTCGTTCGTCTTCAACCTGGTGCAGTACCTGGGCCAGCTCGGCGTGGACTGCGAGGTCCGCCGCAACGACGAGATCGACGTCGCCGAGGTGGGCACTGCTGGCGCCGACGGCATCCTGCTGTCACCAGGGCCGGGCAGCCCGGACCGGGCCGGCATCTGCCTCGACGTCATCCGGGAGTACGCGGGCCAACTACCGATCTTCGGTGTCTGCCTCGGCCATCAGGCGATCGGCGAAGCCTTCGGGGCGACAGTGACACGCGCCCCCGAGCTGCTGCACGGCAAGACCTCCGAGGTACGACACCACTCGGTCGGCGTACTCGCCGGTCTGCCCGACCCGTTCACCGCCACCCGGTACCACTCGCTCGCCGTGCTGCCCGAGACGCTCCCGGACGAGCTGGAGGTCACCGGCTGGACCGGATCCGGCGTGGTGATGGCGATGCGGCACCGGACACTGCCCATCGAGGGTGTCCAGTTCCACCCGGAGTCGGTGCTCACCGAGGGCGGTCACCTGATGCTGGCCAACTGGCTGGCCAGTTGCGGTCACCCCGAGGCGCTGGAGCGCGCGCCCGCGCTGGCCGCCGAGGTGGACGCCCGCCGTCGGGCGGCCTTCGCCACCGCCTGAGGGCCGGACGTCAGAGCACGGTCACCGGATCATCGGGACCCCGCACCGGCCGGGTCAGCCCCGCAGCGCGTCCTCGACCGCGGGACTCACGGGCGAACGCACCGCAGGCGGTCGGTCGCGTACCGCGTCCCAGGCCGCCTTGCCACTGGCGAAGTAGTCCCGAACCGACTTCTCGGCGAGCAGGGCGGCGCCGCAGCCGTCGCAGTGGGCGGTCACCCCGTCGACATCGACGCCGAGCTGCCGGCACAGCGTCACCGCCCGGGACAGGTGGTACGACTGGGTGACGATCAGGGCCCGCTCGACGCCGTACACCTCGCGCGCTCTCGCGCAGCTGTCGTAGGTGTCCAGGCCGAACGGGTCGGCCACCACCCGACGCCTCTCAACGCCGCGCTCGGCGAGGTACGTCGTCATCACCGCCGGCTCGTCGCCGGACGCGCCACCGCCGTCGCCCGACACCAGGACTACCTTGGCCCGCCCGCTGTTCACCAGCTCGGCGGCGGTGTCCAGGCGGCCGGCGAGACGGTCACCCGGCCGCTGCCGATCGGCCGCCACCTCGGTGCCGAGCACGATCACCACGTCGGCGGCCGGCGCGTCGGCAGCGGTGTACAGGTGGCCGTGTGCGGCGAGCGTCGTCCACAGCCACGGGGAACTGGCGAGCACCAGCACGACGAGGCCCGAGACGGCCACGCGGCGAAGGCGGCGAGGCCACCGCCGTATCGGCCCGGCCCGGGACGCTTCCGTCTCCGTCATGCCGATGCCCGCGGGTGGCCTAGTCCTGGGGCCGGCCCGGCGCGGGTGGGAACGGCAGACCGATGCCGCCCCCGCTGCCGGGAGGGGTCGGCGTGCCCGTCGGCGTGGTCGTCGGCGTGACCGTCGGCGTCGGGTCGGTCTCCGGCTCGGGAATACCAATCTCGATGGTGACCGTCTTGTTCCTGGCCAGTTCGGTGCCCCCCACCGGGTTCTGCTTCTGGACCCGACCGGCCTGATCGGCCGGCACCTCTTCACCATCGCGGAACTGGACCTTGTAACCCGCCTCGCGGAGTTCCTCGGCGGCCTCGTCCCGGGTGGAGTTGATCACGTTGGGCACCTTGTTGACGTTGCCCCGGGAGATCTCGACGACGACCTTGCTGTCCTGCGCCACGGTCGTCCCCGACGGCGGAGTCACCTTGGTGACAATCCCCTCCTGAGCGGGGTTGTCGACCTTCTTCTCCTCGACCGTCAACCCCAGACCCTCAAGTTGGGTCTTCACGTTCTCGATCTGGGAGTTGACCAGGCCAGGGGGGATCTTCACATCCGGCTTGCCGTCGCAAATCTGGATGGTCACCGTGTCCGCCTGCTTCAGCCGGGTGCCCGGCGCAGGACTCTGCTTCGCGATGGTGTTTTTGGTGCAGTCATTTGCCAGGACGGGGTCGCCTACCTGCGGCTTGAAACCGAGATTGTTGATCTCGGTGATCGCCGCCTCCCGGGTCTTACCGGTGAGGGTGGGCACCGACTTCAGGTCCTCGTCCTGCTGCATGTTCCAGAGCAGGGCGGCGACCAGGGCGATCACTGCCAGCACGCCGACCGCGCTGAACGTAGCGATCAGCCAGGAGGACGCCTTGCGCTGACGCGGGTCGCCCACCCGGGCCGGGATCTGCCCGGTCTGCGGCCCACGGCCGGAAGGCGGATAGCCGCCCCCACCGCCGGCCGGGGCCATCGCCACCGTCTCCGCCTCGCGCAGCACCGGGGTGGCCAGCACGGGCCGGCCGGCGGCGGCGCGGAGCAGGTCGGCCCGCATCTCGCCAGCGCTCTGGTAGCGGTTCAGCGGGTTCTTCGACAGCGCCTTGAGCACGATCGCGTCGACGGCCGGGGTGACGTCCGGGTTGATGTCGCTCGGCGTCGGCGGCGTCTCCCGTACGTGCTGGTACGCGACGCTGACCGGGCTGTCCCCGACGAACGGCGGGTGCCCGCAGACCAGCTCGAAGAGCACGCAGCCGCCCGCGTACACGTCGGAGCGGGCGTCGACGGCCTCGCCGCGTGCCTGCTCCGGGGAAAGATACTGGGCAGTGCCGATGACCGCGCTGGTCTGGGTCATGGTGGTCGCACCGCTGGCCAGCGCCCGGGCGATGCCGAAGTCCATCACCTTGACCTGGCCGGTCTGGGTGAGCATCACGTTGCCGGGCTTGATGTCCCGGTGGATGATCCCGTGCCGGTGGCTGAACTCCAGTGCCGCGCACATGTCGGCGCAGATCTCCAGCGCACGGCGCGGTTGCAGTCGGCCCTCGGCGCCGAGGACCTCCTTCAAGGTCCGCCCGTTGACGAACTCCATGACGATGAACGGCAGCGTCTCACCGGTCGGCGCGGTCTCCTCGCCGGTGTCGTAGACCGCCACGATGGCGGGGTGGTTGAGCGAGGCGGCGTTCTGCGCCTCCCGGCGGAACCGCATCTGGAACGTCGCGTCCCGGGCGAGGTCGGTGCGGAGCATCTTGATCGCGACGTCCCGACCGAGCCGGAGATCGCGACCACGGTGCACCTCGGCCATGCCGCCATAGCCGAGCAGCTCGCCGACCTGGTACCTGCCACCGAGCAGGCGGGCCTGCGCTGTCATCGCGTCTGTCGTCCTTCGCTCGTCGTCGTCCCGCCGTTGCCCGGCTGGAGTCGTACCTCTCGACGGTACGACGTCCGGGTCGGATCGTCGCGCCCGTCGAGTCGTAGCGCGCCGGACGCCACGGTGCGCGGCGCCAGCCCGGCCGATGCACCGGCCTGCGACTGCTTCCGTAGGTTGTAGGAAATCACGCCAGAGCAGAGCAGGACCAGCACGGCCAGCAGGATGGCGAGAAGCACCATTCCCGGCCGGGACCGCTGGGGCTGGGGTGCCGGCGTCGCCGGGCCGGCCTGCCGGACGTACGCCGGCTGGTGTTCCTGCCGGGGCGGCCCGGACGGCACTGCTGCCGCGCCGCGCGGGTAGCCGTTGGGTGCGCCCTGCGGCCGAGCGGGCTGGACGGCCGGCGCGACGGCGGTGGGGCGTGGCTGTTGGGCGGGTGCGATAGCTGTCGGCCTCGCTCCGGCCACCTGCGGGCGGGCAGTCGGCGGACGCATCTGGTGCGCCTGCGGCACCTGGGCCCGACCGGGCGCGGCGGGTGAGGCGGGCGCCGCGGAGACCGGCCCGGAGTTGGCGCCGGCCCGGGCCTGCTGGGAGAGCGCGGCCTTGAGCTGACGGGCGACCCCGGCGAGTGCGGCGGCGCTGGGCCAGCGGGCGGCCGGGTCCTTGGCCAACGCCCGTTCGACGAGGGCGCGCACCTGCGGAGGGATGTCGGCCGGCAGTGGCCGGGGCGTCTCCCGGACGTGCCGCATCGCGATGTCGAGGGGGTTGTCGCCCTCGAACGGCCGCCGACCGGCCAGGCACTGGTAGGCGACCACGCCGAGGGCGTACACGTCGGACGCCGGGGTGGCCACTCCGCCGGTGGCCTGCTCCGGTGAGATGTACGAGGCGGTGCCGAGCACCGAGCCGGCGGCGGTGAGCTGGCCGACCATGTCGGAGCGGGCGATGCCGAAGTCGGTGAGCACCAGCGTGCCGTTCGGCCGGACCAGCAGGTTGCCCGGCTTAACGTCGCGGTGCACGATGCCCTTCTCGTGGGCGGCGTGCAGCGCGTCGGCGGCCTGCGCGACGAGGGCCATCGTCCGGGCCGGGGTGAGCCGGCCGACCCGGCTCAACGTGGACGACAGGGCGTCACCCTCGACGTACTCCATGACCAGGAAGGCGATCTGCTGGTCGTTGCCGAAGTCGTAGACGTCCACCACGCCGGGATGGTTGATGGTGGCCATGGTGCGGGCCTCGCCGCGGAACCGCTCACCGAAGTCCGGGTCGTCGAGCAGGGCGGGGAGCAGGCTCTTCACCGCGACTGTCCGACCGAGCACCTGGTCGGTGCCGCGCCAGACGTCGCCCATGCCGCCGCTGGCGATCCGCTCGTCGAGACGGTAGCGGTTGCCGAGCTGCACGCCGGGGCTGAGCATGTCAGCGACCCCCTGGGTCGGCGATGGCGGCCTTCATGATCTGACCGGCGATCCGAGCCGCCTCGGCGCTACCACCGGGGCCGGCCTGCTCCAGCATCACGCAGACCGCGGAGACCGGGTTGCCGTTCTTGTCGAGGGCGAAGCCGATGAACCAGCCGTGGTCGGGCCGATCCGGGGCGGACTGGGCGGTGCCGGTCTTGCCGCCGACCGTGTAGCCGCTGATCGCGGCACTCTTGCCGGTGCCGTTCCGGACCACGCTGACCATCATCTCGCGCAGGTCGGTGGCGACCTGCGGCTCGACGGGCTGACGCAGCTCCCGCGCCTTCGCTGTGTAGTAGCTGGTGGTCCGGTCCGGAGCGAGCAGCTGCCGCACCAGGTACGGCCGCATCTGACTGCCGTTGTTGGCGACCGCGCTGGCGATCATCGCGCCTTCCAGCGGGGTCATCCGGACGTTGTTCTGACCGATCGAGGACTGGGCCAGCGCGGCCGGGTCCGTGCTGCCGTCCGGGTTCTGGATGTCCCCGGTCCGGCTTGCCGCCGTAGGCAGGCCGCCCTCGCCGAGCTGGCCGACGGTCAGGTCCTCCTGCTCGAAGCCGAACTGCCGGGCCTTCTCCTTGACGATGTCGGCGCCGAGTCGCACGCCGAGCTGCGCGAAGCCGGTGTTGCACGACTCGGTTACCGCCTTCAGCAGGGTGACCTGTCGCTCGGGGCAGATCGAGGCGGCGGCGTTACGGATTGGCTCGCCGGAGGTCGGCGGGGTCCAGCTGGAACCGGCCGGGATCTGGGTGTTCTTGGTGACGCCGTTCTCCAGCGCCGCCGCGGCCACCACGATCTTGAAGGTGGAGCCCGGCGGCAGCGTCTCGGCCAGCGCGCGGTTCTTCAGCGGTTCGGCCGGGTCCTTCTCCAGCTTGTTGTACGCCGCGGTTGCCTCGTTGGTGTCGTGGCTGGCCAGCGGGTTCGGGTCGAAGCTCGGCATGGAGACCAGCGCCTGGATGGCACCGGTACGCGGGTCGACGGCGATCGCCGCGCCCCGCTTCGCGCCCACCTCGTTGTTGCCCAGCTGGTCGTACGCCACGTCCTGGGCCCGCTTGGAGAGCGTGAGCAGCACGTTGCCGCCGCCGGTGTCGTCGCCGGTGAACATGTCCTTCAACCGGTCGCCGATCAGCTGGTCGCTGGTGCCGGCCAGGAAGTCGTTCTCCACCTGCTCGATGCCCTGGTCGGCCAGGTTGACCGGCTTGTAGCCGAGCACGTGGGCGTACTTGGGGCCACCCGGGTAGGAGCGCTGGAACTTCAGCTTGCCGGTGGTCTCCTTGCTGGTGGCCAGGGCGGTGCCGCCGGCCTCGATGTTGCCGCGCTTGCGCTTGTAGTCGGCGACCTGGACCCGACCGTTGTAGTCGCTGGTGCGGTATTCGTCGGCCTTCTGGAACTGAATCCAGTTGAGGTTCGCGAAGAGCAGGCCGAACAGGACCATGACGACGACGCCGACACGGCGCAGCGGTGCGTTCACGGCTTGATCACCTCCGTGGGAGCACCGTGCAGCTGCTCGGGTGGGCCACCGCTGGGTCGGACCGCCTTGCCCCCGCTGCCCCCGGTCACCGGTCGGCGGGCGCCGTCGGAGACTCGCAGCAGCACCGCGATGAGCAGCCAGTTGGCCATCAGCGACGACCCGCCGGCGGACAGGAACGGGGTGGTCTGACCGGTCAGCGGGATGAGCTTGCTGATCCCACCGACGATCACGAAGACCTGGAGGCCGAGGGTGAACGCCAGACCGCCGGCGAGCAGCTTGCCGAACGAGTCCCGTACCGCGAGCGCGGCGCGCAACCCGCGCTCCACGATCAGCAGGTAGACGACAAGCAGCGCGGAGAGGCCGAAGAGGCCGATCTCCTCACCGATGCCGGCGAAGATGAAGTCGTTCTGCACCTCGGGCAGGATGTCCGGCTGACCGCCGCCCGGCCCCGCGCCGAAGAGCCCGCCCGTGCCCAGGGCGAGCAGGCCCTGCACGAGTTGGTAGCCCTTGTCGGTCGGGTCGGCGAACGGGTCGAGCCAGATCTCCGCCCGCACGTAGAAGTTGGCGAACGGCCCGCCGACAGTCGAGCCGAGGACATAGGCGAGGTACGCGCCGCCGAAGAACAGGACCAGGCCGATCAGCAGCCAGCTGACCCGTTCGGTGGCGATGTAGAGCGTCACCACGAACATGCCGAAGTAGAGCAGCGAGGTGCCCAGGTCCTTCTCGAAGACCAGCACCAGGACGCTGATCAGCCAGACGCCGACCACCGGCCCGAGGTCGCGGCCACGCGGGAAGTCGATGCCGAGGAAGCGCCGGCTGGCCAGCGACAGCACCTCACGCTTGCGTACCAGGTAGTAGGCGAAGAAGACCAGCAGCGCCAGCTTGGCGAACTCACCCGGCTGGATGGAGAAGCTGCCGACCCGGACCCAGAGCTTCGCGCCGTTGATCTCGGAGATGCTCGACGGCAGCACCGCCGGGATCATCACCAGCACGATGCCGGCCAACCCCAGGGTGTACGCGTACCGCGAGATCGACCGGTGGTCGCGCATGATCACGAGCAGGCCGGCGGCGAGGATCACCGCACCGAGCGTCCAGGCCAGCTGACGCCCGCCCTGCCCCGCGAAGACGGCCAGGCTCTCCCGCTCGGTCACCGGGGCATCGCCCAGGTCGATCCGGCGCAGGAAGCCCACCCCGAGCCCGTTGAGCAGGGCCACCGCCGGCAGCAGCGCCGGATCGGCGAACGGGGCCAGGAACCGGATGACCAGGTGCAGGCCGAGGAAGACCGCGCCGAGCGCGGCGGCCGGCATCCAGAAGTCCGGGGTGACCGTGTCCAGCAGGTTCGCCTCGACGGTCGCCCCGTACGCGGCCACCAGCACCATCGCGAGCAACAGCAGGTACAGCTCGGCGTTGCGGCGCGACCGCGCCAGGCGTACGCCGGATTGCTCGCCCGCGGTGGCGGGCGAGGGTGCCGGTGTGGCCGCTACGGTCACGGGTGGAGTCCTCAGGATCTCAGCCGACGCTCACTCAGGAGACCGGCAGCCGGCCGTGTCGAGCGCCGGCGTGGCCGAGTCGGAGGGCGTGACGTCGGGTGTGGTGGTCGCGCCGGCCCCACCGAGAGCGGTGGTGGCACCGACGGTCGGGCTTGCGCTGACAACCCCGTTGGGGGTCGGCGACGCGTTGGCGCTCGGGCTGCCGTTCGGGGTCGGCGTCGAACCGATCGGGGTGGGCGTCGGCGTCGGCGTGGTGACCCCGGCGGCGGTCGGGTCGAGCGGGCAGAGCGGCTTCAGGTTGGGGTTGCTCGGCGTGTCGCTGGTCAGCTCGGCGAGCTGACGCTCGGCGTCCGGCTCACTCTTGGCCCGGATGCCGACCTTGACGGTGTCCTGTGCGGCGACAGTGAGGTCGTCCAGGCGGGTGCCGCTGCGGCGGTGCACGCTGGACAGGTCCATCCCGGCGATCTGACCCTGGACACCGCGGAAGACGGCAACCTGGCCCTCTTCGGTGGCTCCCACGTAGTACTGCCGTTGGGTGTACGTCCAACCACCGAACGCCGCACCGCCGACGATCACCAGCAGGGCCAGCGCCATGGCGGCGGTCCGGACCGGGCGTCGCTTCGGCCGGTCGGCGTCATCGTCGGAGGCCGCCGGTTCCTCGGGCGCGGCCGGACGCGGCGCGGAGAGCGCCGAGGCTCGGGCGGCCGGAGTCGAGTCGTCGGCGGAGGTCGCCATGCCGCGGTCCCGGGCGGCGGCGCCGCCCACGATCGGGGTCGCCTCGACGATGTCCTGGTCCGTGGCGTCGGCGATGATCACCGTGATGTTGTCCGGCCCACCGCCACGCAGCGCGAGCTGCACCAGCCGCTCGACGCACTGCTGCGGGTCGGTGTACTCCCGCAGGGTCTCGCCGATGGTTTCGGCGCTGACCACACCCGAGAGGCCGTCGCTGCAGATCAGGTACCGGTCGCCGGGCATGACCTGACGGACCGAGTATTCCGGGTCGATGTCCCGACCGTCGAGGGCGCGGGTGAGCAGCGACCGCTGCGGGTGACTGCTCGCCTCCTCGGCGCTGATGCGGCCTTCGTCGACCAGCATCTGAACGTAGGTGTCGTCCTTGGTGATCTGCGCGAACTCGCCCTTGCGCAGCAGGTAGGCCCGCGAGTCGCCAATGTGGACCATCCCCAGCTTGCTGCCGGTGAAGAGGGTCGCCGTCAGCGTGGTACCCATCCCCTCCAGTTGCGGGTTGGCGTCCACCGTGTCGCGGAGTTGTTGGTTGGCGGTGCCCACGGCCGAACGCAACGCATCGACGAGAGCGTCCCCCGGGACGTCCTCGTCGAGCGGCGCCATGGCACCGATGACGATGTTGCTGGCGACGTCACCGGCGGCCATACCGCCCATGCCGTCGGCAACGGCGAGTAACCGCGGCCCGGCGTAGACGGAGTCTTGATTGCCGTCTCGGATCAGACCGCGGTCGCTGTGGGCCGCATAGCGCAGGGTCAGAGTCATGGCCGTAATTCGAGGGAAGTGCGGCCGATCCGGATCGGCACGCCGAGGGGGACGGGGGTTGGTCCGGAGACCTTAGCGCGATCGAGGTACGTGCCGTTAGTCGAGCCGAGGTCCTCGACGTACCACTGCCCCTCACGCGGCACGAGCCGGGCGTGTCGCGCGGAGGCGTAGTCGTCGGTGATGACCAGGGTGGAGTCCTCAGCTCGACCAATGGTGATCTGCGCTTCACCGAGAGTGATTTTGGTGCCGGCCAGCTGACCGGCCGTCACCACCAGTTGGTGCGCCGCTCTGCCCCGTTTCACCTTCGCCGGCTTGGCCGCCTGCCCCGTCGAGGCGCCCACCGCGCGTGGTGCGGCCACCAGACGACCGGACCGGGCGCCCGCGAAGAGGTCCCGGCGGATCACGCCGACCACAGTGAACACGAAGATCCACAGCAGGATCAGGAACCCGAACCGGGCAACGGTGATGACCAGTTCCGGCAAGGCGGGTCAGCCGTCCACGCGGAAGGTCAGCGTCGTCGTCCCGAGCTGGACCATGTCACCGGGGTTGAGCGCGACGGCGGAGACCCGCTGCCCGTTCACCATGGTGCCGTTGGTCGAACCCAGGTCGGTCAACACGACCTGGCCGCCGTCGAAATCCAGCCGGGCGTGTCGCCGGGAGATGCCGACGTCGGGCAGACGCAGGTTGGCCTGGTCGCCGCGACCGATCACCGTCGACCCCATCTGGAGGGGATAGGTGCGACCGTCGCCGGAGACCAGCCGCACGTTGCGACCGCCACCGTGCCCGGGCGGCGGGCCGTAGCCACCGCCCTGGTCGTACGCGGGGTAGGCGGGCGGGCCGGCGTCGTAGCCGGGCGCCGACACCGGGGCGACCTCGCCGCCGGTGTAGACCTCGGCCGTGACACGGAACATGCCCGTGTCCAGACCCTCGCCTCGCTCGATCTCGACGATCACGTCGCCGTAGACCGTCCACGCCTGCTCGCCGATGAATTCCGCCTGCGACTGGGCCAACTCCTGGGCCAGCGCGGCGGCGTACGGCGCCAGCCGACTGTGGTCGAACGGCGAGAGATCGATCACGTAGCGGTTGGGCACCAACGTGCGCCCACCGGCCAGGATCGCCTTGTGCGCCTCGGCCTCCCGCTGCATGGCGTTGAGGATCTCCACGGGGTGGACCACCCCTTTGAAGACCTTGGCGAAGGCCCCTTCGACCAGGCCTTCCAGACGCTTCTCGAAGCGTTGCAGCACGCTCACCGGCTCCTCCTCGGGTCCCGAGGACATGATGGTATCCGGCCGGCGCGCGCGCAGCTCACACGCCGCTCGGCCGGCTGCTCTCGACCCGTTCGGAAGGGCCGCGACTGTCGTGCTAATCTTTCGTCCGCCACGAACGGTAATCGCTCGTGGCGAGCGTCAGGGACAGCGTAGTATTCCCGAGGCCCGTTGGAGACAGCGGGGCCGGGCGGCTAGAGTGTTCCGGGTTGTGCCACGGGGATGTGGCGGAATGGCAGACGCGCACGGTTCAGGTCCGTGTGCCCGAAAGGGCGTGGGGGTTCAACTCCCCCCATCCCCACCACCGACGAGGGCTCCGCTTCATGCGGGGCCCTTCCGTCATATCGGGGCGTGCTGGACGTCACGCTATGCTCCGATGGATTCTGCCTCCGATGGACCAGGAGTGGCGTGTGAGTGTCGCGTTGGTGACAGGGTCGGGTGGTCTGATCGGCTCCGAGGCGGTCCGGCATTTCGCCGGCCTCGGTCTGGATGTCGTCGGCATCGACAACGACATGCGCCGGTACTTCTTCGGCGAGGACGGCTCCACCTCGTGGAGCCTGGAACGGCTCGGCCGTGACCTGGGTAGCGCGTACACCCACTTCGCGGTGGACATCCGGGACCGGGACGGCCTGGAGCAGGTGTTCAAGAAGTACGGCTCGGACATCGCCGTGGTGATCCACAGCGCCGCCCAGCCGAGCCATGACTGGGCAGCCAAGGAGCCGTACACGGACTTCGACGTGAACGCCGGCGGCACGCTCAACATCCTGGAGAACACCCGCCGGCACGCGATCGAATCGCCGTTCATCCACTGCTCGACGAACAAGGTGTACGGCGACCGGCCCAACAGCCTGCCGCTCATCGAGCTGGAGACCCGGTACGAGCTGCCCGAGGACCACCGCTGGTACCAGGGCATCACCGAAGAGATGTCGATCGACCACTCGCTGCACTCGGTCTTCGGCGCCTCCAAGGTCGCCGCGGACGTGATGGTCCAGGAGTACGGGCGCTACTTCGACATGAAGACCGCCTGCTTCCGGGGCGGCACGCTGACCGGCCCGGCGCACTCAGCGGCCGAGCTGCACGGGTTCCTGGCCTATCTGATGCGCTGCGTCATGGAGGGCCGGACGTACAACCTCTTCGGCTACAAGGGCAAGATGGTGCGGGATGCGATCCACTCGCACGACGTGCTGACCGCGTTCGAGGCGTTCTTCCGGGCCCCGCGATCCGCGGAGGTCTACAACCTCGGTGGCGGCCGGCACTCCAACACCTCGCACATCGAGGCGTTCCGGATCGCGGAGGAGATCACCGGCCGCGAGGCGCGGATCAACTACGTCGAGCAGAACCGCACCGGCGACCACCAGTGGTACGTCAGCAGCATGGCCCGGTTCGAGGCGCAGTATCCGGACTGGAAGATCACTTACGACGTGCCGATGATCCTGCGGGAAATCTACGAGGCCAACGTGGACAAGTGGGTGGCCCAGCCATGACCGCCCGGACGAAGCGCAACGTGCTCGGCGTCCTGGTCGACGCCACCGACTACGCCACGGCGACCGACGCGGTGGTGACCGCGGCACACGAGCGGCGTTCCCTCGCGCTGACCGCGTTGGCCGTGCACGGTGTGATGACCGGGGTGCTCGACCCGGCGCACAACGCGCGGCTCAACTCCTTCGACGTGGTCACGCCGGACGGGCAGCCGGTGCGGTGGGCACTCAACCTGCTGCACCACGCCGGGCTCAGCGACCGGGTGTACGGGCCGACCCTGACCCTGCACGTGCTGTCGCGCTTCGCTGACGAGGGGCTACCGGTCTACCTGTACGGCTCGACCGAGGAGACTCTCGCCCGGTTGATCCCGGCTCTGGAGCGGATGTTCCCAGCTCTGAAGATCGCCGGGGTGGAGCCGTCCAAGTTCCGTGCCGTCCAGCCCGGTGAGGACGCCGAGATCGCCGACCGGATCCGGTCCAGTGGCGCCCGGTTGGTGCTGGTCGGGCTCGGCTGCCCGCGCCAGGAGGTCTTCGCGTACGCCATGCGGCCGCTGCTCGACATGCCGCTGATGGCGGTCGGCGCGGCCTTCGACTACCACGCCGGGCTGCTGCGCCAGCCCCCGCCGTGGATGCAGCGCGTCGGTCTTGAGTGGTTCTGGCGCCTCGGTCTGGAGCCGAAGCGGCTCTGGCGCCGCTACGTCATCCTCAACCCGGTCTACCTGAGCCGGCTCGCCGCGCAGAAGATCGGCCTGTGGAAGGCCCGCCCGCCGGCCCCGGCCACCGAGCGGCCGGCCACCTTCTCGGTCTGAGCCCGATCCGTACGACGCGAGGCCCCACCCGGCGTGCCGGGTGGGGCCTCGGTCGTCACAGACCGGTCAGACGGTCAGGGTCCAGGTGTTGATGTAGCCGGTGTCGACCGAGTAGGTGTCCCGCACCTGGAGTCGCCAGATGCCGTCGGCGGCCTCACCGGACACGTTGACCGAGTACGTGGCGTTCACGTTGTCGGCGCTGTCCGAGGTGCTGCTGTTCTTCAGCCGGTACGAGCTGCCGTCCGGGGCGAGCAGGTCGATGACCAGGTCACCGCGGTAGGTGTGCACGATGTTCACCGCGACGGTGGAGGTCGAGGAGGCGTTGCGACCGCAGCCGGAGATGGTGATCGAGCTGGTCACCGCCGAGCCGGCGTCCGGGATCGACACGTCGGTGCCGTTGGTGCCGGTGCAGCCGGTGGGCGGCGGCGGGGTGCTGCCGGTGCCGACGTAGAGCAGCAGGTTCGGTGAGCCTGAGCCGGGGTTGCTCACCACGTTGGGGGTGGCGTTGGCCACCAGTTGGTTGCGGACCTGAGCCGGGGTCCAGCTCGGGTTGGCGCTGGCCACCAGGGCCGCCGCTCCGACCACGTGCGGGGTGGCCATCGAGGTGCCGCTGATCGTGTTGGTGGCGGTGTTGCTGTTGTACCAGGCCGAGGTGATCGACGAGCCGGGCGCGAAGATGTCCAGGCAGGTGCCGACGTTGGAGAACGACGACCGGGCGTCCGAGCTGGTCGTCGAGCCCACCGTGATGGCCTCCGTGGTACGCGCCGGCGAGGTGTTGCAGGCGTTGGCGCCGTTGTCGTTGCCGGCCGCCAGGCCGTACGTGACACCCGAGGCGATCGAGTTGCGGACGGCGTTGTCCAGTGAGCTGTTCGCGCCGCCGCCGAGACTCATGTTCGCCACCGCCGGCTTGATCGCGTTCGCGGTGACCCAGTCGACGCCGCCGATCACACCGGCGTTGGTGCCACTGCCGGAGCAGTTCAGCACCCGTACGCCGACGAGCTGGACGGCCTTGGCCACCCCGTACGCGGACCCGCCGACGGTGCCGGCCACGTGCGTGCCGTGCCCGTTGCAGTCGTCGGCCGACCCGCCGTCCACCGCGTCGTAGCCGGAGGTGGCCCGGCCGCCGAAGTCGTTGTGGGAGAACCGGATGCCGGTGTCGATGATGTAGGCGTGCACGTTGCTCGCCGTGTTCGGGTAGGTGTAGGAGTTGTCCAACGGCCGGTTGCGCTGGTCGATCCGGTCGAGGCCCCAGGAGGGCGGGTTGGCCTGCGTGCCGGAGATCGAGACGGTGTGGTTCTGCTCGACGTACGCCACCGCCGGGTCGGCGGCGATCCGCGCCGCCGCGCTCGCGTTCACATTGGCCTCGAAGCCGCGCAGCGCCGCGCCGTAGGTGCGGGCCACAGTGCCGCCGTGGCGGCCGGAGAGCCGCTTCGCGGTGTCGCCGACCCGGTCCCGGGCAACGGCGCTGTCCTTGAGTACGACGATGTAGCTGTCCGGCACGGCGGTGGCTCCGCCGGCGGCCCGAACCACACCCACGGGTTCGGCGGCCAGGGCTGGGGTGCCGACGGCCAGCACGGTCGCCGCGGCCACCCCGATCAGTACGGACCTTCGTGGAAGACCCATCTCCTACCTCCCTCTGACCGGCAGTGGAACGTGACCACCGGTCCCAACATCAATCGACACTCGCCGATCTAGCTGAGGGTAAGTCAGCCGTCGGTCAGTTGAACATGTCGAAACGGCCATACCTTCGAGTGATGACCCCCTACGGGCCCGGCGTCCGGGGCGAACGGGGGACGCGCCCGGATTCGCCTCGCCAGGATTCGGGAAAGACTCTCGAGCATGGAGAGTCAGCTCACCATCCTGCTCCCGGTCGCCGCCGTCTGGCTGGCCGCCGGCGTCGTTGCCGACGGCCTTCCCCGGCTGCGCAACACCCGCATGCTGCGTCGGCGTACCGGATGGTTGCTGGTGCTGGCCCTCACCGGCGTGGCGCTCACCGCGACCGTGCTCGGCGGCGGGCTGCTCAGCGCCGGCACCGCGCCGGTCGACCGGGCCGCCGCCGGGCTCACCCTGGCCGCCGGCCCGGCGCTCGTGGCGACGGTCTGCTCGGTACGACGGATCCGCCGGCTGTGGGCCGGTGCGGGCGCGTTCGCCAGCGCCCCCGCCACCCCCGCGCCGCACGGGCTGCGCGCCGCCGCGGCCCACCCGCTCGTCGGGCTGCCACTACAGGTCACCGCCCTGGCCACGGTGCCGGCGTTGATCGCCGCCACCGGCTCCGACCTCGGAGCCGACCCCGGCGTCACCGGGCCTGCGATCACAGTGGGCGCGCTCGCGGTGATCGCCATCGGGGTCCGGCACGCGCTACGCCACAACCGCTTCGCGGAGCGGGCCCAGCCCGCCGTCGCAGGGTCAACGCGGGCGGCCGGCGCTCTGCACGTATAGCAGTTCCAGGATCGACCTGGTGGCCTCGAACCAGCGGTCCAGCCAATCCTGCGAGGGCACGGTGCCCTTCGGCGGCAACTCCATCAGCAGACCACGCAGCAACGGATGGTCCGCCAGGGACTCGGGCGGCTGCATCGGCCAGCCCGCCGGCGGGAACGACGGCTCGATCAGCGGGTTCGGGTCCAGCGAGGGCAGCGAGAGCGGAGGATCCGTCGTCTCGGAGGCACCCTCCCGCCCGCTCAGCTCCTGGTCGGTCGAGACCACCTCGGTCAGAACCGTGTCCCGACGGGCGCCGCGGTACTTGCCACCGAACCGCTCCGGCTTCGCCGGACCGGTGGTGAGGTTTTCTGAACCGATCGTCGTCATCCGTCTCGCCTACTCGCTCGGTTGCGGGTCGGTGCGGCGGGTCGTCGACCAGCGCCGTACCGACCGGTTCAACGAGACGGGGACGCTCTGGCGACGGGAATCCCGACGGAACCTCGTCGACCCCGCCGCGACGCGACAGTCAGCCGCGCCCACCGCGGACACGGCAGAGTCCCCGTCCGGCGAACCGGACGGGGACTCCATTGACCAGTCGGTCAGACCGCGCCGAACACACCACCCCGGGTGCCGGCAACGAAGGAGTGCCAGTCACCCGGTGCGAAGACCAGGGCGGGGCCCGCCTTGTCCTTCGAGTCCCGCACTCCGACCGCCCCCGTCACGTACGCCACCTCCACGCAGTTGTCACAGTTCGGCCCGCTCTTCGAGCTCTTGAACCATGCTGCCTGCGTCAGGTCCACGGGGAACCCTTTGGTCGCCATTTCCACAACGGCTCCTCTGCCAGTTTTGCGATGTGTGCGACGGACTCCTCCGGACGTATGGCCGCAGCGCGGATGTGATCGAAGATGAAGCTGTACTTCTGTAGTTCGTCGCTCTTCTCGAGGAAAAGCCCACCCGTGGCGTTCTCCGCGTACACAACATCCGGATCACCGGGCTCAGGGAAGCTGAGGATCGTGAACGTGCCGTCCATGCCGGCATGCGCACCCACCTCGAAGGGCAGGATCTGCAGCGTCACGTTCGGCAACTCGGCCACCTCGACCAACCGCTTGAGTTGACCGCGCATCACCTCGTCCCCGCCCACCGGCCGACTTACCACCGCCTCATCGAGCACCACCCACAGATCGACCGGATCGTCCTGGGTCAATAACGACTGACGACCCAAACGGACACGCACTCTTTGATGCACCTGATCGGCGGTGAAGTCCGGCCGAGCGGCACGGATCATGGCCCCGGCGTACTCCTCGGTCTCCAGAAGACCCGGAACGACCTGCTGTTCGTACGCCCGGATCGAACTGGCCGCCGCCTCCAGCCCGACGTACGCGCCGACGAGCACCGTGCTGTAAGGGTGCCACCAGCCCTTTTGGCGGGCTTCCCGGGCGATCTGCACGAGCTCGTCGCTCTCGGCGCCGACGACGCCGTAGATCCGCAGCATGTCCCGCACGTCGCGTGGGGTGGCCGTGGTGTGCCCGGTCTCGATCCGGGAGACCTTCGAAGCCGAGCACTCCAACTGTTCGGCGACCACCTCGATGGTGATCCCGGCGGACTCCCGCTGGCGGCGCAGCTCGGCCCCGAGCCGCCGCCGTCTGATGGTAGGACTGCGCCGCTCACTCATCGTGCAACCCGTGACCGTGAGTCACTGGTCCCCGCCGCTGGCTGCTCGACCCCACTCGGGCTACCTCCGGTAACGCGCCACTGGTGACACCCGCCGGGGGGCGCGACCGTCGACCGGCGAGCGTTCGCGACGAAGGGGTGGTGCCGGTCCTCGGCCGGCCGCGACGGGCGAAACCGGCCCCCAGTCTGCCGCCCGGACGCGGATGGCTTCAATAGGCCTTTCGCGCGACACGCTCACGTATCGGCAAAAGTCGACGTGCAACTTGCATGAAGCACGTCCCTGATGCACTCTGTCCGTATGGCACGGATCACTCAGCGTCTCCGTTCGGTCCCTCGGAGTGGTGACCCCACCGCTTCGGGGAAGCCGGGCACGGCGCGGGCCCGGCCGACGACAACGCGACCTGCTCCGGGGTAAGGACCCCGCCGCTGCAAGCCGGCAAGCTGCGGCGGCGGGCGCGGTTCCCGGAAGCAACCGGGTGGTGGTCGGGTGGCGGCACGTCACCAGCGGGGTACGGCCCGACCACCGCCATCCGCACCACCGGTTCACGAGGCACGACCCCGTCACCGGCCGAGACGTCCCCCGTTCAGGCACCGCCGGCGCAACCGCCGGCCGATCCTCCCCAGGAGCCCATGTGCTTCCCCGCACCGGTGACGTACTGCACGTGACACGCGCGGCGAGTGTCCAGTTCCTCAGGCCGATCAAGTTCCGGGTGATCCGGGTGCTCGACTGGCCGACCTATGACGGCTGGCTCTGGCTCGACGGCTACGAGTTGAACGCCGCGGGCGACGCGGTCACCCGACGGTCGATCTTCGTCCAGCGGGAAGGGCTGCAGCAACTGCAGGCCGCCCCCGAACCCCGTCCGCACACAGTGCGGGCCCGCCGCCCGGTCGCGCGTACCCCGCTCCGGGTGGGCTGACCGACCCGAACCGCCGCCGGTGGGCGTGCCGCCGCCATAGAATCGGTACGCCCACCCCGGCACCGTTCCACCCGCTCGTCCAGGACCCTGACCCTGGGATGGTCATGGTCAATCAGCCCGCCCTGCGGCGGCACCACCGCTCCCGTATCGCCTGTGCCTTCGGACTCCTCGCCCTCCTCGGGGCGATGGCGACACTCCTGGTCCTCGTCCGCGACCCGGCGATGTCGTCCACCCGGCTGACCGCACCGGTGCCCGCACCGGAGATCACCGTGCTCGACTCCGACCCACCGAACGGCGACGGCCAGTCGGTCTACGACGAACCTGGCTGGATCGACACCGGCACCCCGGCCGACCGCGCTGGTGGTGCCGACCCGACCGGGCCGGTGTCCGGCCTTGGTGCCGGCGGCCAGTCCGACGGCCCCCAGGAACTCACCGAAGCCGCTCCGGCCGGACACAGCGCCACGGACATCCGCCGCTCCCTCTTCTGGTCCGGCATCTTCGGCCTCGCCATCTCCCTGGCCGGCATCGGTCTCGTCGGCACCCGCCGCCGGATGTGGTGACCAGCGGTCACGGCGTGTTCGTCACAGTAGTGCTCGGCGTGGTCGGGCTCGCCCCGGTCGGCGGCTCGGCCTGCGAGATGATCAACAACACCTCGTCGTCGGTCGACACCGACGTGCCCGCCTCCGGCTCGGTGCCCACCACCGTCCCGGGTGGCAGTTCCGACGGGCGGTACACCACCCGGTAGGCCAGGCCGAGCCGAGCCAACAGCCCCTCGGCGGTGGCCTGCGGCAGGCCGGCGAGCGGTGGCACCGGCAGCTCGTCCGGCGCGTCAGTGGTCGGCGAACTGCTCGGCGACTCACTGGTGGGCGCCGCCGACGTGGGGGCTGCACTGGTCGGCGGAGTGCTGGGGGCACTGGTCGGTGGCGGGGACGGCGTGGGCCCCGGATCGTCGCGGTCATCCTCCTGCTGGCCACGCACCAACCAGAGCGCCCCCCCGAGCAGGGCCGCGAGCAACAGCGCCAGTACGCCCCAGAGGATCGGCAACCACCACCGCCGACCGCCCTGCTCCTCGACGTACCACTCACCGCCGGGGTCATCCGGTCGGGGCGAGCGCACCTCGGCCCGACCGGACCAGGCTGGCGGTATCGGCGCCGTCCGGTCGGCCGGCGGACCCGGCCCGGTGCCGGCGGACCTGTCGATCGGCATGGTCTGGTCGGGCGACAGGTCGGGACGAGCCGGGACAGTCCGGTCGATCGGTGCCGTCTCGTCCGGGTCGGCGGCGGCTGGCGTCGGCTGCGTCGGCTCAGGGCCGTCGACGGCGGGGCCGGGCGGGGCCGGACGGTCGGCGGCGGGCCCGGTCGGGGCCGGCCGGTCAGCGGCGGAGGGCAGGGGCCGGGTCCGGTCGTCGTCGTGCTCGCCGGCGGGCGGCTCCTGGCGGTCGTCGCTCATCGCACGTCCTTTCCCGAACCCGGACGGGCGTCATGGCCCTCGACCGCCAACCTAGTCGCCCACACCGCCATGGGTGGGGATCAGCGTGCCGAGCCGCGCCGGCTGTCGGCGGGACAGAACGGCGGGTACGGGCCGGGAGGCTCGAACCCGCCGGCCCGGAATCAGGGCGTGGGTTTCGTGGTCGGCTGGCCGTCGGAGCCACACCAGATGCTGACCTGGTCGTTCCACCGGGCCGGGCCGTCCTCGGCGGGCTCCTGCCGGCTGACCTTCCCAGTACGTCCGCTGAGGTAGCGCGGGTAGAGGCCCTCGTCGACCAACTCGTCGGCGGCGTCGGCGCAACTCTTGCCGACCACGTCCGGCACCTCGGCGGCCGGCGCCGGCCCGGCGACCTGTAGCTGCACCGTCGTCCCCCGGGCGACCTCGGTGCCCACGTCCGGTGTGGTGCTCTCGACCGTACGGCCGACCCCGCCACCGAAGACCAGCCGCCAACCCAGCCGTTGCTTGCGCAGCGTATCCCGGGCCTGCTCGAAGTCGGTGCCGATCACCGGCGGCACGGTCAGGCCGGCCCCCTTGGTCGAGGTGGCGGAGGTCTGGACCGCCGACGGTGTGGGCCGGCCGCTGCTCGGTCGGGGTGCGGTGGCCCGGGTGGTCGACGCGCCAGCCGTGGTCGCAACGGCCAGCGGGTCACCAGAGGGTGCGTCGTCCTCGCCGGCCAGCAACCAGCCGCCGGTCGCGCCCACGGCGGCGAGCAGGACCGCCGCCAACCCACCACCGAGCACGACGCTGGCCCGGCCCGCACCGCCACCGGCGGCATTCTGCTGGCCCGTGTTCGTGTCCGTCATTACGCCCACCGCCTCATCACCGGCGACCGTACCGCCCGCCGCCCAATCCGCCCGCACCGGCGGTCCACACCGGCGGGTCTTTGCGACTCGCCGCGCCGACGACGGGACGTTACGCTGCCCGGCATGGCCAGACAGGGCTGGGGAGTGTCGATCGCGACGGCAATCGGGGTCGCTGCCGGCGCAGGTGCCGCACAACTGGGCTTCGGCTACGGGCTCGGCGTCATCACCTGGACGCCCACCGATGCCGGTGCGACCGATACAGCCTGGGCGGACGGCCTCGCCTGGGCCACCTGGCTCGCCGCCAGCTCGACGGTCCTCGGCGCGGTCTGCGCGCAGCGGCTGCACCAACGGAGCGCCCCGGCGAAGACCGTGACCTCTCCGGAAACGTCGCCCGACGGTGTTGCCGGCCACGAGGGCCAGCAGCTCGACGACCGTAGGCCGGAGCACGAGAGCCAGGTCGACGGGCCTTCACCGGCCGTCGACACCGGCCGGCCTGAGGTGGCGGGCACGCCACCACCGGTCGCCGAGCCGCCGGTCCACGACCGAGGTGGCCTGCTGCGCCGGGTGGCCCTGGCGCTTGGCGCCGGGCTGGGCGGGCTGGTCACGGTGCTGCTGATCGCGGTACCCGCGCGGGTCGCGACCGGCGCGGACACCGGCGCTCCGCAACGGACGGCCGCCGTACAGGCGACGCTGGGCATCCTGATCGGCGTCCTCGTCGCGATCTGGGCGCTTCGCTCCCGAGCCGCCGCGGTCAACGTGACAGCGACGGCCGCCTGGCTCTGGCTGCTCGCGGTGATCTCCGTGATCGACGGGGTACGCGTCGGACGAGGGCTGACCGGCGCGCAACTCGGCACCTGGCAGTTCGACCCGGACCACGCCCGGTACTGGATCGGGGGCCAGCTCTACTGGCCCGGTGCGCTGCTGGCACTGGTGCCCGCGCTGCTGATCGGCGTACTGGCCGCCCGGCGGTGCGCCCGGTCGGGCGGGCACCGCGGGGGTGCGGCGGCCGCCGGCCCGGCGGGCCCCG
>NZ_JAGPXY010000159.1 GCF_018070325.1 Micromonospora sp. H61
GGTACGGGTCTTCTTCGGATTACGCCTGGCAGGCATCCGGGCCTCCTTCAATGCCGACCGGCACGGCCGGTCCCGCGCTGCGGCGGTCGGTCGGATCGGCTGGTGACCGCCGTTGCGCGACGGGTCGAGTGGGGAAGGGACTGCTCACCGGGGCCAGGCAGGGCCATCGCCGCCCAACGGCGGGGAGGGGATGCGGGACGCCCGGGAGCGCACGGACCGCGACGCGGGACGGCGGGCCGGCTCGGAAGTGGGGCGTCAGTTACGCATGTTCGTACCGTAGCCACCGCCGGACCGACGCGCATCCGGTTTTCCTGGCACGATCGGCACATGCTGATCGCGTTCTCGATCACCCCGCTCGGCGGTGACGACTCCGTGGGTGACCTGGTCGCCGAGGCGGTGCGGGTGGTCCGTGCGTCCGGTCTGCCCAACCGGACCGACGCCATGTTCACCACCATCGAGGGTGAGTGGGACGAGGTGATGGCGGTGGTGAAGCAGGCGGTCGAGGTGGTCGGCGCGCGGGCGCCCCGGGTGAGTGTGGTGATCAAGGCCGACGTCCGGCCCGGGGTCACCGACGCGCTGACCGGGAAGATCGCCCGAATCGAAGCCCGTCTCGCCGAAGGCTGACGCGCCCGGCGCGGGATGACGACACGTTTCCCTGCGAGGGGCACACCGACCGTTGTCGAGGGCCCGAGCGGCCAGGGGCAACGTCCACATCACGTGCAGTAAAGGGACGTCGATCACTGGTCCGTATCGGCTCACACCACGGTAAGTTTCCAAGCGCTGATAGTGGTGTGACGAGAGGTGGCGGCACGAATGGCTGATCAGGCGAGGGCACAAATCGGTGTGACCGGGCTGGCGGTGATGGGTCGCAATGTGGCCCGCAACCTGGCCCGCAACGGCTTCACGGTGGCAGTGCACAACCGCTCGCCGGAGCGCACCCGCAGCCTGGTCGCCGAGCACGGCGACGAGGGCACGTTCCTGCCGGGCGAGACGATGGCCGATTTCGTGGCGTCACTGGAACGACCCCGTGCGGTCATCGTCATGGTGAAGGCCGGCGCTCCCACCGACGCGGTGATCGACGAGTTGGTGCCGCTGCTCGACGAGGGCGACATCATCGTCGACTGTGGCAACGCCCACTTCGCCGACACCCGTCGCCGCGAGGAGGCGCTGCGGGCGCAGGGGCTGCACTTCAGCGGCACCGGCGTCTCCGGCGGCGAGGAGGGCGCGCTGCTCGGGCCGAGCATCATGCCGGGCGGCTCCGCCGAGTCGTACGCGAAGCTCGGGCCGATGTTCGAGAAGATCGCCGCCCAGGTGGACGGCGTGCCGTGCTGCACGCACGTCGGGCCGGACGGCGCCGGGCACTTCGTCAAGATGGTGCACAACGGCATCGAGTACGCCGACATGCAGCTCATCGCCGAGGCGTACGACCTGCTCCGGGCCGGCCTGGACGCGACGCCGGCCGAGATCGCGGAGATCTTCCGGGAGTGGAACAACGGCGAGCTGGAGTCGTTCCTCATCGAGATCACCGCCGACGTGCTCGCGCACACCGACGCGGCGACCGGCCGGTCGTTCGTGGACATCGTGCAGGACCGGGCCGAGCAGAAGGGCACCGGTCGGTGGACCGTACAGAGTGCCCTGGACCTGGGCATCCCGATCACCGGGATCGCCGAGGCGACCTTCGCCCGTTCGCTCTCCGGGCACGTCGACCAGCGTGAGGCGGCCCGCCGGGCGTTCCCCGACGCGGGTGACAAGTGGCAGGTCACCGACCGGGACACGTTCGTCGAGGATGTCCGCCGGGCGCTGCTCGCTTCCAAGATCGTTGCGTACGCGCAGGGCTTCGACCACATCCGCGCGGGCAGCCAGGAATACAACTGGGACATCGACCTGGGCGGCACCGCGACGATCTGGCGGGGTGGCTGCATCATCCGGGCCCGCTTCCTGAACCGGATCCGTGAGGCGTACGACGAGCAGCCCGACCTGCCGACGCTGCTGGTGGCGCCCTACTTCGCCGAGGCGGTCAGCGCTGGCGTGCCGAGCTGGCGGCGGGTGGTGGCCGACGCGACCCGGGCCGGCGTGCCGACGCCCGCGTTCTCGTCGTCGCTGGCGTACTTCGACGCGTTGCGCGCGGAGCGGCTGCCCGCCGCGCTGATCCAGGGTCTGCGGGACAACTTCGGCGCGCACACCTACCAGCGGGTGGACCGCGAGGGCTCGTTCCACACCACCTGGGCCGCCGACCGCACCGAGTCGCCGGCGTAGCTCGATCCTTGATGTGGTGGTCTCCCCCGGCTGGGAGGCCACCACATCCATGTTCGGGCGAGATCATGGGGGTAGGCCGCGCGGGTGACGGTCAGGCAACAGTGGCGTGCATCTCCCAGACGAGGATCTCGGCCGGTTCGTCGGCGGTCACCCGCCGGCCACCGGTCATGGTGAGCCGGGCCGCGTCGCCGCTGCCGAGCGGGCCGCTGCCCTCCAGGGTCACCGTGCCGTCGGGCACGTAGAGGTGCACGTAGGGCGCGTCCGGGATGGTGACCTCGTCGCCGGGGGCGAGACGGGCGGCGTGCAGTGTCGCGTACCGGTTGCGGATCCGGATCGCTGACGCGCCGTCGTAACGGTCCATCCCGGAGGCGATCGGGACCAGGCCCCCGCGGAGCAGCTCGTCCTCGATCTCCAACTGCTCGTAGCCGGGGTCGACGCCCTGCTCGTCGGGGAGCACCCACATCTGCACGAAGTGCACCGGGTCGGTGTGCGGCTCCTGGTTGTTGAGCCGCCAGGCGTCGTTCTTCTCCGAGTGCAGGATGCCGGTGCCGGCGCTCATCCGCTGGGCCAGACCCGGGTAGATCACCCCGGAGTGCCCGGTGGAGTCCTGGTGCACCAGGGAACCACGCAGCACCCAGGTCACGATCTCCATGTCCTGGTGCGGGTGGGTCTCGAAGCCAGCGCCCGGTCGGACCACGTCGTCGTTGTTGACCAGCAGCAGGCCGTGGTGGGTGTTGTCCGGGTCGTAGTGCCGGGAGAACGAGAAGGAGTGCTTGGAGTCCAGCCAGGAGATCCGGGTGGCGAAGCGATCATCGGCACGACGGATGTCAACAGCAGGTGCGGGCGCGGTCACCAGGCACGCTGCCCGGCGTCGGGGGTCGACGGCGCCCAGGTCAGGGCCGGCTCGCCGGTGGCCAGTTCGGCGATCTCACCGGTGCGCAACTGCGGTGTGTGGCCGAACTCGGCGCAGTGCTGCTCGGCGATCTCGGCACAGATTTCGGCCGCCTGCTCGCACATCGGGTCGCCCAGGTCGGCGGCGTTCAACGCCATGATCATCTTAAAGCGGAGATCGCGCATCTGCCCCCCAACCGCCATCGTCCCACCACCTCCGGACCCTACCCGCCACCCTTGCGCAGGACCCCGAAACGAGCACACTCACCCCAACCCGCCCACCGGCCGCGCACCCGCCCCCGGGTCGCGTCGATCATGGAGTTGTGATGGTGAACATAAGTCGCAAAAGCACCTAACCCGGCCACCACAACTCCATGATCGATGGGCGGGGCGGGGGCGGGGCCGGCGGGGCG
>NZ_JAGPXY010000160.1 GCF_018070325.1 Micromonospora sp. H61
GCCCCCGACCGGGCCGACCCGCTGGCTCCTCGACGCCGCCGCGTGGGCCGAGCAGCGGCCGTGGCTGCTGGCCGTGGCCGCCGCCGCCCTCGTGGTCTTCGTCGCCGGGCGCAAACTGCTCGCCCTGGGGCGGCACCGCCGCCACGCCGACGGCGCCCGCCTCGTCACGATCGCCCCACCACCAGAGGTCGACCCACACAGCGCCCAGGCCCTGTGGGCGAACCTCACCGGCACCCTCACCCCATCCCGGCGCCGACGCCTGCTCCACGGCAGCCCGCACGTGGTGTGGCAGTACACCTGGACCGGGCGGCGGCTGCTCATCTCCGTCTGGGTGCCCGGCACCGTCCCACCCGGCGCCGTCGAAGCCGCCATACGCGCCGCCTGGCCGGGCGCCGCCTGCACCACCGACGACACACCCCCACCGCCGAGGCGCCGTTGCGTTACTGGATCGTTGGACGCGTTGAGCCTGTATCGGGTCGACGGTCAGATCGCTTGGGCGAGTTCGGTGAACGCAGCGGCGGCCCGCGTTGTCGGCCGGGCGTCGACGGCGAGTTCATAGTGTCCGCGTCGTAGGTTCTGCATGAAGGCGTGTCCGGCGATGATCACTTGTGCTGTCTTGTCGGTTCGTAGCCCGCGCATCGATCGCACCCGGTGTTTGAGGCGGCTGTGATCGGCCTCGATCGGATTGTTGGCGTACTGCTCGACGTGGTGCCACGCCTGCGGGATCAGTTCGTCGAGCACGCCGGGGTAGACCGCGGCGGCGTCGGTGATGACCTCGCTGGGTGTCACCTTCAACGTCGACAGGGCCCGACGGAAGAACCTGCGGGCCGCCTCGGCGTCCCGGCGGGTCGAGACGAGCACGTCGATGACCTGCCCGTACTGGTCGATCGCACGGTACACGTAGCGCCATATCCCGTTGACCTTGACATACGTCTCGTCGACGAACCACCTGTCGCCGGGTGAGTGGCGGCTGAAGCGGGCGGCGTCGGCCAGCAGCGGGGTGAACCGCTGTACCCATCGGTAGACGGTGACGTGGTCGACCTCGATGCCGCGTTCGACCAGCAGTTCTTCAACGTCACGGTAGGACAGGTTGAACCGCAGATACCACCGCACCGCGACCACGATGACCTCGGCTGGGAACCGGAACCCGGCGAACGCCGACGTCGGTGGCAGCCACGGGCGAGAGCGGGTCGGCGACTTCACCGCTCAAGCCTGCCTCGACCCTGCCAACGCTCAACGCAACGGAGCCAGCCGCGGTGCGCCTTCCGGGCGAGCGGCGAGTGTTCCACACCTACGCGGCCTGGGACGGCTGGGCGTTCGACCACTCAGGGTGGAATCTTGAGCCTCAACTGATGGCGGTCAACACAAACTTCGAAGGCCAACCGCTAGAGCGCCTCAAGATCACAGAAGGCCTCGCTGAGTTCTGCCAGAAGCACCACCACCGCATGCCGAACCAGTACTGGCATGACCCGCGCCCCCGTGCCCGCGACTACATCGGCCGACACATCCCACCCTGGGCATAGTCCCTTACCAGGCGCTCATTTCGACAACACACACCTGCCGAGCGGGCACCGGCCGTTCACACGACCGATCAGCGGCAGACCCGTGCGCCGGTAGGAGCCGTCGCACTGTTCCTGCCGCGACATTGAATAATCCGCGCGTGGATATTGCCGAACCGCTCGCTCGAGCTACGGCCATGGTCCCGGCTGATATCGTCAACGAGGCCGGCGTGACGGTGGTGGACGTACGTGAGTACCTCGACCACGACGAGTGGGAAGTCGCGCTCGACCTCCTTGCAGACCTCGACACGGGTTGGTGACCGCCAACCGTTTGGTGGGATCTGCTGATCGACAGCGCCGAGCTGATGTGGCTCTCCGACGCCGCCGCATGGTGCCACTGGGGCCGGTGGGAGAGCATCCACGGAATCGTCCGCGCCGAGTTGCGACTCCTGCCGCCCACCGAAGGCGGCCGACGAACACCGATCCCGGGCAAGGGCATCCTCCGACCGCTCTGGGACCTCGGCAGGCGTACGGCTGCGGGCGATCCCGATCTGCTCGTGGCACGCGTCGGGGTGGAGTCCGCGCCAGCGTTATCACCAGGCGCCACCGGGTGGTCCGCCTGGGCCCACTATCCCCAGCCCTCTGGAGTCACCTACAGCCGGGCATGACGCTCACCATGCACGAGGGCCGGCCCGCGGTAGGAACGGCCACCATCATCGAGGCGTCGAACGCGCGCTGCCAAGGCAATGGAAGCTGGCCCCGGATCGCTAGACCCGGTCAACCAGGAATGGATGCCGCAGCGAGGATCCGACCGGCGGCTGCGCGAAGCTGGGCGGGGTCGTCGGTGGCACACACCGCGCAGCCGGTGTGGACCTCGCCGTCGGGCATCACCACTGAGCCGTCGTCCGTAGGAGCAGGCCCGTAAGCGACGATGTTGTTCCCCCCAATCAGCGGCCGGTTGAGCACAGGCCGCAGATAGGGAAGGGCGTACGCCATGACCGCGTCAGCCGTCCGCAGTGCGACGGTGCCGCCCTGTGGTGCGGCACTCAGCCGGAACCCCTCGGTAACAGGCCGTTTAGCGATGTCTGCGAGTTGATGATCCAGCAAGTGCAGCGCGCTGGTGGTGAGCACGGCAACGTAGTTCTGCCCCGGTAGTGTGACGATCTCCCTTACATCACCACCTAAGTGCCGTTCCGCCGTCGGCCGTCCCGTCAGGACGTCCACCGCCTTGATGCTTCCGTCGGACCAGGCCATCACCAGGCGGTCGTCGAAGGCCGCTACCGCGGATACGACGTGGCTGGCTCCGAGGTTAGGGCCCTGCACTCGTACACTTGGCAGCCGGCGAGGGCCATCACCTGCCGTGGTGTCCCAGGCGTCGATCAGATCGCTCCGAACGGACCACGTGCGCCGGCCCGAGGGTGCGAGGGCGATACGGCCGTCAGCCGCGACGCTCCATTCCTGCCGCGCGCCGTGCGAAGCATACATCTGCCGGGCTGCGTCATCGACCAGGCCGATGACGTCACCCTTCGGCGAACTGATCCACCGGGCCTGCGAATTCCACACGAGATGCCTGCGCACTCCGGTCCACCGGATCACCGCACCAGATCGTCGCCAGAGGAAGAGTTCGACCGCTTCCTTCCACGGTTGAGCAGCCGTGGTCATCAGCAGGCCGCCTGCCACGAAGCCAACCGGATGCAGTGAGACAGGGTCATTGTCGTCCGGCACGCCCGGCGGAATCGACGCCACGCGTTTTGCCGGCAGGACGAACATGCTGCCTCCCACCGTGCCGACCGCCAGGTAAGGAACACCGGGGAATGACCCTACGGAGCTTGCCATGGTGATCTGGCGGGATTTTCCGTCCGACGGCAGCCGGAACGGTGGCCGCAGCACGGCGGGACTGCCCTCGCCGGGGCCGTAGTCAATAATCGGGAGATTGCCGCCGGGTTGACCGTAGTCGATGACGTCGAAGCGGCCGTTGGTGCCTAGCCGCGCCGTGACCGACCGGCGCTC
>NZ_JAGPXY010000161.1 GCF_018070325.1 Micromonospora sp. H61
GATGAGCTGAACGTCATCACCGACGCGTTGCGTACCGAGGGCGGCAAGTGGTTGCAGCTGTCCGACAGCGCTACCGCCATCAAGGGCGCTGCGGAGGGGCTGAGCTTGGACGCGTCTGCCTTCTACATCGGCGACGTCAACGCCGGCGTCCACTCAGCCGCGTACCGCGACTTTCACACCTTCATGGTCGCGATCCTCGCCGGCGCGGCGACGGAGTTTGAGCAGGTCGGTGACGCCCTTCGGCGCGTCGCCGACGCCTACGACCGGGCCGACAAGGTGATCTCGCTGGACCTCAACACGATCTACAAGGCCTAAGCGCGGACGCGACGACCCGGAAGGACACACAAGCCGATGCAGCCCGCACCGCCGGACCTGGAATACGGCGAGCCGTTCAACAAGGCCTTCGACCAGATCCGCGTCGGCGTGGACCTTGCCGTCGAGGGGTTCAACGACGTCGTTTCGCGGGTCAACGAGTGGGCGTGGCTGATCGGCCCGGCGGCGCTGCTGTGGATCAAGCACAACATTGATGCCGCGCGCCGCGGCCTGCGGGAGGTCATGGATCGGGTTGATCACGCGTTGGAGCACCAGGTGCCGGTGCTGTCGCTCATTTCGATGAGCTTCCGGTGGGTCACCGAGGTGAAGACGCCGGTCTCCCAGCTGTCGTTCGCGATCAGTGAGCCAATCGATCAGAACCTGGTTAAGTGGACCGGCGACGCGGCGCGCGCTTATGCCGACAAGGCTGTCAAACAGCGGGCGGCGGTTGACGAGTCCGTTCTCAAGGCGGAGTTCATCAGTCAGTGGCTGTTCAAGATCGCTAGGGCCAACGTTGACTACGCGGTCGAGCTAGCGGCGATCGTCACCAACCTGGCGGGTAAGTTCGCCCAGGCCGCCGTCGACGCGACGACGGTCATCAACATTCCCTGGGCCATCGACACGTTGGCGAAGGCTGTCGGCGATATCGTCACCGCGGGGTTGGACACCCTCCTGCGGATCGGTGAGCGTTTCGTTGACGCGCTGGGTAACGTCCGGGACATCGCGACGCAGGTCGGTGACTACTCCAAGCTCCCCGGAGGCCGTTGGCCCGAAGCCGTCCGCGGGTAGCGCCTGTCGTCAGGCGTGCGGCACGGCGGTGAAGGTCGCCTTGAGGATCGTCAGAGCTTTCGCGGCGAGTGCCTCTTTAGGCAGGTAGGAATCGCCGCCTACCGCGAGCCAGACCTTCACCACCAGGTTGGCGTCCCGGGCGTGGAGCATGTACTCGGTGTACTTGAAGCCAGGGTCCGATCGTTTGACGAACCCCTCGGCCTCCTCGCCGACGTCGGCGACGGGGCCGTCGGCCGTCATGCCGGTCACCTGCTGGGTCGCCGTGTAGAGGCGTCCGGCTTCCTCGGCGCTCGTCAACGAGGAGGCTTCCACTAGCAGGTTCGCCTGGTGGTCGTCCGCGGTGCGCATCTCGAACAGGCACGACGAGCCCTGCCGCGCCAGCGGCGGCTTCGGATCGGTACGAGCGACCTTCACCGACAAGTCCGCTAGGGGCGTCAGGTCCGTGCGCCGGCAGAGGTCGAGGTTGGTGGCGTCGTAGGAAGGGCCGACGGCGGGCGCCGGGCTACTCGTGGCGGGAGCACCAACGGTCGGCGAGGTGGTGACGGCACGGGGCGTCGCTGGTCCGCCGTCGTCACACCCTCCGGTAACCGCGAGCGTTACCAGAAGGCCGACAACCAGCGCCCGTTTCCGGGACCGAGCTTCCACGCTGTTGACCATACCGTCAGCTGCGCCAGGCGATCGCCCGTGCTGGTTACCGTTATCGTCGAGGCATGCCCCGCGAGACCATCGAATCTGTCGCTCGCTCCCGCGCCATCACCGCGGCGGCGGTTCTGCAGCAATTGGTCGATCTACGCGCCTACCCCCACCGGCACCTTGCCGTGGCCGCCTATGCCCCCGGCGGGGCCAGCATCGGCCAGGCGCTCGCCGCCGCCGACTACCTCAGCCACACGGGGTGGGAACTCATTAACGTGACGGAGGTTGGGAGCAGCAGGACACTGCACGCGATCATGCGACGCAGGTGAGCCCGTAGACGTCGGGCCCCATCGGCGCGTCAGCGGTTGACCTGACTGCCTAGCCTGTGGGAGTTAGGCGAGCTTCCACATCTTGCTTGTACGGGAGGAAAGCAGAGTGGACGGATCTTCGGCAACAATTGCCACCGCCCCGCGCACGATCACCAGGGTCGTCGCGATCGCCTCCGACGACACCTTCGCCCACGTCTACTCGAACGTGCGGCAAATGATCGAGGATGGGTTCGGTTCTGCCGACACCCGTCGGGGGGCCCTGGAATTCTTCAACGCGGCAGGCGGCCAACTAGTGCCGGTGTTCGGGCCGGCGTGGCAGTTGGTCGACCTACGGGACAGCCGTGACGCACCCGACGCCGACCGGCTGCGCCAGCGTCTCGCCGCCGTAGTGGACCACGTCGTGGCATACCTCAGGATGCACCCCGAGTTCGTCAAGGCGAGCGGCCTGACACTCGATGAGGCGATCCTCCAACTGCCCCGACCGGCCGAGCAGGATCTCGCCCACGTCCTGGCCCTCTTCCCACACCACATCGACGACGACAAAACTATCCAGCCGCTCAGTCAAGGCGGCTGGTTCCACAACAGTCTGCACGCCGCCGGCTGGACGCACTGAGCGCGACCACGGCGTCCCCGCCATCCCTGCGGACGCATTAGCCACGTACTCCCACTGGGTTCGCCGCCTAAGGCTCCTAAAGATCATCGGGCCACCAGTGTGGATCAAGGCTCTTGCCGTGGCCTCGCGGGCATCGTCCGTAGCCGGTGCTGGAGACGTTCCAATGGTGGTAGCAGTACGGGGCGTCGCACTGGCCGCAAAATCCGGCGTCGTCGTAGAAGCCCGCGGAGGTTACGGCGGCGTACCGGTACGGCTGGGCGAAGGCGTCGGCAAGCCGTAGCGCCTCTGCCCGGTCCACCGGTCGGCCGGCTCCGTTGCCCGCCTCACTCCCGGAGAACAGCAGCCACCACTGCTGGTCGTCGTGACGCTGTCGGGCAGCGTCGTAGGCGTCGCGCTGCTGCGATGACCAGCGCTGCCAGTCCGCAGGTCGGGTACCGGGTGCGACGAGTTCGACGTGTGCTGCCGGTCGCCCACACACCGCGCACGGTGGTTCCGCTACGAAGGCCTGAGACATGACTCATCCTCTCCTGTTAGGCGACGGCGCGCAGTCGTCGGACCGTGTCGACAGTGCGGTCGGGCTGGTTGGTTTCCCACCGGCGTTGAAGGGCATCGACGACGGTGGTGATCATCGGTTCGGTGACGTGGCTGTAGATGCCGCGCACGCCGGCGAGGCGGTGGCCGAGGCGGCGGGACGCGTAGTCGGGCGGCGGCCTCGGCTGGGGTGTAGAGCTGCAAGGCCTGCTCGTCGTGGCCTGCTGTTGTGTGCTGGAGGTGG
>NZ_JAGPXY010000162.1 GCF_018070325.1 Micromonospora sp. H61
CAAACGCCGTAGGGCTCAGGAGCAACAACGACGTAGCCGACCAACGTCACGTCGCTGATCTCCTCGTCGGGCAGTCGCCAGACCGTCCAGCCTCCCCGGACGGGGACAAGGTGAAGCGCCCGGACGAGTCTCAATGGTGGTCGTCAAGGCTCGATGTGGCAACAGAGAGATTATGAGATCAAGACGGGCGATCCGGGCGGTCTGCGCAAGGAGGTCCTACCAGCGAAAACACCTCTCGGCATCTCTCACCACTCCCCCACGGCCCGTCGACCTCTTGCGGACTGGATGCGGATAGCTCGCTGCCAAGAGGTGGGTCGGCCGCTGCGGCTGCATTGCAAAGATCATGCGGCATGTCGGCGGGCGTCGACTGCTGCTGCTGACCTGCTCGGCCTGTCGGCTACCGCCGCTTCTCGCTCCCTTCGGTCGGCCGGCTTGGCTGTACGGATGGCTGTACAGCCGTCGTCCCCGCTTCTCATACTCGACCGGTGACTGCTGCGGATCTTCCAGCCCGGTTCAGGCCCGTCATCGAGCAGGTGGTCGAACGGATTGCCGCCGGCGATTTCGCCGGCCTAGCGCGGGACTACTCGCGGTCGGGCCAAGACCTGGGCCTTTGGGCCCCGCGAGCACTCCGCGACGTTCATCCCAATGCCGCCTGAGGCGTGGCACCACGTCGACGCCTACTTCCTTGCTGACCACGGCGTTTGGAAGGTCGATGTCGACCTGTGGTCTCAGGAGGAAGGGCGGAGCGACATGACCTTGCAGGTGAAGGTCTGGGAAGAGGCCGACGCGATCAAGCTGGCCATTGATGACCTGCACACTCTCTAGTAACGGCCACCCTCACCGCACCGCCAGTTAGGAAGGACGAAGATCATGGCCGACAAGGACCTGGTGGGCCAGATCAATGCGCGAAGTGCTTGACCGTTCGTGCCCCCTGGTGACCGGCGGGGGTACCGGCTACTGGCACGTTGATGGCACGGCGCATCGGATGAATCCCGCCTGCCGGTACGGTGACGCTTCACGGATCGCGCCCTTACCGTCGTAGGCCTCGCCGTTCAGGGGGTAACGCGCATGCGAAGGACTAGCCGCATGGTGTGGTGGCCGCTCAGCATCTGCCTGATGGTGACGCCGGCTGCCTGTACGTCCTCAAAAGGGTCCAGCCAGGGTGAGGCCCGATCACCGGCACCAACTGCATCTCTGAGGGCTGACCCCAGCGCGTCCCCGTCAACCGACGGGAGCGCTAGGCAGGAGTCATGCACTGTATCGGGCTTTCCGCTACAGGAACCGCCGACAGATTATCGGCTCGTGGGAGAGGACGTCGCGGTACCTGACCGGACGGTGCTTCAAGCAGAGGAATCGGGGGAAGCGGATCCGGCAGCCCGGCTGTTCGCCAAATGGGGGTTGGTCGTACGCGGCGGCGCAGTGGTTGATCTTCGGGTGGCACCTGGCTGGGAGGACAGGGCACGTCTCGGATGGGGCTCTTCAGTGGTGCCAGCCGTGAGCGCCCATGTGCGTGCCTGCACACCTGTCGATGACCAACCTCAGTGGCTGGCCTTTGTCGGCGGCACGTGGGTTGCGCGGGCAACCTGCCTACCGCTGACAATTCGGTCGCGGGGGCAGACGGCACAAGTGCAGCTGGGTATCGGTGTCCCATGCGACGGGACTGACACGCCGAGTTCCTAGTACTCCAACTGTGGACTATCGGGGAAAGTACTGATGGCCGCCCCTAATCGCACGTAAATCGCACGGCGGGCCTCAGAGCCATCTCCGCCGTGAGTCCCACGCACCGTGGAGTGGGCCAGGGGCCAGGGTGCCAAGGTGGAGCGCCCTACCGGACGAGTCTCAATGCCAGTTGTCAAGCGCGGGCGCCGGCGGCCGGGGGCGGCCTGGGGATTAGAAGAAGATCGCGGAGGGCTGGTCGAGTGACTGCGCACCTGGTCAGCCCGTCCCTCGTTGTCGGATGGCGTCGGCGTCAGCAGGTGGCCTTGGCTGTACGGATGGCTGTACAGCTATAGGCCGGAGTCCTCGCCTCGCAGCACTTGGACAGCGGCCACGACGTCCGTGACGGTGCGGTCGGGCGGGGTGAGTTCCGTTGGCCAGTCCTTCCCTCGGCTGACCCACAGGGTGGCAAGCCCTGCCGCGCGGCCACCCTCGACATCAAGCACAGGGCTGTCACCGATCGCCCAGCCCCCGCCCCGCAGATCGAGGCCGCACCCACGGGCCGCTGCCTCGAAGATCTCGCGTGCTGGCTTCCGGATGCCCAACTCCCCGGACACTGCCCAGGCATCGACGCACTGGTCCAGCCCGGTACGCCTGATTTTCCCTAGCTGGTTGTCGGCCTGGCCGTTGGTCACGATCGCGACCGTCCAGCCCTCGTGGCGCAGTAGTCTCAGCGACGCCCGCACTTCTTGAGGACAGCTCACCAGCTCCGGCATCCGATGTCGGTACTGCCTCCATGCTTCATCCACCGAGGCTGCCAGGCCGAAACGCTCGGTCACCTCGCCGAAGAACCAGTCGCGGGGCACGGCGCCGTCCTGATCCGTAGCGATCAGCCAGGCCAACGCGTCGTCCGGCAGTTCGCGATCGGCGCAGAACTCGACCGCCCAACGTCGGAATGCCTCCGAACGGTCCACGAGCGTGTTGTCGAGATCGAAGAGCGCCAACCGCTGCATGGTCAACAACCGTACCGGGCGGGTAAAGCGGATCTCCTCGTCGGGCAGTCGTCAGACCGTCCAGGTCTCGGTAGTTGGTGATCGTGATCGTCACGGTCGGATTGTGCCGGGCTGTCGGCGGCTCACGCGCCCCTGCGGTAGGGGTCTCCTCGGTCGGGCAGGCTCGTCCCTGCCCGAGGTTCCCGGCCGGGTCAAGGCTCGCCGGAGGCGACCGCGTAGCGGCTTGGCCTTGACCCGGGCGGGGTGCTCGGGCAGCCCTGTGGGTGCCCGGCCGAGGAGAGCCCGGTTGGTGGTCTCCGAGGGAGGGTCGGGGTGCGGGGCAGCGCCCCGCCGGCCAGGTCCGGCAGGTCGGACGTTTCATCGGTGAGTTAGACGGGCGCTGGTGGCGGTGGTTGGAGTTGGAAGCAGCGATTGTCGCGCAGCAGCGCCCACAGCACGTCGACGCGGCGACGGGAGAGGGCGATCAACGCCTGCTGGTGCTTGCGCCCCTCAGCGCGATTGCGCTGGTAGTAGTCCCGGTTCGGGCCGTTCATCCGCAGCGTGCTCAGCGAGGACATGTAGAACACGTGGCGCAGCCGCCGGTTGTAACGCTGCGGCCGGCGTAGTTTGGCGACCCGCTTGCCAGAGTCACGGGCCACCGGCGCCAGGCC
>NZ_JAGPXY010000163.1 GCF_018070325.1 Micromonospora sp. H61
GAGTATATTGTCGGCATCTGCCGACAATTTCGGCGCACGGCGCTGCGGGCGTGTCGGCCGGCCAGTCCTACGGTCCCTGCATGCCCTCCGAGCGTCGCGATGCTACCGCGAGCCTGCCTCGCAAGCGGATGGCAGCCGAACTGCTAATCACCGATGACGACGAGCGCGTTCTGCTGGTCGAACCGGCCTAAAGGGCTACAACGGCTGGCACGACGACATCGCCGCCGGGATGACGCAAAGCCACCTCGAAGACCTGACTAACGCTGGCACCTATGACAGAAAGCTGGTGCTCGCCTACGCCCGTCAGACCAAGTCTGAGACGAGCATCAAGCGGCTCAAGACGATCATCGAGAGGTGGCAGACGTCAAGGAAAGGTCCAAACACCCCCCCAGCCCTTTGACCAGCGGCTGTTCGCGTGTGGGCCTCCACACCTAGCCGGCGCTCATGGCCTTCGACGCGGTCGCCGGATGAGGCGGCACCAAGACGGTGGTGCACGCGATTCTGCCCACCGCAGCCCCGGACCAGGCGGGCGGCCCGCGCGTCGCCCAAACTAGTTGCCCTTGCCGGTTGGCAGCTCGATTGCGACATCCAAAAACGTCCGGGTAGTCGCGATGCCACGCTCGCAGCATGTCGCCATCCGGTGTGCCTGGTGAACAGCGACGATCTGGAGTTTAGAGCCGGCAACGGTGGGTCAGCGACATCTTGTCTGGTTATGAACCTTTGGGAAATCCGTTGCACGCCGACGATCACGGTCAGGGCGAGTTCGGACTTCGTCGGCTTCGGGAGCGGCGGGGTGTGGAACCCGGCCGGCGTCGCGGTCTCGGGAAGCTGGATGGGGCGGGACACGATGATCACATCGATGATGTCGTCGCGCTCCAGGAGCGCTGCGCTCGTGATGTCGTGTTCCTGGTTGGAGGCCGAGGCGTCGTAGATGAACACGATGAGCTTCGTGTAGGTGCCGCGCTCGCGCAGGTAGGCGATGGAGTCCTCGAGGATTTCCTTCTCGACCTTCTTGAACTCGGTGGCGGAGCGCACGTACTTGATCTCGATGAGTACGCCGAGGCGCGGGATGCCGAAGTCTGCGCGGTGGGAGCTGTGGCCGAGCCGCGGCAAGGGCTCTTCATGGACCGGATCACGCTGGCCGGCCGCCTGACGTTGAGCCATGCCGTGGCGTAACGCCGCAGCTGGTCGATAGCCACCGGATCCATGCGCCTGCACCTGCAGCAACGGTTAGCCGGACCGTAGCAATACGGACCGGCCGGCCGCCGTGTCGATCCAGCCGAGCGACGCGGAGGAACGCGTGTCGATGCCGCTTCCTGTCTATAGGCGGAATTATGTGGTTGCTCCAGTGTGTGACGCTTTTAGCGTGATCAAGAAAGCGCCGCATAAGTCCTTCTACAGCGAGTTCACGTCGTTCGTGCGCCGCTTCAACCAGGAGGCCATGCTCGTCGCGGTCGCTCAGCGTGCCCTGAGCCTCCCGAGGAACTTCGGCATCGACAACCGGGGTGACAGGGCGCTCCGCGCGACGCCGCCGTGGGCGCTGGCTGCCGTGGCGAAGGCGGCCATCGTGCATGGCAACGCCCACCGACGGGCCGTCCCCCGCGAGCGTGACCTGGTCATGGCATGCCACATGCACAACAATCTCGTCGCCCCCGAACTCGATGTGCCGGAGCTCAACTCGGCGTTCGCCATCCTGGCGCGGCTCGCCTTCGAGCAGTTCCCGTACTACGAGCGCGGCCTGCCGGAGCTTGCCCGGCCGGCCGCGTTCTTCGACGACTACTCTGGCCGCAAGTCCCTCGAGGTCATCTCGAAGGAGTCGATGCGCGAACTGGTTGGCGCGGACATGGTCACCGCCACCGGCATCGTGTTGATGCTCGCCACCGGCGCGGAGATCAACGACGGGTACTTCAATCCGGGGTGGCTGGACCAGATCAACTTTGCCGAGTTGCTCGCCGAGTTGCCGCGTGAGCAGATCCTGGCCGTCGTCAACTCCCTGTTCGCCTGGGACATGGACGAGTTCCGGCGCGAGGACGCCGAGGCGTCGGTCAGGACGCCTCTGCCGCACCTGGACCGCTATGCGTTTAACCCGCTCACTTCCCGCCCGTTCGTGCGGCTGTCGGACGGCCGGCTAATCGCGCCCGTACCGCAGCTCATCCCGCGGCGGCTCACGCCGCTGGAGCTGTACTACGCCGGGATCAAGCGGTGGGGGACGGCGTTCACCCGAGACCTCGGCGAGCTGCTAGAGGACTATGTCGGCCGGCAGTTCCAGACCGTGCCCGACGCCACCGTCTACTCCGAGGTCGTGTACCTGCAAAAGAAGCAGGAGCTCAAGAGCATCGACTGGTTCGTCGTGTTCGACGATCTCGTCGTGCTCATCGAGGCAAAGGCGACCCGCTCGCCGCTCGCCGCCCGCGCCGCCGACGCCAGCGCCCGCACGGCATACACCCAGACGCTGGGCGACGCGTTCAAGCAGCTCGGCCGCACCTCGGCAATGCTTAACAAGGACGTCCCGGAGTTCGCGCACATCCCGAAGGACCAGCCCGTCATCGGCATCGTGGCCACCCTTGATCCGTGGTACGTCGCCAACAGCCTCGCCCGGGACTTCCTGCCTGAGGCCAGCCTGCCGACCCTCGTCGCCTCCGTCGGTGACCTCGAGAAGCTCGTCGCCATCGGGCAGCGCCAGTCCGTGTCCGAGATCCTCACACAGATCACCCAGGCCGGGGACGAGCGCCAAACCTGGGACCTCGGCGCGGCCATTCGCGAGTTCGGCGTGCCGACCGACCGCAACCCCCTGCTTCAGCAGGCGTTCGATCGCCTCCCGTTCGACCACACCCAATCGGATCAGGCGGCCTAAGGGACGTCTCGTAACTCGACGATGGTGAGATGCACGTTGTTGCTGTGTTGGTCCGACCGACGGTGGTCTTCGAGGTTGCTGCCGCCGGTGGCCGCCGTGTCAGTACGGCCGCCGGATCCCTCGCTGCGAGAGCGTCGCTTCGTAGAAGGCGAGGAAGCGCTCTGCCTCTTCGACGGCGTCGTCCAGGTCGTCGAGAGCTGCGCGGTCGCCGGGGTCATGGCGCAGTAGGCGAGCCGCTTCCGCCAGCTGCTTCAACAGGGCGGCGAACGTATCGCCCTGCAGATGGATGCCGGGGAACGCTCTGCCAGCCAGCTGTACGACGGAACAGTTGGTGCCACGGGACAGCACCTGCGCTTGCTCCTGGTTCATCTGAGCAGAGTCTCAGCACCACCCAAGGGCCGTTCAAGGGAGGTCTCCTAACCCGGTGAC
>NZ_JAGPXY010000164.1 GCF_018070325.1 Micromonospora sp. H61
CTCCTGGGCCAGTGGTGCGGCGGCCGCGGCGTGGTAGCGCAGCAACGCGACAGCGGCCGTGGCGTGCACGAATGCCGCCCGCCAGCCCGCTGACTTCCCCGGCGCCCGCAGGTACAGCTCGGTCAGCAGGTCGTCGGCGAGCACCCGCAGTCGCTGGGCGTCGGTCGAGCGCCCGACCGATCGACCGGGTTCCCAGATCGCGGCCGTGTCACTCCACCGCGCCTCGTCCCCGATCAGGTCGTCGATCTCGGCAGCCCGGTCCAGGCCGAGGAACCGGCAGACCTGGGTGAGGTGCCGGCGCGGGCTCGGAGCACTCTCCAGCTCGACCGGGGCGTCGAAGCCGTGGAACGTCAGGCGCTCGGCGGCCGGCCGTCCGGCGTTCCACTCCCGCATCCGCAGCAGGAGGTCGCGGTTGGCCGGGGCTGCCCCGAATCCGTGGCTGAACCCTTCGGCGAGCGCCTGGTCGAGCGTCACGGCGGCGACGCCCTGCACGAACTCGTCGGCGATCAGCCCGGCCGCCCGGTCGCTCTCCACGGCGATCGAGCGGTAGCCGCGCTCGGTCAGCGACAGAAAAGCCTCGTTGCGGAGCTGGAGGAAGGCGGACTCACCATGCGTCGGTTCGCCGAGCGCGAGCAGGTCCGGGGATACCGCCAGCAGGTCGAGAAAAGATGACATTCCATGAACCGTATCGTTGAACCAGCGGTTGAAACTCACGAGCGGCGGAGCGCGGTGGCAGCAACAAAACCTTCAAACCCAGTGGTACGCCGACCGGTCGATCTCGCGCGCGTCCACGGCCTCTCCGCGCAGGCCGTACGCAACTACGAACGAGACGGCGTCCTGCCGCCGGCCCAGCGCACCCCGAACGGCTACCGTCGCTTCACCGAGCTGCACGTCAAGGCGCTGCGTGCCTACCTCGCGTTGATCCCGGGCCACGGCCATGCGGCCAGCGGCGAGATCATGCGGGCCGTCAACCGGGGTGCGATCGACACGGCGTTGCGCACGATCGACGAGGGTCATGCCCTGCTCCAGCGCGATCGCGAAACCCTGGACGCGGTCGAGGCGGCGGTGGCGACGCTCACCGGAACGAGACCGCAACCGCAGAGCCAGAAAGCCGTGCCGATCAGCGTGTTGGCTCACCGGCTCGGTCTACAGCCAGCCACGCTGCGCAAGTGGGAGCGGGCCGGGGTGCTGCGACCGGTACGTGATCCGGTGACCCGCTACCGGCTCTACCGTGCCGACGACGTCCGGGACGCCGAACTGGCCCACCTGTTGCGCCGCGGTGGCTACCGGCTCGACCACATCGCCGGCGTGCTGCGTCGAGTGCGCGACGCTGGCGGTGCCGAACCGCTCGCCGCCTCGCTGTTCCAGTGGCGGCAACGGCTCACCGAGCGAGGCCGGGCCATGCTCACCGGGGCCGCCCGGCTCGCCGATTACGTCGACGCTGGTTCGGCAGGAGGCGTGCAGCGCTGACCTCGTCTCCTGGCTCAACAGCCACGGAGACGTCCCGCTGGCTTCCTCCGCCCTCGTCGAGGTTGAGGTGCCCAGAGCGTTGCGCCGATCAACCCCGCAAGCGTTGATGGGCCGCAGGGTTGCCCGTGGCAAGCCCAGGCCAGAACTGACCCGTGGTTCAGATCTGTCCGCCCTCACCCGGACCGCGCCTTGACCAGTGAGGCGAAGACCACCACGTTGTCCGCGTAGCCGGTCTCGCCGCCGACCCACTGGCCGCCGCAGGTGATCAGTCGGAGGCTCGGGCGGCTGAAGTCGCCGTACACCTCGTCCACCGGCAGCCGGCCCTTGTCGAACTTCTCCACCGAGTTGACCTCGAAGACCGCCACGCGCTGGTCGGTGCGGGTGACCTCGATCTCGTCACCGGAGCGTAGCTCGCGGAGCTTGTGGAAGACCGCCGGCCCGCTGTTGGTGTCGACGTGCCCGACGATCACGGCTGGGCCGTACTGGCCCGGGGTGGGCCCCTGGTCGTACCAGCCGGCCTCCTGGGCGCGGGCCGCGTCCGGCACGGCGATCGTGCCGTCCGGGGCGATACCCACGTCGTGTACGGGCGCCCGCACGTCGATCTTCTCGATGGCGAGGCTGGTCGGTTGGCTGGCCGGCAGCACCGGGAACTTCTTCGGCGGCGGTCGCAGTCCGGCGCTGAGCCGGTCCGGCAGCAGGCTCATGCCGGTCACCTGCTCGACGCCGAGCATCGCCACGATCAGCACCATCAGCGCGGCGATGGCCAGCACCGGGAACCCGGGGCTCGTACCGAACCGGTGTCGGGCCGACGACGGCCCGGCCGGGCGCCGCGGTGGCAGCGGGCGGGCGGCCGGATCGGTGGTGGTGACGCTGGCCGACACGGCCTGCCCGGCGACCCGGCGCAGCCGTCCGGAGACGCGGGCCACCACCCGGCCGGACGCGCGCAGCGCCGGCCCGGCCCGGAGGCGGACGCGGCGGTTCGGCCGCGCACGCGCGGATCTGCGGGTCATGGGTGATCCGGCTCAGGAGCCGGCTCCCGGTCGACGTCGGCCGCCGGCCATCCCGAGCACGATCGCGGTGGCCACCAACGCCACGCCACCGAGCACCAGCAGCGAGCCGGTGCCGCGCCCGCCGGCCATCCCACCGCCACCGGTCGCCGGGCCCTTGCTGGGCGAGGCCATGTTCAGCACGGTCAGCGTGGTCGACGACGTCTGGCCGTTCTCGCAGCGCAGGTCGACCGGGTAGTCACCGGCCGGCTTGTCCCTTGCGATGGTGACCTGCGCGGTCAGGAAGCCCTTGTCCGGTTTGAGCTGAACGTGCCCGAACGCGTCGGAGTGCACGCTGGACTGCCGGTTGTTGTTGTCGTTGTCGCAGCTCGCCTTGATGCTGACCCGGCTGCCGGCCTGGGCGCTGTTCGGTGTCACTTCGACGAAGACGTTCTCGCCGGCTCGCGCCGGCGCGACCGACAACAGGACGAACGCCCCGACCAGCCCCACCAGTGTCAGTGCGGACGAGAGCGCGCGGTTGATCGTGCGGATTGCCTGCATGATTTCCCCCCAACCGGCGACGACCGCCGGAACCCTCCCCTGGGCACGCGCGCTGCTTTCCCGCTGGCGGGGAGGCAAACCCGCCCCGCACCCCGCCCCGCACCCACCAACGCTCGCGATCTTGCACTTTCTGCGGTGACGAATCGGCGCTTAGCCGGCATTTCACCAACAGAAACTGCAAGATCGCGGGGAGGTGGGGTGGGGTGGGGTCAGCGTGGGCGGGGGATGGGGCCGGTGGTGGGG
>NZ_JAGPXY010000165.1 GCF_018070325.1 Micromonospora sp. H61
GGTTGCGCCCGGCCAGCGCCCAGCGCAGCTCGGCCGGCGCGTGCCGGGCCAGGTATTCAGCGGCCAGGGCGCCGGTGAACCCGGTCGCCCCGAACAACACCACGTCGTACGTTCGGTCCTCTGCCATCCCCGGAGTCTGCCATCCACCGCCGACGATGACGTGATCACGAGTGGGAGGTCAGGGCGTGAACACGGCGCGTACGCAGCCGTCGGCCCGGTCCCGGAACAGCGCGTACCCCTCCGGGCCCTGCGCCAACGGCAGCCGGTGGGTGGCCAGGTGTTCGGTCCGCAGCTCGTCGCGGGCCATCCGGTCCAGCAGCATCGGCACGTCCCGCAGATCCGGCCGACCGGCGCCGCGCAGCGTGAGTCGCCGCTCGGTCAGCGCACCCAGCGGGAACGCGTCGACGAACCCGCCCGTCCCGCCGAGCACCACCACCACGCCGCTCTTGCGACACGCGTGCACGGCCTCCCGCAGCGCGTCGGGTCGGTCGGCGTGCTGGCCACCGAACCGGTCGGCCCTCGACCGGGCCGGCGGCGTGCCGACCGCCACCACGCACACGTCCGGCCCACGCCCACCGCTACGGTCGCGCAGCTCGGCCGCGACGTCGGTGCGGCGGTAGTCGAGCGGCTCGGCGTCGGAGTGCCGCTCGGCCATCCGCAACCGCTCCTCGTACCGGTCCACGACCAGCACCCGGGCGGCGCCGCGCAGCACCGCCGACCGGGCGGTCAACTGACCCACCGCCCCGGCGCCCCAGATCGCCACCACGTCGCCGGGGCGCACCGCACCCAACTCGGTGGCGAGCCACCCGGTCGGCGCCACGTCCGCAGCGAACACCGCCCGGTCGTCGTCGACGGCGTCCGGCACCCGGAAGGCGCTCACGTCGGCGTACGGCACCCGCACGTACTCGGCGTGGCCGCCCGCGAATCCGCCCGCCGCCCGGGGCCTGCCGAAACAGCCGGCGTCGGAGCGGGCCCAGTCGGGGTCGGCGCTGGGCAGGTCGGCGCTGGCGTTGTCACAGCAGGAGTGCAGGCCCTGGCGGCAGTACCAGCAGCCGCCGCAGGCCACGCTCGCGCCGACGACCACCCGATCCCCGGCGCGGTGTCGGCGGACCCCGGGGCCGACCTCCACCACCTCGCCGAGGAACTCCGCACCGAGCACGTCGCCGGGCCGCAGCAGCGGGTGCCGGCCGGCCAGCAGCGGCAGGTCACCGGCGTGAGCGCGCTCGGCGGCGCAGGCCAACGCCACCTCCGGGTCGGCGCGGACCACCTCCGCCGGCGGCGATGTAGGTGCCGGGGCGTGCACCGGGTCCCGGTCGTAGCGGGTCAGCTCCGGCCAGTGCGCGACGAACAGATCACCGGCCAGGTCCCAGCGGCCGGCGGCCAGGGCGTGCCGCAGGGCGTCGGCGGGCCGGCCGTCACCCGCGTACCAGTCTGCGGCGCGGACGTGCAGCTCGCGTAGCTCCTCGGCGGGCAACCGGGCGAGGTCGGCGCGGAGCAGGTCGGCGAGCAGCACTTCGTACCGGTACCAGGGCGGCCGGGTGTCCTCCCGGTGCAGCAGACCACCGGTCCCGGCCAGGTCGGCCAGCACCTGCCCGGCGTCGGCGCGGCCGGTCAACGCCCCTGCCAGATCGGCGCAGACGCTGTCGACGACGGCGGTGCGCCGCAGCAGATCCTCCTCGGTCGGGTCGAGCGTCGCCAGCACCTCCTCGCGCAGGTAGCCGGCGATCTCCGGCTGGTCTCCGCCGAACTGCCCCACCCAGCGTTCCGGGTCGGGCTGTCCGCGTACCGCCAGGGCGGCGATGCGCAGCGCGGCCGGCCAGCCGCCGGTGCGCTCCCGCAGCCGGTGCACGGCGGTCGCCGGCAGCGCGGCGGCGTGGGCGGTGAGCAGGTCGGCCACCTCGTCGTCGGTGAACGCCAGCTCGTCCGGGCCGATCTCGGTCAGCTCCCCGGCGAGGCGGAGCCGGTGCAGTGGCAGGTGCAGTCCGGCCCGCGCGCCGATCACCAGACGGAGCCGCCCCCCGGCATGCCGTAGCAGGAACTCCAGGCCGGTCAACGCCGCCGGGTCGGCGACCCGGTGCAGGTCGTCCAGGATCAGCAGCACCGGCCGGTCGGCGGCGGCGAGCGTGGCGGCCAGCGCCTCCAGCTGGTCGGGGCGCGGCGGCCGGTCGGGCACCGGGCCGCCCTCCGTCGCACCGGTCGCCGAGCGCAGCGCCGCGGCGAGGTACGCCCAGAGCCGGTCGGAGTCGTCGCCGGCCTCCACCGACATCCACGCCGAGACCGGCTCGTCAGCCGAGGAGACCGACAGGTCGCCGGAGTCCGGCACGATCGCCCCCGGCTCCACGTCGGGTGGCGCACCGCCCAGCCGCGTCCAGGAGGCGAGCAGCGTGGTCTTGCCCCAGCCGGCGGGGGCGGCCAGCAGGGTGACCGGTCCCGTGCTGCCCTCGTCCAACCGGCGCAGCAGCCGGGGCCGGGCGACTACCGGCTCCGGCGGCACGGCCGGCGTCAGCCGGGACGCCAACAGCGGTGGCCCCGGTGCCGGCTCGACCCGTACGTGATCCTGTTCCGGCACCCAGCCCCACCCCCCACCACGCGCTCCGCCCCCGGTCGGCGAGCGGTTACCCGGCACGGGCCGGTTCACCCCTTCCGGGCGAGCGCGCTTCACCCGGGTGCGACAGACGATCGGGGGACGTGAACCGGGAGGACGGGTGGTACCGATGGGACGGCTGGCGCGGGCGGGACCCGCCCTGGGCGGCGCGGCGCTGGCCGGGGCGGCGCGGCTGCTGCGCGTACCCCGTTGGGGTACCCGGCCCGACGCGGACGGCGACGCTGCCGCGCCGGCCCGGTGGGAGGTGGTGACCGTCGACCGGCCGCCGGAGCAGGTGCTGCCGGAGGGCCGCTGGCCGGAGCCGCTGCGCCGCCTGGACGGGGCGGTCGAGGTGCGGGTGCGCCCGGCGCCCGGTGAACGGGGCACCGAGCTGGCCGCCCGACCGCTGGCCGGCGTCACCCCACCCACCGGGCTGGCAGCGCATCTGGTCGGCGACGACCCGGGCCTGCTGGTCCGCCGGACCCTGCGCCAGATCAAGCAACGGGTGGAGGCCGGTGAGGTGCTCCGCGCGGACCGCTCCGCGCTGGACCGCCCCGAGGTCCACGGGTGAGAGCGCTGTGTTGGGTGGGCGCAGGCGAACTGGCCGTACGAGAGGTCGCCGACCCGGAGCTGCGCAACGAGCGGGACGTCATCGTCCGGGTTCGG
>NZ_JAGPXY010000166.1 GCF_018070325.1 Micromonospora sp. H61
GTGCACGGGCACCGGCAGCAGCCGCGACGGCGTGTACGGCTCGACCTGCGCGTACGGATCGGGCCGGGCGTACGGGTCGGATGAGTGGTCCGGGTCTGGCCGGGCGTACGGGTTGGACGGTTGGTGCTGCTCGGGCGGCGGGTTCGGGTTGGGCGACGCGTACGGGTCGGCGGGTCGGTGCAGCCGGTACACCCCGGGCTGCTCCTGCGTGCCGCCGGCCAGCCCGACCACCGACGGGGGCACCGGAGGGTCGGTGGGCTGGGGCGACGGCTCGTCCGCCGCTTCGGTCGACCATCTGCTCCCCGTTGACCCGACCGCCTCGTCGGAGGGCAGCCGGGGGTTCGGCACCGCCCCGGCGTGGTGGGTCGCGGCTGCCTGCGGGTGGTAGCCGGATTCGGCCGGCCCGTCGCCGTGCGGTGGGACGCGGGCGGCCGGCACGACCGGCGTGTCCCGAGCCGTGGGCGGGTCGTCGGCACAGGCGTGGTCGGGACTGGCCGCTGCCCGGGCCAGGGCCGCCACCTGGGTGGCCAGCGGGTCGTCGGCGGGCAGGTGCTGTCGGCACAGCTCGCGGGCGAGCGCCAGGTTGTCGTGTGCCTCGGCGAACTGCCCGCAGTCGCGCTGCATCGCTCCGAGCCGCGCCAGCATCTTGATGCCGCTGGGGTGCCCGTCGCCGTACACCTCGCGGTGCAGCTCCCAGGCGTCCTGGAGGCGGTCGCGGGCCACAGTGCACTGGCCGCGCGCGTACTCGACGGTGGCCAGGTCGGCGTGCGCGGCGAGCACCCGCAGTGACTCCGGGCCGTCCTGTGCGGTCAGCTCGATGATGACTTCCTGGTAGAGCCGCGCCGCCCGGGAGTGGCTGCCGACCCGGTGCAGCACCGCGGCCAGGGTCGCCGCGGCGGCCACCGTGCGCGGGTCGGCGCGGCCGTGCAGGCGGGTGCTGGCCGCGTACGCGAAGGCGGCCCACCCGCGGGCGGAGTGCGGCTCACCGAGAGCGATCAGCACCCGCGCCTGGAGGCTGGCCGCCTCGGCCAGCTCGGGGGTGGCGTTGGCCGGGCGGGGGTCGGCGTCGGTGAGCGCGTCGGACAGCAGTTGCTGTGCGCCGGCAAGATCGCCGGAGGACACGAGGTGGTGCGCCTGATCAGTCAGTTCACCGAAGCCGGAAGACACGCCCCATCGTGCTCATCCGACGACGGTAAGTACAAGACCCGCGCCGGTGTCGATTGGTCAGGATCCGGTCAGGTGCTCGGCCAGGGTCTCGCTGATCCGGCGTAGCTGGTCGACCTGGGCGGGGCTCAACGCGTCGAACAGGTGTCGGCGTACCCCCTCGACGTGGCCGGGTGCGGCGGCCGCGAGGGTGGCGAAACCCTCGTCGGTGAGTAGCGCGATCTGCCCCCGCCGGTCGGTGGGGCAGTCCTCGCGGCGCACCCAGCCGGCGGCCTCCAGCCGGGCCACTGCGTGCGAGAGCCGGCTGCGCGACGACCCCGCGGCCTGCGCCAACTGGCTCATGCGCAGTTGCCGACCGGGGGCCTCGGAGAGCTGGACCAGGATCTCGTAGTACGCGTGCGGCATGCCCGCGTCGCGTTGCAGCTCACGGTCGAGAGTGTCCATCAGCACCCGGGAGGCGGTGAGGTACGCGCGCCAGGTGCGCTGCTCGTCAGGGTCCAACCAGCGGGTCATGACCGCCATCATACTCCCGATGGTTGAATGTTCAACTAAAGCGCGCTAGTGTCGGGCCATGGGTATCCACCGGCTCAACCACGCGGTCCTCTACGTCAGTGACCTCGCCCGCAGCGTCGCGTTCTACAGCGACGTGCTGGGCTTCCGCCCGGTGGCGATGACCCCGGACGGCTTCCGGGGCGCCACCTTCCTCCAGGCCCCCGACTCCACCAACGACCACGACCTCGGCCTCTTCGAGATCGGCGCGGGCGCCGGGCGGTCGACCGCCGGCCGGTCCACCGTCGGCCTCTACCACCTCGCCTGGGAGGTGGACACGCTCGACGAGCTGGCCGCCACCGCCGAGCGGCTCGCCGCAGCCGGCGCACTGGTCGGCACCTCCGACCACGGCACGACCAAGAGCCTCTACGGCAAGGACCCGGACGGCCTGGAGTTCGAGGTGGTCTGGCTGATCCCGGCCGACCTGCTCGACGACACCGCGCTGGCCGCGCGCAAGCAGATCGGTCGGCTCGACCTGGACGCCGAGCGGCAGCGTTACGGCGGGCAGACCCGGGGCGGGGTGGGGATCTCCGTCCCGGCCTGACCGCCCGTACGGTAGAACGGACCGATGCCGACCGACCGGACCAATGATTTCCTCCGCGAGTTGCTGGTCCGCCAGTTGACGACCTGGCTGCCCGCGGCCCTGCACCGCTCCCGGCGGGCCACCATAGCCCTCGCGGGCGCCGACGCGGGCAGCGCGGAGGCCGCGCTACGCCTGGTCGCCACGCACGGCGACCAGGTGCGCGGCCGGCAGGTGACGGTGCTGGTGCTGGCCGACGCCGCCGCCGACCTGCCGGCCCGACTCGGCCCGATCGAGGCGGAGTTGCCCGCCGAGGTCACAGTGCACCTGCTGGCCGGCGAGCCGTACCGGCTGCCGGTCGCGGTGAAGGCCGCCGGGGCGGCCGGCGCGCCGCTGTTCTCCTTCGTGGACCTGCCCGGCGCGGTGACGCCGAAGCTGCTCACCGCCACGACCAACGGCCGGACCGGAGAGCTGCTGCTGCACACCACCGACAGCGCCCGAGACGTGCTCGTCTCCGCCGGGTTTCCCCTGGTCGCCGAGGTGGCACCGGTGCTGCCCGGTGGCGAGGCCGCCGGGGTGATCGCGTTCGGCAGCCGCTCCGACCGGAGCCTGGAGGCGGTCCGTGACGCGCTGTGGGCGGTCGGCGCGGACCTCGACGTGCGCTACCGCGACCCGCTCGACCCGACCGGTACGACTGTCGACGTGGTCGGCGAACCCGACCTCGAACCGTTGGCCCACGAGCTGCTGGCCGAGTTGCGGGCGGGCGGGGCGCGGCCGGTGACCGAGCTGCGCCGGCACACCCTCACCGCGACCGTCTACCGTGCCGCCGATGCCAACCAGGCGCTCGCCGACCTTGTCGACGCCGGCGCCGTGCGACGCGATCGCGAGTCCGGGCGGCTGGCCGGCGACGAGATCATCACCCTGACGCGCTGAGCGCCCCACCCCCGTCCCACCCTCGCCCCACGCGATCTTGCACTTTCTGCTCCGGCATAAGGGTTATTC
>NZ_JAGPXY010000017.1 GCF_018070325.1 Micromonospora sp. H61
GGCCACCGCGGCCGGCTGCCTCGTCGCCATGGTCCTTCCGACGCTGCGTGGCGCCGGGACGTACGTCGCCGACATGGCGGCCCGATCCCGGCCGAACCGGGCCGCGAGCGTCCAACGTGCCAGCGTCGACCTGGTGCTCGTGGCGCTCGCCGTGCTCGCCTGGGTGCAGCTACGCCGGTACGCCTCCCCGCTGGCCGGCTCGGGTGGTCAGCTCGGGCTCGACCCGCTGCTGGTCGCCGCCCCGACGCTCGGCGTGCTGGCCGGTGCCGTACTGGCGTTGCGGGTGCTCCCGCCGCTCACCCGGTTCGCGGAGCGGTTCGTCGACCGACGTCCCTGGACCGCCACCATGTTCGGCATGTGGCAGGCCGGCCGGCGTCCCCACGCCGGCCCGGTGCTGCTGCTCGCCCTCGCCGTCGGCGGCAGCACCCTGGCCTGGTCGCTGATCAGCACCGGCGAGCGGTCCCAGGTCGAGCAGGCCGGCCACACTGTCGGCGCCGACCTCCGGGTGACCGAACGGACCGGAGGCGCCCCCCCGAACCGGGCCGGTGAACTCGCCGCGCTGCCGAGCGTGGACCGGGTACTGCCGGCGTGGCGCGACGAGATCCGGGTCGGACGGGAGAACCTGCCGGCGACCGTGATCGGTGTCGACCCGGCCAGCGCCCCGGGCGTCGTCCGGCTCGCCGACCGCCTCGGCGACGGATCGGCGTCGGAGCAGTACCAGCGCATGATCGATGAGCGCGGGGCCCCCGCCGGTGTCGAACTGCCCGCCGGGGCGCGTGAGATCACCGGCACGGTCCGTACCCCGGTGAGCAACGCCGCCCGGTCGCTGAAGGTCGCGGTGACGCTGCTGGTCACCACCCCCGACGGGCTTGCCCTGCGGCTGCCGGCGGCCAACGCCGACGGTGACGGCCGGGCCACCCGGTTCTCCGTACAACTGCCCGACCTGGGCGGTGCGCGACTGCGGCTGGCCGGGTTCGAAGCCGACGGCGGGCTGGCGGCCGGCAACGCCTACCGACTCCAGTTGGACGGGTTGGCGGTGGTCAACGGCGACGGCACGACCCGACCCGCCGAGCTGAGCGGCGGCTGGGCGCTGACGGCCCCCGGCGTGAACTCCACGCCGGTGCAGACCACCGGGGCCGGGTTCGCAGCGGTCCACGCCGTGGAGGTGATTCCCGGCGGGCAGTTCGCGTACCAGCCGCCCACCCGGTTCGCTGTCGTGGCGGGCGGAGACAACAAGCCCGTACCGGTGTTGATGACCTCCGGGGTCCGCAACGCGCTGAGCCTGCGCGTCGGCGACACCGTCGACCTGACCCTGTCCGGGGCGACGCTGCCGGTGCACCTGGTCGGCGAGCTGGACGCCGTGCCGGCCACCACCGGCGAAGGCGTCCTGCTGGACCTGCCGGCCGCTGTCGACGCGATGATCCGGAGCAGCGGCGCGGTGCGACCCGTACCGGAATGGTGGGTCGGCGCCGCCGACGCGAACGCCGCCGCCCAGGCTGTCAGCGCGCTCCCGGGCGTCACAGTGCTCAACCGGGAGGCGGCCATCGAGGCGGCCGCCGACGACCCGTATTGGCGCGGCTCGCGTACCGGCATGCTGGCCGCCGCGCTCGGCGCGGTGCTGCTCGCCCTCGTCGGCCTGATGGTGGACGTGTGGGCCACCGCCCGGCGTCGGCTCGGCGAGTTCGCGGTCCTGCACACCCTCGGCGCCACGCCCCGGCTGATGGCCCGGGCGCTGCTGGCCGAACAGACGTTCCTCGCCGGCATCGGCGTGGGCGTCGGGCTGTTACTCGGCACCGCGGTCGGCGCGACGATGGCCCCACTGGTCATCCTCACCCCGGCCGCCGGCCGGCCGACACCCCCGGCGGCGTTCGTGCTGCCCTGGGTGCCGATCGGTCTGACCGCTGTCGGTCTGCTGCTGGCGGCGCTCGCCTTCAGCGCGTTCATCGCCACCGGCATCCGTCAGCGGGTGGCGGCGGTACAGCTGCGAATCGGGGGAGAACGATGAGCGTCGGGGCGGCCGTCCGGCGGGTCCGGGCGTACGGGGGGCAGTTCCTGCTGCTGGCGGTGCTGACCCTGGTGGTCACGCTGCTGATCAGTGGAGTGCCCCGGCTGGTCAACCGGCTCGCCGAACAGGGGCTGCGAGCACAACTCAACAGCGAGCCGGCCGCCCGCCGGGACATCTCGTACACCACCAGCCTTGAGCCCGCGACGTCGCGGCGGACGGCGATGGGCGACGCCGCCGAACGGTTCGACGCCCTGGCCGCGGAGATGCCGCCGCCGGTGCGAACGGCTGTGACCGAGCGGTGGTACAGCGTCGAGACCGCCGAGGCCCGCGTGGTCGGACCGGACCTGGCGGCCCGCAACCTGCTGGTCGACATGGGCCTGCGGGCCATGCCCGACATACAGGGCGCCAGCACCCTCGTCGAGGGGGCGTGGCCGAGCGAGACCTACGTTCCCGACCGGCCGATCGAGGTGGCGCTCGACGTCGACGTGGCCCGCAAGCTCAACCTGCGCGCCGGCAGCCAACTGCGCATCGGCAACACCGATGACAAGGGCAGACTCATCAACGGTGTGCCGCTGGTGGTGACCGGGCTGTTCCGCCCCGTCGACCGCGCCAACGGCATCTGGGACGGGCTCCCACAGCTGCTGCGGATCATCGAACCGCAGGGTGACGGCCAGCCGTTCGTCATCGTCGGCGTCGTCGCGCAGTCGCCCCTCAACAAGCGGGCCGCGGAGGGCTGGCCGATCCAGTCCAACTGGCGGTACCGACTGGGCGTCGACCGGATCGACGCCCGCGAGCTGGACAAGATGATCGACGGCCTTCAGGTGATGCAGCGCAACCAGCCGACGGGGATCACCCTGACCCAGGGCGCCGACGTTCCGTTGCGCGCGTTCGCCGCCCAGATGGACGCCGTCCGGACCCTGCTCGCGGTGATCGCGGCTGGCGTCCTGGCCACCCTGGCGGGGCTCATCGTGCTCGCGGCCAGCCTCGCCATCAGACGACGTCGCTCGGAGTTCGCGCTGTTGCGCGCTCGGGGCGGCGGGGCCACCGCCGGCGCCCGGCGTAGCCTCGCCGAGTCGGTACTGGTGGTGCCGGTCGCCGCCGTGCTGGGCTGGTGGCTGGGCACCCTGTTCCCCGGTGCCCCGGACCCGACCACGCCGTACGTCATCGGCGTGACCGTGCTGGTCACGCTGGCACTGCCGTTGGCGACGCTGGCCGTACCGGCCGGCGGCGCGGGGCGCCGGGACCTGATCCGGGTGCGGCCGTCGGCCCGTCGGCTCACCGTCGAGGTCTCCCTGCTGCTCCTGGCCGGGCTCGCCGCGGTGCTGCTGCGTCGGCGTGGCCTGACCCTCGGCGAGGTGGACCCGCTGCTCGTGTCGGTGCCGGTGCTCCTCGCGGTCGCGGCGGCGGTGCTGGCGCTGCGCGCGTACCCCTGGCCGTTGTTGCTGGTCAGCCGGCTTGCCGCGCGGACCCGGGGCAGCGTGGCCTTCCTCGGCACGGCCCGCGCCGGCCGCGCGGCGGTCGCCGCCCCGCTGGTCGTGGTGGTGCTGGCGATCGGCACCGCGGCGTTCTGCGCGGTCGTGGCCGCCGGCGTCGACGCGAGCCGGGAACGGGCCGCCGCGCAGATCGTGCCCGCCGACGCGGTGATGCGCGGGGAGCGCTTCGCACCCGACACCATCGACGAGCTGGGCCGTCTGCCGGGGGTCCGGGCCGTCACCCGGGTGTTGTACGAGGACGATGAGCGGTTGGCGTCCGACGCTGTCGGCACCGACGCCTTCATCGGGCAGACGGACGTGCTGCTGGTCGACGGCCCGGGGTTGGACAAGGTGGCCCACGATTCCCAGGTGGACCTGTCGATTCCGGCCGCGCTGCGCACCGCCGGGCCCGGCCCGTTGCCGCTGCCGGCGATCGTCTCACCGGCGGTCGCCGCCGACCTGGCCAAGGCCGGGCTGGACGACTCCGCCTTCATCTCCGTGCAGGGCCAGCGGTACGAGTTCCGGGTGGCCGGCACGGAGGACGGTTTCCCGATGCTGGCGGCGAACGCCAGCCGGTTCGTGATCCTGCCCTGGCAGGCCCTGCCGACGCGTACCACCACACCCGTGCCGACCAGCCTGCTGATCGCCGGGGACTCGCTGGACGCCGAGGCGCTGCGCGTCGCCGGCGACCAGGGGCAGGAGCGCTACCAGCGGGACGGCACTGTCACCGGTCGGGAACGGATCATCGGGGTCATCGTCGACACCCGGGCGGACGTCCGCCGGGATCTCGGCGAGGGCGGGGCGAACGGGGTGCTGGCCTTCGGATTCGTGGCCGGCGCCGCCGGGGGCACAGTGCTCGGGCTGTTGGCCATCGCGTTCACCGTGTTGGCCGGCGCGCGGGCCCGGGGCCAGGTGCTGTCCCGGCTGCGCACCCTCGGCCTGTCCCGCCGGCAGTGGCGAGGGCTGTTGCTGGTCGAGTTGACCCCGCTGGTCGCGGTGTCGGTGCTGACCGGCGCGCTGGTCGGTGCGGTGCTGCCCCTGCTGCTCAACCCGGTGCTCGGCCTGTCCGCGTTCACCAGTGGCGTGCCGGTCCGGGTGGCTTTCGAGCCCAGCCTGGTCGCCGCGGTGCTCGCGCTCGGGGCGGTCGCCCTCGGCTTCGCGGTCGCCGTCGAAGCCCTGAACAACCGCCGGTTGCGCCTCGGAGAGGTGCTTCGGCTCGGAGAGGAGAGCTGAGATGACCGCTACCGCCCAGACTCCACTGGTGCCTGACCTGGCCGCCCTGCAACAGCGGGCAGCGCAACGCGCCGCCGAGCGGGCCGGCGGGCAGGACCGCCTACGCGGGCACATCGTCTGCGACGGCCTGGTGCGCATCTTCAAGACCGAGGGGGTGGAGGTGGTCGCCCTGCAGGGGCTCGACCTGGTCATCGACCGGGGTGAGCTGGTGGCGATCGTCGGTGCCTCCGGTTCGGGCAAGTCGACCCTGCTCAACATCCTCTCCGGCCTGGACACCCCGACCGCCGGGATCGCCCGGGTGGCCGACTACGACCTGCTCTCGCTCTCCGCGAAGCGACGGCTGAGCTACCGCCGGCAGTTGGTCGGGTTCGTCTGGCAGCAGACCGGCCGCAACCTGCTGCCGTACCTCAGCGCGCTGGAGAACGTCGAGCTGCCGATGCAGTTGGCCGGCAAGCGCAGCGGCAAGGCCCGCCGGGAGCGGGCCCGGGAACTGCTCGACCTGGTCGGTGTGGGCTACTGCGCAGACCGGCGCCCGGGGCAGCTCAGCGGCGGCGAACAGCAGCGGGTCGCGGTGGCGGTGGCGGTGGCCAACGACCCGGAGGTGCTCTTCGCCGACGAGCCGACCGGTGAGCTGGACGAGGCGACCGGCGCGGAGGTCTTCGCGGCGCTGCGCACCATCAACGCGGAACTGGGCGTGACCATCGTGGTCGTCACCCACGACCACGCCGTGGCCACACAGGTCCGCCGGACCGTCGCGATCCGCGACGGCCGGACCGCCTCCGAGGTACGCCGGACCGCGCGGATCGACGCGGACGGCAACACCGAACTGGTCAGCGAGGAGTACGCGGTGCTGGACCGCAACGGTCGGATGCAGCTGCCCGCCGCGTTCGTCGACGCGCTCTCGCTGAAGGAGCGGGTCCGGCTCGACCTGGAGCCGGACCATGTGCAGGTACGGCCCGGCAACCGGGCCTCGGACGAGCGGGGGGCGCGGGCATGAGCCGGCAGAACATGGTGGTGACCGGCGCGGCCGGCTTCGGCGGTGCACCCTCGGTGCACCCCGACGAGGTGGTCCGGGTCAGTGGGGTCAGCCGGACCTTCGGTCGTGGTGAGCACGCCGTGCACGCCGTGCGGGACGTGTCGTTCACTGCCAACCGGGGCGAGTTGGTCGCCATCCGAGGTCGGTCCGGGGCCGGCAAGACCACTCTGCTGAACCTGATCGGCGGGCTGGACCGGCCGGACACCGGCCAGGTGGTGGTGGCCGGGCACGAGGTCACCTCGGCCGGGGAGGCGGAGCTGCTGCGGCTGCGCCGGGGCACCGTCGGGTTCGTGTTCCAGACCTTCGGGCTGGTGCCGATCCTCTCCGCCGCCGAGAACGTGGGCGTGCCGTTGCGGCTGGCGCAGGTGCCGGCCGCGCAGCGGGAGGAGCGCGTGGCGGTGCTGCTGGAACTGGTCGGCCTGGGCGGGCACGCCGCGCAGCGCCCGTACGAGCTTTCCGGTGGCCAGCAGCAGCGGGTCGCGGTGGCCCGTGCGTTGGCCAACGAGCCGGACCTGCTCATCGCCGACGAACCAACCGGTCAGCTCGACTCGGAGACCGGCCGATCCATCATGGACCTGCTGCGCGCGGTGGTGCACGCCCGCGGCATGACGGCCCTGGTGGCCACGCACGACCCGGCCCTGATCGACCTCGCCGACCGGGTGCTCGTCCTGCGCGACGGCCGCCTGGTCGACGGCTGACCCCGCCGGAGGGCGGGCTGTCGACGGTGCCCCGCGACGGCCGGAGCCTACAACTGTGACGTAGGGCGCCGGCTCCCTTCGGGACGCTGGGCGGCCGATGGCGGTCCGCGCTCGCTTTGGAGCTGATGTCGTAAACGAATCGCCGGACGGGTGACTCGTCTGCGACATCAGCTCCAAAGCGTCCGTCCAGCAGTAGCGGAGGCCGCCCGAGACGTCAGCGCCGCTGGTCAGAGTGCGAGCTTCATGCCCTCGTGGCTGGCCTTGAAGCCAAGGCCCAGGTAGAAGCGGTGCGCGTCCTCGCGGGTCTTGTCGGTGGTGAGCTGCACCAGCGCGCAGCCACGCTGGCGAGCCTGGTCGATGGCCCAGGTCATCAGCTCCCGGCCCAGCCCCTGACCACGCTGGTCGGAGCGGACCCGGACCGACTCGATCAGGGACCGTTCGGCGCCGTGCCGACCGAGGCCGGGGATGTAGGTGATCTGCAGGCAGCCGACCATCTCGCCATCCTGCTCGGCCACGATGAGCTGGTTGCGCGGATCGGCGCTGATGTCCGCGAACGCCCTCTCGTACGCCTCGTCGACCTCGGTGAAGTCGCGGGCCTTGCCCAGGACGTCGTCGGCGAGCAGGGCGATGACGGCGGGCAGGTCATCCCGGACCGCCTCCCGGTAGGTCACGTCGCTCATGCCGGTGATCCTGGCACAGCGAAACCGGCGAATGGGCCTGTGCCGGTTGCGGGCAGCGGGCAGCATGGGGCGGCATGGAGCTAGTGCTACTGCCGTTCCGCTGGGTGTACCAGGCGTTGGTGTGGTTCGCCAACTCGCCCCGCACGCTGATCACCTCGTACCTGTTGATGATCGTGGTCGCCGGGGTCATCTACGGCGAGGTCGAGGATCGCAGCCCGGCCGACGCCGTCTGGTGGGCTGTGGTGACCGCCTCCACCGTCGGATACGGCGACATCTCGCCGACCACCTGGGCGGGCCGCACACTGGCCGCGCTGCTCATCTCGACAATGGTGCTGCTGGTCATCCCGCTGATCACCGCGCACTTCGCGAGCCGGCTCATCGTCGACGACAACGCCTTCGAGCATGAGGAGCAGGAGCAGCTCAAGGCCGACGTGCGCCGGATGCGGGCGCTGCTGGAGGAGTTGGCCGCCCGGCAGGGGATCGATCTGCCCCCACTGCCGCCGACCCAGCCGGTCAGCGGGCCGGGCAGCGCTGCCCCTCCGGTGGCACCGTCAGGTCGATCAGGTACGCGTCGACGGCGTTGGTGATGCAGGACGTCTGTGGGTACGCGGTGTGTCCCTCGCCCTCCCAGGTGAGCACCCGACCGACACCCAGCATCGAGGCGAGCCGCGGGGTCTGCTCGTACGGTGTCGCCGGGTCGCCGGTGGTGCCCACCACCACGATCGGCGGTGCGCCGTTCGCCTTCCCGGTCGGGTACGGGTCACGCCCGCCCGGCCATTCGACGCAGCTCAGCATGCCGACCGCCAACGCCGGCCCGAACAGCGGGTATTTTCCGCGCCACTCGGACTGCAACCGTCGGATCTGCTCCCGGCTCGGCTTCTCCGTCTCGTCGGCGCAGTTGATGGCCAGGTTGGCGTCGAACAGGTTCGAGTAGTGGCCGTCGTCCTCCCGGCCGGCGTACGCGTCGGCGAGTCGGAACACGTCCTTCGGGTCGCCCTCGGCAAGCTTGTCGATCGCCTGGGCCAGCTCCTGCCAGCCTGATTCGGTGTAGAGCGAGGAGATGACGGCGTAGAACACCCAGCCGGCGGTGGCCTCCCGCCCGTCGTCGCCGCGTACCGGGGAGACCTTGGCCTTGTCGATGGCCGAGGTGACAGCGGCGCGGGCGTCCGGGGCGATCGGGCAGCGGCCGGCGTTCGCCGCGCACCAGCGGGTGAAGTTGGAGAAGGCCCGTTCGAAGCCGCGGGCCTGGCTCTCCGAGCCCTCGACCAGTCGCTGCTGCGGGTCGACAGCGCCGTCGAGCACCAGCGCCCGCACCCGCTGCGGGTAGAGCTGGGCGTACGTGGCGCCGAGCAGGGTGCCGTACGAGTAGCCCAGGTAGGTGAGCTTGTCGTCGCCCACGGCGGCGCGTACCGCGTCCATGTCGCGGGCGGCCTGCTCGGTGCCGTACAGCGGCAACTGGTCGCCGTAGCGGTCGCCGCAGCCGCGCCCGATCCGCTGGCTCAGGCCGACGAAGCCGTCGAATGCCGACTGGCTCGTCGGGTCCGGGTCGAAACCGAAGCTGGCGTCCAGGTCGGCGTCGGAGATGCACTTGACCGGGCTGGACCGGGAGACCCCGCGCGGGTCGAAGCCGACGATGTCGAAGCGCTCGGTGATCGAGGCGGGCAGCCCGCCGAACTGGGAGCCGAAGGAGAGGTAGACGGCGGTGTCGACACCGGAACCGCCCGGACCGCCCGGGTTGATCACCAAGGAGCCCACCCGGTCGCGCTGCTTGGTGGACCGGGCGCGCAGCAGGGCGATCTCGAAGGTCTGCCCGGCGCCCGGGCCGGCGCTCGCCCCGCCGCCGGTTCCCCAGTCACGGGGCACCGCGATCCGGGTGCACTCGTAGCGCATGTTCGGTGCGCTCCGCCCGACCAACTCGTCGGGCACCTCCGGGCAGGGCCGCCAGTTCGGTGCGCTGCCGGTCGGGGCGGCCGCGCCCTCCACCTCGGTGCGCGGCGCGAACGCCGGCAGCGTGCAACCGGCGGTGAGCAGCGCGGCGACGACGAAGGCGGCCAGAGTGCGACGGACCCGGCGGCTGGACGCCATCCGAGGCTGGTCGGCGGTGCGGGTCACGTGGTCCTCCGGAATCGGGTCGACGGCCAGGCTACGCCGAGCCGGTGGCGGCTCGGTCCACGGTGGCCGCCGGGTCGCCGCGCAACACCTGGTCCACGTCGAAGCGGATCGGCCGGTCGAGCTGGTCGTAGCGGCAGGATCGGGGGTCGCGGTCCGGGCGCCACCGAACGAACTGCGCGGTGTGCCGGAACCGCTCGCCCTCCATGGCGTCGTAGCCCACCTCGACCACCAACTCGGGGCGCACCGGCTCCCACTCCAGGTTCTTCGTGCCGGTCCACCGGCTGACCCCACCGGGGATGCGTTGGCCACGCTCGTGGTCGCCGTGCACCCACGGGTGCTCGCCGCCGGTGTCCCGATAGGGCGCCAACTCGTCGAGCAACTCGGCGCGGCGGGTCATGCTGAACGACGCGCTCACGCCCACGTGGTGCAGGACCCCGGCGTCGTCGTACAGGCCGAGCAGCAGCGAGCCCACCACTGGGCCGGACTTGTGCCAGCGGAAGCCGGCCACCACCGCGTCCGCGGTGCGGGCATGCTTGACCTTGAACATCAGTCGCTTGCCCGGCTCGTACGGCAGGTCGGCCGGCTTGACGATCAAACCGTCCAGCCCGGCGCCCTCGAAGACGTCGAACCAGCGCCGCGCGGTGTCCGGGTCGGTGGTGACCTGGGTGACGTGCACCGGCGGGCGCACCCCGGCCAGCGCCTCGACCAGCCGCTCCCGGCGGCGCGGGTAGGGCTGGTCGAGCAGGGCCTCGTCACCGATCGCCAGCAGGTCGAACGCGACGAAGTCGGCCGGGGTGGTCTCGGCCAGCATCTTCACCCGGGACGCGGCCGGGTGGACGCGCTGGGCCAGCAGCTCGAAATCCAGCCGGGGCTGGCCGCTCGGCCCGTCGCGTCGAATCACGATCAACTCCCCGTCGACAGCGCAGCGCTCCGGCAACTGCCGGCGGGCCTGCTCGACCACCTCGGGGAAGTAGCGGGTCATCGACTTGCCGCCCCGGCTGGCCAACTCGACCTCGTCGCCGTCGCGGAACACGATGCACCGGTCTGTTGACTGAACTCCGGCCCGGACGGTGATCGCCACGGAGCACGTTGGTCGGTTGGTGAAGGTCCTTTCGTAAGGTGGCCCATGCTTAACGACACGGAGATTACGTACACTCTGTTTCCTCACTGTGCGTCAGCGTCCCGTGATCCTGGACCGGGAACCACGAGTTCCGTCCACTGAGCCAACTCCGCCATGAACAAGCGCAGGCTCTGGCAGGCGCGATCGATCGACGCGATTTACACGAGCCCGACGCTGCGCTGTCGGCAGACCATGGAACCGCTGTCCGCGAAATCCGGGCTGTCATTGAGCGAGCGTCCAGAGCTCTACGAGCCGGCCAGCTTCGGCGAGACCAGCGAGTGGGCTCCGGGGTGTACGCACCGATGGGTGAAGCGGTCGGTGGTGCTTGGACTGCTGGTAGAGCACTGGGCGCAATGACAAAGCTGGGTGCGGCCCAATCGGGTGGCAACGTCGTCCTCTGCTCGCTTGGTGACGTCATCCCGGTGCTTCTGTCCTCGTTCGCGGGCGTCTTCAAACTCTGCTGGCCCCGGTGTTGGACCACGGCGGCTGGCACAGGTTGCACTTTACCGCCGCGCGACTCACGATGACCGTTCATCCCGGACTGCGCCCATACTGCTGGTGTTGCCGTCGCGTTGCCCTTCGACGGCAACCTGCGGCAGGATCTTGGGCGCTAAGATATGGTCTTTCGCCTTCCAGTGCCGGGGTGTCATACCCCTGGTTACCCGGTCGTGGCGTTAATTTCGCCAACTCCTCTCCGGCTGATCCTCTAGAGGGCTCTCGGCAAACGCCGGGTCTCCCTCTGCTGCACGGGCGACGCAGTCGGCCCAGCGGTCTATGAACGCGTTTCCAACAGCGGATGCCGGTGGCTCTCGGACTTCCTGGAATGCCCAGCCAGCGACCTTGAGCTGCCACGGCGCGACTGCCCGAGACACGGCCACACTGATCGATTGGGTCAACGCCTACTGGGACGCCAGGGGCTTTGGCTAGCGCATCCCACCGGACCCGCACGGCCCGGTCGCCGCGTCTCGTTTCCGGCGTACGCTGGCCTGGCACATCGTCCGCCGCCGCGCGGCCTCGTCGCCGGCGCGATCCCCTATGGCCACCTGCACCTGCACCTGCACCTGCACCTGCACCTGCACCTGCAGCTGCGGCCAATGCTCGGTGGTGTGCGTGTCGAGCGCCGGCGCAGGTGGTGCTGCACCGATTCGGGCGGTTGTTCGGCACGGACCCATCCTGCCGTTCCGCTGCCATCAACGGCTTTGAACTTGGACCTACGGGTTCCGAACCGGAGTGCACGAAGGGCCCGCTCGCGGCGGGCCCTAAGGCGGGCGCGGGAGCCCAGGCTCGAGCGTCCTGCGCCTTCCACGCTAGCAGCAGCTTCGCTGAAACGAGTATGAGACGGCACTTATACGCTCGCGGTTCGCAGGAGGGCGTCGATGGCCGCACGAAGGTCAACGATGCTGGCAGGCTTCCGGGCGCTCGACGCGGAAGAACCTGCCGCATCGCTCGCGCTGGGTGCTGGAGTACGTCGTGGCGGGCGTCCGAGCATCTCGTGAGCGATCCGGCTGACGATGTCCCGCAGTTTTCCGCTAGGTCGTCAGGCATGTGCCGGATTTGACAGAGCATGGTGGATCATCATGCTGCGAGTACTGCTGGCCCGAGGCGCCGAAGCACGCAGCCCGTGCCGGCCAGGACGCCAACGATGAAACCGCTGGCACCTCCCCTGATCCTCCCTGATCTCCGGGTGCCGCTACTGCTGGGATCAGCGGCCAGGGATGTCAAGCGTCGTCTGGACCTCGAAATCAACTGGGCACCTGAACTCCGAGCCACGTCCGCCTTCAAGTTCGGCGATCGTCCAGTCCGTGGCGCAGTCGGCTACCTGACGGGATGCAGTGACCACGGCAACCTGTGCATGCTCTGCCGCCGACTCAAGCCTTTCCAACGTCGAGCGAACTACGTTCATGTCGTGGAACCTGCCAAACAGTCCGTCGATCAGCAGGAAGGTCGGCTCTACGCGGGCGTGGTGGCGGGCGTGTGCACTGGCCAACTCGACTAGCAGTTGAGCGCTTAGCAAGGCAGGAAGATGACTTGGTCGTGTCTCTCGAATGAGGCGTCCTTGAAGATTCAAGACCCATTCGACACGGTCCCCAACAATCTGGATCTCCCGGATCACATCGCTCGCCTCCGGAAGCAAGCGCAGCAGAGCTTTTGTGGACGCGATGTTCAGATCTAACATCTGAGCCAGGCTGGCGATGTGCTCTAGCGAATCACCTGTGTCGAGCGACAGCAGGATCGTTTTGTAAGGTCTGGCAACATAGGGCACCGATCGTCCGTCCAGAACATGGCTCACCTCGCCGGCCCGCCCGCTCGTGGCTACATCGTGGTTGTTGGGATCGAACCACTTAACTGCAATGTCGACGTCCTGACGACGAGACATCTTGGCGACGTGGTCTGGATGGGAGACGCTTGCGATGAGGCGAGTGAGTACAGATTTTCCGCTAGCGTTGGGGCCCGTAATGATGTTACGCATACCGAGGTTGAACGTTCTTCCCGCCAAGGAGGCTGGTGCCGAATCAATCCTAATCAGCTCGACGAGCCCGTAGCTATCCGAGGCCACGCCGGTGACCTCTGCGCCCTTCCGGGCCTCATGGAGTCGCTTCCAAGCTTTGAGCTGCGTTGCGGAATAAAGGCTTCCCGACTCCGAGTCGATCGCCTTGCCGTGCGTATAGCAGCACCAGATGCCGTTCTCTGGCTCGCTCCTCTCGGCAGGAGAGAGGCCGCCGGTCCCGCGGGGCCCATTCGGCGCGGCGGCAAAAATGTGCGCGGCCATTCCTGTGCGGACTGTCGCGCTACCGTCGGGCGCGGGACCGATGGTGAGACGACCACAGTTCAGTACTGAGCATTGATAGCCAGCTCTTTCGGCAATAATCTTGCGAACTGCTGGCGGAAAGTCGGCCCGACGACTCATCTCTTCAAGGTCCCCAAATTAGAAACTTCCCCACTGGTCGGCCTTCCGGAGAAGGCGAGGTTTCAGCCGGTTCGCCTAACTATCCATTGACCCACCGGCGGCTGACCTTCGCGATCCAGAGTAGACGCGGGCGAGGAATCTGACGAGCCCATCGAAGCCTCACATGGTGGACCGCGAGGGGAAGCGGCGGGCCGCGTCGGGTGTACCGCAAATGCCTGAGGGTATCGTGCTGAGGTCACCGCCGAAGAGCTCGTCTTCGGCACGGTCCCATCGCAGTCATCGTGCCCGAGCCTGAGCCCGAGGTGAACGTCGGTGTGCGACGATCCGTCGCCGGATTCGCGAGCCTGGTCGGGGTGCCGGTTTACCGACCGCATCAGATTTACCTGACTCGGGTCGGACAGCAGCCGCAGCGCCAGGCCGAGAATCTGCGCGCTCTCCAAAAGTCCATGATCTCCAGAGAACCTCGGTGGCTGCCCGGATTGCCTATCCGCAGCATCCCCCATGAGCACACGCTCGGAGAGGCAACGCACCTTGAGCATGTCAAGAAGGGGCGAGGGTCGGCCCGTGAAAGCGTGCCAGCGGGTTCTTGACACGTCGGCGTCCTCAAGGCCATGTCATCGAGGCACCGACCGAGAGGGCTGGGCGGGAAGGTGCTCGGGGCGGCGGGACGTTGGGGGCGGTCCCGCTTTGGCGCGAAAGGCGGCCTGATCGCAAACAGGCCACCGGGAGCGTCGGATGACGGACCGTCATCGCGTACCCGTGCTCACCCTTCCCCGTCGAGATCTTTCAGCCAGGCAAGAACAGCCATCGATCGGTCGAGGTGAGGCTGAAAGACAGCGGGCCATCGGGCGGCCAACTCCCGGTAGGCCTCGACGGCTTCCTCGATCGCGGCCAGGCCGTCCTCCCGCCGGCCCAGCGCACCCAGATCGACGGAGAGGTTGTTCAACGACGCGGCCAGGTCGGGCAGGAACGCTTCCGGGCGGGCCGCGGCCAACTGCCGGCGGATGGTGACGGCTTCCTTGCTGGCGGCCAGCCCGTCTTCCCGCCGACCCAGCGCACCCAGATCGACGGAGAGGTTGTTCAACGATGTGGCCAGGTCGGGCAGGAACGCTTCCGGGCGGGCCGCGGCCAACTGCCGGCGGATGGTGACGGCTTCCTTGCTGGCGGCCAGCCCGTCTTCCCGCCGACCCAGCGCACCCAGATCGACGGAGAGGTTGTTCAACGATGTGGCCAGGTCGGGCAGGAATGCGTCCGGGTCGTTGGTGACGTGGTGGCGGTACTCGTCGACGAGGCGTTGGGTGAGTTCGCCGGCCAATTCGGCCAGATTGTGGCTGACCGCGGGAAGCCGGTCGGACATGGCGGTCAATTCGTCGATGCTGGTTTGTGGATCGGCGGTCAACTGCCGCAGCGCGCTGACGAGCGGGCCGGGGAACTCGACCTTGGTGGTGACGTCGATCGCTGGTCCGGCGAGTAGGTGGGGGTAGCGCAGGACCAGATCGGTTAATGGCTTGTCGAGGGCTCGGTTGAAGGCCGCTTGGGCTGCGGCCCGGGTATACACGGTGATCAGCTGGCGGCGCTGAACCGCAGTGGCCGCCGACAGCAGCGGGTCGGGCAGTTGGGGGTGTTCTTGCAGGTGCAGGCCGGTGACCCGTTCGGCGAGCCGGTCGGGTTGCAGGCTGCTCCACCGGCAATTGCCGCCGTCAACCGGTGGCGGGTATAGACGGCCGATCCAGGCCTGGACCCGGTCGCGGCGGTCGCGGCTCTGATCGGCCAGAGAGGGCAGCTGCCGCAGCAGGGCGTCGGCGTGCTCGTGGTCGTCGGCGCCGAATAGGATCGCGATGCTCAGGGCGTCGATAAGAGTCTTCTTGCCGAACAGGTCTGGGAACAGGTGCTCGGCGCGGGCGGTGGCCCACCACCAGCGGTGTTCGTGGTCTAGCAGCCGGTCCTCAACCGGCCTGCCCGCCCGGTCCTGTGGAACACCGGCGGCCAGGGCGGTGTCAAGCAGATCGGCCAGAGCCGTCATCTGGACCGTCAGCACGGAGACCGGCCCGCTGCTGGCAACCCGGGTGCCGTCTTGGGCGAGCCGAGCGGCTATGTCGGGCCAGTCGTTGCCTCGGTGGGCCGGCAGCGCGGCCAGAGCTACGGCGAGGTCGGCGACGGCCTGCCGGTAGGCGCCCGGTTCGGGGTCAAGGACCGGCAGGAGGGTGGTGCGGGCGGTGTCGAAAAGGTGTTCGCTGTGCCGATCTGCGGCAGACAACGCGCTCCACCAGTCACCGGCGGTGCGGGCCAGCAGCAACACCCGAACCTGGGTCGCCCCACTGTGCCCGGTACAAGCGCGTAACACCTCGGCGAGTTGCCCGGTGCGGGTCTCGGCGTAGTCAACGACGACCAACAGTGGCACCGTGACCTCAGCGAGGACCTCCAACAGGGATCCCCTGACGTTGCCGCGCAGCCACAGCGTTGCCCACCGCCGCGCGGACAACCTGCGGGCCAACTCCACCCCGAGGCGGGTCTTGCCCTGCCCCCCGCTGGCGTGCCACAACCACATCCCGAATCCGTCGTCACCGGCACACCACTCCAGCAACTTGTCCAGGATCAGCTCACGGCCGCGGAACCCGACGACCTGCGCCTGCGCTGTCAGCAGCGCAGCCGGGGACTGCCCACGCACCGCGGTGGGCTCTGCCAGCTCGCGTAACTCCACCGGGTCCAGCATCGTGTCGGCCAGGCCGTGCCCTGCCAGCACCTGCCTCACCCGCGGGTCGCGGACCAGTAGCGACATTGGCACGGCGGTCAGATGACCGTGCCCGCCGCCGGCTACATCGGCGACGGCGACCCCGACCAGCAGCGGTCCGCAGAACAGGCCACCACCTGACAACCCCGCCCACGGTGAACCCTCAGAGGTGGGAGGCTCACCGTCCAGGGCTAGTACGTACTGGTCGGCCACGACCCGGCTGCCCGGATTGATCGTGCCGGTGACCCCCCACGTGTCGGCGTGCCCGTCGGGCTGCGCCCAGTCAGGAAATCCCCGCGCATGTGCGAAGGCCGGTCGGTCGGTGACCAGCCGCCCCCAACGCGGTGCCCGACCGGCTGGCGCGACCCAGTCTGGGTCGACGACCTGCACTATGGCCGCGTCGTCGCGCCCGCGCGCCGTGCCCCGCCACACCACCTGCGCGGTGAACGTGCGCGGACTGCCCGCCGGGAACACTTGCACCGACTGCCCGACCTCGACGGTGGCGTGCGCGGAGGTCAGCACCAGCCGATCCGCGATCACATACCCCGACCCTCGCGACGGCCCGCCCGAGACCGACACCACCCGCTGAGCGTTCACCCCCGCACCGGGCGACCGGTCGTCCGGTCGAGTCCCAGGGTCAGCGCCCGACATGCCCGGACACATCACCCGGCCCAAAACCCTCAGCGTCAGCAGCGATCAACAGGTCACCGCCGCCGGGGTCTTTCGGGGTCACCGTCACCTTCACCTTGTGCGTACGCCCCCGTGACACACCCGCCTGCACCTCCGCTGAGCCCAACACCCACGCCTTGAACCCCGCCTTCGCCTTCGCATCAGCGCGCAGCTCGACGATGAACTCCATCTCTATCGGCCCCACCACGAACCCGACCGGCTGCCCCCGACCACGCCACGCCGCCTCCACCAACTCCTCCCGCACCGCTGCCACCGCGTCCGCGAGCTCGATATCCACCCTCATCCGCCCTTCGACGACCGGGCAGCATCACCCGGAGCACGTCAGCCTGGCCAAGTCCGATCACCTGCGCAACCATCCACATCCGTCCGATCACCGACAGCGTCCCCCGGGCACCCGATCCGCTTCAACAGCGGCGACACCCAATGGATCCGCTGGGGGCTTGGGCACCGCACACCTGCTTGTCCCAACTCCTGCGCGGCCGCGACACCGGGCCGGTGATCCTGTCCGAACGCAGCCCGGACCCATCCGCCGACCCGGCGCCGCCGACCAGTCATCGGGTTAGTCGCAAGGTTCGCAGTGCCCAGCCGCGCTCCCGCAAGGGATGTGCGGAGTAGCTCTGCCCTTCAATATCTTCTTTCGGCGCATGGTGGCGGGCCGGATGCCCCTGCCCTTGCGCGCGCCGGGCAGGTACCGTGCGTCAGGGCTCAACTACCGGAGGCCAATGTGGGTGTCGTGGAGACTGCGTTGCTGCGGGCGGCCACCTCTGCGATAACGCCAGCATTGAACTGGTGGGTTGGACGACGCCGCGACCAGCGGGAACGTTCCAGCTCGCTGATCGACTTGGTCAATTCTGGGATCTTTGATGACCTGGGGCGCCGCCGGGCGACCCGGCGGGTGGACGAGATCGTCGACGCGGTGTACGAACGCCTGCGTCCACTGGTTCATGGTCGGTACGCTGGGCTCGCCGATCACGAGGTGGCTGCGGCTTTCGATGCGGTCGCCGACACGTTTTCCGCTGCAGATCTGTCCGATGAGGCGTTGTTCGCTGACGACATTGACCCGGTCCGGCTAGCTGCCCGGCTACGCCAAGCACTGCCTACCGTGCCCGAACACGCCGGACTGGGCGAGTTGGCAGGACGTCTTTACGTGGTGGCCCTGGAGGAGTCGTGTGCCTGCCTAACCCAGCTGGTGGTGCAGCTTCGGCCGTTCCAGGGGCGGGCAAGTGTCGAGTTGCTGGAGCGCCTCACCGAGGTTGCTGCGGTTCTGTCGCAGGTTCTGGCTCGCCTCCCGACGGTCACTCTGGACGCCCCGGCCGGCACCGACCTCGACGGACAGTTTCGGGACCGCTATCTCGGCCATCTACTCATTACACTGAATTTTCTCGAGTTATTCGGGGTAGACATACATCGGTACCGGCTACGAACCCCTCTTAGCGCCGCCTACATCAGTCTCGCTGTTAGTGGAACCACGGGGCATGGGTCATTGCGCGACGTACGGTGGGATCCTGGACTGCTGCGCCGCGACCTCGGTGGTCTAGATGACGCCTCAGTCCGCGTTGAACGGGCCCTGGGTGGTGCGCGACGACTCCTAATCCGTGGGCAGGCGGGCTCTGGCAAGACCACGCTGCTGCAGTGGATCGCGGTGAGCGCTGCGCGTGCTGGTTTCGTCGGGGAATTGACCAACTGGAACGGTTCGATTCCGTTCCTGATCCGATTGCGCGGCTACGTCGGCCGTCCACTGCCCCGACCAGAGGAGTTTCTCGATGGCGTGGCCGAGCCGTTGGTGGGATTGATGCCCAGCGGCTGGGTACACCGACGGCTGGCGGACAGGGCAGTGCTGTGCGTTGACGGGGTCGACGAGGTGCCCGAAGGGGAACGCCGGGGAGTGCGTGAGTGGCTGCGGGGGCTGCTGGCGGCGTATCCGAAGCTCCGGGTGGTGGTTACCTCCCGGCCTGCGGCTGCCGCGGGGCGTTGGTTGCAGGGTGAGGATTTCACCGCGGCGAACCTGGAACGGATGGGCCCGGCTGACGTGCGTGCCCTGATACGGCATTGGCATGAGGCGGTCCGCGCTGCCGGTGACGTTCCATGCGAGCCGCACGAGCTGGCTGGGTATGAGCAGCGCCTGTTGGCCCAGGTCGATGGGACGGCTCACCTGCAGGCCTTGGCTGCCAGCCCGCTGCTGTGCGCGATGCTATGTGCGCTTAACCTCGACCGCGACAGCCAGCTGCCTCGCAACCGAATGGACATTTACCAGGCAGCCGTTAACATGCTGCTGGAACGTCGCGACGTTCAGCGTGGAGTGCGAACTAGCCTGCCGGATCTCAACAGCCGAGATCGTCTGCAGCTCCTGCAACAGCTCGCGTGGTGGCTGACTCTCAACGGCCGCGTCGAGCTAACCCGCGACGAGGCATTGCAGCAGCTGACCCAACGACTGGCGGGCATGCGCCAGGTAGCCGCGCCCGCCACCGTAGTGTTGGACAATCTCTTACAGAGAAGCGGGATCCTGCTTGAAACGGTCCCTGACCGGGTTCATTTTGTTCACCGCACCTTCCAGGAATACTTGGCCGCCCGAGAGGCCGCCGAGCAGGGGCACGCTGGCGCGCTGATCAACCACGCGCATCTTGACACCTGGCGGGAAACCGTCGTCCTCGCCGTCGGACACGCCAACGCTCCGGTACGTCGGACGCTGCTCACCGGCATCCTCGACCGCGCCAACACTGAACTGCGACAGGCCAGACGGCTACGGCTGCTCGCTGCGGCCTGCTTGGAGACCGCTCCATCCGTTGAACCACCTGAGCTCCTGGACCGGGTGCGCGCCGGACTACACGTACTGTTGCCGCCCCGCTCGACGGTGGAGGCCCGGTCGCTGGCCGGAGTCGGCGAACCGCTCCTCGCCGAGCTGACCACCACCAGGTTTGAGGGCCTAACCGAAGCACAAGCCGTTGCGGTGATCAGGGCCACGGCGCTGGTCAACGGGCCAGCTGCTATGGATGTACTGGCAGGCATCGCTGCCGACCCGCGCCGACGCGTCCAGCAGGAACTGATCGCCGTGTGGGAATACTTCGACCCGTTCCAATACGCCGACCAGGTACTTTCCGGCGCCCCCCTCGAAAACGGCGAGGTTACCGTGCACAGCGCCGGCTTGCTGCCGGCGCTACCTTTGCTGAAGCGGCTAACCGCCAGCCACCTCGACCTGTATGATTCGCTGGATCTGGCCCAGTTGTCCGGGGTGCCGCAGCTACGAAGTCTCTATCTCAGGCAAGGCTTCACAGGCGATCTGAATTGGCTGACCGGACACCCAGGACTGCAGAGCGTCGACCTCTGGCTTGAGGATGGTCGAGCGGATTTGTCGATCCTGACGGCCCTGCCTGATCTGCGCCGATTATGGCTGCGTCGCCTCGCTGACGATCAAGACCTAAACATGATCGGTGATCTGACCGAGCTGCGGGGTCTTTGGCTGATTAGGGCACCTATCGGTGACCTTGGGTTCATCGCCGGCTGCAAAAAACTCGAGTTCTTGTTTCTGGCCGGCGCTGCCTCACCCGATCTCGCGGTACTGACCGGGCTGGTCCGGCTAGACGGGTTGGTGCTGGACGGTGTGGCTGAACCGGTGGGCGGGCTTGACCAGCTGACCCAAATGTTGCCCCACCTAACCTGGCTTAGCTTGGTCACATGTGAGTGGCTGCGCGATCTGAGGCTGTTGCGGCGGCTTGAAGAGCTGAAGCATTTGGGTATTCAGGACAACTGGGTACGTGATCTCGCGCCGCTGGCCGACCTTCGCCGTTTGCGGTCGCTCACAATCGGCGCCTGGCAGCAGCCTAACGATGGCAGCGAACGACCATTCGATCTCACGCCCCTCGCCCGGCTGCAGGCGCTACGACAACTGATGATCCTCGAATCACCGCCGGGAATCGACCTGAGACCGCTCCGCGGCAGGCGAATCACGGTATCTTTGACCAAAACTATCCAGCTTGCTGACACTGGGCCGGTTGAGGGCCTCACCATTAAGCGTTACTGATGGCAGTCCGGCCAGAACGGTTACTTACTCGGCGAATACGCGGAGGCGGGCTGCCGGGTTAGGCCTTGGAGCATTTAGTAATGTTCTCCGAGTGCGGGCGATTGTATCGAGAGATCATTAATCCAAGCCCTGCTGATGGCTCACTGACCGTGCGACAGGCGGTAGACGCGGGTGCTCACCTGGTCTGTGAAGCGACCAAGAAGCGGCCACAGGGTGGCGTTGGCGAGATACCCGAGGCACGCAGGCAGCAGGGAATGTGACCTATGTTCGTGCAGGGATCTTGTGGCATGGGGCGGCAAGAGTTAGTTGGGATCGAGCGACCAGTCGGCGTCCCCGTCCTTCACGGTGGCGTCGCTGTAGGTGGATGAGTTGGGCGAGGGCCACTTGCCTCCGGGGAAGGATCTGCTGTCCACTGCCTCGCCGTGCAGGTTGACCATGCTGGTTGCCTGGGCGGCGAGGAAGGCGGACAGGGTGACGATCGCGGTTGCGATGATCGCGGTGTTGACGCCTGCCTCTTCCAAGACGATGCCGGCACCTACCCACGAGAAGACGGCGGACCCAAACGCCGCTATCGCCGCGATCGCGGCGACAATGAGCTTCGCCAGAACAACTGCCAGGGTGGTGTAGAAGGCTGCACCGGCTGCCGCGCAGGCAAGGAGATGCCCTGACGTGCTCGCCGCGATGGCGGTGATCCTGGATGCCGCGTCGGCGTGACTGGCCACGCTGTTGACGTAGGCGTTTCGTGCCTTGCCCGACCAGTCGGAGTCGTCGACAACGAGGTGTTGTTCCGTCAGTGCGCTGGCGATACCGGAGGCGGAGCCGCGGACGTCCATCCAGTCCCAGGCGTCCTTGAACATGAAGAGGGGGGCGGTGGCGCCCTTCATGAGGTCGATGAGGAAGTCGAGGGCTTGCCTGCCGACCTTGACGGTCTCTCTGCCCAGCCACAAGATCGAATCGGCCACGCCCGGCGGGATATACCAACGGTTGGCGGCGGCGGCAGCGGCTGGTCCGATCTGGTCGAGGCGCACGCTCAGGTCGTCCAAGCCTGCGCTGATGTCGGTCAGCAACCCCTCGAACTGTGCCTTACTGAAGTCCACGTCATGCCCTCATCAGTAAAGGTTCCGGAGCTTGTGATCGTTGCTGCGGTCTTCCTCGTCGTAGGTGTCGGCGACCTTCCGAAGCGTGGTCGCCACCTCCGTCATGGCGGCTTGGCCTTCTTGGCAGCGCTGGCTTACGTGCTGAACGATCTCGTTGTAGGGCGAGACGATGAGTTGGAAGAGGCCGGCCTCAACCCGCCCGAGTTCCATGCCGGCAACCTTCGGTACGACTGCCGACATCGCCGCGCTCTGCCGGTCCCACTCTGCGGCCTCCGTACGCAGAGCGTCCGTGGCGACGGTGACCTGTTGACGGCTCGGAGGCGGCATCTCAGCCCTCCTCGGGTGAGTTGTTCAAGTCCTGGAATCTGGCGAGGGTGGCCAGTGCCTCACGCGCCAAGTCGTCGAGCCCTTGAGCCTCTGCCCTGCGACGCGCGGCGTGTTCCTCCATCGCCGCGCGGGCCTCCCTCAACGCCTCCCTCAGAGCCGCGTTAAGAGCTGAAGCACCGTTCCGCGTAGCCCATCGCGGATTGATCGTGCAACCCTGCAGCCCGCCAGGGGCGACGGTGATCGAGACAGTGCGCTCACCGTCCCAACCAGTCAACATCACGGGTGCCGCAGCGGCCTGGTCTCGCGTCGCCTTCAGGGCCTTGAGCGCTTCCTCAGTCAGCGTCAGCGGGTCGCGCGGACTACCGAACGCCTGGGTCTGATCCAAGGGCGGCAGCCCTGCGCCCTCCTGCTCTCCCGCTCGTGCTGCCTCAGCTCGAAACCGCCACGCGTCAAGGTCGAAGGACTCAGACCACGCTCGCGTTGCCTGAGCAGTCGCCTCCTCGAAGACGAGCAGCACCACGGAACCAAGCTCTTCGGCGGCCACGTGACGCTGCCAACCGGCTCTGACCTCGATGTCTGAAGGCAGGCCGTCGGGGCCGACCACAACGGTGATGCAACCAGTCGGGTCGGTTCCGCGTCCCTCGTTAGGCCGGGGCTGTGACTGCATCGCGGCTTGAAGATTCAGCGCATGCCCTTGGATCCGCTGCAGTCGGGCAAGGAGGTCGTCGCTCATCCGGCTATCACTGGCCTAACCGCGACGGCTGGGTAGGACTGGACCTACGCACGAGCAACCATCCGATGACCGCCGTTGCACCGGTGGAGTGCGCAAGTAGTACGGCGAAGACAACCCATGTGCCGCTCATGCCGAAGCCGAGCATCAGCACGGCTAGAAGCCCCGATGCGATACCCAGCAGCACAGCTACAGCTCGACGTAGGCCTGCTACAGCCCTGACCCATGCGAGCGCAACCGCCGTCAGCACAAGCACCAACGCAGCCAACGCCACGGCCTGCGATCCTGCCGAGCCGAAGGCCGCTTCGGAGGCCACGTCAGGGAAGGAAGAGATCGCGAGAGCTACAACGGGCAGTTCGAAGACTGGACCTGCAGCCCAGAGCAGCAACACGGTTCGACCTGTGTGCCGTCTGCGGGCGAGCGAAGGCTGCTCCACGATTCCCCCGTCATCTTCCCTAAGGAAGATTGCTAGGCGACACCACGCAGTCGCCGTCCGTGGCAACCCAGGATGCCGCAAGCGTGCACGCGTCGCAACCCCGGGTGATCAACCAGGTCCGCTACGGACTGAACTCACCTCCGGCTGCGACGACCGCGTCGACATGCGGCCACAGTGAGGCGGTCAAGCGCACCCCCACCTCATGCCGCTCCAGGGCGGCGGTTATGCAGGCGTCGACCTGGCGCACGTCCTGCACTCCAACGGTCCGCTCGCTGACCCGGGTAGCCGGCGGTCGGATCCAGCAGCTCGAAGTTCGCTGAGTCGAGGTGGTGGACGTTAAGGCCAGCCCGCAGGAGACGGGACCCTGGTCCGCGACGCCAGCGTTTGACGCCCTACTCGATCACGGGCGGCACATTCCTGCCGAAATCCAAGCCATAAGGAGGGTGCAACTCACAGGGCGGGCTAGCCATGCTGTCGTCGTGCCTGTCTGGTGGAGACGCCCTCGTCTGTGGTTTTTTGCTGTCCTGGTGGCATTTCTGGCCGTCGGAGCCGCCCTGGCGTGGTTCTTGCGACACGAGGGTCGGGAAAATGCCGATCAATACTCAAGCATTTTTGGCTTGGTCATTGCCGGAATCGTGGCGATGGTCTCGCTGCTGGTTTGGTTGTGGCGCAAGGGAAGCGCCGCAGCAGGGCTTCCCGGCGAGTTGACCGACGCAGCCCTCCGCAGTTTGGCCCGAGCGCAGACGGAGCAGTGGAAGGCGGAGGAGACCGCACGTGGAATTCGAGACCCTTGGCTTCTTCCCGTGCGCTGGCACGTTAGTCCTCGCGCGCGGGCGGTGATGGCTAGTTGGGCCTCGGTGATGGAAAGGCCAGGTGCCAGGCCGCTGTCTTTGGACGGGGCACATGACCAGTTGGCCGAAGTATTAACTAAACCAGGCTCGCTGCGGCGACTGGTTGTCGTTGGTGAGCCAGGAGCGGGCAAGTCCATCTTAATGCTTCAGTTGGCTCTCCAATTACTTAAACGCCGGGTGGGCCCGGACCCGGTGCCGGTGCTGCTGCCAATTGCCGGGTGGAACCCCGACCAGCCGTTGGACGACTGGATCGCCGAGCGCGTTGCCGCCGATACCCCCTCCCTCGCTCGGGCTGTGCAGGCTCCTGACGGGACATGGCGAACCCTTGCTCGCGACCTAGTTGCGGACGGACGAATCATGCCGATCCTCGACGGTCTTGACGAGATAGCCCCTGCACAACACAGTGCGGCCCTCGCTGCAATTGCAGCATCAGCCGGCGCAGGACAGAAGTACGTGATAACCAGCCGTACGGAACCTTATGAGGCGGCGGTTAAGGCTGCGGGATCGCTCGCCCATGCCGCAGTCGTCGAACTGCAGCCGCTCAGTCCGAACGATGTAGCCCGATACCTGGTGGAGGGCAGCGACCAAACGTCGCGTTGGAACGACGTTGCCGTCCACCTTACTAGCTCCACCGATACACCACTCACCAACGCCCTCTCGACACCGTTGATGGTTTGGCTCGCGCGGACAGTGTACCGACACCCGGCCACCGATCCAGCTCAACTCCTTGAGGCTCCGTGGGCCATTGAACAAGCTGGCATTGAAAGACATCTTTTAGGGAAACTAGTTGCCGCTGTTTATACTACTGCGGTCGGGAAGCGATCTTCTCGAACCCCGGCTGAAGCGGAACAAGCACGCCGTCGGTTAGCTGGCCTCGCTCGTCTACTTCAGCGCCAGCGCACCTACGATCTGGCCTGGTGGCGACTCTCGGAAAGTCTCCCAAGGGGGGCGATTCAAATTGTTTCTGCACTCGCGATTTGGCCAATCGTGGGGCTGGTGGTAGGGCTCGCGGCCGGGCTTGATAACGGAGCTGATGTTGCGATCATGGCGGGGCTAGAATCAGGGCCCATGGCGGCATTATTTACGGCTTTGGCGCTGACCAATCAAAAATGGGGACACGCTTCTCGTATGAAGCTTAGGCGCCTCCCAGGGCGACGCGTCTTCGTGGCGCTCCTGTTCGGATCGACGGTCGGTCTGGCGGCCGGTTTGCTGACCTGGCGCGCCCTGGATTCGATGCTTGGATTTGCGATAGGCTCGACAATGGCGGTGATCTTCACTTTTGTAACTGCAGTAACATTTACAGGAGGTCGCGACGAGAGGGCCGTTAGTCCAGTGAGCCTATTGGCTGAAGATCGGACTGCCACACTCGTGGATGGGGCAATGGGAGGACTTGCGGCGGGCCTTGTAGCTGGACTTGCCTTTCCGGTGCCGCAGGCCCCCGCCGGGCTTCCGAGCGCTCTCGCGGCAGGGCTTACGGTCGCGCTAATGTATGCACTTCCTCACGCGTGGGGAATATTCGTCATCACTCGAGCTGGATTGGCAATGAGCCGAACGACCCCATTAAGGCTTATGGTCTTCCTGAGGGAAGCGCATGATCGTGGGGTGCTACGCCAAGCCGGAGGAGTTTACCAGTTTCGTCACAGCCGACTCCAAGATCACCTCGCGGATCCGACGACGCCTTAAGTGCTTTTAGTACGGACGGCGGCGAGGGATTCTGGCCTTGCGCGCAGCCCAGGTGCAGCTTCGTGGTCAACCCGCCGCGGGAGCGTTTGAGCCCATGATCAGCCGGCTCGACACTGACTCCAACAGGCGGCCCGACCTGAAGATCCCCTTTTTCTCACCCCGGCCGCATGCTGATGGGCATAGCTATCGGTGCTCAGGGGGGCAGGCAGTGACCGGGGTGATGTCGCGGACCTTGCCGACCGGAGTGCCGTTGACGGTGAGCTGACCGTCGGTAGTTCGTCCGATCGGCCCGCAGGTGGCCGTGCCGGTCTGGTCGACGACGACGGCGGTTGTGGTGGCTGTCTGCTTGGATTGCAGGGCGACGCTAATCAGCCCAAGGAGCCCGATCGAAAAGATGGTGAGCGCGGCGGCCAGGCCGGTCCATCGGGCCCACCGCAGGCAGTTGAGCGCGTCGTCGGTGTTCTTGACGACGGCGGCCCGGTAGGCGCTGCCCGACCAGTTGTCAGAGGTTCGGAGACTGGCCCCGTGGGCGGCCCGAACGCCGGACACGACGGACGCGCCGGCCAGCAGTCCGGCGATCGTGACCAGGCTGACGATGACCCATCGCAGCGTTGAGTTTGGCACGTCGGCGAGCTTTGTGGTGCCGCCGACGACGGCGACGGCGCCGAACAGGCCGAGCAGCGTGCCGACGGTGCCGGTCCAAGCGGTCGCCGATGCCCGGACCCGGGTGAGTTGTTCGGTTGCGAAGATCACTGCGGCCTTGTCCCACTCGCCGCGTCGGGTGGGCCGGGCTGGTGCGGCCGCGACTGCGGATGGGGCGGTGGTTGCCCGGTCACGATGAAACCGCGCGGATGTCGGCCTGCTGCCCGCAGCCTTTGACGGGTTCGTCGGCCGGTCGGCCCTCGTGTGGGTACCCGCAGTTGCACTGAGCGTGCTTCCAGTCCACCTGCGAGGCGTAGCGCTGCTTAGTCTGGTAGACGGTCATGGGGTGCTCGCAGTAGGGGCAGTCGCCGGCCTTCTTCCAGCCGAGTTGCACGTCGTGTTCCAGCCAGGGTTGCCACGGCCAGGACGCGACATTGTCCCCCCAGCCGGGGACCGGGTCCGACCGGTACGGCTCATTTGCTGTGCTGGTCATGGCGCTCCGGTCGGTGTCGGATCGGCGGGAGAGTTCAGCAGCGCGACGAGATGCTGAACCTGCTCGATGTCCGCGGTGGCGTCGGCGCCGTGGGAGGAGTAGTCGGCCAGGGCAGCGCGGGCATACAGCAGCGCGTCGCCAGTGCGGCCTGCGCGGGCGAACAAAACCGCGACCGAATAGCGGGCTCTCCCGGCGTGATTGCGGTCGCTGACCACCTCCCAAAGGCGGATAGCCTGCTGGAAGTGGGGCAACGCGGTCTCGTTCTCGCCAGCCTCGGCATGGACGACGCCGAGCCTGTAGTGGCCCGCGGCGAGGGCCGAGTGCGCGTCAACGGGAAGCAGCTCCAAGGCGTCCCGGCACAGTTCGGCGGCGGCGTTGAGGTGCTCCAGCAGCACCGCCTCCTGCTGCCCGGCATCGCGGGCATCGCAGAACCGCTGGTACTCCACCTCACCGAGCTGTGCGGTGCGGCGGAAACGGCGGACCCGGTCCTGTTCGTCGGTGAGGTCAAGGGCGCGGCGGTACCAGTGCTCGGCCCGGTCCAGGTCCCGCAGCGACGGGATGGTCAGGTAGGTGTGGCCGAGATTGAACGCGACCTCGTTCTCTCCTTGGTGGTCGCCGAGGTCACGCGCCAGGTCGGCGGCACGCTCGAAGTGGGTCACGCAGCCAGGGTCCTGCTGGGTGCGCAGGATATTCCCGAGGGCGAGCTCGCCGGCTGCGAGATTGCGGATGAGGTTGCGGTCTGCTTCGGTGCGCCGGTCTTGGGCGGCGGCCAGCGCCGTGGCGGCCTCCCGCCGATCGTGGTCGACGCGGGCTCGCTGCAGCTGTAGCGCTGCGGTCCAGTCCCCGCATGCGTTGGCGATCTCGACCCGGTACTCGGTGAGCAGCACCCACTGTTCGGCGTGGCCGAGTCGGGGGCCGCCGGTGTCCGGGTCGACGAGGTCCGGCACGAGCTCGTCGACGAGTCGAGCCCACTCCGCGCCGCGCCCGGCCTGTTCGTAGAGATTACGCAGGCCCTGCATGCATTCGATCACGTCGGGCCACCGGCCGGCGGCGCGGGCGAGGGACCGCGCGTGAAGCAGGTTCGCTTCCTCCAGCCGCAGCATGTTCATCACCTCGGCGTCGCCCTCAAAGTACCAACGGTGATAGGAGCGGCCAATTTCGGTGATGGCGGAGGTGTAGGCGTCCCGGACCCGAGCCGCCGCGTCGAGGTCGGATGCGGCTGTTGAGGCGTGAAGCCGGCGGAAGAACCACGGCATCGCCGGGTGGATCGCGTAGTAGCCGCCGCCGAGGGCGGTGAGCAGCCCGATCTCGGCTGCCCGGTCGAGCAGACTGATCCCGGCCTCGCGGGTCAACCCGGCCAGCGCCGGCAACGCTGACGGGTTGCGATCGTCGCCCATGATCGCCAGGGCGTCGACACTGACGGTGTCCTGGAACAGGCCTAGGAACGCTAGTTGGGTGCGTTCCGGTTCTGTGAAGGCGGCGGTCAGCCCGTAGGTGAGAGAGGCGGCCAGTGACCGCGACCGGCCCTGCGCCTCGTCGGCGTCGTCCAGGTCGGCCTCGCCGGCCCGGAGCCGGGCCACGAAATCCTCGATCTGCGCCTTGGTGGTGTATCCAGCACGTAGCGCCTGCCCGACCACCACACTGATGGTGAGCGGGTTACCGTCGCTATAGCGCAGCAGCAGCCGCCAGTCCGCCACGTCGGTGATCCGGTGGCCGTGCCGGGCGGCTAGACCTTGAGTGAACTGGATGCGTTCGCGCATCGGCATGCTGGGCAGCCGGACCCGGGCGGGAAGGTTGCCCAGCCAGCCGCGTTCGTCGCGCCGCGAGGTCAACAGCACCCGCGCCCGCGTGCGCGACACCGCCTGCAGGAAGTCGCGCAACTCGCGCTGCTCGTCGGCGGTCCACGCCGACGGTGTCCTGGCCGGGAACCCGGCGACCGGCTCGACGTTGTCCCAGATCCACAGCACCGGCACCTGCGTCAGCACTTGCAGGGCTGCTTTCCGCCGCTCGGTGTACGAGCGGCTCAGCCACTGGACCCCGCTGGCCTGTAACACGGGGTCGAATGCGGCGCCGAGCTGGTTGAGCAGCGCCATCAGAGGCGTGTGCTGCTCCAACGAGGCGAAGAGTATCGGCCCGCGTTCGCCGCTGGCCCGGTCGGTGAGCCCACCGGTTGCCGTGTACCAGTGGGCGAACTCGACCGCCGTGGACGTCTTCCCGCTGCCGGCGTAGGCGTGCAGCAGTACGACGTGGTAGGTGTCGAACGCCCTGTCCAGCGCCAGTAGAGTCTCGTCGCGGCCGAAGAACCCGACATCGGGGCCGGGGGGCAGCCCGGCGGCGCCGACGTCTGCCGTGCCGGCGCCGGGGCCTGCCACGGTGATCCGCACCGCTTCCGGCGCCGCGCGCAGCAATGTGACCGGCGCCGTCTCGTAGACCACCGGCACCGACCAGTCCTGCAACGGGCGCGGGTCGAATGCGATCGACCGGTTCGGCTGGGCCGCCAATTGGCGCCGGCCTACCGACACGGCGCTGCCCAGCGACCGTCCGGCCAGCAGCGCGGCGTAGAGGTCGGCGACGAACTGCGCCGCGGTCACGACGTAAACGCTGTAGCGCATCGCCACGACCCCGGCGACTCCGGCGTCGCTGACCTCCAGTGCGAACGACCCGTATCCGCGGACCAAGGCGTGCACGTCGTCGGGCTGGTCGGTGCGCGGCCGTTCGGCGGCCTCGGCGTACGCCGAGCGGCAGGCGTTGAGCACCAGCACCCCGACGCCGGTGGCTGCCAGCAGCGCGCCCAGGGCCGGACCGTCGATGAGTTGCTGGTTGTTCTTAGCGGTCGGATCCTCGAACAGCAGGTATCCGTGGGAGCCCTCCCGCAGCGGGGACAGCAGCCCGTACGTGGCAGCACCGATTGGCACGCCGCCGCCGGACTGCAACCGGCTCGACGGCAGGTAGGTGCCGTGCCCGTCGAAGTGCACGACGTGGAACGGCTGCCCCGCGACGTGTGCCTGCTCCAGTACCGCCGACAGCGCGGCGAACGTCGGCGGGCGCAGCACCGTCAGGTCGAGGACCTGCCGAGCCTGGGCGGACTTGAGCAGCAGCGCCCCCACCGAGCGGAACGGTACGTCGTCGGCCCCGCCCGGCCGGCAGATCACAAGCAGCAGGCGCAGCCGCCCGGTGTCATCGGCCGTCGGCAGCGGCACCCGCCTAGCGGGCTGGGCGTTGACCCGGACGTACTCGGCGGCCTCCAGCACGACCGGCCGGTCGGTACGCGGGTCGCGCAGGAGCTCCCACGGCAGCATCGTCGCCGCGTCGACCTCGCAGGCAACCTCGACCCGCACCGTGTGCAGCACTTTCCGGACGTCGGCCCACAGCTCGCGCGCCTCCTCGTTGGCGAACACCAGCTTGAACAGCTGGGTCCCGATCTCGGCCAACCGCCTCTCTACAGCGGCCGCGATCGCCGGGGCCGGGTCGAGCGGATACTCCAGGAAGTCCTCCAGATACCAGCGGATCCGCTCCCGATCATCGTCGGTGATCGACAACGCGAATCGGCTCTTCGCCGACGCCTCGGCGTAACCCGCCAGCCCGGTCAGGCCCGTTGTCACCACATGCTGACCGTCACCCGTCGCGGTCTGCGTCAACCGCAGCACGACACCCACACGCGTCCGCCTTTCCCCCCGAAACGGTCCTCAATCGCGGCTAGCGGACCACTGTCCAACGTTCGCGGGCAACCACCAACCCGACAAACCAACGCAGCGAATCGGGCAAACACATCAGCGTGCAAGCAGACTGACGGAGTGATCGCTGCACTCATCTGGCCGCGATCCGAGCGCCGGCCGCATCTCCCGACTACTCGGCGTGAGCAGAGGAGGGGAACTGTATGGCCGACGGGTGGCTGCGCGGTCGCCGGCCTCCTCGCCCAAGATCGGTTCCCGGCCTCGAACACGCAGCTGACAACAAGCCTGCCTATGTGACGACTACCGCGCCTCGGCTCAACTCGCAAGATCGCTGGCGCGATCGTGGTGCCACCTATCGGTGCCCAGGTGGCAAGTATCGCTGTCCGTCGTAGCCCGGACTCGATGGCTGGCGGGAATGGCTGATGGCCCGCCATCAAGTAAGCACCAACTTCGCCTGGGAGGCCCAGATCCAACAGATCGCCCTCGGCAGGCCAGAAGTCAGACCGGACCTCACCCCGGACGACGAAGCCCACGTCACCGAAGGGGACCGGTCAACGGGTCGGGACGGCGGGCCGCGGGGTGGCAAATCCAAATTCACCCCCGAGGCGACACCCCCACCACGACCACAAAGTCCCTGATACCTATAGCTACCTCTATGTGGTCGTGGTGAGGGAGAAGGGGCGCCACAGAAGGGCGCGACAGAGGGGCATCCGGTGGCGGATTCTTACTCCTGCGCCGCCACCGCGGCGGGCCGGTTCACCCTCCGGGCCACCATCACCGACCAGCAGGAGCAAGCCCGTCATGCCTGATGTCCTCGCCCACCTCGGATGGGGTTGCATCGTCGTCATCGCCGCCTTCGCCGCGGTGGCGATCTGCATCCTCGCGGCCACCATCGCGGCCCTGACCGCCCGGCACCCGGACACCCGGCGGCACAGCCTCCGGGTCATGCCCTGTCCCGGCTCGAACCTGGGGACATGCGGGCGTCGCGCGTCATTAGCACATATGTTTGAAGCTGGAGGTATCGTCCCGGTATGACGTCCTCGGATGCGGTATCGAGTCCACCCGGGCTGAGTCCTCGGCAACAGCACATCTTGGAAGTGATCCGCGAGCGGGTCCAGCGCGACGGGTATCCACCGACGGTACGGGAGATTGGTGCTGCGGTCGGGCTCAGCTCCCCATCATCGGTGGCGCACCATCTGAAGGTGCTCCAGCAGCTTGGCCTCGTTCGGCGCGCCGCCCACGGTCCGCGCGCCGTCGACGCCCGGCCATTGCGAGGCGTAGCCTTGACCGATGGCCCAGGCATGCGCCGTGGTGTCCGAGTCCCGCTGGTCGGGAGCATCGCTGCCGGTGTCCCGGTCCTCGCCGAGGAGCAGATCGAGGAGATTCTGACCTTGCCGTCCGAATTGGTCGGCCGAGGCACGCTGTTCGCGTTGCACGTTCGAGGCGACTCCATGGTTGAGGCGGGCATCGCCGATGGGGACATTATCGTTGTGCGACAGCAGGTGGTTGCCGATAACGGCGATATCGTCGCGGCGCTGATCGATGGCGAGGCCACCGTCAAGGTGTACCGCCGCCGCGCTCGGAAGGTCGAGCTGCTGCCTCGCAATCCGCTCTACGCGGTCATCCCAGGGGACCGGGCGGTGATCCTTGGCAAGGTGGTTTGCGTACTCAATCGTCCTGAGCACCGACAACTCCTAAGTTGATCGCGGAGGTCAGTCCGAGTACGAGCGCGGGGTGTCGCGATTGCCTATCACCACACCTACCACGACGAAACGGTCGATGCTGCTGCCGGTCGGGCGACGCCTAGCGACCCAAGCGGTCTCGCGGAGGTGCCGGACACCGTCGCTGTGATCGGTAAGGTCTAGCACTACGAGCTGCCCCAGTGCCGGATTGGTTCCGGCGTAGTCTCCGGCTTGGGTCAGGTAGGAATGCTCCAGCGCATCGTTACTAGCGTCGGTAAGTTCGCGTTTGATCTCGATATAGAAGCGGATCGTGCCAAAGCCGGCCTGGATGTCGACGCGGCCGGTCGCCACGTGCGACACCTCAAACTGCACTCGTCCCACAAGCTTGCCGCGTTGTAACCAGTCGAAGTAGTCGACCTGCAGCTTCTCCTCATGAGGGGCCTTCCTAGCCGGGAAGGGCTTCAGGTACGCAAGTGCGCCCGTCAACTGCATGTCGTGGCGTGCGGCGAGGAAGGTGGCCAGTTCCCAGGTGAGCAGACCGAAGTACTGACGGACTCGGCCGACGTAGTCGGGGCATTCGGCTAGGTCGTCCTCTAGCTTCCGCCGGATTAGGTCTACCTGAGGTCCTGCAGCGGCGTCGAAGCTTTCGCGGTATGCGACGCCCTCCATGAGGCCGAGGGCTTCGTCCGTCATGCCCTGAGCCGCGCGCATTGCCTTCTCTGGGCCAAGCCTGGCTACCAGGGATGGTGCCCGCTCAATTAGTCGTGCGAGCGCCGATGGGTCTCCCTCCGATGCGGTGCCGGTCTCGCGCGCGTGCCGTTGATCGGTCGGCCGCTCTGTCAAGACATCAACACGATTCAGTAAAACCTGCAGCTGTTCGGCATCGATGGGGGGGTCCTCTGAGGAGGCCGCCACCTCGGCGGCTTGCCTCAGGCCCGCCAGCAGCGACTGCTCCCGCACGATCCTCTGCTCGACGGTCGGACGAATGACAGCTTCTAGCCCTGGTGCGTTGGACATACCCGGCACCGGGATGACTTCCCGGTCAAGTTCGTACGCCTCGAGCACGGCTGCGAGCGCTTCCCAGACGTTCAGCCAAGCTGGCACGGCGACCTGCTCGGCGGCGTTCTCAAGAATGAGTACCAGCCTGGCCCATGCTCGCTCCGCCTCACGTCGAGGCCGGCGCCATTCGGGAGTATGCAGCCCTCGAAGCCAAGCGTCCCGCTTGTTCAGCAGGGACGACACCGAGTCGCGGGAGGCGACTAGCAGGTCGCGGTCGGCTCGAGAGAAGGCCATGATGGCGTCAAGACCGGCACCATAAAGCGCCGCATCATCACGGTTTTCCTCGGCCGCGACGGCAGTTGCCATCTGCTCGCGAGCCTGAACAAGCAGAGTGAGGACGTTTCCTGCTTGTTCGTTCGCGGCGCGGCGTAGCAGGTCCAGGCCGTACTCGAACGTGGCGTCCGCTGCGGCATCCGGGACCTCACGCAGGCTATCGAGATCTTGGCGCAGCGGAGGTGCGAGGTTCTCGTCAGTTCCCCAACGGTCGAGCGCGGCGCCGAGAAGCCGCGGAAGGCGCTCGGCGTATTCGGGGTCGATCCGCGTGACGTCGTCGAGTTCGAGCGCACTGAGTACGCGGACCGGCCGGGCTGCCTTAACGATGGCAAGGCGAAGCGCGCCTTCGAGGTGGCCGGCGGCGAGGAGCGGCTGTTGGTCGAGCGCATCGGTGTGCCCACGGAGGAGCGCGTCGCACAGTCGTTGGCCGAACTGTTGCACGAATGGCCCGCTGTTCAGCAGGGCGTCGACTGCGTCGTTCAGGGTCAGCAGACTGCGTTGGTGGGTGAGGCCCGTGAGCAAGGCGTCAACGATTTCGCTGCCGGGCAGTGTACCGATCTCAAGCGCGTGGGCGGTGGACTGGCAGGTGAGGTGGCCGAGTGGACCGGCTGCACTGTCGCGTATGGCATTGGTCTGGCCATCGGTAGGAAGGCGGCGCAACAACTCGGTGAGCGGTGGAGCAGTGTCCTGCGCAGCCGCGTCCGCCAGGAGTTGATCTAAAGCGTTCACCTCCACCTCCTGTTGTCGCAGAACCCGCGCCCGGTGGAACGTCAGCAGATGGCTACCACAATGGCCCGCCTGGTGCCGCTGGCGCAATGATGTTGGATCGGCTCAGGATCCTGCGTGTGAGGGGCTCGTCCGCAGTGGTGAGGATGACCTGTAGGCCCGGTAGGTCCGCAGCGGCCTGCTCTAGCTCGGCGAAGAGGGCGATCGCATCAACGTCTTGGACTTCCTCGGCCTTGGGACTGTCGATAAGGAGCAAGCCGGGGTGTGTAGCGAGACCGAATCGCGTCCCAACCCGCAGCAAGGCCACCACGACCGCGATGCGCAGCCGTAGCCGTTCGCCGTTGCTCTGGTTGCTGAACCACTCACGCGGTCCGCCGACCTTGTAGACTTGAAGCCGAGCCGCTCTGTCAATCTTGACCCGGTCCAGGTCGGTCATCCCGAACCGCCTAGCCGCTTCGACAATCTCGCTGTTAAGGGCATCGAAGAGACTTGCACTTGCCCTGTTCCCGTCGGTCTCTAGAAGCTTGATCGCGGCATCGAGGACACGCTGCACGTCGTCGACTATGCCGACCGTGGTGTTGTCTGGAGGCGTTAATACGGTGAGCATGCCCTCCATGCGTGCGATGAAGGCCATTAGATCTGCGCGCTCGCCGACCTGCGATGCCTGCTCGGCGAGTCGGAGCCCGTCCTCAACCAAGGCCAGCCTCTGACGTAGCACTTGGGCGTTGCCGGATGCTGCAGTCAACTCCGCTATGGCCGCTTGCTCGGCCTGCTGACTTGCCTTCAGACGGTCCTGCGCCTCTTGCTCAATCCGATCCCCGTCCTCGTCGTTGACCAAGGCGATTGAGCTCGCGCACACGGCACAACTGTGCGCCGCGCTCTCTGCCGCCCGACGAGCGCTCGTCACGGGTGCCTCGCACCGAGGGCACGCGATCGGGTCTAGCGCGTGGAACAGCGCACGAGCGACTGCGCTCTCCCGCAGGTTGTTCAGCGTCTTCTCGTCGCTCTGGCGTTGGGCCTTGAGCAGCTCATGTGTCTGTCGGGCGGCTCTAAGCCGAGTCTCGGCCTCCAACAACTCCGAGCCGAGCCGCGCCACAGTGGCCGCCAGTGAAGAAGCCGACTCGGTGGGCTCCGCTTCGGCGGTGATTTCGCGCAGCCGTTCATGAGCATCCGCCAGTTGCCGAAGGGTTTCCTCGTACTGTTGAGCTTGCCGGGCCCGGAGGCGCGCGACGTCGGCGGATTCTGCCTTCGCGCTGGCGGCACGGGAGTCGCGGATGGCCTTGACCCGGGTCAGAAGAGCGGCGCTCGGAAGGTCAACGAAGACTTGAAGGAGTCGGCCCGCCAGCCCTCCCATCACGATGTCACCGAGCAGCGCCCGGTCGCCGCCAACAGGGAGATAGAGCGCTCCGAAGTAGGCGGGCCATCCGTGTGCTGCTCGCCCGCTCGCCGCCTGTGTCGATGCGTTTTCGAGACGGCCCAGGTTCAACAAGTCCAACATCAGACCCGCTACTGCGTCCCCGTACGCGGCTGCGTCTTGGACTGCGACGACCTCTGTCACGCCCAGGTCGTGATCGGCCTCTCGGAGGTCTAGCAGGGCATCGATGGTAGGCGCCGAAAGGATACGGCCGTCAGTGATGCCGCCATGGTCCATGGTAAGCCGGAAGCCAAGAGCGCGACCTGCCACGACAGCGTCACAGTCCAGCTGCGAGATCCATGATTTAACGACACCCTGAAGATCATCGCGGTGTCTTCCCCGCAAGCACCAGGTGATCAGTTCCAGAACACTGGTCTTGCCCTTGAAGTTGTGGGCAACGAGTGCGGTCAGGCCACTCCCGAAGCTTAGGGTGGTATCGAAAGCACCCCTGGGTTCCACCGTGCGGTCGCCAGCGACGCGAAGGCGGCTTACTGAGATCGGGCGAGGGAGTGCTGCCGAGCTAGCCAGCGGCAACCCATACTCTTGGAATACCTCCAGCACCTGCTGGCGGCTAACCTCTGCCTTCAGCGCGATGCGGTCCGGTAGGTCACGCGAATCGTCGTCGTTGTCCATCACTGCTCCGCGGTTTCAGCCGCTTCGGCCTTCAGCTCTGCCAGCCGGGCCCTGGTCTGCGCCGCGATACTGCCGATTCGGTCGCCGATCGGCGTCTCCCGGTATTCTTCGTGCAGGTACTGGCGGGCCTTCAGCTCGGTGCCGCCGTAGCCCTCGGTGAGCGCGGCTACCAGATTTACCCGCTGGACGTAGTAGGTGAAGACCGGCTCGGTGGTGAGGATCGTGTCGACGGCCTGCCTGCCTCGTGCAGTGAGGAAGTAGTCGTGCTGTTGGACGTGGCCGGGCGTTCCGCGTTTCCGACGGATGATGAGGCCGGCGCTTCGCAACACGGCCAGTGCGTCGTCGAGTTGCTCGTACGCCCCAAACAGGTACCGAATCATGGGATACCGGCGTACCTCTGGCTCCTCGGAGGTGAGGATTTCTTCCGCCAACTGCAGCAGGTACGGCTCGCGGCTGGTCTCGTAATCCTTCAGCAGCGTCGCAGCGAGGAAGTCGGGGTTTCGCACCCAAAAATCGACCTTCTGGAGTTTCACCTGGGTCTCCAAGACCGCCACCGCGTCGGCGAGCATCGGGTCAGGCGCGGCGCTTTGCGGCATCGGCCCGGCGGTAGCGGCGATGATCAGGAGGACTCGGACGGCATCCTGCTCACGGCTTGTTGGGGGTGCGACCTCGACGTCAGCCACGCCCGCAGTCTAGGAAGATCCGCTCTGGTTGGCTACCTACCGCGAACCCGATCTCGCGTTCAGTATCCGACAGCTAGATCCCTGCCTCGCTAAGGTGCGCTGGGCGCATCGCGGTGGCAGTGCCGCTGCGGTCGGGCAGCAGGGCGCGGCTGATCGCCGTAACGAGGCGCACTGGCTCGCGTAGAAACATCGCGCCGGCGGTGAAGTCGCGAATGATCCAGTCCAGCGCTGGCCGAGATGGTGCCGCAACTCGACAGGCTGGCATTGGAGTGCACGACGTGGTCGGTGAACCGGACCGCGCGTTGACCTCCACCACCATCGATCCCAGGACAGACGGGCGGTAGCCTGGCCGATTCCGCCCGCGATGCCGAGGCAGGCCGCGATCCGCCCGTCATGCCCTGACGCGATAAATGGCCGCCCGGCCGGGCCGAACCAGATCAGTCAGCTGGGTGGCGACGCTCCATCCCAAGATCTTCGCGACGGTCACGTCGGCAATATCGAAGCCTAGCTTGTCACTCGCCGCATCAGCGAGAGCTGCAACGTCGCCCGGGAAATGACCACCGTTGTCGGTCGACGCAAGTACGGCCTGCCACACCGCCCGCCAGGTGCGGCGCCTTTGTGGGCTCCAAGCGGCAGCCCGTTCGTCGAAAGCTCGCAGCCGAGGATCTTGCGGACGACGCTGCCGTCGGACTACCGGTTCCGAGCGCCGAACCCGAAGCAGGTACGTGTTGCAACGCTCTCCGTTTCCCTGTTCGATGACTGTCAGTAGTCCGGCCTCTATGAGCCACCTCAACGCCTGTTGAACGTTGGCTCTGTGGGTGGGGCGTTGCCCTGAGGCCTCTCCGATGGCCGCCGCAATCTGTGTCGCTGACATGGCGACTTGCATGTTCTCTTTGGCAGTCTCGACGAGTAACCGCCAGACCGCGCGACGCAGGGCAGCCTGCCGGTGAGGGATGGTGGGCGACCTCACCCATGGCACGGATGGATGGTAGTGGTCGAAGAGCCGCAAGAGCGCCACACGGTCGGGTGGCTGATCGACCCGTTGCGGCCGAGGTTTACTGGCGGCCAACGGTATCGTCGAGGCCGCCGCGCTCTGCTGGTTGCCTGGCATCGATTCGCTCCGCAGAGGTAGCAGCGGGGACTGATAGGCGGCAGTGTGTCGCCCGACATCTAGGGCATTATCATGCACTGACAAGGCTGCTGGCTGCGACTTGCCTGAACCTTGTGATCGAGCCGCCGCCACCTGTTGACCTCGCGGCGCTTGGACACGCAGTGGCGAACGCAAGATATGCAGCCGGTCTCACGCTCGACGGCCTCGCCGAGCGCAGCGGCATCTCTCGACGGATGCTGACCGAGGTTGAACAAGGAAGGATCAATCCCAGCATTGGCGTCCTGCACGCCATCGCACATGCTGTTGATGTTCCGCTGGGCGAACTCGCCAGCGCTGCTTGCACCGACGGCGCTCGCTGACATGACCCGGTTGTCACCTCATACTGCCCCACCTTGTCAGCCTGCTACCCCGGCACGGGATCCGGTACGGTGCGACGAGAAACACGACAACCAGGTCGCCTAGGCTTGCCTCGTACGGCATCGCATCCCATACCACCAATCTGGCTGGATCAACGATCGTTAGGGCATCGCGTTCGGGTTTCGGAGCGGTAGCCATCCGTGAACGACATGGGTGCGGCGAGTCTCCAAGATCGAGCTCTGCTTGCAGGGGATGATGGTGCGTGTGAGGGCGCAGCGGCTCGGCCGGGTCGAGGAACACAGTCTCGGCTTGCGCTGGCGAGTGATCTTCCCCGATACCGAGCACGCTGCGGCGTCGTCTTATCTGCGGGAGCTGGCGGCGTCGGATTGCAGTCCGGCCACGCTACGCAGTTACGCGTTCGCGTTGCTGCGGTGGTTTCGCTTCGTGCGTGAGCGGTTGGTGCTCTGGGAGCGAGCGGAGCGGGTGGACGTGCGCGCGTTCGTCGAATTTCTTCGTGAGACGCCGAATCCGCAGCGGCTACGCCGCAGGCCGGACGCCCCGGCGCCGGGGTCGGTGAATCCACACACGGGTAAGTCGGTGCTGGGCCGCCATTACGCGAGTCGCACGATCAACCATCAGCTGACGGTGTTGTTTGGCTTCTACGAGCATGCCTGCAGGGGCGATTTCGGTCCGTTGGTGAATCCGGTTCCGGCGCAGCGCGGCCGCGACGGCGGGCGGTTGGTCGCCCATCACAATCCAATGGAGAATTTCGTCCTGCACCGGCGGGCGACCTACCGGCAGAAGACACCGCAGGCGACGTGGAAGGCGATGCCGGACGATGCGGCGGACGCATTGTTCGAGCAGTTGCAGTGCAACAGGGACCGGGCGCTGGTGTCGTTCTGGCTCACATCGGGTGCCAGGGCAGGGGAGTTGCTGGGACTACGCCACGGTGACATCGACGTGGGCGCGCGGACGATCACGGTGGTGAGTAAGGGTAGCCGTTTACGGGAGGCGATCCCGGCCAGCATCGACTCATTCGTGTGGCTGGCCCTTTACCTGGCGGAGACTCCATTGGCCGCTGAGGGCGGCCCGGTGTGGTGGACACGGCATCGACGGCCGCGGCCGCTGGGCTACCACGCGGCGCGGGCGGTGCTGTTACGGGCGAACGCACGGTTGGGCACGAACTGGACCTTGCACGACTTCCGGCACACTGCCGCTCAGCGACTGCTGGCGGATCCGGCATTCACGCTTGTGGATGTTCAGACGCTACTGCGGCACGCGAGTGTCACGACGACCCAGATCTACACCCGGCCGAGGCTGGAGGATCTGGTCGGCAAGGTTCTCGAGCACTACGCTCGGCCCGCCGCGCCGCCACCTGGCCTGGACCCCGGCTACGAGGCGAACGACGTTCTCGAACTGCTCGGGTTGCCGACGTGACCGACACGACGGTCGACGCCCAATCCGTGAGCACGGTCCCGCCATCCCAGCAGCAGGCAACCGTTACGCGGCAGGCCAGTGGGCGCCGGATCCAGCTGTTGTCTGCGCCAGGGTCGGTGCTCGCGCAGATGATCCCGCCCGACGACCGGTTCGGCCCGGCCGGAAAGCAGCGGTTGCTGCTGGCCTACGATGCCGGTCTGCCACCCCCACCGCTAATGGACGGCGCCGCCGGCCACCGGCTGCAGCACCTCGACTCCGACGACACCACCGCAGCGGCCGTCGAGCGGTTGGGACCCTGCCTGGCACCCACGGCCGCCGCAGAGGCAACGATGCGCCGGCGCACGCAACGGATCCTTGACTGGCTGACTGACTTCGATGGTGACACCTGGGAGGAGCGCTGGTTGTCGAGCGGCGCGGACGCAGCCCCGCGGACATGGGCGCGCGCTGGTTTCCCGGCCATCGCGGCGAAGAGCTTGGGGGAGGTCACGATCGGCGCCTACCACCTGATCCAGGCCAGAGTGATCCGGCCATCGTTCGCATGGCTACTCGAGTGCCGGCCGGGCGCAGCCGGCCTACGTCGTTTCGTCGAGATCGATTCGAGCGGCCCGCTGGAGCAACTGCGTGCTCTGCCGGCATATCGACAGGCCGTGGCCAGGCAGCAGATCGACGCCGAGCAGTGCATCACGCGGGTGATGATCCGCACCGGTAAGCCACTCGCCGACCTGCGCGGTGAAGAGCTGCTGCACTACGCCGACGTCGTCCGCACCTCGGGACGGCATCGGCGCGAGCACCTCGCCTGGGAACTGCTAGTCGCCCTCGGTGTGTTCACAGGAGAGCCAGCAACCTTACGAGCGGCATGGTCGGCGAAGGGCAACAGCCGGCAGCACTCCGTTGCCACGCTCGTCGACCGCTACGGCATTCCGAAGTCAGGTGTCCGCGACCTGTTCGTCGACTACCTCACCGAGCTCAAGCCCGGCATGGACTATGCATCGCTCACCGGGCTGGCCTACCGCCTGGTGCGGATTTTCTGGTGGCAAGTGTTGCAGATCAACCCCGAGCAGTCCGACCTGCGGCTGTCGTCGGAGACAATTGCCGCGTGGCGGGAACAGTTCGCGATCACCACCGACGGCAAGGCCCGCCGAGAGATCCACTCGACCCTATTCGGGGTCCGAGCCTTCTACCGGGACCTCTCCGAGTGGGCCCACGACGACCCCACTCGCTGGGGCGTCTGGGTGGCCCCATGCCCAGTGCCTCGTACAGAGTCCCGGGCGGCTGCCAAAGCGAAGCGCATGCAGAAGGCGACTACGCAGGCCCGCACCAGGGCGCTGACGCCGCTGCTTCCTCGCTTCCTCGCGGCCGCTGACGAACGCCGCAACTGGGGACGCAAGCTGATGGAAGCCGCCCTGGGTGCCGGCGAAGGGGCGACGTTCGGAATTGATGGTGTGACGTTCAGACGATGCCAACACGCAACCAGATACGACTACCTTCGGCCTTCGCTGATCTGGGCGAAGATCGTCGAGCAGGAACAGGCAGCGCGGCCGGTCCCCCTGGAGGGCGGCCGGGTGAACATCAGCCGCTCGGAAGACGACGCTTTCTGGGCTTGGGCGGTAGCCCATACCCTGCGGCTGACTGGCGTCCGGATCGAGGAACTGCTTGAGCTGACGCAGCTTTCACTGCGGCACTACACTCCGCCGAGTACGAACACCCTCGTCCCGCTCTTGCACATTGTTCCGTCCAAGACCGATGCCGAACGGCTCATCCCGATGAGCCCGGAATTGGTGACCGTGCTCCTGGCAGTGCAGCGCCGCGTGAAGGACCCCACTACGGGGCAGGTTCCGCTGTCGATCCGCTACGACCCGCACGAGAAGGTGCACGGCGAGCCGCTTCCGCACCTGTTCGCGCGCCGCCTCGGCACCCGTCAAGAAGTGCTCTCGCCGGCATACGTCCGCCGGCTTCTGATCACAACAGCCGCCTGGGCTGGCTTGGGCGACAACGACGAAGCCGTGTTCACACCGCACGACTTCCGACGTCTATTTACCACGGAACTGGTCAGTGCGGGACTTCCGCTGCACATCGTCGGATCCTTGCTCGGCCATCTAAGTCTCGACACCACACGGGGCTACACGGCAGTCTTCCCCGAGCACCTCATCGCCGCCCACGACGCGCTCGTCGAACGCCGCCGCCACCTACGCCCCGACGCCGAGATGCGCCCAGCCACCGGAGAGGAATGGACCGAGTTCGAGCAGCACTTCCTGCTGCGCAAGGTCGCCCTCGGCGACTGCCACCGCCCCTACGGCACGCCCTGCGTCCACGAACATGCCTGCACCCGCTGTCGATTCCTCAAAATCGACCCTGCTCAGCTCGGACGCATTGAGGAGATGACCACCAACGCGGAGGCCCGCCTCGTCGAAGCTCGTGAGAAAGTCTGGCTCGGCGAGGTCGCCGCGCTCGAGGAAAGCCTGACCCATCTTCGCCGACGCCGCGCCGAAGCAGACTCCCAACTGATCCGTCCCGATGCTCTGGACAGGATCACCGGCTAACGAGAGAGGATGCCCTCATGGACCTGCCCGTCATGCCTCCCGTCCTGCCCATGCTCGCCAAGCCCATCGGTGAAATCCCAGTTCATCAATGCTATGAACCGAAGTGGGACGGATTTAGAGCGGTGATTTTTCGGGACGGCAACGAGGTAGAGATCGGCAGCCGCAACACCAAGCCGATGACCCGCTACTTCCCCGAAGTCGTCCAGGCGGTCCTGGCGAACTTCCCAGACCGGGCCGTCATCGACGGCGAGATCATCGTCGCCGACACCACCCGCAACACCCTCGACTTCGAAGCGCTGCAGCAGCGCATCCACCCCGCCGCCAGCCGGGTAAAGCTGCTCGCCGAGCAGACCCCGGCCAGCTTCGTCGCGTTCGATCTGCTTGCCCTCGGCGACGAGGATCTGACCGAGCGGCCGTTCATCGAGCGGCGTGAGATGCTCGACCGGGCCCTGGCAGGCGCTCAGCCGCCGATCCACATCACTCCGATCACCCGCAACGAGGACACGGCCCGGCGCTGGTTCGGCCAGTTCGAGGGTGCCGGCCTCGACGGGCTCATCGCCAAGGACCCCGAGTTGACCTACCAACCCGACAAACGCGTAATGACGAAGATCAAGCACAAGCGCACCGCAGACTGCGTCGTCGCCGGCTACCGGCTACACAAATCCGGCGACGAACGGATCGGTTCGCTGCTGCTCGGTCTCTACAACGACGAGGGCACGCTGGTCTCCGTGGGCGTCATCGGTGCCTTTTCGATGGCCGTGCGGCAGGAGCTGTTCGTGGAATTGCAGCATATGGTCACGACGTTCGACGGGCACCCTTGGAACTGGGCCGCGCACGAGCAGGGTGAGCGCACCCCGCGGCGCAACGAACAAAGCCGGTGGAACGCCGGTAAGGATCTGTCGTTCGTCCCGCTGCGTCCGGAACGCGTGGTTGAAGTCCGCTACGACTACATGGAGGGCGAACGGTTCCGCCACACCGCCCAGTTCGAGCGCTGGCGCCCGGACCGCGAGCCGCAGTCGTGCACGTACGCCCAGCTCGAACGCCCGGTCCGCTTCAACCTCGCCGACGTGCTCACGAGCGACTAAAGATTCCTAACTTTCTGAGCCTTGTAGGCGGGTGCCAGCAGATGATGGCGCAGGCGTTCCGCTCATCGCCGTGCTTCAAGTGGGCGTCACCAGGCGGGAAGTGGGAGACGTGCTCAGCGCAGCGGTCCAGATGCAAGGCTCCACACGCCTCGACCATCCTCACCAAACAACGTCTGCGTTCGCAATCAGGGGCCGGCGCGCTCGCCACCGGCAGCGCGGCTGACGATGCCGACCGACCGCCTCCGCCCGCCCGCTCGGGCGGTCCGGCGCAGCACGAGGTCGGCCGACGGCCGGGGCTTTACTGCCCGGCCTTGAGGACCTCCTGTTCGATTCAAGTGTGAGGGTTAGATACCGTGCGCTCGTTGTCGCATCTTCATTCATTCGGTTCATCCTTGCTAACTCCTAAGGGAGGCGCGATGGTGCTGCAGCGCGTGACGGAACCCGCGATGGTCCTTAACTGCGGTCGTGTCGAATTTTGTACGTCTGGGCGCCCAATGAGCGTCTCTCAGTGAAATTGCGGCGGCCGTTCTAGCCGTCTTCCTCGTCCACGGAGAAGCTGTCGATGATGAGCCACAGCGCGTTTGCGGCGCTAGTCTGACCAAGTTCATCCAGGATCGTAGCCTTTGTGCGGTACATCCCAAGCAGTCGATGTCGATATGCGGGATCGACTACTGCCGGTGATAAGTAAATGGAAATCGCCTCAACCACGGCCTGTTGTGCCTGCGGAAATCTGAGCTCCGATCCTACGCACAACTCGGCATATGCCCAGAGTAAGAGTGCCAACTCACGCAGTTGGCCGTCGGATCCCAGTTGGATCAACCGCCTACGAACCTCTATCGCCTCTTCGACTGCATCCAGCCCTTGGTCCTGCTGACCTGACTGCACCCGCCGGAGTCCCAAGTTGGCCAGTGACGAGGCCAATTCAGACAGTGAAGTCGCAGAGCCTGAGGCAGCTCTGATCCTACGAGCCTCGGCTGCTTGTTCGAGCGTGGCCAACCCCCGTTCCGGCTCACCTGCCTCTAGGAGCGCTGCGCCGAGAAGGCTCAAGGCAAGAATGAGCATGGCAGAACTCCCCTCGGCATCAGCTTTAGGATCTGAGCGGCACAATACGACCGCTTCCTCTAGAAAGGGGAGCGCTTCTGCCGCCCGCTCCGACTGCACCATGACGTTACCGAGAGCAGTCAACGACGTCGCGAGATCAGCAAGGTGAACGGCCGGGTGCGTTGTCGCGAGCTGCCGGAAGATTCCCTCGGCCTCCCGTATCGGACTCAGGGCCTCCGTTGCCTGCTTCGACTCGAAGAGCCATGCACCGAGGTTGATCAGAGATCTCGCAAGGCCGGCTAGGTGAGCGGCCGGCTCGGCAGTCGCCAGCCGACGGCGGATCGCCACAGACTCTCGGGCCACGGCTAGGGCTTCGCCCAACTGGTTGAACGCTGCCCATCGCACGGCGTTGTTGAGCAGTGACATGGCAAGCTGCGGTTCCCAGCGAAGGGGGTCCGACTTGGCCAAACGCCGGTAGATTTCCAGCGCCTCGATGTCTGGCGGTAATGCCTCTGGCCACCGGTCAAGCTCCGACATCCGGACGGCGAGATTCGTCAGCGCCGCGGCAAGCATAGGCTCCCATGTTGCAGGGTCCGCTTGGGCGAGAAGTCGCATGATGCCCGTTGCTTCTTCGGTGGGTGCCAGCGCCTCCTGTGGTTGATCCAGTGCCGACAGGAGAACGCCGCGGGTGTTAAGCGCCTCCGCCAGCTGAGGCAGGGCCGCCACGTCTTTCTCGGTCACCTCACGATAAAGGTTGATGGCTTCTTCGGTTTCCAGAAGCGCCTCGTGATGCCGTGCGGCTTTGGCCAGCTGAAGAGAGTGCATGTTGTGTAGGTGGGCGCGTGCAGCTGGATCGCTTGTCCGGGCGAGGCGATGGTGAGTAAGCCGATCGCTGACGGCAGCGGCTGCAACATCAAAATCGAGGTGCGGTCCATCCGGCAGCAATGGTTCGAGGGCTTCCAACACTCTCATGTCGATGCTGGGCAGTCCCGTGAGTCGGACGACGGTTGCTCCTCCTGCGGCTAAGGCCAGGTGCGGGTGAGCACGCAGGAGTGGATATAGCACGCGAGTGGCGACATGGGGCCACCGACGCGCTGTCTCTACCAGAACGCTGATGGCGTTCACCGTCGACACCGGCGCTTTTCCATGCCCGGCCAGAAACGCGGCCGGTGCCGTCTGGGTCCAGTCGTCAGTGAGGCCGGCATCGTGGTGAGAATGGCCGGGCACGGAGAGTGCGATGAAGTCCTCGCCCAGCCGGTCCGGATGCAACGCCTCCATCACCAGCTTTGGGTCCGTCGGCGGGTGGCACACGCTGTGGTCGTCAATGATCTTGTCGGCCGCCGTGACATCAGTCGCCAGGGCGGCACCAACTAGCGCCCGTCTGGCGTCGAGCCTCGGCAACGCTCCAATCAACGTCGCCATGAAGACAGCCCGGTGCATCGTCTGAGGCAAGGTAGACAGCGGAGTTTCGCGTGTCCACATCTCGTGCCAGTAGCGCTGCTCACGCCGCAGTAGGTAGGCCGATACCGCATAAGAAGATGTTGGCGGGGAATCGCCGTGGCGCAATGCTTCAACCGTCGCGAGGGCGCTCATGTGGATCGCGAGCAGGCGGGCGAACGCCGGCCCGCCGAGGTCCGGTACCGGCCACCCGCCGGCATGCTCCGATCCCAGCGCCCTGGCGAAGCGGTCTGCCGCAGCAATGAACAGAGCGTCGGGATTACAATTCCCACCAACAAGCGAGGGCAGCGCAAGCTCGTCCGTAGCGGCCTGCAAGTCGGCCTCAGCTCGATCGGCTACAGCAGGCCACCAGTGCTTGGCCGACCGGGCCAGCAGCAGTGCGCGAACCACCACCCCGGCCTTTGCATTGCACTGCTGCATTGCGCTGAGCAACGCCAGCAGCGTTGAGAAGGGCCAGCGGTCGGCGTAGTCGACAATCGCTAGCACTGCCCTGCCGGGCAGATCTAGGGCTCGTGCCTGTGGCTGCGGAGCGGGCCCGAGTGTCGCCTGCCAAACGGTCCAGCCCGCACTCGCGTGCCGTGTTGCCATTTCCGCAGCGAGGCGAGACTTGCCTTGGCCGCCAGCCGCGTGAATCAGTCGTACCGCTACCGGCTCGGGGCTACGCATCCACATGGCCAGGTCATTGAGGGTTTGGCTTCGCCCGGCGAACGGCACGATCTGATGGCGGGCCAGCAGAAGGCGGCTGGGCTGTGCCCGCGCGCGCTCAGGCGAGAGCGCTACCGGCTCGAGATTTGCCGGTACCACCCGGTAGGCAGGTAGCTCCGTACCGACCGTGACGCTGCCCTCGACATGTGAAACCTGGATCAAGTCGCCGAGAACGACGCTCTGGGATACCGTCTGCGCGGCCGAAGGCCGCCAAAGCGGGCTCACCTGTCGATGTCGACGTCGCCGCCGACATCGTCAACTTGCCGTACCGGTCCGGCCGTCCAAGTATTCGTAACCGACTGATCACCGCCGTCGATCGTGGGCCCCGATGGAGCAGCCCCGGCGGTGGAGGCTAGGGGATGAGGTAAGTCGTCGGCCGTTCGGCCGATGTGCACGCTGCCCCGGGCCCCGCGCACCTGCGCCACTCCGCCACCGACTATCGACCCGTGTAACCGTTGTCTGGCCATGCCCCGATTCGCAACGAACCCGCCCCACGCGGAGAGACCCAGCCCCGCAATCGCGACGAACAACGCCATTATGCTGGCCCACTTGTCGGCGTTGTCCAACCCCTCGGCTGCGAGGAACACTCCGATTCCGGCAACTAGTAGGCCGGTAATGACCACCGTGACGGACCGCCAGATCCGGTTGTCGCTCGCACGCCCCATCGCACCATCATGGACCACTGTCCATCGCATCGGCCAGTCCAGCGTTTCGTCGAGGGATGGCGGCCCGGCGTCAAGGCTGCGTCATGATCGAATAGACCATCTTGGTCGACAGTGCTGTTGGCCCGGCTGCTAATACAACGGGCAGGCATGGGGGTCGTCACCTGCTACGCGGTGGAGCCCTCGAGAGCCGCGGTGCCAACTCCGAGCCGAGAGAAAGGCGATTGTCCTCCTCGTCGTGGCCCTCATCGGCGGGGGCACCGGCTGGCTCGCTTCGCGAGGCGCCGCAAGCTCGCCGAAGGCGGTGCGCCACAAACGTCAGGTCAGTCGCCACCGACCTTTACGTAAGCTTTCTGTGCTGCAATCCGTCCGTCCTGCTAGATGCCAGGGGGCGGTTCGTCGATGAGGCCTGCGGGCTCCTGCACGGCACTCCCGGCCGGTGGAGTCTCATCGCCATGGCTTCCCGAACGAGCCCGTGTACTCGGCACCCACCGCCGCCATGTACCGCTGAAGATCCCGGATGGTCACCGGCTCCGGCCGCAGGCCTCGAAATCCAGCCAGCGCAACTGGTCCACCAACAGGTGCGCGTAGGTCCGATCGGGTCCTCCGCTGGAGTTCAGTTAAGGAACCCGTCCCACTTGGGCTCGTAGGTCACCCCGGGCGTGGTGGGCAGCTTGGGAACGCTCTTGGCCAGCATCGGCTCGACCGGAGGGTTGATCGGCAGGTCCACGCCGACCAGTCAATCAGACGGTGCCGACAGTCGTGAGGCAGATCACCGTGGATGGCGGGGCGGCGTGTCGCCCTCCGCGTCGCTCGTCCCCACCGGGCGAATCGAACAACCCCAGGTCAGAGCTACTTTCGCGAGGTGTCCGAGTGGGTCTGTGACTGCTGCGGGCGGTGGCGGGTGAGCGTCGAGCTGATCCGGGGCCGCTACCGCTTCCGGCTGACCCGCCGCTACCCGGAGCGGTTCGGCGGCGGCCGGAACGTGCTCGGCGAGGTCGGCTCGGTGCCCGAGCTGGAGGAGCTGTTGCGTCGGCGTACCCCGCTCACCCTGGCCGACCTGCGCGAGGCCGCCTGATCGGCGCGGGCGGCGTCGTGCGGCCGGGAACTACCGGGTGCCGGGCCCGGGTGCCTCCACTGAGGAGGGACGGACGGCGCTGAACGCCGGTGTCACAATGCTCCCGGCGGCCTCGTCTGCACCCGTGGCGGTGCCGAGCGGCGCCGCGGGGGAGGGGACACCATGCGGTTCGAGGCCGATACCGAGATCGCCGCGGATGCCGAGCAGGTCTGGGCGGTGCTTGTCGACGTGCCCCGCTGGCCCGAGTGGACGGACTCGGCGACCCGGGCCGAGCGGGGGGAGCCGGGGCCGCTGACCGTCGGCGCTACCGCACGACTGACCCAGCCGAAGCTGCGGCCGGCGGTCTGGCGGGTCACCGAGCTGACCGAGCGGCGGGAGTTCGTCTGGGTCTCCGACGCGCCGGGTGTGCGGACCACCGCAGAGCACCGGCTGCTGCCGCTGCCCGACGGGCGTACCCGCGTCGAGTTGGCCTTCAGCCAGTCCGGCCCGCTGGCCGGCCTGATCGGCTGGCTGTACGGCGGACGGTTCCGCCGCTATGTGCGGATGGAGGCCGACGGGCTCAGGCGTCGCTGCGAGCGGGGCTGACCGCGCCGGTCGTACCCTGACCCGTGTCCGGTCGAGGTCGAGGGGGCAACGGTGGCCGAGCTGACGTACCCGGAGGTGGGGTCGACCCGGCACGGGCCGCTGCCCGGCGGGTACCACCACCTGCGCCACCGGTATCCGTTGCCCGGCGGCTGCTTCGAGACCGCCGCCGACGCGGTGCTGAGCTGGCGGCTGCACCGCGCCGCCGGCGTCCGGATCCGCACCGACGCGCCGAGAGCCACCGCCGGTGTGCTGGTGACCTCCGGCCTCGGTGTCGGCCCGGCCCGCGTCTGGGGGCCGTGCCAGGTGGTCTGGAGTGCGGACTCGCCCACGCTCGCCGGTTTCGGCTACGGCACCCTGCCCGGGCACCCGGAGCGGGGCGAGGAGGCGTTCGAGGTCGTCCGTGACGACAGCGGCGCGGTCTGGTTCGAGGTCCGCGCGTTCAGCCTGCCGGACCGCTGGTTCACCCGCGTCGGAGGCCCGGCGGTCCGGGCCGTGCAGCACACGTACGCCTGGTGGCTCGGCCGCACCCTGCGTCGGCTCTGTGCGGGTCGCTGAACACCTGGCGCCGGAGCGACTCAGAACCGGGCGAACGAGCGGATCGGGGCGCGCGGGCCGTACTTCGGTGCCCGGATGCCGGCCGCCTCCAGCAGCAGACACACCCGGCCCCGGTGGCCTCGGAACGGCTCCAGCAGGGCCATCATCCGGCCGTCGTCGCCCCTCGGTTCGCCGGCGAGCGCCCAGGCCACGGTGTTCGGGATGTGGTAGTCGCCCACGCTGACCGCGTCCGGGTCGCCGTACGCGATCCGGACCACCTCGGCGGCCGTCCACGGCCCGATGCCGGGGATCGCGGTCAGCCGGCGGGTGGCGTCGGCGGCGTCGGTGCTGCGCTCCAGGCGGTCGGCGAGCGCCGCGGCGCGACGGAGCGTGTCGGCTCGGCGCTGCTCGACCCCGAACGGGTGGAACACCCAGTACGGGGCCGCGGCGACGGTGGCTGCCTCGGGCGGCAGGAGCAGCGGCTGTAACGGGCCGGGAGCCGGCTCCCGGAAGTGCCGCACCATCGCCGAGTACGCCCGGTAGGCCTCCTTGCCGGTGACCTTCTGCTCGAAGACCGCGCGCAGCAGTCGGGGGAAGACCTCCCCGGTGGCGGGCATCCGGAGGCCCCGGTGCTCCCGGGCCAGCCGGGCGACCAGCGGGTGCGCCGCGGCCAGTTCGGTGAAGCCGGTCAGGTCGTCGCGCAGCCCGGCGATCGCGTCGGCGCGGGCGAGGACGTGCTCCGCGCCGGGGCCGTACCCCTCCGCGAGCAACTCGCCGCCAGTCGGTCGCAGCGCGAGCGTGGCCGGACCGTCCGGGGTGCGGGTGGCCCACCAGAAGGTGCCGGCCGCCACCCGGGCGCACGGATCGTACGGGCTGAAGGTGAGCGCGCGGACCGAGGCGGACAGCCGGTAGCCGACCGGCGGGCGCAGCACCCTGGTCGCGGCGGGTTCGGTAGCGGTCACCCCGCCACTCTGCCAGGTCACCGTGGGGGCTGGCGACCGCCGTACCGGTCCGGCCTGGGAACCCACCCCGGACACGACGGTGGCCGGTCGCGCCCTCCCCGGCGACGACCGACCACCGTGCCCTCGTGGGCGACCAGGCTCAGTACGAGTAGCCCGCGCCGCCGGCGTCGTTCGAGCCGCTGTCCGCCGGCGGTGCGACCGCCTTCGGCGTGCCCTTGGGCAGGCAGCTCAGGTTCTTCTTGCCGTCCGGCTGGACCACGAACCAGGTGCCACCGACGGCCTGGCCCTTCCACTGGCCGGGCTTCTTGTCACCGATGTAGCGGTAGACCGGCCAGCCAGCGATGGTGAGCTGACGGGTGCCGTCCTGCCGGGTCACGCTGCCGACCTTGTCGTCCGAGACGCCGGTGAGTTCCGGGTTGCCGTCGGTCAGTGCCGGGGGCCACACCTCGGCGCACTTGTCGACGCAGTTCGACGACGGCGGGTCGGCGGTGTCCTTGTCGAAGCGGTACAGGATCCAGCCGTCCTGGTCGGTGACCACCTTGCCCATCCGGGCGACACTCTTACCGACCAACTTCTCCGTCAGGTCGACGTCCGCGGGCGGGGCGTCGGCGGCGGACGCCTCCGCGGAAGCCGATGCCTCAGGTTCAACCGTCGCGGTGGGCTCGGCCGCGGCGACGGCGACCGGCTCGGCCGCGCTCGAGTTCGCCCCGTCGTAACCCGCGGGAGCGCAGGCCGTTAGTGCGACCATCGCGCTCGCGACGATGACGGTCCGCTTCATCTGTGCCACGTGCCCTCCTCATTCTTGACAGTTCACCCATAGGTACGGCGGGCAGGCTGTCAAGGTTGAAGTAGTAACAGTGGTCAATTTCACGTAAACCGATTGAACCGTTTCCGGCCGCCATGCGTACGCCCCCGCGAGGGATCCTGCGCCCAACGACAGATCGGCGCCGGTCATTGTCACAATGACCGGCGCCGATGCGGCAGGCACTCTTACATGGGTACGGTGACCAGCGGACTCGCCACGCCGTTGGCATCCACCGACTGCACCTGGAGCTGCTTGATGTCCTTCGGTAGAGCCGACGTCGAGGCGCTCAGCTCAAGACCCTGCGGCCGGGTGTTGGTGCCATAGCCGCCCTCCGGCACCGACCAGGTCGAGATGACCTCGGTGGTGGCGTTCTTGCGTACCACCACCAGTCGGCAGATACGTGGGCCGGGCAGCTTCCGCAGGCTGAAATTGATCCGGGTGCCATAGTCCTTGGTCACCAGGAACATGGTGGTCTGCACACCGGTGGTCGGGTCGGTCGCCTCGACCTGGTCGCCCTCCACCTCGGTGCCGCCCACACCCGGGCCGCTCGGCGCGGCCGTCGGCACGCTCGTCGGCGGGTCGTTCGGCGCGCTCGGCGTCGACTCGGCAAGCACCCCCGGCGCTTGCCCGTTGCCGGTCACGCTGACGAAGCCGTACCCGGTCAGACCGCCGAAGACCACCACCGCGGCGGCCGTCGCGAGCATGTGACGAAACCGGGTACGCCGCCGGTCGGCCCGGACCGCGCCGAGCGTCCGGTCCAGCAGGGCCGGGTCGGTCGCCGTCTGCTCCAGCGCCATCATCGTCTCGCCGTCGATGTCGGACAGCAGCCCGACCACCGGCACCATCGTCTCCAACTCGGCCGCGCACGCCCAGCAGGTGGCGAGATGCTCCTCGAACCGCTCAGTGTCCTGCTCGTCGAGCACACCGAGCGCGTACGCCGCGACGTCCATGTGGTCCGGCCGGCTCATTCTGTCACCCCCCGCTCCTGCAGAGCCGTGCGCAGCGCGCGCAGCGCGTAGTAGACCCTCGACTTGGCGGTGCCGAGCGGCAGGCCCAACTCCTCGGCGGCCTCCGGCACCGTCCGCCCCCGGAAGTACGTCGAGATCAGAATCTCCCGGTGCGACTGACTGAGCGTCCGCAGCGCGTCCGCCACCGTCATGGTCCGCAGCACCCGGTCGGTGCTGTCCGCCTCGGCGAACGCGGTGAGGTCCCGGTCGTACGTCTCCGGCGGCCGGGCCTCCTGGCTGCGGTGCTCGTCGATGGCGATGCGGCGGGCCACAGTGACCAGCCACGGCCGCAGCGAACCCTGCCCCTGGGTGCCCAGACGGTGCGCGTTGCGCCAGGCCCGCAGCAGCGTCTCCTGGACGATGTCCTCCGCGCGCTGCCGGTCCCCCCCGGTGAGGCGCATGACGAACATCAGCAACGGGCCGGCGTGCTCGGCATAGAGCTGACGGATCAACTGGTCGGAGTGGCTGGCCTCGGTCGTCGTCGCCTGATGGCGCCCGGGCGCCGGTCGCGGCGTCACCGGACCATTCTGGCGAGGCGTCGCCCGCGCGTCGACCCCCCGGGCAGACGAGGTTGACCGTGACGAGGGCCGCGCCGACAACCAGTCAGCGCGTACCGCGTCGCCATGCCAACCGGCCGCCACCGCGTGCATGCAGACCTCCGGGATGTCCGTGACCAACGCCGGCCCACGAGGTGGGCCGCCCGGTGGTACGCAGCGCCGACCCCAGCGGATCAACGAACGACGAAAAAACTTCCCCGCCGCTGTCGAGTGGACGGTCAGCGGCGAACCGAGAACAGCCCCGGCGGTGGCGGATCGGAGCCGGTCGCGTCGGCGTCCCGCACCACCTGCGCGCCACCGACGAAACGGTCCAGGTCGTCGCCGGCCACCACCCGGCCGGGGAACCAGTCGCCGGCAGCGCGTCTGGTCAGCTCCGGCACCGGTGGTGTGGACCGCCCGGCGACCAGCACCAGATTGCCGTACCGGCGCCCCCGCAGCACCGCCGCGTCCCCGACCAGACAGGCCTGCGGCAGCACCGAACGGACAGTGGCTACCTGCCCACGGGCGTGCCGCAGCGGCGGACCGTCGGCCAGGTTCGCCAGGTACCAACCGCCGGGGCGAAGCACCCGGGCCACCTCGGCCGCGTACTCCACCGACGTGAGGTGGGCCGGCGTACGCGCACCGGCGAACACGTCGGCGACCACCACGTCGTAGCTGGCCTCCCGGGTGGACGCCAGCACCGCCCGGGCGTCCTCCACCCGTACCCGCAAACGGGCGTCGGACGGCCACGGCAGCGCCCGTCGAACCAGTTCCACCAGCGCACCGTCCACCTCGGACACCCGCTGGGTAGACAGGGGTCGGGTGGCGGAGACGTACCGGGGCAGGGTCAGCGCGCCGCCACCCAGATGCAGCACCCGCAGCGGCGCACCGGCCGGTGCGATCAGATCCACGGCGGCGGCCAACCGTCGCACGTACTCGAACTCGAGGTGAGTGGGGTCATTCAGGTCGACGTGCGACTGCGGCGCGCCGTCCAGCAGCAGCGTCCACGAGCCGGCCCGGTCCGGATCCGGCACCAACTCCGCCAGCCCGGTGTCCACCTGCTCGACCACCCGGTCACCCGCCCGTTTACGCCCCACCGGAACCAGTATCCGCGCTCATCGGGCGGCGCGGGCCGCGGCGGTCAACGCACGGTGCAGCAGCCGGGAGTCGCCGAGCAGGGCCCGCAGTCGGCGCTCCAGGCCGGCGATCGGGATCAGGTTCTGCGGGGCCCGCGGATCCTTGTACGGGGTGGAAGCGAAGCGGGGCAGGGTCACCAGGGACAGGTCGGCCAGCTCGATCGCCGCCTCGACGGGCAGGTCGGCGGAGCACTCCACCCGAACGACGCCCGCCCACGGCGCGCCGATCGCCACCGGAAGCCGCAAATACCACGACCAACCACCCCAGGCGGTGCCGAGCCGGAACACCGGGGACCGCTCACCCGACGCCATACCCGTCACCACAGCGGTCAGCCGGGCATCCAGGTACTGACTGTGCTGGGTCTTGATGTAGCCCAGGGTGCGCGGCAACTGCCGACGACTGCGCAGCGGGCCGTCCACCACCAACAGGTCACCGTCGACCCGGGCGGCGTCGGACACCGCCACCTCCAACGCGGTCAGCGGGCCCTGCACGGCGGCCGGCAACTTCGCCAGCTCACCGGTGCCACCCACCCGGTGCACCGGGTAACGGATTGCTCCCGCCACCACGTCCTGCGCCGACGGGCTCGCCGTGAACAGGCCCCGACCGACCCGGGTGCCCGCCAACTGCGCCGCACCCCGCCCCAGGTCACACCGGACGACCCCGGCCGCGTACGAGGCGGCCAACCCGGGGAACGACAGGCCGTCGGTCTCCGCCGTCCAGATGCTCGCGTCGATGCGGCGAACCCCGTCGACAAGCAACACCACGTCGGGCGCCCGCACCCCCGGGCGTACCCCGATCGCCCGCCAGTCCACGGCGGGCAACTCCACGTCCGCGTCGACCTGCGCGCTGCTCGGCGCGGCCGGCCCGGCGGCGGACGCCTCGAACGACGCCCCGTACGCCGGATCCCACGAATCCACGAAGAACGCGGCGTCACTCACCGGCCGGACCGTTCCATCCGCGCTGCACCCCTCGCGCTCACCGGGCTGGCCCTTCGTTCGCGACTGCGGGGCTCCGCTGCGCTGCACTCCTCGCGCTCACCGGCCCGTCCGCTCCACGCGCGCGGACCGGGCATCCTTGCGCACCTCGAAGCGGACCGGGATCCGCTCGGCCAACGCCGGCACGTGGGTGACCACGCCGACCATCCGATCGCCCCGGGCCGCCAGGTTCTCCAGGGTCGCCGCCACCGTGTCCAGGGTGGCGGCGTCGAGCGTGCCGAAACCCTCGTCCAGGACGATCGACTCCAGGCTCGCCGCCGTGGTGGACATCCCGGCCAACTGCTCGGAGAGCGCCAACGCCAGCGCCAGCGACGCCTGGAACGTCTCACCCCCGGACAGGGTGCGCACGCCGCGACGCAGCCCCGCGTCATGGTGGTCGACCACCACGAACTCGCCCTTGTCGTGCACCAGCTCGTACTGCCCGGAGGACAACTCGCGCAGGATCCCCGACGCGCCGTCGACCAACAGGTCCAGCGCCTCGGCCAGCAACCACCGCTCGAAGTTGTTGGCCCGCAGGTGCCCGGCGAGCGCGCGCGCCACCTGCGCCTCCCGCTCGTGCCCCGCCCGCTGCTCGCGCAACGTCCCGGCCTGCTCGCGACGCTCGTGCAGCCGCCGCCGGTCGGCGTCGGCCCGCTCCACCGCCACCGTCGCCGCGTGCACCGGGTCGTCCCCGACCGGCACGTCGGCGGCGGCGAAGATGCCCGCGATGGCCCGCTGCACGCCGTCGGCCACCGACTCGGCCTGCGCCACGGCGGCGGCCCGACCGGCCCGCTCGGCGCGGCGGCGGTCCGCCTCGGTGGTCGCCCACTCGGTCAGCGCCGCCCACGCGGCAGCCACGTCGTCCCGATCGGTCGCCGGTGGGCCGAACCGCGCCAACCCGTCCCGGGCGGTGTCAAAGGCCCGCCACGCCGCCCGCAGCCGCTCCTCGGCGGCGTCCACAGCGGCCCGGGCCTGCCGAGCGGCCTCGCGGCCGGCCCGGACCGCTGTCGCCGCCTCCTCCAACGCGCGTCGCAGCCGGGCGTGCTCCGCCAACTCCCGGCGCAAGACGGCCGGCTCGGCCGCACCGGAGAGCTGCCCGTCCAGCTCGGCCAGCCGGGCCTCCACCTGCTCCTGCCGGGCGCGCGCCTGCACCAGCAGCCGCTCCAGCTCCCGCGCCGCCGTGTCCCGCTCCTGCACTGTCGCCTGCGCCGCCTTGGTCGCGGCCCGCGCGGCCTTGCCCGCCGCCGTCGCGGCGGCCACCGCCGAATCGGCCGGCACCGCCGGCACCTCGGCCACCGGCTGCTCGCACACCGGGCACGCCGCACCGGCATGCAGGTGCACCCGCAGGCTCACCGCCAGGTCGGTGGCCTTCGCCTCCTCGTGCGCCCGGAAGGCCGACTCCAGCTCGGTGTCGGCCCGCTCGGCGACCACCCGCGCGGCCGCCAGCGCCGCCACCGCGGCCGCGTGCTCGTCACTCGCCGCGCGTACCGTCGCCCGGACCGTGTCGGCCTCGCCGGACAGCCGATCCCGATCGTCGTACGCCCGCAGTTGCAGTCGCAGCGCGCTCTCGTCACCGGCGGCGGCCAGCTCGCCGCGCAGCTTGTCCTCCCGCTCCTCGGCCAGCGACACCCCGGTCGCCGCCGCCTCGGCGTCGGCCCGCGCCGCAGCGACCGCGCGAGCGACAGCGGTCACCCCAGCCGGGGCGCGCACCCCGGTCAGCACTGTCAGCTCGCCGTCCAGCGCGGTCAGCGCCGCCGCGGCCTCCCGTGCGGTGACCCGGGCCGCCGCCAGCTCCGGCACCGCCTCGGCCACCGCCGCCGCCAGCTCGGCCATCCGCTCCACCCGGGCGTCGGCCTCGGCCACCGACTCGTCGTCCACGCCGGTCAACCCGGCGAGCACCTGGTCGACCGCCTCCAGCCGGGCCTCCGCCTGCGCGGCGCGCGCCGTCGCCTTCTTCTGCACGTCCTCGTAGACGCCGAGGCCCAGCAGGTTGACCAGGATCTGTTGCCGAGTCGCCGGCTTGGCGTGCAGGAAGTCGGCGAACTGCCCCTGTGGCAGCACGACACAGCTGGTGAACTGCTCGTACGGCAGCCCGACCGCCTCCAGCACCGCCTGCTCCATCTCGGCGGGGGTGCCGGCCACCACCTCGCCGAGGTCGTCCGGGCTCAACCCGGTGTCCAGTTTGGTCACGTCGAAGCCGGCCGGCATCAGCTGCAACCCGGCGTTCGCGGTCTTCACGTTGCCCCGGCCGTCCCGGCGGACCACCCGGGTCGCCACGTACCGGGCGCCGCCGGACTCGAAGACCAACCGCACCCGCGCCTCGGTCGCGGACGGCGCGAGCGCGTTCGCCAACCCCCGGGCGCCACCCCAGCGGGGCACCATGCCGTAGAGGGCGAAGCAGATCGCGTCCAGCACCGTCGACTTGCCCGAACCGGTCGGGCCGATCAGCGCGAAGAAGTCGGCGTCGGTGAAGTCGACTGTGGTCTCGTCCCGGAAGACCGTGAACCCGGCCATGTCCAACCGCATCGGACGCATCAGTGCTCGACCTCCTCGAAAAGCTCGTCGAAGAGCTCCCGGACACCCTCGTCGGCGTGGCCCCGGCTGTCCAGGTAGTCGGCGAACAACTCCCGGGGCGAACGCCCCGAGCGCTGGGCGATGCGCGCGCCGCTGCCCGGGGCGGCCAACAGCTCCGGGTCGATCCGGATCTCCAGGGCCCGGGGGAGCAGCTCCTGGATCTCCTCGCGCAGGCCGGCGCGGGGTTGCTCCCGCACGTACACCCGCAGCCACGCGTCCGGTGCCTCGATCTCGGCGAGCTGGGCGAGGGTGCCCCGCACCGTGCGCAGCGCGCTCGCCGCCGTCACCGGCACCTCCCGTACCCGGGCGGCGGTGCTGGCCGTCACCTCGACCATCGTCACCGAGGGGATGTTCTCCTGCTCACCGAAGTCCACAGCGAGCGGACTGCCGCTGTACCGCACCGGGCAGGGGCCCGCGACCCGCTGCGCCCGGTGCAGGTGACCCAGCGCCACGTAGTGCGCGGTGGCCGGAAAGACGGTGGCCGGAACGGCGTAGCCCAACACGGTGTGCGCGTCGCGCTCGCCACCACCGGTGGCCGCACCGGTCACCGTCAGGTGCGCGGTGACCAGGTGCACCCGGTCCGGTTCGGTGAAACCCTCGGTCAGTCGCCCCAGCACCCGGCCCAGGTGGTCGGCGTACGTCTGGTTGGTCTCCGCGGCGGTCAGCTCGTACATCTCCAACGCGCGCACCGCGTACCGCTGGGACAGGAACGGCAACGCGGCCAGCCGCCACCGCTCGCCACCGGCGGTGGTGCCGTCGATGACGTGCTCGTCCGGATTTTCCCGCACCCCGCCGCGCAGGGTGATGCCGGCGGCGTCGGCCCACGGGCGCAGCGCGTCCAGCGCCGGGCCGTTGTCGTGGTTGCCGCCGATGGCCACCACGTCCGCGCCGGTCCGCCGCAGCGCCGTCAACGCCCTGGTGACCAGGCGGGTCGCCTCCGAGCTGGGCGCGGCGGTGTCGTAGAGGTCACCGGCGACGATCACCAGATCCGGCTGTTCGGCACGGGCGATCTCGATCACCCCGGCCAGCACGGCCTTGTGCTCGTCGGCCCGGGACTGCCCCTTGAGCACCTTTCCCACGTGCCAGTCGGAGGTGTGCAGGATCTTCATGGCTGTGCTGGCCCCTAGCTAGAACGGGATGTCGTCGTCGGTGCCACCGCCGGAGCCCACCACGGCGAACGGGTCGGCGGACTGGGTGATCGAACGCAGCGTCTCCGAAGGTGCCCGGCCCGCCTCGGAGACCCGGGTGGCCCAGGCCGGGAACGGGAACTCCAGACAGAGTGGCACCGGGATGTCCGGCTGGTTGACGAACATGGTGCCCGGCTTGGCCAGCAACGCCCGCTGACGCTGCGCGGGCGGGAGGAAGCCGTACTCCGGGCGGGACGCCTCGGCCGGGTCGAGCCGGCCGACCACCCGGATCGCCGAGTTGGTGACGATCCGCCGCTCCACCTCGCTCGCCGTCTGCTGCGCGCCGATCAGGATCACCCCGAGCGAACGGCCCCGCTCGGCGATGTCCAGAAGGACCTCCTTGATCGGCGAGGAGCCCTCCCGGGGGGCGTACTTGTTGAGCTCGTCGAGGACGACGAAGAGCAGCGGCTTGGCGGTGCCGGACTTCTCCTTGCGCTCGAACTCGCTCTTGAGCGTCACACCGACCACGAACCGCTGCGCGCGGTCGGGAAGGTTGTGCAGGTCGACCACGGTGACCTGGGCCGACTCGCTCGTGTTGATCGAGTGGGGCCGGCGGGTGGCGAGGTCGCCGCGGATCAGCCGGGCCAGGTCCTTCTTGCTGCCGATCAACCGCCGGGCGAACGCGTTGACGGTGCCCAGCCCCACCGCGCTGCCCGCCCAGTCGGAGCGGGTCTCGTCGTCGTTGAGCTGATCGACGATGTGGTCGACCAGATCGCCGTAGGAGCCGAGCCGGACCCCGTCGATGCTCACCCCGCCGTCGGCGGGCTGGGCGTAGCGGGCCAGGTGCGCGGCCACCGAGTGGACCACCATCGTGTACTGCTGGCGCTCGTCGTCGGCGTCGGCGAAGACGTACGGCAGCAGGCGGTCGGTGCAGAACTCGCTCAGCGTCCAGTAGAAGCTGTCGACGCCGGTGAGCCGGCTGCTCACATCCGGCGTGCCGGCCGAGTCGCCGGGGCGCGGCGGGGCGTACACCCGCACGTCGGGGAACGCGCCGGCGCTCAACCCGAGCTTCGCGTACGCCGCGCGGGTGGGCTCGTCGAGGCGGGTGTTGGGGTGGTCCAGGAAGAGCAGATCCTCACCCTTGACGTTGAAGATCAGCGCCTTGGCGTTGACCGCGTCGCCGCCCAGCACGCCGGAGCGGAACACCGAGTAGAGCAGGAACGTGGCGAAGCTGGTCTTGGTGGCCACCCCGGAGATGCCGGAGATGGAGACGTGCGCACCCCGACTGCCGTCGAGGAAGTCGGCGTTGAGGTAGACCGGGACCCCGTCGCGACCCATCCCCATCGGGATGCGCCGCTCCATCCGGTCGAAGTGCAGCGCGCGGGCCCGGGCGTCCCCCTCGGCCCGGTGCACCACCGCGCCCGGGGTCGGCGGCACGTACAGCTCGGGATCGACCCGGGTGGTGGTCACCTCGGCCGCCTCCTGCACCTGCGCGGGCAGCGTGCCGTCGGCGATGGCGAACACGTCGGACTCGAACTGCGCGCCCTCGTGCCGAGCGCGGACCTGGGTGACCACCCCGGCGATCGTCACCGGCTCCCGGTCCGGCAGCTCCCGTCGCGTGACCACGACGTCGTCGAGCTGGAGGTAACTGCCGGGCGCCACGGCCGTCCAGAACTGCAACGGGGTGGCGTCGGCGGTGCCCAGCACCCGCCCGACCACCTCGCCCGGGCTGTCGAGCTCGGCGTCGGTCATCGGGCGGCTCGGGTCGGTCGGGCATCACGGTCGGCGCGCATGCCCTGCATCCTGCCCGAGGAGTACGACAGGTCGCCACGCGACGCGGCGGACGACACCATGCGCCGTCACACTGACGACGGTGGGTGTGCGACCGGGCGACGGCGGGTCACGGACGGGCGTGGCGGAGCAGGAGGACGCCGTCCTCGGCGGCGAGCACGTGGCGCAGTGGCAGGTGCCGGGGAGGTGCGGCGTCTCCCGCGGTGATCCGGCCGGGGCCGGGCCCGGCCAGTAGCGGCGAGACGGTGAGGCACAGCTCGTCCACCAGGTCGGCGGCGGTGAGTGCGCCGAACAGGTGTGGGCCGCCCTCGCAGAGCAGTTGGGTGAGCCCGCGGCGGTGCAGCTCGGCGAGGCCGGCGGCCAGGTCGACCCGCTCGGCGCCGCAGCGCAGCACGTCGGCGACGTCGGTCAGCCCGGGCGGCGGATCGGCGGCGCTGTGGGTGAGCACCACCGGGCGGGTCGGCGCGTCGGCGAAGGCGGCCTGTGCCGGATCCAGGTCGAGCGAACCGGAGACGACCACCAGCGTCGGGTACTCGGTCAGCCCGTTCTCGCGACGCCAGGCGCGGCGGCGCTCGTTGAGCCGGACCGCCCGGTACCCCTCGTGGCGGAGTGTTCCGGCGGCCACGACCAGGGCGTCGCAGGTCATCCGCAGCAGACCGAACACGCGCTTGTCCGGCTCGCCGGAGAGCCCGGCGGAGTAGCCGTCCACGGTGACCGCGCCGTCCAGGCTGGTCACGAAGTTCATCCGCAGTCGGGGCTCGTCGGCACGGCCGTAGAGGGCGGTCAGCGTGGCGTCGTCGAGCGGCTGCGTCGACGGCTCGGGCCAGAGCCGTCGGATCGGAATTCCGACGGTCATTCGCCGGCCGGACCGGTGACCGGAGGGGTGGGTTCGGCGGTACGGTGCTGGCAGTCGCACCAGTTCCGGCCCGGGCAGTCGTCGTGTCGCCGGGCCCGGCACGCTCGGCAGATCATGCTGGCAGCCTAAGCCGCGGGAGGACAGGACAGCATGTCGCGTCAGATCTTCCAGCTGAAGATGTCCCTCGCCGGGACCCGCCCGCCGGTGTGGCGCCGGGTGCTCGTGCCGGCCGGCTACACGCTGGACCGGCTGCACCGGGTGGTGCAGCACGCGATGGGTTGGCGGGACTGCCACCTGCACTCGTTCGAGATCGACGCGATGCAGTACGGCGAGCCGGACCCGGACGGGGAGTTGGCGTTGCACGACGAGCTGGACGTGCGGCTCGACGCGGTGCTCGGCAAGGGCAGCCGGTTCTCCTACACGTACGACTTCGGCGACTGGTGGGAACACGACCTGGTCGTGGAGGACGCGTTGACCGCCGACCCCGACGAGCGGTATCCGGTCTGCCTGACCGGCGAGCGGGCCTGCCCGCCGGAGGGTGTCGGCGGGCCGTTGGGCTACCAGGCGCTCCTGGAAGCCCTGGACGACCAGGACGCCACGGCCGACCCCGCCAGTTCCCGCCACGCGATGCTGCGCGACTGGGCGGGTTCGACCTTCGACCCGTCCCGATTCGACCCCACCCGCGCAACCACCCTCCTGCGCCGCTTCTGCTGACCGCCCCCGCCCGGCCCTCCGGGGCCGGGTGTTGTTGATCAAGAAGTTTGCGTCAGCGGCGCCACCTTTCCTGACCGAAACCTCTTGATCACCGAGGTGGGGCGGGGGGTGTGGTTGGGGTGGGTGCGGTGGGAGTGGTCAGCGGTAACGATCTGGGAACGCTCCCAACGTCCTATTGACACTCCCGTTACCCGCCGGCAATCTCATGGGAGCGCTCCCGGAGGTGGTGTGTGTCACTCACGGACCCCGGCCCGGCGCGATGAGCACCCCCCACCACACACATCAGCCTCACCACCGGAAAGAGGGGTCAGCGAATGAGTGTCACCACGCGGCGTACCCGCCTGGCGGCCGCTGCCCTGGCCGCGATCACCGCGGTCAGCGGTCTCGCAGCCTGCGGCAACGACGACGACAAGCCGGCGGCCGGCGAGAAGCCGGCCAAGCTGGTCGTCGACACCTTCGGCGAGATGGGCTACGACGAGCTCGTCAAGCAGTACGAGAAGGACACCGGCATCAAGGTCGAGCTGCGCAAGACCGCGCAGCTCGGTGAGTACCGGCCGAAGCTGGTCCGCTACCTGGCCACCGGCAAGGGCGCGGCGGACGTCACCGCCCTGGAAGAGGGCATCCTCAACGAGTTCAAGCCCAACGCGCGCAACTGGGCCGACCTCACTCCGCTGGTCGCCGACCACTCGAAGGAATTCCTGCCCTGGAAGTGGGAGCTGGGCAAGGCGCCGGACGGCCGGCTGATCGGCCTGCCGACCGACGTCGGCAGCCTCGCCGTCTGCTACCGCAAGGACCTGTTCCAGGCGGCCGGCCTGCCCGCCGAGCGCGACCAGGTGTCGGCGCTCTGGCCGGACTGGAAGGGCTTCCACGACGCCGGTCTGAAGTACAAGCAGGGCAGCGGCGGCAAGGCGTTCATCGACTCGATCACCGCCGTCTCCAACGGGGTGCTCTTCCAGGGCAACGGTGACCTGTTCTACGACAAGGAAGACAACATCATCGCGGACACCAGCCCCGCGGTGAAGAACGCCTGGGACACCGCCACCTCGATGGCGGACATCTCCGCCAAGGCGTCCACCTGGTCGCCGGAGTGGTCGGGTGGCTTCAAGCAGGGCACCTTCGCGGCGACCTTCTGCCCGTCCTGGATGCTCGGCATCGTGTCGGACAACTCCGGTCCGGCCAACAAGGGCAAGTGGGATGTCGCGTCCGTGCCGGGCGGCGGCGGTAACTGGGGCGGCTCGTGGCTCGCGGTTCCGGCGCAGAGCAAGTACCCGAGCGAGGCTGCGAAGCTCGCCGAGTACCTGACCAATGCGAAGAGCCAGGTCGAGGCCTTCAAGCTCAAGGGCCCGCTGCCCACCAACCTGGAGGCGCTGAAGAACGACGCCTTCCTCAGCTACACCAACGAGTACTTCAGCAACGCGCCGACCGGCAAGATCTTCGGGGAGAGCGTCGCCAAGATCCAGCCGATCCACCTGGGCCCGAAGCACCAGGCGGTGAAGGAGAACGCGCTCGAGCCGGCCCTGCGGGCGTTCGAGAACGGGCAGGCCGACAAGGCCAAGGCCTGGGAGCAGTTCACGAAGGACGCCAAGACTCAGGGTGCCTTCTGAGTGATTCCCTGCCGGTGGCGTTCGGGGCTTCCCGGACGCCACCGGCCGGTCCCCTCCGCGTAGCGCCCTGCGCGAGGGCCCCCGGGCCTCGCCGGAAAAGGAAACTCGCATGAGCCTGTCGGCCACGACGGCACGGCCGTCGCCAGCAGCACCGCCTTCTCCCGACGTCGACCGCCGACGTCGACGGGGAAGGTTACTCAACCGCCTCGATGTCAAGTACTCGCCGTACCTCTACATCGCCCCGTTCTTCCTGATCTTCGGCTTATTCGGGCTGTACCCGATGCTGCGTACCGCCTGGATGTCGCTGCACGACTGGGACATGATCGGCGAGCACACGTTCATCGGCTTCGACAACTACACCCGGCTGGTGTCCGACGAGTACTTCTGGAACGCGCTGGTCAACACGTTCGGCATCTTCGCCCTGTCGACCATCCCGCAGTTGTTGCTCGCCCTCTTCCTGGCGAACCTGCTCAACCGGACCCTCCTGCGCGCCAAGACCTTCTTCCGGATGGCCATCTTCATGCCGAACGTGGTGTCGGTGGCCGCGGTCGCGATCGTCTTCGGGATGTTGTTCCAGCGGGAGTTCGGCCTGTTCAACTGGCTGCTCAGCTTCGTCGGTGTCGACCCGGTCGACTGGGACGGGCACCGGTGGAGCTCCTGGACGGCCATCTCTTCCATGGTCAACTGGCGGTGGACCGGGTACAACACCCTGATCCTGCTCGCCGGCATGCAGGCGATCCCGAAGGACCTCTACGAGGCCGCGGAGATCGATGGCGCCAGCCCGTGGCGACAGTTCTGGCAGATCACCCTGCCCATGCTCAAGCCCACCTTCATCTTCGTGGTCATCCTGTCCACGATCGGCGGCATGCAGCTCTTCACCGAGCCCCTGCTCTTCGGCAACGGCAACATCATCGGCGGCAACCAGCGGGAGTTCCAGACGCTGGCCATGTACATGTACGAGATGGGCATCGTGAACCTGAACACCGCCGGCTACGGAGCAGCGGTTGCCTGGGCGATCTTCATGATCATCATCGTGGTGTCGCTGTTCAACTTCCTACTCGTCCGCCGCTCGGCGAAGTGAGGAGAGATCGATGATCTCGGCTTCCCAGCGCCTGTGGCGCACCAGCCCGCTGACCTACCTGGCGCTCGTCCTGGCGGCGCTGCTGTCGATCTACCCGTTCTACTACATGCTGGTGATCGGCAGTCGCAGCCTGGACAACATCAACGACGTGCCGCCGCCGCTGACCCCCGGTGGCGCGTTCGGTGACAACTTCGGGCGGGTGCTCGACAACGACGCCGCCAACTTCCTCACCGGCATGATGAACTCGATCATCGTCTCCTCGGTGGTCACCGTGTCGGTGGTGCTCACCGGTTCACTGGCGGGGTTCGCCTTCGCCAAGCTGAAGTTCCGGGGCAGCAACGCCCTCCTGCTGGCGATCATCGTCACCATGATGATCCCGACCCAGATGGGCCTCATCCCGCTCTGGTCCATGATGCAGGACCTGGGATGGTACGACACCCTCTACGCGGTCACCGTGCCGTTCCTGGTCAGCGCCTTCGGCGTGTTCATGATGCGGCAGTACGCGAGCCAGGCCATCTCCGACGAGCTGATCGAGGCCGGCCGCGTCGACGGGGCGAGCACGTTCCGGATCTACTGGAGCATCGTGCTGCCCGCGCTACGTCCCGCCGCCGGCGTGCTCGGTCTGCTGACCTTCATGGAGACCTGGAACTCGTTCATCTGGCCGTACGCCATCCTCACCCCGGAGAACCCGACCCTCCAGGTCTCGCTCTCCTTCCTCTCGTACGCCTACTACACCGACTACTCCCAGGTGTTCGCCGCCACGGCGATCGGCACCATCCCCCTGGTAATCGTCTTTCTCGTGTTCGGCCGCCAGATCATCGGCGGGATCATGGAAGGTGCCGTCAAGTCGTGAGCAACCCCGCCAGCCCACCCGCCGTCGACGTCCTCGACGAGCGCCCCGGGCTGACCTTTCCACCCGGATTTCTCTGGGGGGCCGCGACGGCGGCGTACCAGATCGAGGGGGCGGCGGCCGTGGACGGCCGCGCCCCGTCGATCTGGGACACCTTCAGCCACACCGAGGGTCGGGTCGTCGCCGGGCACACCGGGGACGTCGCGTGCGACCACTACCACCGCCTCGGCGACGACGTCGCGCTGATGGCCGAGCTGGGCCTGAAGTCGTACCGTTTCTCGGTCTCCTGGTCCCGGGTGCAGCCCACCGGCACCGGCGCGGCCAACCCGGGCGGCCTGGACTTCTACCGGCGACTGGTGGACGAGCTGCTGGCCAACGGCATCGAGCCGTGGCTCACCCTCTACCACTGGGACCTGCCGCAGCCGTTGGAAGACGCCGGCGGCTGGCCGGCGCGGGACACCGCCGCCCGGTTCGCCGACTACACGACGCTGGTGGCCGACGCGCTCGGTGACCGGGTGCGCTACTGGACCACGCTGAACGAGCCGTGGTGCTCGGCGTTCCTCGGCTACGGCTCCGGCGTGCACGCCCCCGGCCGCACCGACGGAGCGGACGCGGTGCGTGCCGGACACCACCTGATGCTCGGTCACGGCCTGGCCGTGCAGGCACTGCGGGCCGCCCGCCCGGCCGCCGAGGTGGGCGTGACCGTCAACCTCTACCCGGTCGACCCGGCCAGTGACAGTCCCGCCGACTCCGACGCCGCCCGGCGGATCGACGGCTTGGCCAACCGGTTCTTCCTGGATCCGCTATTGCGCGGGTCGTACCCGGAGGACCTGGTGGCCGACCTCAGCACGGTGACCGACTTCGCGCACGTGCGCGACGGCGACCTGGCGACCATCTCCACGCCGCTGGACCTGGTCGGGGTCAACTACTACAGCCGCCACGTGGTCGCCGCGCCGGTCGAGGGCGTGGCGGCCGACCCGGCCCCCTCGTGCTGGCCGGGCAGCGAGGACGTCCGGTTCGTCACCCGTGGCGTTCCGGTCACCGACATGGGCTGGGAGATCGACGCCCCGGGTCTGACCGAGACGCTGCGTCGGGTGAACGGCTACACCGACCTGCCCCTGTACGTCACCGAAAACGGTTCCGCGTTCGTCGACTCGGTGGTCGACGGGCAGGTCGACGACGTCGACCGGCTGGCCTACTTCGACGCCCACCTGCGCGCCGCCCACGAGGCGATCGACGCCGGAGTGCCTCTGCGGGGATACTTTGCCTGGTCGCTGATGGATAATTTCGAATGGGCCTGGGGTTACACCAAGCGGTTCGGCATGATCCACGTCGACTACGACAGCCAGGTTCGCACCCCCAAGTCCAGCGCCAAGTGGTACGCCTCGGTGATCCGGCGCAACGGTCTGGCCGCACAATAGGCTCGGGCCAGCCATCAGGACGGCCCCGGCGTCCACCTCTCGCAGGTGGCGCCGGGTCCGCCCGCCGTCGGAGGAGCAGACGATGACAACGCAGCGCACCCGGTCGCTCGGGCGCCCGACCCTCGACGCGGTCGCGGCGCGTGCCGGCGTCGGTCGGGGCACGGTCTCCCGCGTGGTCAACGGCTCGCCCCAGGTCAGCCCGGAGGCCCGGGCCGCGGTCCAACAGGCCATCGCAGAGCTGGGGTACGTGCCGAACCGGGCCGCCCGTGCGCTCGTCACCCAGCGGACCGACTCCGTCGCGCTGGTGGTGTCCGAATCCGGCGAGCGGGTCTTCACCGAGCCGTTCTTCGCCAGCATCGTGCGGGGGATCAGCTCCGGGCTGCTGGAGACGCCGATGCAGCTCTGGCTGGCCATGGCCCAGTCGCCGGTGGAACGGGAGCGGGTCGAGCACCACCTCACCAACCAGCACGTCGACGGCGTACTGCTGCTGTCGTTGCACGACTCCGACCCGCTGCCGACGTTGCTGGAGGAGCGCGGCCTGCCGGCCGTGCTCGGCGGTCGGCCCGCCCGGATGCTGCAACCCGGCGCCCAACCGGCCTGGTTTGTCGACGTGGACAACGTTGGCGGGGCCCGGCAGGCGGTGGAGTACCTGGCCCGGCAGGGGCGGCGGCGCATCGCCACCATCGCCGGAACGCAGGACATGGGCGTCGGCCTGGCCCGGCTGACCGGCTACACCGAGGCGGTCAAGGCCACCGGGGCCGGCGTCAACCCCGACCTGATCGCGTACGGCGACTTCAGCGAGGGCAGCGGCGCGGCCGCCATGCGTCGCCTGCTGGACGCCTGTCCGGACCTGGACGCGGTCTTCGTCGCCTCCGACCTCATGGCGTTCGGTGCGCTGCGTACCCTGCGCGAGGCCGGCCGGCGGGTGCCGCAGGACGTCGCGGTGATCGGCTTCGACGACGCGACGATCGCCCTGCGGGCGGAGCCGCCGTTGACCACTGTCTTCCAGCCGGTGGAGGAGATGGGCCGGCAGATGGCCCGCCTGCTGGTGGCCCGGATCCGTGGCGAGGAGCTACCCGCCTCCCACATCCTCCTGGACACCCAACTGGTCCATCGAGCCTCCGCCTAACCCACCACCACCCCCACACGGGAAGGGGGTTACGGGGTCCAGCGGCGGAGTTCGCGCTTGGCCAGGGAGTTGCGGTGCACCTCGTCGGGGCCGTCGGCGAGGCGCAGGGTGCGGGTTTGCGCCCAGAGGGCGGCCAGTGGCGTGTCCTGGCTGACACCGGCGCCGCCGTAGGCCTGGATGGCCTTGTCGATCACCCACTCCGCCATGGCCGGCGTGCCGATCTTGATGGCCTGGATCTCGGTGTGCGCGCCCTTGTTACCGACGGTGTCCATCAACCAGGCTGTCTTGAGCACCAGCAGCCGGGCCTGCTCGATGCGGACCCGGGACTCGGCGATCCACTCCCGGACCACGCCCTGCTCGGCCAGCGGTCGGCCGAACGCGATCCGTTCGTTGGCGCGGCGGCAGAGCAGCTCCAATGCCCGCTCAGCCATTCCGATCAATCGCATGCAGTGGTGGATCCGGCCGGGCCCCAGCCGGGCCTGGGCGATGGCGAAGCCGGTGCCCTCGGCGCCGATCAGGTTCTCCGCTGGCACCCGGACGTCGGTGAAGTCGATCTCGGCGTGCCCGCCGTGAGAACCGTCGGTGTAGCCGAAGACGGTCATGCCCCGGCGCACTGTCACCCCGGGGGTGTCCCGGGGGACCAGCACCATGCTCTGCTGGCGGTGCCGGTCGGCGGCGGGGTCGGTCTTGCCCATCACGATGAAGATCTCGCAGCGCGGGTCCATGGCCCCGGACGACCACCACTTCCGTCCGTTGATCACGTACTCGTCGCCGTCGCGGGTGATCCGGGTGGCGATGTTCGTGGCGTCGGAGGACGCGACGTCGGGCTCGGTCATGCAGAACGCCGAGCGGATCTCACCCTCCAGCAGCGGCATCAGCCAGCGCTTCTGCTGCGCCTCCGAACCGAACTCGGCCAGCAGCTCCATGTTGCCGGTGTCCGGTGCCGCGCAGTTGACCGCCTCCGGCGCGAGGTGCGGGCTGCGCCCGGTCAGCTCGGCCAGGGGAGCGTACTGGAGGTTGGTCAGACCGGCGCCGTAGCGCGGGTCGGGCAGGAAGAGGTTCCACAGGCCGCGCTTGCGGGCCTCCGCCTTCAGCTCGGCCAACACCGGGGTACGCGACCACGGGTCCCCGGTGGCCACCTGCTCGGCGTGCACGGCCTCGGCCGGGTAGACGTGCTCGGTCAGGAACCGGGTCAGCTCGGCGCGCAGTTCCTCGGTCCGGCTGTCGTATGAGAAGTCCATCACCGCTCCCTGGCGGCGGTCAGCCCGTGCGCGACCAGCGGTGCCACCATCTCGCCGATCCGGTCGAAGCCCTCGCCGAGCGTCTGCCCGAGCGTGTGGCGGTAGTGGATGCCCTCGCAGATGACAGCGAGCTTGAAGCAGCCCAGCGCCACGTGCCAGTGCAGCGGCCCGACGTCGACATCGCTGCGACCGGCGTACCTGTCGATCAGCTCGCCGCCGGTGGGAAAGCCGGCGCGCGGGCCGAGCCCGTCGGCGACGGGGTTGCCCGCGGCGGTGTCGCTGCCACCGAGCACGTCCCAGTACGTCAGTAGTAGCCCCAGGTCGGCGAGGGGGTCGCCGAGGGTGGCCATCTCCCAGTCGAGCACCGCGTGCACGGCGACCGGGTCGGCCGAGGCGAGGAGGTTGTCCAGTCGGTAGTCGCCGTGCACGATCCGGCCGGCGTTCGCGCCCTCCGGGGCGGTCGCCGCGAGCAGGTCACGCAGCTCGTCGATGCCGGGCAGCGGGCGGCTGCGGGAGCGGTCGAGCTGCCCGGCCCAGCGGCGGACCTGCCGGGCGAGGTAGCCCTCGGGGCGGCCGAAGTCAGCCAACCCGACGCTGGACGGGTCGACGCTGTGCAGCGCGGCGAGCGTGTCCATCATCGCCATGGCGAGGGCCCGGCGACGCTCGTCGCCCAGTGGGTCGGTTTGCGCGCGGGTGCGGAACACCTCGCCGGGCATCCGCTCCATGAGGTAGAACGGCGCGCCGATCACCTCGGGGTCGGTGCAGAGCAGCAGCGCGCCCGGGACCGGCACCTCGGTCGGCGCCAGCGCCGAGATGACCCGGAACTCGCGTGCCATGTCGTGCGCGGTCGCCAGCACGTGCCCCAGCGGTGGGCGGCGCAGCACCACCTCGCGGTCGCCGAGGCGCAGCAGGTAGGTGAGGTTGGACTTGCCGCCCGCGATCAGCTGGGCGCGCAGCGGCCCGACGGCCAGCTCGGGTCGGTGCGTTGCCAGATGGTCGGCGAGACGGTCCAGGGCCAGCCCCGCCGGGGAGACGGAATCGGCCCTCGGCCGTGACGCGTCGACGGCCGGATCGCTCATCCGACTAGTTGATGGCAGCCCGCTCACGTTGTCAAGGTCAGAGTTTCCGCTCGGGACATGCCCCTGCAACAGGGACGAAATGGTCAACTACCAGGCTGGGGTCAGCCTGCCGGCCGCTCTTTTTGCCGGCCCGCCGAGCGGAGGGACAGACATGTTGCTGCGAGTTCGGGTCACCCTGCCGGACCGTCCGGGCACCCTCGGTCAGGTCGCCCGCACCTTGGGCGTCTCCGGGGCGGACATCGTCCAGGTGGTGGTCCTCGAACGGCTCGGCGGGCGTGCCGTGGACGACTTCACTGTCGTCTGGCCGGGCGCGGCGCGGGTGGAGCGGCTGCTGGCTGGCCTCGCGGCGATCCCCGGAGTGCGGGTGGACGGTGTGTGGCGGGCGATCGGCGCGCCCACCACCACCGGCCAGGACGCGGAGCTGTTGGCCCAGGTCGCGGCCAACCCGGCCGACGGGTTGGCCACCCTGGTCGACGCGGTGCCGGGGCTGCTGGCCGCCGACTGGGCCGTGGCCGCCGTGGTGCCGGTCGACTGGGCCTCGCGGAGCGGGGGCGGTGGGGCGACAGTGGGGCACGCGAGCTGGCGTGCCCCCATACCCCCGCGGTTGCCGGAGGTGACCCCGCTGCGCGGCCGGTCGATGACCACGCCCGACGGCACCCACCACGCGATCGCGCCGTTCGGCCGGGCGGGCCTGGTGCTGGTGGTGGCCCGTGAACGCAGCGAGACCCTCTCCGCCGCGGCGTTCCACAGCACCGAGGTGGATCGGCTCACCCAGCTCGTCCGCGCCTGCGCGGTGATCCTCGGTGACCGACTCGATCTCGTCGGCGCGCCGCCGGTGGTCGCCGGCCCCTGAGCGACCCGAGGAGTTCCCGGGCCGACACCGCCGGGCAACCGGGCGGCAACAGGCGGGGATGAGGCTCTTACCGGGGAAGGGAGCCAACCATGACGTTGTGGCGGATCCGAGCGACTGTGGACGACCGACCGGGTTACCTGTCGGTGCTCACGGCGAGCCTCGCGCTGCGTGGGGTCAACATCCTCACCGTGCAGGTGCAGCCCACCGAGCAGGGCGCGGTGGACGATTTCCTGGTCGACGCGCCGGACGCGCTCGACGAGGCCGAGCTGATCGCCGCGGTCGAGCGTGGTCGGGGCCGGGACTGCTGGGTGGCGCGCAGTGAGGCGCGTGGTCTGGCCGACCAGCCCACCCGGGTGCTCGGGCTGGCCAACCGGCTGGTGCGTGACCCGGACGCGACGGGCGAGGCGTTGCAGACCCTGCTCGCCGCCGACGTCGTCAGTTGGCGACCGGCGTCGGTGGGCGGCGAGCGGGGGATCACCGGGGCCGCCATGCTGTTGGCCGACCCGGCGGGCGGTTCGTTCGCGCTGCGCCGGGCCGCGCCCGACTTCACCCCGGCGGAGTACGCGCGGGCGCAGGCCCTTGTCGAGCTGGCCGCCACAGTGGCGCGCCGGGCCGCCGAACAGGTCACAGTGGTGCTGCCCGACGGCGCGGAGGTGGCCGTCCGGCCAGCCAGCGCCCACGATCTGTCCGGCGTGGCGGAGCTGCACGAGGCGTGCTCACCCCGTACGCGGCAGCGGCGTTACCTGGGCGGCGCGGCGCTGCCGCAGCCGGCCCGCCTGCGTCGACTGCTGGAGCCGAGCCGAGGGCTGACGCTGATCGCCAGCACCACCGGCGCCGACGGCACTGCCGAGTCGGTGGTCGCCATGGCGAACCTGCTCGGCGAGGGCGACGAGGCCGAGGTGGCGCTGCTGGTGCGAGACGACTGGCAGCGGCGCGGGCTCGGCTCGGCGTTGCTGCGCCGGGTGGTCCAGCACGCCGACCGGTCCGGGTACGCGGCGCTGGTGTTGCACGTGCAGGCCACCAACGACCCGATGCTGCGTACGCTGCACCGGCTGGGCAGGCCCGCCGCGACGGAGCGCGACGGCGGGCTGCTCACCCTCACCGTCCCGCTCGTTGTCGCCGCGCCGGCGGACCGGAAGGCCGCGTTCGTCACGCCGGGCGTCTAGGGCCCGACGAGGGCCCCTTGTGCGCGCCAGCGTCCACAAGGGGGCCTCTCCCGTTGCGGTGCTCAGGTGGTGGGGTAGCTGTTGTAGTCGGGGAAGTTGCCGTAGAGCCGCCTGTCGCCGCCGACGGTGACTGCCTGCACCAGCAGGTCGCCGCCGACGAACGCGCCCTTCCAGGAGGCGCCCCGGCCGCCGAACGGTTCGTCCCGGTCACCGCGTGAGCGTGGTTTGTTGATGCCCACCTTGAACGCCTGAAGGTCCACGGCGAGCTTGCCGGCCTCGTCGGTGTCGTCGCAGGCCAGCGACGCCACCAGCGCACCGTTGGAGGCGTTCATGGCGGCCAGCAGCTCGTCGGTGGTGTCCACCACGACGATCGTGTCGACCGGACCGAACGGCTCGGCGTGCATCAGCCGGGACCGTCCGGGCGGGGCGAGCAGCACCGACGGTGCCACGTACGCCGAGGTGTCCTGCCCGGGCAGGAACGGCGCGCCGGTGAGCTTGCCCCGGTGCAGTGGGATCGCGCCGCCGCGGACCGCCTCGTCGACGGTGCGGCGTAGCTCGTCGGCCTTGGCGGCGCTGATCAGCGGACCGAAGTCCAGCTCGGGCAGCGGGTCACCGGTGGCCCAGTCGTCGCCGACGGCGAGCGGGTGACCGAAGCGGACCGAGCGGACGACCGGCAGGTACATGTCGAGGAATTCGTCGACCAGGTCGCGTTGCACCACGAACCGGGGGTACGCGGTGCAGCGCTGCTTGCCGTACTCGAAGCCCTTCCTGAGGTGCGTGGCGAGTAGGTCCCACTGGGAGAAGTTCCAGATGCCCCAGGCGTTGAGACCTTCCTGCTCGATGAAGTGCCGCTTGTCGCTGTCGAGCAGCGCGGCGGCCACCTTGCCGCCGTTGGACCGACCGCCGACGAACGCCACAGCGCCGATCTCGGGTGCCCGGACCAGCACCTCGGACAGCTCCCCGCCGCTGCCGGAGACGAGTGTGGCGGGCAGCCCGGCCCGGCGCATCAGCGCGTGCGCGACGGTCAGGCACACCGCGCCGCCCTGGGACGGAGTCTTGGCGATGACCGCGTTGCCGGCCAGGAGCTGCACCAGCTCGGCGTGCACCAGCACGCTCATCGGGTAGTTCCACGACGCGATGTTGCTGACCGGGCCGGGCAGCGGCTCGCGGCCGTCGGCGAGCATCCGGTCGATCTCGCCCGCGTACCAGCGGACGCCGTCGAGCGCCCGGTCCACGTCGGCGCAGGCCAGCCGCCACGGCTTGCCGATCTCCCACACCAGCAGCAGGGCGAGCAGGTCGCGGTGGGCGGTGAGCGAGTCCAGGGCCTCGGCGACCCGGGCCTTGCGGTCGGCCAGCGGGGTCTGGGCCCAGGCCCGGTGCGCGGCGGCGGCGTGGGCGACCGCGGCGCGCGCGGTGGTCGCGTCGACCCGGGGCAGGTTGATGAGGACGGTGTTGTCCACCGGGGTGCGGACCGGGGTGGGCTGGCCGACCGCCCGCCATTCGCCCTCGACCAGGTTGTGCAGTGTGGTGACGCCGCCTACCTCGGCGCCGAACGCCTCCGGGGTGGCGGCCACCGCGCGGGCCAGGATGTCGGTCCAGGCGGTGTCGTCGGCGAGTCGTGGTGCCATCGCTTCTCCTCAGGGTTGACCAGGGAGCGGCGGCGTCGACGGCACCGCTGGTGAGCGGTACTGTCTCGCGCTTGGTAGTGGGTCAGCAACAGTACGTTCGTCTGGCTGGCCGCCGGAGCGCTCGAACAGCGCGACAGTCTTCGCGGAGGCTCCCGTCGTGAGCTGCGCAAACGGCGAGCATTAATCGAAGCGCGTCGATGGTGTGAGATGGTCCGCACTGGTTACTCGCGAGTACGGAAGCGGCGTCGCACGCACCGGCCCCGGTTGGCAGGCTTCCCAACCAGCGACCCGCCCATTACATTGTCGGTTATCCATGGGAGCGCTTCCATGACCCGTGGTCACACCGCCACCCCGCTGTCGCCGGTGGCCGTGCCGCCCGTACGCCGTCCCGCGTCGGTGCGACCGCCGGCGGCGCCTCCGACAGGAGTCCGCCATGCGCCACCTGACCCGGCCGTTCAGCGGCCAGCCCGGCCGGTCGCCGGCCGCCGACCAGCCCTGGCCGCGGCGGCTGCTGGCCCTCGGCGTCGCGCTGCTCACCGGCGCGTCCCTCGCGGTGACCGCGCCACCGTCCGGGCCCGCCGCTGCCGCGCCGGCGGCGACCTACAACTACGCCGAGGCGTTGCAGAAGTCGCTGCTCTTCTACGAGGCGCAGCAGTCCGGTCGACTGCCCGACTGGAACCGGGTCTCCTGGCGCGGAGACAGCGCCCTCACCGACGGCGCCAGCGCGGGTGTGGACCTCACCGGCGGCTGGTACGACGCCGGCGACCACGTCAAGTTCGGTTTCCCGATGGCGTTCAGCGCCACGATGCTCGCCTGGGGCGCTGTCGAGTACCGCAGCGGCTACACCTCCTCCGGGCAACTGCCGCACCTGCTCAACAACCTGCGCTTCGTCAACGACTACTTCATCAAGGCACACCCGTCGGCAAACGTCCTCTACGGACAGGTCGGCAAGGGCGACGACGACCACAAGTGGTGGGGTCCGGCCGAGGTGATGCCGATGGCGCGGCCCGCGTACAAGATCGATGCGAGCTGTGGCGGCGCGGACCTGGCGGGGGAGACGGCGGCCGCGATGGCCGCCTCCTCGATGGTGTTCCGGCCCACCGACGCCGCCTACGCGGACAAGCTGCTCGGGCACGCCCGGCAGCTTTACACCTTCGCCGACACGGTGCGGAAGGCCTACCACGAGTGCATCACCGACGCCACCAGCTTCTACCGCTCGTGGAGCGGCTGGCAGGACGAGCTGGTCTGGGCCGCGATCTGGCTGCACCGGGCCACCGGCGAGGCCAGCTACCTGACCAAGGCCGAGAGTGAGTACGACAAGCTCGGCACGGAGAACCAGTCCACCACCCGCTCCTACAAGTGGACCATCGCCTGGGACAACAAGCAGTTCGGCGCGTACGTGCTGCTGGCCAACCTGACCGGCAAGCAGAAGTACGTCGACGACGCCAACCGGTGGCTGGACTACTGGACCGTCGGCGTGAACGGGCAGCGGGTTCCGTATTCGCCCGGCGGGATGGCGGTGCTCGACTCCTGGGGCGCGCTGCGCTACGCCGCGAACACCTCCTTCGCCGCGCTGGTCTACAGCGACAAGACCACCGACACCACCCGCAAGGCGCGCTACCACGACTTCGCCGTCCGGCAGATCAACTACGCGCTCGGCGACAACCCCCGTAACTCCAGCTACGTCATCGGGTTCGGCGCCAACGCACCGAAGAACCCGCACCACCGCACCGCACACGGCTCCTGGTGGGACAGCCAGACCGTGCCGGTGGAGACCCGGCACACCCTCTACGGCGCGCTGGTCGGCGGCCCGTCCTCGGCCAACGACGCGTACAGCGACAGCCGCTCGGACTACGTGATGAACGAGGTGGCCACCGACTACAACGCCGGCTTCACGTCCGCGCTGGTTCGGCTGACCTCCGAGTACGGCGGAACGCCGCTGGCGAACTTCCCGGTCGCCGAGACGCCGGACATCGACGAGCTGACAGTCGAGACCACTGTGACGCAGGCCGAACCTCGGGCCACCGGGCTCAAGGTGATGGTCTACAACAAGTCCGCGTTCCCGGCCCGCGCGCTGACCGACGGCCGGTTCCGGTACTACTTCCGGCCCGACGGCACCGGCCCGGTGCAGGTCACCGCCGGCTACACCCAGGGCTGCCCGTCCCCGACCACCGCCAAGCAGTTCAGCGGCGACATCTGGTACGTCGAGGTGGACTGCGCCGGGCACACCATCGCCCCGGCGGGTCAGTCGCAGCACCGGATGGAGGTCCAGTTCAAGATCGGTGTGCCGGAGGGCGGCACCTGGGACCCGACAAACGACCCGTCGTACCAGGCCACCGCCGGGCCCAACCGGAAGGTCCCGCTCTACTCCGGCGCCACCCGCGTCTGGGGTGAGGAGCCGGGCCCGGTCGTACCGGACACCACCAAGCCGACCGTCCCCGGCACCCCGGTGGCGTCCAACCTCGGCCCCCGCACTGTCACCCTGACCTGGGCGCCGTCCACTGACAGCGGCGGCAGCGGCCTCGCCGGGTACGACGTCCGCGAGTTCATGGTCGGTAACGACGTGGTGGCGACCCGACGGGTCACCGAAAACTCGATCACCATCACCACGCTGCTGCCGGAGCGGACGTTCGAGTACACCATCGTGGCTCGCGACGGCGCGGGCAACGAGTCGGCCGCCTCGCCGAAGCTCAGCGTGACCACGCCACCGACCGGCACCGCCGACACCACAGCGCCGAGCACCCCCGGCACGCCGGTCGCCTCGGCCGTCACCGCCACCGGGCTCACACTGGCCTGGACCCCGTCGACCGACAACGTGGGCGTCACCGGTTACCGGGTCTACCGCGAGGCCGGCGCCACCGACGCGCTGGTCGGCTCGCCGACCGGCACCACCCAGGCGGTGTCCGGATTGACCGCCTCGACGGCGTACCAGTTCTACGTGGTGGCAGTGGACGCGGCGGGCAACACCTCCGCGGCGTCCACGCCGGTCGCGGTGACCACAGCGGCCCCGCCGGTCGGCGGCACCTGCACGGTCGGGTACGCCACCACCGACTGGGGCAGCGGCTTCACCGCCAACGTGTCGATCACCAACACCGGCACCACCGCGATCAACGGTTGGACCCTACGGTTCAGCTTCCCCGGTGGGCAGAGCGTCAGTCAGGGCTGGTCGGCGACGATCAGCCAGAGCGGGGCGGCGGTCACCGCCACGAACCTGTCCTACAACGGCACGATCGCCCCGGGCGCGTCGGTGAGCTTCGGCTTCAACGGCACGTACAGCGGCGCCAACCCGAAACCGACAGCCTTCACCGTCAACAACACCCAGTGCGCCATCGCCTGACCGACACCGCGACGAGATCTTGGACAGTTACCGCTCGCGGGCTCGCGGGCGGTAACTGTCCAAGATCCGCGGCGCCCGGCCGTCGCGGGCGGACTCGGGTGGGATAGGTCGGCGGAATTCCGGGCAAGCCAACACCGTGCGGGAGTTGCTGACCGTCGGGCACGGCGCCGCCGATCGGGGCCGGCTGGGAGAGTTGCTGACCGGAGCCGGGATCGCCCAGGTGGTGGACGTGCGGCGATACCCAGCCAGCCGCACCAACCCGGACGTCCGCCGCGAGGAACTCGAACTGTGGCTGCCCGAGTGGGGCGTCGACTACCGCTGGGAGCCGCGGCTCGGCGGACGACGCCACGTCCCCGCCGGGGAGCCGGAGCCGGACACCTGGTGGACGGTCGCGGCGTTCCGGGCGTACGCCGCCCACACGCGGACGGCCGAGTTCGACGACGCGCTCGCCGAGGTGCTCGCCGGGGTGGACCGTCGGACCACCGCGATCATGTGCAGCGAGAGCGTGTGGTGGCGCTGCCACCGGCGGTTGATCGCCGACGTCGCGACGCTGGGCGGCGGAGTCCCCGTGGCGCACCTGATGCCGGACGGCCGCATCAGCCCGCACCGGCCGGCCGAGGGCGCCCGCCGACTGCCCGACGGCCACCTGCTGTGGGACGCCTGAGTCACTCCACCAGGTCGTCGGCGAGCAGGTCCATCAACAGGCCGTCGTGCCAGCGGCCGTCCGCGCCACGCTCGTAGCGGCGCAGCACCCCCACCGGGCGGAAACCAACCTTCGCGTACGCCCGGATGGCGGCGCTGTTCGCCGCGGCCGGGTCGATGGTGAAGCGGTGGTGGCCGTACTCGTCGATCAGGTGTCGGGCCAGGGTGCGGATGGCGTCACCGCCGAGGCCGGCGCCGCGCTCCTCCGGGTCGAGGAAGACGTCCAGGCTGGCGTGCCGGTAGTCCGGGTCCGCCTCGGCGTACCACTGGATCGCGCCGATCACCCGGCCGTCGTGCTCGATCGCGTACACGTGCAGGTCGTCGTCGGCGAGGTCGGCGCGCACGGAGTCGGCCAGGTCGTCGCCGCCCCGCCACCACCTGCGTACCTCCGGGTCGGCCCGGATCGCCGCGAGGGCCGGCACGTCCGCGACCGTCGCCGGTCGTAGTGTCACCGCCCGCCCCCGCAGCACCGGCTCAGCCCTGGATCTCGCCGTGCTCGACGCAGACCGCCGCCCAGCCCACCGGCAGCACCTGCACCTTCATCCGGCGACGGCAGCGTGGGCAGAACCGGGGCGGCTCCAACTGACGGGCCGACGCGCAGGCCGGATGGGCGGTGGCCGTCGCCGACTCACCGCACCGGTCACACCACAGCTCCGTCGTCGTCATTGTCGTCACAGCGTGGCGGACAGCGCCTTGACCGGCATCTTCAACTCGTCCAGCAGCTCCAGGTCTGCCGTCGCCGGTCGACCCAGCGTGGTCAGGTAGTTGCCGACGATCACCGCGTTGATGCCGCCGAGCAGACCGTCACGGGTGCCGAGGTCGCCGAGGGTGATCTCGCGACCACCGGCGTACCGCAGGATGGTGCGCGGCATGGCCAGCCGGAACGCGGCGATGGCCCGCAGTGCGTCCTTGCCCTCCACCACCGGACGGTCACCGAGCGGAGTGCCGGGACGCGGGTTGAGGAAGTTGAGTGGCACCTCGTGCGGGTTCAGCTCGGCGAGCTGCGCGGCGAACTCGGCCCGCTGCTCGACGGTCTCGCCGAGGCCGAGGATGCCACCGCAGCACACCTCCATGCCGGAGTCGCGCACCATCCGCAGCGTCTCCCAGCGCTCCTCCCACGAGTGCGTGGTGACCACGTTGGGGAAGTACGACTTACAGGTCTCCAGATTGTGGTTGTAGCGGTGCACGCCCATGTCGACCAGGTCGTCGACCTGCTCCTTGCTGAGCATGCCCAGCGACGCGGCGACCTGGATGTCGACGGCCGCCTTGATGGCGGCGACGCCCTCGCGCATCTGCTTCATCAGCCGGGCGTCCGGACCGCGGACCGCGGCGACGATGCAGAACTCGGTCGCCCCGGTCGCGGCGGTCTGCTTCGCCGCCTCGACCAGCGACGGGATGTCCAGCCAGACCGAGCGCACCGGCGAGGTGAACAGGCCCGACTGCGAGCAGAAGTGGCAGTCTTCCGGGCAGCCGCCGGTCTTGAGCGAGACGATCCCCTCGACCTCGACCTCCGGGCCGCACCAGCGCATCCGCACGTCGTGAGCGAGCTGGAGGGCGGCGGGCAGGTGCTCGTCGGGCAGGCTCAGCACGGCGAGGATGCCGGCCTGATCGAGGCCGACACCGTCACCCAGGACCTGGGTCCGGGCCTGGTCGAGGATCTCTGACATGGCTCGTACCCTACTAGGCCTGCGCGAGAGTCCCCGGTCGAGCCGAGACGGAGTCCAGGCGGCGGTCCGGCAAGGCGGATGTTCGTCTGGATACCGGTGTTGTATCCAGACGAACATCCAACGCGGCCGGTCGTTGTCTGGGTCCGTCGTAGGCCGGCCGGGGACTCTCGCACAGGCCTGGGGCCGCCCGATCAGCCGGAATGCCCTGGCGGCCCGGTCGGCACTCGCACCGAGTGGAATCGTCGGGCTGGTGCCGGCGGGTGGTAATTTCGCCCGGCGGGTGTCGGGCTGACCGGCACGCACAGCGGGGGAGGGTGACGGTGGCGGACTGGCTGGCGGCGCTCGACCGCCGCGCGGAGCTGCGGGCGAAGGCCGGGCTCACCAGGCGACTGCATCCGCGTCCGGCCGACGATCAGATGACCGATCTGGCCGGCAACGACTACCTCGGCCTGGCCACCCACCCGGACGTCATCGCCGCGGCCACGGCGGCCCTGTCGGCGTACGGGCTGGGGGCTACCGGGTCGCGACTGGTCCGGGGCTCCACCGACGCGCACCGGGCGCTGGAGGAGGACCTGGCCCGCTGGCTGGGCACCGATGGCGCCCTGGTCTTCTCGTCCGGCTATCTGGCCAACCTCGGCGCGCTGCGGGCGCTCGTCCAACCTCGGACGCTGCTCGTCTCCGACGCGCACAACCACGCGTCGCTGATCGACGGCTGCCGCATCTCGGGTGCCGAGACGGTGGTCACCCCGCACGCCGACGTCGACGCGGTGGCCGCCGCGCTCGCCGCCGCTCCCGGCCGCCCGGCGGTGGTGGTGACCGAGTCGGTCTTCTCGGTCGACGGTGACCTCGCCCCGCTGGCTCGGCTGCACGCCGTGGCCCGCCGTCACGGCGCGCTGCTGCTGGTCGACGACGCGCACGCGCTGGGCCTGACCGGCCCGGCCGGCGCGGGCGCGGTGGCGGCCACCGCGCTGGCCGGCGAGCCGGACGTGGTGGTCACCGCCACCCTGTCCAAGGCGCTCGGTGGCGCGGGTGGCGTTGTCGCCGGCCCGGCCGAGTTCGTCCGGCATCTGGTCGAGACCGGGCGCACGTTCATCTTCGACACGGCACTGCCGCCGGCGGTCGCCGCCGGTGTGCACGCGGCGCTGCGGCTCGCCCAGGCCGGCGACGACCTGCGCGCCGAACTCTCCGACCGGGTGGGACTGGCGGTCGGCCGGCTGCGGGCGGCCGGGCTGACCGTCTCCGCCCCGGACGCGGCGGTGATCTCGGTGACCGCCCCGGGGCCGGAGGCGGCGACCGCGTGGGCCGCGGACTGCCGGGACCGGGGCGTCGCGGTGGGCTGTTTCCGGCCACCATCCACCCCGGACAGCCGCTCCCGCCTGCGCCTCACGGTCAGCGCGGGGGTGCCCCGGGCGGAGTTCGAGCGGGCGCTGGACGTCATAGTGGACACCGCGCCGTGAGCGCCAGGAGTGAGCGGGGTTTGCGAGCCCCGCAGTCGCGAACCGAGGTGGCGCCGTGACCGGGTGGGCGGGGTCGGTGCTCGTTACCGGGACGGACACCGAGGTCGGCAAGACGGTGGTGACCGCGGCGATCGCGGCCGCCGCGCAGGCCGCCGGGCTGCGGGTGGCGGTGATCAAACCCGGTCAGACCGGTACGGCCGGCGGTGAGCCCGGCGATGTGGACGCGGTGAATCGGCTGGCTGCGCCGCTGACCGGTCGGACCCTGGCCAGCTACCCGGATCCGCTCGCCCCGTTGGCCGCCGCGCGGGTGGCCGACCTGCCGCCGTTGGAGTTGTACGCGGCGGTGGACGCCGTCCGCGCGGAGGCCGACAAGCACGACCTCGTGTTGATCGAGGGCGCGGGCGGGTTGCTGGTTCCGATGGGGCTGCGACCGTCGGGGGAGCCGTGGACGATGGCCGACCTGGCGGTGTCGCTCGGCGCGCCAGCGGTGGTGGTCGCCCGCGCCGGGTTGGGCACGCTCAACCACACGGCGTTGACCCTGGAGGCGTTGGACCGTAGGGCGGTGCCGGCCGGTGTGGTGATCGGAGCCTGGCCGGCCCGGCCGGAGTTGGTGCACTGGACCAACCTCACCGACCTGGTACCGAATCTGCTCGGCGCGCTGCCGGACGGCGCCGGCGCGATGGACCCGGGCGTGTTCCGGCGGTCCGCGCCGGGTTGGCTCACCCCGGCCCTGCACGGCGTGCTTGACGACTGGCGGGTCTGGGCCGAGGAGAGCGGCTGAACACCTGACTTTCGTCGGTGTCCGCGCAGGTCGGGCGTGGGTAGCCTGACCGCCGTGCGGATCCTCGACTCCCCGCCGCCGGCTTGGCTGCACCGGCGGCGTCGCCTGCTGCTGGACGTGCTGCTCTGGGCGGTGGTGGCCGCCCCGGTCGGCTACGCCGAGGCCAGCCCGCCCTATACGCGGTACACGTTTCCGCTGTTGGTCGGCAAGCTGCTGCTGCTCGGTGTGGCGGTGGTGGCGAGTCGACGTCAACCGTTGGTCGCCCTGGTGCTGGCGGTGCTCGGGTCGTTGGTCGACGGCAACTTCGTGTTCGCCATTCCGGTCTTCAGCTATCTCGCCGGGCGGCGCAGCGCCACAGTGGGTCCGGCGATCATGGTCTTCGTGCTGATCACGGCCGGTGGCACGGCGCTCAACCTGGGGTTGCTCGGCGCCGGCGCGGCAACCTGGTTCCTACTCGCCTCGGTGCTGCTCTTCGCCGCCGTGTTCCCCTGGTTGGTCGGCCGGTACCGGCGCCAGCAGCAGGAGTTGACCGACGCCGGTCGCCGGCACGTCGACGCGCTGACCCGCGAGCAGCGGGGTGCCGCCGAGCGGATCCGACTGCGTGAGCGGGCCCGGATCGCCGGGGAGATGCACGACTCGCTCGGTCACGACCTCAGCCTGATCGCGTTGCGCGCCGCAGCCCTGGAGGTCGCCGCCGACCTGGACGACAGGCACCGGGCCGCGGCGGGGGAGTTGCGGGCCAGCGTCTCCGCCGCCACCGAGCGACTGCACGAGATCATCGGGGTGCTCCGCGAGGAGGCTGGCGCGTCGCTGCGTCCGAGCGGCGAGACCGTGGCCGACCTGGTCGACGGTGCCCGGGAGGCCGGCATGGCGGTACGGGTGGACGCCGCCCCGGCGGTCGCGGACCTACCGGCGATGACCGGTCACGCGGCGCACCGGATCGTCCGGGAGGCGCTGACCAACGCCGCCCGGTACGCGCCGGGCGCCCCGGTCGACGTACGCCTCACCCGCGACGGTGACCGGGTCGAGGTGACAGTCGTCAACGAGGCTCCGCCGGCCGGGCCGCTGCCCGCTCCGCCCTCGCAGGGCAGTGGGCTGCTCGCCCTCGCCGAGCGGGTCCGCCTCGCCGGCGGGACGCTCGACGCCGGCCACCGGGCCGACGGCGGGTTCGCCGTACGGGCGGTGTTGCCGGCCACCGCGGCGGCGTCCGAGGCGATCGGGTCGGCGGCCGAGGCCGGGCTTGCGTCCTGGTCCGACGAGCGCCCGGGTCCGGCGGAGCGGCCGGTGGACGCCGAGCGGCGGCTGCACGACGCCCGGCGGCGGGTTCGGCGCAGCCTGCTGGTGGCGCTCGTCGCCCCGGTCGGTTTCGCCCTGGTGCTCTCGTTCGTCTACTACCCGGTGGCGACCGCCGGGACGGTGCTGGACCGGGCCACCTTCGACCAGATGCGCGTCGGCGCGGCCCGGTCCGAGCTGGTCGGGCTGCCCCGGCGGCAGTTGGATCGCCAGACACCGGTCGACCGGGCCGGCTGCGAGTACTACACCGACGGCAACTTCCCCCTCGCGGCGCCGACCTGGCGACTCTGTTTCACCGATGGCCGGCTGGTCAGCAAGGAGTGGATCGCGTAGTGGACACCGACACGACCGGGGCACCGCCGATCCGGGTGGTGCTGGCCGACGACGAGGCGATGGTCCGGGCCGGCGTCCGGGCCATCCTCGCCAGCGATCCCGGCATCGAGGTGGTCGCCGAGGCCGGCGACGGGCACGCGGCGGTGGAGCTGGTCCGGGCCCACCGACCCCGGGTCGCGTTGCTGGACATCCGGATGCCGCGGCTGGACGGGCTGGCCGCCGCCGCCGAGATCCGCCGGGTCGTGCCGGACACCGCGACGATCATGCTGACCACCTTCGGCGAGGACGACCACGTGGCCCGGGCGCTCGGGCACGGCGCCAGCGGGTTCCTGCTCAAGGCCGGCGACCCACGTGAGCTGATCGCGGGCGTGCACGCCGTCGCCGACGGTGGTGCGTACCTGTCGCCGAGGGTGGCCCGCCGGGTGATCGAGCTGGGGGCTGGCCGGCTGGCCCGCCGACCCGCCGCCCGGGACCGGACGGCCGGGCTGACCGAGCGGGAACGGGAGGTGCTGGCCCTGGTCGGGGCGGGCCTCTCCAACGCCGAGATCGCCCGCCGGCTGCACCTCGTGGAGGGCACCGTGAAGAGCTACCTGACCAGCATCTTCACCCGGCTGGACGTACGTAACCGGGTGCAGGCGGCGATCCTCGCGTACGAGGCGGGGCTGGTCGACGGCTGAGCGGGGGCCGGTCGGCCTCCGCCCAGCTCGCCGGCCCTACGCGTCGCGGCGGCGCAGTGCGGCCCGGCCCAGCAGCAGCGCGGCGGCGGCCCACCCGGCGAGCAGGAGCAGCCCGACCACGCTCGGGTACGGCTCGGTGTCGCCGGCCAGGAAGTGCCCGCCGGCCACGCCGGGGAACACGTCGGCGATCCGGTTCAGCACGTCGATGTCCGGCTCCTGAAGGGAGAGCGGCACGATCATCAGGGTGGCGAGGAGCACGGTGAGGGTGAGCACCGCGCTGCGCAACGCGGCGCCGAGGCCCAGGGCGAGCACGCCGACCAGCGCCAGGTAGGTCGCCACCGCCACGATGTCGCCGATCGTGTCGGCGGCCGGGGCGCTGCCCCACTCGCCGAGCACCGGTCGGGCCACCAGGGTGCCGACGCCGCCGAGCACCAGCCCGAGGACGAAGGTGACCGCCCCTGCGACCGCGGCCTTGGACAGCAGCACCCGACCGCGCGACGGGGTGCACTGCAACGTGGTCCGGATGGTGCCACTGGTGAACTCGGCGGTGATCGCGAGCAGGCCCAGCGCCAGCACCACGTACTGGGTCAGCTCGACCGAGTCGATCAGCACGCTGCCGACGGTGACGATCCCCCGGTCGTCGGTCGGGTCGTCGTTGGTGTTGTCGTTGGCGACGTAGATGGCCAGTTGGCCGGCGCTCGCGAACATCACCAGCAGCCCGGCCAGTGCCGTCCACCAGGTGCTCCGCACCGAGGAGAGCTTGGTCCACTCGGCGGCCACCGCCCCCCGGAAGGTGGCCGGCGCACCTGCGGCCGGCGTGCTGGCGGGGCGGGTGCCCGCGTCGGTCTGCGTGCTCATCGTTGCCCACCCTCGGTCGGACCGCCGTCGTACTCGACGCTGTCGGCGGTCAGCTCCATGAACGCCTGCTCCAGCGACGCGGCGTGCGCGCTCAGCTCGTGCAGTCGTACTCCCAGTTCGTGGGCCAGGTCGCCGACCTGGTCGGCGGTGACGCCGGTGACGGTCAGCTCGTTGCGGTCGGCGGTCTCGACGCTCGCCCCGGCGGCGGTGAGGCGCGCGGCGAGCGCGGCCAGCCCGTCCGGGTGTGGGCTGCGGACCCGGACCGCTACCGTGCTGCGGGCGATCACCTCGCCGATCGGCGAGTCGGCGAGCAGTCGTCCCCGGCCGATCACCACGAGCTGGTCGGCGGTGAGCTGCATCTCGCTCATCAGGTGGCTGGAGACGAAGACCGTCCGCCCCTCGTCGGCCAGTGAGCGCGTCAGCTGCCGCACCCAGCGCACCCCGTCCGGGTCGAGGCCGTTCACCGGCTCGTCGAACATCAGCACCGGCGGGTCGCCGAGCAGCGCCCCGGCGATGCCGAGTCGTTGGCCCATGCCGAGGGAGAGGGCCCGGCCGGGCTTGCCGGCGGCCCGTCCGTCCAGCCCGACGGTGTCCAGCACCTCGTCGACCCGGCGGGCGGGGATGCCGTTGCTGTGCGCCATGGCGCGCAGGTGCGCCCGGCCGGACCGGGCCGGGTGGATGGCCCGGGCGTCGAGCAGCGCGCCCACCTCGTGCAGCGGCCGGCGCAGCTCCCGGTACGCGCGCCCGCCCACCAGGGCCTGCCCGGCGGTGGGTCGGTCCAGCCCGAGGATCATGCGCATGGTGGTGGACTTGCCGGCGCCGTTCGGGCCGAGGAAGCCGGTGACCCGGCCGGGCGCGATGTCGACTGTCAACGCGTCGACCGCGACTGTCGGCCCGAACCGTTTCGTCAACCCACGTAGTGTGATCATGCGCTGACGCTAGGCGAGCGACCTGCCACCCCACCGCGCCCGAACGGCACCACCCACCCCTGACTTTCGTCAGGTCGGCGACGGGCCGATCACCGTACGTACTGCTCCAGCAGTGCCGGGGTGAGCCCGGCCCGGTGGATCGCCCTCAACGCCGCGAGCAGGTCGTCCATCAGCGCCGGTCGAAAGTGCATCAGCAGCACGTCGCCGGGTTGGACCACCTTCTCCGGGGTCTGGTAGCGCACCTTCCCCTCGTGGACGGTCTCGGTCCAGTGGAAGACCGCCTTCGCGCCGCAGTCGTGCGCGGCCCGCAGCGTGGTGCTGTCATGTTCGCCGAACGGTGGGCGGAACAGGGTGGGTCGCTTGCCGAACAGCTCCTCCAGCTTGTCGGCGGCACCGCAGATCTCCTGCTTCTGGTAGTCGTACGACCGGCCGGCCAGCGAGTTGTGCCTGATGGTGTGGTTCTCCACGACCCCGCCCACCGCCTCGATCTGCCGGAAGTAGTCGGTGTGCTCCGCCGCCGCCGGCGAGTTGAGGAACATGGTCACCGGGATACGCGCCTCCCAGATGAAGTCGATCACTTCCGGCGGGCGGGCCAGCCCACCGTCGTCGATGGTGATGAAGGCGACCTTCTGGTCGGTCGGCAGGCGATGCCAGAACGCCGCCGAACCGGTAGCGGGCAGCGTCACCGGTTGCGGCTGCGGTGCCTCGGGAAACGTCGGCACCTGGGACACGTACCAGGCCAGGCTCTTGAACGCGGGTTTCGCGGTCGGGGACGGCGAGGCCGAGGGGGTCGGCGCCGAGGCGGACGGAGTCGGCTGGGCCGCGGTGACCTGCCGAGCGTGCGCCGGGTGACCGGGACCGACCGTGCAGGCAGTCAACGTCAGCAGGACCAGAAGCGTTACGACGGCAGGGATCCGACGGGTGGGGATGGCTGACACGCCCGGAAACATACCGAGCGGATGTCAGGATCCGGTCAGCCCGGTGACCCCGGGCGAGCGGCGGACCACGAACGCGTCCGGCATCCGGAAGGTGAGATTGTCCGGGCACCAGGGCGGACGGAGCACCGTCACCCCGTCCAGCAGCGGCGCGGCCTCGGCCACCACCACGGCCGCCTCCATCCGGGCCAGCACGTCCCCGACGCAGCGGTGCGCCCCCGCCCCGAACGCCAGGTGCCGGCGTGATCCACGCTGACCCGGACGGAACTCGTCGGGCGACTCCACCACCGCCGGGTCCCGACCGGCGCGGCCCAGCCACAGCACGAGGCTGCTGCCCGCCGGCACCCGCGTGCCGCCCAGGGTGCTCTCCGTCGTCGCCACCCGCCGCCAGGTGACGATCGGTGGTTCCAGCCGCAACCCCTCCTCCACCACGTCGGCCACCGCGACCTCGCCGCTGCGTAGGCCGGCCCGGACCACTGGCTCGTTCGCCAGCCGGTGCAGGAGCAGGGTGAGGAACTGCGAGGTGGTCTCCTGCCCGGCGACCAACAGGAAGAAGAGCGCGCCGACCACCACGTCCGGCGGGTGCCCGGCCGCGCGCAGCTCAGCGGCCAGACCGCCACCGACGGCCGCGAAGTCCCGCAGTACCCGGTGGAACCGGCCCACCTCGGCGGCGAGCGCCACCTGCCGGTCGGCGTCCAGCGGTGCCCAGAACAACTCCAGCGCGGCGCGGGCGAACTCCTTGACCGCGCCGACCGGCGCGTCCGGCAACTCGACCAGCCGGGCCAGCACCAGCAGCGGCAGGTCGGCGGCGAGGTCCGCGTACAGGTCGACCGGTTCGCCGGCGTCGAGCGCGGCGCCGATCCGGGCGACCCGGTCCCGGACCAGCGCGGTGAGCCACTGCCGCTGGGCGGCCACCCGGGCGGGGTGCAACGCCTGCGCGACGATCGCCCGGATCTGCGGATGGCTGACACCCGAGTTGTTCGCCAGGGTCGGCGGCAACCGGAACCGGTGCCCGGCGAGCACCCGCAGCGCGGTCACCGGCATCGGCGTCACCGCGTCCAGCGCGTTGTCCGGCCGGTAGGTCACCGGGTCGGCGAGGACCTGGCGGACCAGCGGGTGCCGGGTCACGACCAGGTGGGTGCCGCCGACGTGGTCCGGCACCCGGGCCACGTCCGGCCATGCGGCGTCGGCCACCTGCGCCCAGCTGCGGAACAGCACCCGGACACGCTAGCCGGAGGCCCTCGGCAGCCCGGCCCGCAGCCGCCAGACGGTGGTGCGCTTCACCCGCACACTCTCCAGCGCCTCCGGCACCGGCACGTCGTACCCGGCCACCTCGTCGAAGCGGTCCCGGGGCAGGAACGCCCGGCCGGGGTCACCGACCAGCGCCGGCGCGCCGGCTCGGGCGGCGCGCAGCAGGAACCGCAGCACCCGGCGGGCCATCGCGTCGCTGTAGAAGACGTCTCCGGCGAGCACCACCTCGGCGTCCCCGGCGTCGCCGTCGAGGATGTCGCCGAACTCGGCGTCGACGCGTACCCCGTTGGCCTCCGCGTTGAGGGCGACCGCCGCCACCGCCAGCTCGTCCACCTCGACGGCCCGCACGGACGCCGCGCCGGCGCGGGCGGCGGCGATGGCGACCAGGCCGGAGCCGGAGGCGAGGTCGAGCACCCGCCGGCCGGCGACCAGCTCCGGGTGGTCGGTGACGTGACGGGCGAGGGCCTGCCCGCCGGCCCAGGCGAACGCCCAGAACGGCGGCGGCCGGTCGCTGGAGAACTCGCCCTCGGTCAGCTCCCACAGGCCGATCGGCTCGTCCGCCTGGTGCAGCAGCACCTCGGGAACGAAGGGGACCGGGGCCAGCCGGGCGTGCAGCCGGACGAACGTGCTGGAGAGCTCGGACACGGTGCGATTCTCCCAGCGGCCCGACTCCCGGCGTGTCGCGGGGGAGCGGTGACCGGTTCACCACGGTCGGTGAAAAGCCACCCCGTCCTTGCCGTCCGGTGCGAACACACCCGTCTGGTCGGCGCGGTGCCCCGCTTCTAGCGTTGCGGGGTGGAGGCGACCGAACGGAGGACGGCGGTGGTGACGGTGTGGCGGTATGCGCTGAGGGCAGGGGTGGTGCTGGCCTGTCTGAGCGGGGTGGAGCTGGCGGTGGCCGCCCCGGCACAGGCGGCCTTCACCACCGAGATGAGCGGTTTGCCGGGACGGTTCACCGCCGGTGAGCAGGTGCGGACGATCTCCGCGGTGGTCTCCCAGACCGACCGGCGCGCCAGGTGCGCGAAGGTGCGCTGGTCGATGGTGCTCACCGTGCAGGGGGGCCTCCGGCTCGACCAGGTGAAGATGGACCGGGTGGAGGAGACCGGCGACTTTCCGCTGGAGATCCGTACCGAGGGTGACGTGGCCCGGTTGACCGACCGGCAGCTCGACCCGGGCACGCTCTGCCCGGGCCGCACTGTCACGGCCCGCTACCGGGTGGCCTTCGACGAGGACGTCACCCAGGGGCGGGTCACCCTCGCCGCCGAGGCGTACGACGCCAACCTGCGCCTGTTGGCCCGGCAGACCGCCACCCGCTCGGTGGTGGGGGTGGGCGGTGCCCCGACCAGCAAGCCGAAGCCGACGGCGACCCCGCCGGAGCCCACCGAATCCGCGAGCGCTCCGGCCGAGGGCGAGAGTACGGCGACGGAGGAGCCGGTCGCGGAGCAGGCCGCCGACGCCGCGCCACCGGCGGCCAACCGCCCGGTCTCGCAGTCCGGCGCGTTCGGCGTGGTGCAGGTCGCCTTCCTGCTCGGCGGTCTGCTGCTCTTCCTCGGGGTGGGGCTGCTGCTGCGGCTGCGACACCTGACCCGGGCCGTGGCCGGGGACGCCGACGAGGCCGACGACCCCCCGGTGGACCGGCGCTGGGAGCGCCCGGCCGTCGCCGACCCCTGGCGTCGGGCGCACCGCTGATCGAGCACGGTGGGGCCGGCGGACATCCGCCGGCCCCACCGTGTCACTTCGAGAACGCCTGGAACTCGGCGATCCTGACCTGGCTCCGGGCCGGGCTGGCAGTCGCGCAGTCCGTCGTCGTGGCCGGGTCGTCGTCCTGCTCGCCCGCGTAGTTCGGGCCGCCGGTGCACTGGCTCGCCAGCACCTCGAGGCGCAGGTGGGTGGCGAGGGTGGTGGGTACCGCGAACGTCCGGAGGTTGATGTCGCGGCTGTACGCCCGGTACGCCCCGCCGGGGAACGCGTCCCCCGCGCTGGTGTAGATGCGTTGCCAACGCGTCGGATCCGTGCAGTCGGTGGTCGTCGCGTTGCAGGCGGACACCGCGAACGAGCGCAGGGCACTGAGCGCGTTCTGGGCGCCGGTGTCGGCGTCACCGGTGATCGCCGGGCGCAGCATCGCGCTGACGTTCACCCGCTTGACCGTCTGCGGGGCGTCGCCCGGCAGCGCCACGGTGAGCTGCCGGCCGGCGACCCCGTCCAGGCTGGCCCAGTTCGTCGCCTCGGTGTCGTCGACGACCCGGTCCAGGTTGACCCCGTCGCCGGTGACTGTGGCGCCGGACGCGGTGGAGGCGAGGTTGCGGCTCATTCGCAGGTCGACGTACCCGTCCTGACCGGACTTGGCGACCACGCTGAGCCGCTGGTGTCCGAACCCGGGGGCCACGGCGAGCAGGTCGTACGTGCCGGCCACCATCTCCACCGTGTCCGGGATCGGCGTCGCCGGGTCGGTGTCGGCCACCGGCACGGCCCGCGCCTCGTACGCGCCGACGTACACGCGGACAGGTGCTTCGGCGCTGTCCCCGCGCGGACGCAGGGTGAGCGTCGCGTTGCCACCGCGCGGCGAGGCGAAACTCGGCGTCGGGTCGGTGTCGCCGGCACCGTTGGTGGCGGCGTCCCGGCCCATCCCGGAGCGCGCGAACTCGGCCCAGATGAGGTCCTGGTTCGCGCCGCCGAAGCGGAGCAGGTCGGCGGTGAGCATGTTGTCGCGCATGTCGAGCATGCTGACCTGGCTGGCGGCCTGGAGCAGGAACGAGTCGAAGACCAGCTGTGACCAGCGCCGGTTGCCCGGGCACTGATCTGCCGCGACCTTGCCCAGCGCGCAGTCGAGCTGCCGTTGCGGGGTGCCGAGGCCGTACCGCTTCACCAGGGCGGAGCGGACCCGGAAGTTGGTGGCGCCCCAGATCTCCCCGTCGGCGTGCACCGCCGGGCCGGCGGTGTTGTAGCCGATGTCGGAGTAGTTGAGCGGGCTGCGGCTCAGGTCGTAGTTGCGGATGCCGCTGACCAGGTTGCCGGTGACGTAGCCGCCGGTGATGAAGGGCGTCTCGCCGGGCGCGCGCAGCCCGTGCTGGTAGAGGTACTCGGCGGCGAGCAGGTCGCCCCAGGACTCACCCATCGCCCCGCCCTGGTGGCCGCTGATCCCGCTGTCCGGGCCGGCGATCATCCGGTTGGTGATCGCGTGGGTGTACTCGTGACCGATCACCGTCATGTCGTAGTCGCCGTCCACGCACGGCGGGTACGGCCCGCCCGCCTGCGGCTGCCACAGGTACATGTTTGTGGTCGGCGGCAGCCCGTCGCGCGGGGTGCCCTGGTTGGCGTTGTTCCGGTTGCCGCTCAGCGCGCCCTGCTGGGCGCGGCCCTGCTCGGCGTCACCGCCCAGCCCGGACGGGGTGAGGTTGACCGCCTGGAGGTTCCACGCCGACTCGGTGAAGCCCAGCTGGTACGACCAGTCGTGCATCCGGCTGTGCATGGCGAAGAGGTTGGCGATCGACGCGTCCGCGTCGTTGCGCTGGGTCGAGGTGAACACGCTCGGGTTGCACTTGGCCTGGTGCCACTGGTCGGTGAAGGGGTACTCGTAGCGGCGTTCCGGGCTGGTGGGGGCCGGCACGACCGGGGTGTTCGCACCCCAGGACAGCACCGTGTTGGCCGAGTTGCCGCGCGAGGTGAAGGTCGGCGTGCCGGTGGCTGCGTCGACGTCCCACGGTTGGCCGGTGGCCGGGTCACGCCAGGCGGCCTGGCAGCCGGGGGCCGGGTCGCCGCACCAGCGCACCCGGGGGTCCTGCCCGGGGCCGAGGTCGCGGGGCGGGGTGGCCGGGAAGACCGCCCAGCTCGGATTGTCGGAGTCGAAGTCGACGAGGTCCTCGCGGACCAGCACCTGCCCGGTGCTGCCGTCCACATAGCTGGTGAAGGCGGCCGGGTGCTCGGTGTCCGCGCCGATCATGGTCACCTCGTAGGCGGCCCGTGGCCCGTCCAGCGGTGTGGGCACTGCCACCGACCGGATGGTGTGGCTGGCCACCGTGTCGGCGGTCAGCTTGGCGTCGGCGAGCGCGGCGGCGTACGCCTGCTCGGGGGTGCGGGTCGCCGGCGCTGGTGTGCCGGTGTTGCGGGCCAGTGAGGAGCTGACCGAGAGCACCGCGCCGTCGGCGACCGCGAGGGTGACGAGGCCGTCCGGCCCGGCGGGCAGGTCCCCGAAGCGTTGCCTCAGGGTGACCACTGTGCCGCTGCCGATCGGCCGGACCAGCACCCGTTCCATGCTGTCCACCGTCGCGGCGTCCATGCCGAACAGGTAGCGGTTGGCGGCCAGGTAGGCGCGGGCGGCGGCCTCCGGGTCGGCGGGCAGCCCGCTGGCGAGCGGAGTACGACCGGGGCCGAGCGCCTGCGGGGTGCCGAGCCGGTTCCACCGGACGTCGGGGTCCACGGCGCGGGCCAGGCCGCGTTGGCGGGCGTCGGGTGCCGCCGTACCGGTGCGGTTGTCGGCGTCGGCGGGCGTGTGTCCCTCGGCGAACGGCCCGGACCGGCGCTCGGTGGACGCCGCGCCGCCGGTGGGGGCCGCGGTGCTCACGCCGGTGGGGAGCAGCGCGGCGACCGTCGCCGTCGTCGCCAGGATGGCGATGAGCCGGCGTCGACGCCGGCTCATCGGGGGTGACCACTCCGGTTGTGGCACGGGACCTCCTCGTGGGAGCGAGATGGTCGGCCAGTCGCCGACCACAGATGCGCGGTGACGCATGCGCATCTGTGGATATCAGTCTCCCGAGGTCACGGCAAGGTCCCGAGCCGCTGTCGCACCAACAGATCGAGATCTGCTCAGTCGCTCGGCGCCCAGTCGGGGTCGCGGCCGAACGCGGCCAGCAGGTGGTCCTGCTCGTCGGCGTCGTCGGGCACCCGTACGCCGGTGTGGACGAGCTTGTTGCGCCGGTAGGCGTCGATCTGGCCGGCGAACCACTGGGCGGCGGCGTGCACCGCGTCCGGGTCGAGCCGGGGCTGTGCGCCGATCGCCACCGCCACGTCCCAGCTGTGCACGAGGTGCTCGGCGAGGAGTTGCTGGAGGTACTCGGTGGCCGGGGTGTCGCCGCCGGAGAGGTGCACTGTGCGATCGATCGTGCCGGGGTGGGTGGCGGCGATCTCGGCCTGCGCGGCGGCCTCCCGGGCCGTCGCGATCGGGTCGGCGCCGAGTTGGTCACCGTCGAGCCGGTCGCCGACCTCGTCGATGGTCCGGCCGGCGAGCAGCGGAACGCTCCACCGGTCCTCGGTCACCACATGGTTGACGAGCGTGCGGACGTCCCAGTCCGAGCAGGGTGTCGGGTCGGACCACTGGCCGGGCTCGATCTGATCCACCCGGTCGATGAATTCGGCCAGGCTCCGGCGGTACGCCTCCAGGAGGTCCATGCTGCCGATTGTTCCGGTCGACGGGGCGGACTGAGCCCGTTTTGCCCGGCCCGGTGCGGGGGGATCGGTGCTGGCTGCCCAGCTCAGTCCAGGTCGGCCGGGTCCAGGCCGAGCTCTCGGGAGGTGACCAGCCGGACCCACTCGCCGAACTGGCGGCGGGAGATCACCCGGTCGTGCACGGCGAGTTGGACGGCGAGGCCGTCCATCACCGCGCTGATCCGCCAGGCGGCCCCGTCGGGGTCGGCGCACTGGAAGGTGCCGTCGGCCACCCCGGCGGTGATCACCGCGGCCAGGTCCTGTCGCCAGCGCAGGTCGAGCCGCCGGGAGACCTTCTCCAACTCGGGGGTACGCAGCGACTCGGACCAGCCGTCGATCCACATGGACCAGGAGGTCGCCCGCCCGGCCGGGGTGTAGAGCTTGAGGATCCGGCGGAGCTTGGTCAGCGGTGTGGCCGAGGAGCGGGTCACCGCGTCCAGGCGGGCCAGATCCTGCTCGACCGCGTACGCGAAGGCCTGCGCGAGCAGCCGCTCCTTGGTGGCGAAGTGGTAGAAGACCAACGCCTGACTCACGCCCGCGGCATTCGCCACGTCCGCCGTCCGGGTGTTGGCCAGACCGCGCTCCACGATCACGTCGCAGGCGGTGCGCAGCAGGGCATCCAGGCGGATCTCGGCCGCACGTCTCGTCACGACCGTTACCGTAGCCCATCCGACCGAACACGAACAGTTACCACCACGCGCCGATTCACGCGGTGACAGTCGGAAGCCGGACACTTCTTTCGGGGGTCGTCGGTCGTTCCACGGAGAGTGTTCGTCGAGGTCCGCTGCCCGGTGTCGGGTAGTGGAGACGTCGACGGTCGGGCATGCGACGCGATGATGACGATCATTGCCGAGGAATGTCTGAGTGTGACGGTCAGTGCTGGATCCCGGCACCGGGCCAGCCACCTAGGAAGCCGGCCGAGAGTGACTCCGCTCCAGCCCCGGCCACCCGGGACGCGCCGAGGCGACCCCGAGTTGGCAGTCAAACACCCACTCGGCTAAAGTTCTCATCCGTCACCCGGGAACGTCCGGGGGCGTGCGGACGTAGCGCAGCTGGTAGCGCATCACCTTGCCAAGGTGAGGGTCGCGGGTTCGAATCCCGTCGTCCGCTCGGAGCTGCCGCCACGTATGACGGGGGCAACCTCGGTGGGGTGGCCGAGAGGCGAGGCAACGGCCTGCAAAGCCGTGTACGCGGGTTCAAATCCCGTCCCCACCTCGGCAACAAGCACGGGCGATTGGCGCAGTGGGAGCGCGCTTCCTTGACACGGAAGAGGTCACTGGTTCAAACCCAGTATCGCCCACCAGAGGAGAACGGCTCGTCACCGGAAGACCCGGTGACGAGCCGTTTCGCTTGTGGCGCCACGTCATCAGTCGACGCTGAGCCGGTAGCCGATGCCTCGCACGGTGTGCACACACAGGGCGTCGTCGACGGCGTGCAGTTTGCGCCGTAACCGCTTCACGGCCGAGTGCAGGATCGACGTGTCGCCGAGGAACGCGCAGCCCCAGACCGATTCGAAGAGCCGCTGGTACGTCCAGACTCCGACCGGTGCGGTGGCGAGTTGGGTGAGCAGGTTGCGCTCGAGTCGGGTCAGGGCCAGCGGTTCTTTGCGCCACGTCACCCGATGGTCGAGCGGGTCGATGGTGAGGTCACCGAGGTTGATCTGGCCGGCCACGCCGACGGCTGGAGCGGCTGGGGCTGGAGCGGGGGCGGACGCCGTGGTGGGGCTGGGGAGCCGTCCCGGTCCGCTGATGACCGGCCCGCCGATCATCGCCTGCAGCTCCGCGAGGTCGGTGCAGATGACCAGGGTGCCCAGTCCGTCCAGGCGTCGGACCATCCGTTCGCGCACCGACACGTCGGCGGTCACGCAGAACACGAGGGACACATCGTCGATCACTGTCGTACCTCCCCAGGCGCCAGTAAAAGACAACGCTGTCCGAACCCTGTAGTCAATGGTTTCCGGCGGACAGCCACCCCCGTGATCCACTCGGGCTCGCCGGGTAGCGCGCTCGCTCTCAGAAGGTCAACAGGCGGAACTCGCCCACCGGCCGGAAACCGAGGCCGCGGTAGACCGACTCGCCGACGGCCGACGAGGTGAGGGCGGCGGTGCGGGCGCCCCGCTCGCCAGCCAGATGGAGCGCGGCCCTGGTCATGGCCGCGCCGATGCCCCTGCGGCGCTGCTCCGGCTGGGTGCCGACGAAGTAGAGGGTGACCAGACCGTGGCTGATCCAGGCGACGGCCGTCGCGACGACCCGGCCGTCGTCGAGGCGACCGGCCAGCCGGAGCACGGTGCCGTCGCCGGTGAACGCCTTCTCCCGTTCGATCGTCGCCGCCACGCCGTCCGCCGGGATTCCGGACACCCGGGCATAGGCCGGGACGAACGCGGCGAGGTCGGTGGTCTCGGCGATCTGCACGCCGGCCGGAGTCGGCGCCTCGGCCACCGACCCGATCCCCACGGTCATGATCGGCATGCGGGCGACCTGCACCGCGCCGAGGGAGACCAGGCCGTCCGCGGCGCCGGCGTCGCTGTCCGGGCCGACCCACCAGATCCGGGGTACGCCGTGCAGGCGCTTCCGGGCCTCGGTGAGCGCGTCCCACGGGGTGCGCCCGACCACCCGCAGCACGCCGTTGAGGGGTGCGTGCGGCACGTCACTGCGGTAGGTCGGGAGGTCCGGCCCGCCGGCGACACCGATGTTCCAACCGAGCAGGTACGCCCGGTGCGCGGCCAGCACCGTGTCGAGAGGCTCCATGATCTGGATCGTAACGCGGGGTCGGCACGCCCACGGCCAGCGGAAACGGCTCGGATCGGCGGCTGTGACCGGCGGTACTTTGTCGATCGTTCCAGATAGCGGGTAGCGTTCAGCCATGGCCCGCACCCGTGAGTTCGACCTCGACGCCGCGGTCGACGCTGCCATGGACGTGTTCCGGAGCAAGGGCTACGAGGGCACCTCCATGCGGGACCTCTCCGAGGCGACCGGCCTGGGCAGCGGCTCGATCTACGCGGCGTTCGGCAGCAAGGACGGCCTCTACCTGGCGGTGCTCGACCTGTACCGGCAGCGCTACGCCACACCGATGGTCGATCTGCTGCGCTCGGGCAACGACGCGCGGGCGGTGATCCGTGAGGTGTTCATCGGCACGGTGGACGACATCACCGGCGACGGCCGGCACCTCTCCTGCCTCATCGTCGGGGCGTCGATGGAACGGGCACACCAGGATGTGCGGGTCGCCGAGCGGCTTCGCTCGACCACCCAGTCCCTGGAGTTGGCGCTCTACGACCTGCTCGCCGAGGCGCAGTTGCGGGGTCAGATCACCACCGACCGCAGCGCCACCGACCTGGCCGGCTTCCTGGTCACCAGTCTCCAGGGCCTGCGGGTGATGGGTGCCATCAACCCGGACCGGGCGGCGCTGACGCGGTACGCCGAGGTCGCGCTCACCTGCCTGAACTGACCGCCGGACACGGTGGTCGGCCGGTCACCCGAATGAGGAGTCGAGCATGAGAGCGGTCGGACTGCTGCGCTACGGCGGGCCCGAGGTGCTGCGGGTGGTCGAGCTTCCGACGCCGCACGCCGGCCCCGGTGAGGTCCGCATCCGGGTACGCGCCGCGGCGGTCAACCCGGCGGACACGCTGATCCGGGCCGGTATGACGCCGGTGCGACTGCACGGCAGCGACCCGCTGTTGCCCGGCCAGGACATCGCCGGCACCATCGACGAGGTGGGCTCCGACACCAGTGGCGTACTCGCCCCGGGTGACCCGGTGATGGCCATGGTCAACCCGACGAGGGCGGCCGGTGGCGGGTACGCCGAATGGGTAGTGCTCCCGGAAGCCTGGGTGGTGCCCGCTCCGGCGGGCGTGTCACCCGCCGAGGCGGCCACCCTGCCGTTGAACGGGTTGACCGCCCTGCACGCCCTGGACCAGTTGCGGCTGCCGCCCGGCAGCACCCTCGCGGTGACCGGCGCGGCCGGTGCCGTCGGCGGGTACGCGGTACAGCTCGCCAAGGCCGCCGGTCACCGGGTGTTTGCCGACGCGGCGCCGGGTGACGCCGAACTGGTCGCCGCGCTCGGTGCCGACGTGACGGTGACCCGAGGTCCGGGCGTCGCCGACCGCTTCCGCGAGCATGCCCCGGACGGGGTGGACGCCGCTGTCGACACCGCGTTGCTCGGTGGCGCGTTGCTGCCCGCCGTGCGCGAGGGTGGTGCCGTGGCGCTGCTGCGCGGCGGGCCCGATCCGGTGCTGCGGGCGCAGGCCGACCAGCGGAGGATCACCATGGTTTCCGCGTACGTGCACGAGTACGACGGGCGCCGCGACAAGCTCGACCTGCTTCGGCGACTCGCCGAGGAGGGTGTGCTGACCCTGCGGGTCGCCGGCCGGTTCCCGCCGCAGGAGGCGGCCTGCGCGCATCAACTCCTGGAAGCGGGAGGGGTACGCGGCCGGTTGGTCATCGAGTTCTGATTCCGCCGCCGCCGGCACCGCCGGAGCACTGTGGTCCAATCGCCGACGGCGACGCCTGCCCGGCGTGGGGTTGTCGGTGCGAAAGGCCGGCCGCCTTCGGCGAGGCGGCCGGCCCGGAATCACGGTGGTCTGGCGGTTCCGCCAGCGGTGGAGCTGGCCGGGTCACAGCGGCGGTGCGATGTCCCGCCGCTCCTCGACCTGGCGGTACTCCACCGGCTGCTCGGTGGTGGTGACGACCTGGCGGCGGCGACCCCAGATCAGCGTGGTCATGATCAGGCCGAGCACGCCGGCGCCCATCAGGATCCAGCCGACCACGTCGAGGTTGATACCGCCGACGCTCGCGTCCAGTGCGAAGGTGAGGATCGCGCCGAGCGCGATCAGGAAGATGCTGGTGCCGATACCCACGACAGCCTCCTTAAGGGGGTGTGGTGCGCTGTCGAGCCCTTCAGTACCCCGGCGGGTACCAGCGCAACCGCGACCGGCCAGGGTGCCGTTCCAAGCGATCTTGGCATCGGGTAGAGTTCACCTGTCGCCGGCGCTTGCCGGGGACGTGCGGACGTAGCGCAGCTGGTAGCGCATCACCTTGCCAAGGTGAGGGTCGCGGGTTCGAATCCCGTCGTCCGCTCGCGATGCGCCCCACGGGGCCGCCACGGGCGATTGGCGCAGTGGGAGCGCGCTTCCTTGACACGGAAGAGGTCACTGGTTCAAACCCAGTATCGCCCACCATCCATGCAAGCGGATCAGATGACCCGTTACCGATATCGGTAACGGGTCTCGGCGTTTCTGCTTCCCGCACGGGCGGAGAGACCATCGGTCACTCCCCGGCGCGGAGCACCTCGCTCAGCCGGTCGCGGCGCCGCAGCGCCGACTCGACAGGTACGACGGTGGCGGCCGTCGCCAGCAGCGCCACGCTCACCAGGCCCAGCAGCCACCACGGCAGGACCGCCGTCGGGTCGGCGGCCTGGCCGGTGAGTCGCCGCAGGTCGAGCGGGCCGAGCGTCAGGCGTGCGAGCAGGGCCCCGAGTAGCGGGCCGTACACCGCGGTGACCACTACCGGCGGCAGCAGCTCTCCGGCGGCGACCCAGCGGGCGTCGCGTGGCCGCAGGCCGAGGGTCCGCAGTCGGGTCAGGGTCTGCCACCGCTCCGAGGCGCCGGCGGCGGCGGCGAGCGTGAGGCCGAGCAACCCCAGCGCCAGCAGCACCGCGGCGGTCGTCCACGCCAGCCGTACCAGCCCTGCCGTCAGCGGAGCCACCCGCTGCGCCCGCAGGACGTCCGCACGCAGCACGACGTCGGAGGTGACTCCGGTGTTCGACACGGCCCGCCCCGCGCCGGGGCCGGTCACCCAGACGGTGTTCGGAACGGCGGGCAGCCCGGCGTCGGCGAGGGCCGCGGCGTCCACGATGACGACGTCGTCGGCGCCGCCGACGGAGGGAGCGGTACCGACTGCGGCGAGCCGGATGGTCGGGGCGCCGTCCCGGGGTAGCTGCAGCCGCGTGCCGGTGCGCAGATCGCCGCCACTCGAGCGGACCAGCACCGGGACCTCCCCGGGGCCAGGACCGGGAGCCGTGAGCCGGGCCAACGCCGGCGCGTCGGGCAGCGGAGTGGTGGCCAGCAGGCGCTGGAACGCGGCGGTGTCCACGATGACCAGGCGTGGGGTGAGCAGCGTCGATTCGGCGAAGACGCGTGCCGAGTCGGTCACCTGTGCGACGACAACCCGCTCTACCCCTGGTGCGGCGGCGATGCGCTCGGCGAGTGCGGGCGTGGCGGCCTCGGCGTCGGCGCCGACGTCGAGGCGGGCGTCTGCGCCGACGGTGCTCCACGCGCCGTCGGTCAGCCCTCGGGTGACTGTGGCGCCGAGGATGAGCGCGAACGACGCGAGCGCCGTGGTGCTGACCAGAACAAGCAGCGGCAGCGCGCGTCCGGCCGTTGTGGTCGCCTGGGCGGCACTGAACACCGCCAGCGGACGGCGCGAGCGCAGGGCCTGGCGGAGCGCGAACCGCGCCCCGAGGGGCAGTAGCCGGAGCAGGACGAGCGCGCCGACGAGCGCACCCAGAGCGAGGGCGCTGACCGGCAGGACGAGATCGCCGGTCAGCTCACCGGTGTCAGCGTCGGAGGCGACGGGCAGGAGCCCGCGCTGGTGCAGTGTGACGAAGGCGGCGACCGCGGCGATCAGGACAGCGGCTTCCACTGCGGCGCGGCGCAACTGACCGGTGGCCCGGATCCAGCGCCGAGCGGCCGGGTTGGCGGGTTGGCGCCGGTCCCGGCTGGCGCGGGCGGCGGCGAGGATGCCGAACGCCGGCCCGGCGACGGCGCCGGCCAGGACCACGGGAACGGCCCAGGTCAAGGAGACGCCCGGAGCGGCCGCGCGGGCGAGCGTGAGCCCGACGGCGGCGGCCGACACCGACACCACTGTGGACTCGATGATCAGTTCCGCACCGAGGTCGGGTAGCGCCGCCCCACGCTGCCGGGTGGCGCTCAGCACCGGCGTACGGCGGCGGACCAGCAGGTCGGCGGCGAGCAGCAGGACCAGCACCGTGGCGGTCAGTACCCCGGCGAGCAGGACGGCGGCCTGTGTGGAAGCGGCGCTGTTGCGGGCACGGGCGTCGCGCAGGGCGGTGTCGAGTTGCGATTCCCACTTCAGGGACTGCTCGCGGTCGCTTGATGAGCCGGACGTCGCCTTGAGCTTGACCACCTGGCTGGCGAGCGCCGCGGTGGCGTCCCAGGTGAGCGCGCCGGGAACGGGTGCGAAGTGGACGGTGCGCCGCAGTTGGTCCTCGTCGATGGCGAGCCGGGCGTCCGGTAACGACTCGCGCGACAGCAGGCCGCCGAACCGGGTGGTTCCCATGCCGTCGGCGCCGGGCACGGGGCGCAGGAGCGCCGGGGCGAGCCGCCAGGCCGGGTCGGCGCTGTCCGTGGGTCGGTAGATTCCGCTGATCCGGACGTCCTTGTCGCGACCCTTGCCGTCAGTGACCGGGAATCGATCGCCGGGGCCGAGGTCGAGTGCGGCGGCGTCCGCCTCGGAGAGGCCGACCTGCACCGGCCAGGGCGGTCCGTCGTAGGGGACCTCGACGTAATCGTCGGAGACGGCGGGGCCGGGCGGGCTGCCGGCGACCCAGGTCACGTCCGGGCCGCCGGCGTCACCGGCCAGGTAGGTGAACTGGAAGGTACGTGGCGCGCTACCGTCGGTGATGTTGAGGATCGGGCCGTTGACAGCGGCGAGGGGCGGGAGCAGCGCGGCGTCCAGATCGGGCCCGAGCGCGGATGTCGCCCGGGCGCGCAAGTTGTCGAGGTCCTCGGCGAGGCTGGGCATCCGGACCCGCCCGCCGGTCGGCCCGTCGTCGCGTTCCCAGTTGGCGTGTACGAGGACGTTCGCGTCGTTGCCGGCGCGGCGGACCGTGTCCTGGACGGCGTTGTCGGCGGCGGCGCGGAGCAGCGCCGGTGCGGCCCCGGCGAGCAGCGCGACGGCCGCGATGACGGCGGCGGCGAGCAGCAGCGGACCGGCGTCGGTACGGCCACGGCCACGGATGCTGGGCCAGTGCAGCGCCGGCCACCGGCGGGTCAGCCACCGGTTCACGGGGCCACCCGCAGGTGCGCGGCGTCGGCCCGGCGGACCTGGACGGTGACCACGGCGGCGACCGCCAGCACGCATCCGGCCAGCAGTACGGCGAGCAGTGCGGCCTCGGCCGGCCACGGCCAGTGTGGCTGGGTGGCCGGGACGGGCGCGGCACCGGTTTCGGAGCGCACGAGCAGGGGAGCGACGACGCGGGTGGCGAGCGCGCCGACGGCCGCGCCCGCCGCGAGCAGGGGCAGCAGAACGCCGGCGTGCTGGCCGAGCAGCACGGCCCGGATGCCGCGCCGGGACATCCCCAGGCCGCGCAGCCGCGTCACCTCGACGGCGCGGACCTGGAGGTCACAGGTGACGTGCAGGACGACGCCGGCGAGCAGCAGCAGGGCCGCGGCCGGAACGATGAGGCGCAGCGCGGCCGGCAGCCCGGCGAGCAGCGGGCCGCCGGTGAGGCGGGCGGTCTCCGCCTCGCGGGTCGCGACGGTGCCCAGGTGCAGGGCGGTGGCCCGCTCGGCGGCACCGGGGCCGGCTGGGTGGCCGACCCACCAGGCGTCGACCGGGAACGTCAGGTCGCCGGTGACGGCACGTGCGCGCGACAGCGTGTCCAGGTCGGCAAGGACGGCGACGGCGCCGGGGGCGGACGGTACGGTCGGCACGACCTCGGTGACGACGACCGGGACGGGCGTGATGCCGACAGTGACGCTGAGCTTGCTGCCGTTCTCGGCTCCGACCTCGCTGGCGAAGCGGGCGGAGACGGCGACGGGCACCGGGCCGGGGTCCGGGAAGGCGGTGGCGACGAGGGTCCGGGCGGCGTCCTCGGCGCCGCCGAGGTCGACGGTCGCGGCCATTCGCAGCGTGGTCCCCGTCGGGGTGGCGGACACCGTGACGGTCGGGTCACTCAACCTGCTCGGGACCGGCGGCGCGGACGTGGCGGTCCACTCCGATCCGTCAGCGGGCCTCTCCGCCGACCCGGCGGGCGGCACGGTGAGTGTGACGGCGACGGCGACGGGTCCGCCGACCGCGTCGGCGGTGACCGGCAGGGCGACCGCGACGAGGCGCAGCCCGTCAGCCGTCGCGCAGGCGGGCAGCCGGAAGTCCTGGCCGTCGAGCGGTACGGCGGGACCGGTGCAGGACGTGCGTAGGCCGGTGGCGTCCTGCAGCATCAGCCGGGGCGTCACGGAGAGCGGGGTGTCGCCGGCGGCGGTCCCGGTCAGGACGAGTGGGGCGCCAGCCGGAACGGCGAGGCCGTCGACCCGGGTGCGTGGCGCCAGCGTGGCGCCCACGTCCGCCCATCCGCGGTCGTTGTCCAGCCGCCCGCGCAGCAGCGCGTCGGCGCGGGTGGTGTCGACGGCGACCAGGCGCGGCGCGTCGCCGGCGCTGCCGAGCCACTGACCGACGGCGGTGCCACGGTCGAGGGCCGGACTCACGGCCCCCGCGGTGGCCGCGCTGACGATCGCGCCGTCTCCGGCCACCGGCGCCGTGCCGAGGGTGAGTGCGAGGTCGGTGCCGACGGCGAGCGCGGCCTGGTCGCGCTGCGACTGGTGCCACGTGTCGTCGAAGGCGAGGCCGAAGGTTCCGGCCGCGCAGGCCAGTCCGTCGAGCAGTCCGGCGGCGCCCGCTTGTGGCCGGCGGGCGGCCTCGGAGACCGCCAGCGGAAGCGCCAGCCCGCGGGCGCGGTACGCCAGCCGGTCGGCGCCGCGAAGGGCGGGCAGTACCACCCGGAGAGCCAGGGCGGCGCCTGCGATGAGCAACAGCGCCGGCGCGAGCACCCGGACCGCGTCGGCGCGTGGGCTGGCGGCGGTGGACTGCGCGTACAGCTGCCACCAGCCGGCGGCGGCGAACACCGCGAGTATCAGGTCGGCGCCGGATCGGGCCAGCAGTTCGCGGCGGGTTCGTTGGTCGCCGGCTGCCGGGACGGGCCGGACGGCCAGGACGATGAGTACAGCGGCGAGCACCAGCGCGCCGCCGGCGACCGCGAGGACCTGGGCACCGGCGATCGCCGGCCGGACGGTCAGGCCGGCACCGTCCAGCGGCGGCAGGTGGGTCAGGCCGGCGTGCAGGGCCGACGAGGCCGGTATCGCGATCGCGGCGGCGACGGCGGCGACGAGCCCGGCCTCGAGTGTCGCGGTGGCGGCGAGTTGGCGACGGCTGGTGCCCAGGGCGGACCGCAGGGCAGTCTCGTCGGCACGTATGCCAGTGGTCAGACGACCGGCGAGGACGAGTGCCGTCGCGGCCAGGACACCGCCGAGGACGGCGATGGCCAGGACGACGGCGGCGGTGACGTGCCGTTGGTCGTCGGCGGCCCGCAGGGTCAGTGGCAGTTCGGAGGCGACACGTGCGAGCCGGACGCGGTCGCCGAGGGTGCCCGCCAGCCGGTCGTCGGCACTGCCGACGGCCCCGGCCACGGTTTCCAGGTCGTGGCGGTTGCTGTCGGACAGGTCCGGATGGGCGGTGACCTCCAGCCGGTCGACTGTGGCACCGGTGGTGACCAGGTCGGCGAGGTCGACGAGGAAGGGGCCGTAGGCGTTGACCGGCTGCTGGAAGCGTCCGTCCCGGTAGCCGGTGGCGGAGCCGGCCGCGGCCAGCGGGTCGCGGTCCCAGCCGCGCCCCGGCAGCGGGCGCGCCACACCGACGACGACCACGTCGACGGCCGGGACGGGCGCGTGGGCCAGTTCGGCGCCGAGGCGTACCCGGCGGCCGGGGGTGAGGCCGAGCAGTTGTGCGGTGGACTCCAGCAGCACCGCGTCGCCTGGGTGCTGTGGCCAGCGCCCGGTGACCAGCTCGGCTCGGGTCGGCAGGTCGTCCAGCCCGGACAGGTACGCCTGGGCCGGCACTGTGGTGCCAGCGGCGAGCGCGGGCGGCAGCGCCCGCAGCACCGTCGACGCCCGCGCGGTTGTCGTCACCGGAAACGGGGCGAGCGTGGAGGCCACCACGGTGCGGGTGTCGGCGGCGACGGACGACGTGTCCCGGCCCTCGACGGTGCCGGTGTAGACGGTCACGTCGACGGCGGCGGGGGCGGCGCGGGCCATGGCGACCTCCAGCGCCCGCTCGGCGGTGCGGGTGACCAACAGGGTGCAGGTACCCAGCAGTGTCGCGCCGATCGTGACGACCCCGAGGAGGGCTGCCAGCAGCGGCCACTGCGCGCGGGCGCGCCGGCTGACCAGCCTCATCGTCGCGTCATCCGGCGTCCGACGGCTGCCTGGCCGCCTGCTCGTC